>CAKJYW010000022.1 GCA_918272565.1 Bacilli bacterium
TGAATAGATTGTATTGAATGCTGCTTTTTCATCATCAATTAATGCATCATAAGCATCTCTTGCTGCTCTAATTGCAGCTTCGTCAGTTAATTTAACTTTTGAAGCAGCTGGTAAATCAGCGATTAAATCAGCAACTGGGTCGATTACTGCAAAAAATTTCAATTCTGCAATTCTAGTTTCTAAAGCAGCGATTTCATCGTAGTTGCTAACTAATGCCTTTTGACGAGCAGTCAAATTATTATAGGCTTCTTTTGCGGCTTTAACACTAGCTTCATCAGAAATTTGAACACGTTTAACAGCAGGTAAAGCATCAATCATATCTTCAACGATACCAGCAGCATATTTATCTAAAGCTTCAGGTAATGCAAATAAGTCTTCTAAAATACCTTCTTCATTCCTACCACTAAAGTTACCGATAGCAGCAGTCAATACATAATATGTTGCTTTGTTAGCGATGTCTGGATTTTCTACTTCTGTATATGGATATACACCATTAGTATCAGCAATACCCCTAGTATAGTAAGTAGTGTTAGGATCTAATGCTGTAGCAGTTTGATCCATTAATTCATAGTAACCAGCAATAGCGCTAGCAGCATTAACGATTCTAGCAAGGTTATTATCACTTAAATCGTTCATCTTTAGATTTTGATTAATCAATCCTAAAGAATAGTAAGCTCGTATTAATTCATCAACTTTACCAGTATAAGATAATTTATCATTGTACTTCATCAGATCATCATAAGTGGATTGATAATTGCCTAAACCGTAATTCGTAACATCTCTAGCAGATGGCAATATAGAAGCAGTTTCTTTAATAGCATTAGCTAACGTAACAGTTCTAGCCATTAATTCTACTCTATCAATAGTTTGAGCTAATAATGCGTTGAAGTGAGCATCAATACCCCAAGTGATAGTTCTATCGTCATTCTTAACATATTTGAATGACTGAGCAATATAAGCGACATCATCATTAACGTCTTCGCCGGCCCACTTATTAATCTTGTAATATAAGTCGTTAGCCCACTCAGTTTCATTAGAAAGGCCATAACCTACAACAACATATTCTTCATTTACTTTCTTGAAATATAATCCGTTAGCAACAAATGCAGGTTCAGTTGTTCCATGAATTACTTGAACATAAGTGTTAGTAGGGTATTCTCCACCATTTAAAGTAGCAATCATAACTTTTGCAGCATTGATTTCAACAGTTGTTTCATCAACTGTAGTAGCTTTCATGCTTAATAAATCAACAACAACTTTTAATAAATCTAATTTAT
The DNA here is from genome assembly GCA_918272565.1 of Bacilli bacterium. GTDB lineage: Bacteria > Bacillota_I > Bacilli_A > ML615J-28 > CAG-698 > Tener-01. Next base: position 1,278 of record CAKJYW010000022.1, read on the forward strand.
GTTTAATCTTAGTGTTGATTAAAGCTTTTCCAGCATCACTTAGATCATTGTACTTCTTTAAAGTTCCACCATTAATAGAATGATAGCTATTATAAGTAACGATCTTATCCTTGTTAGATTCAGTTACTTTATCACTTAAAGCGATAATTTCATTTGCTAGATTGATAGCTGTTTCAATATAAGCTGTTTCTTTCTTAGCAAAGTTAAATTCTGCAATACCAGCAGTTGTAGCATAACCATTATCATATAATGCTTTTTGACCATCAGTCATTGAATCGTAGTTACGCTTAGCAGTAGCTAGTAATGCTTGGAATGAAGCACTTTCATAGTAAGCTTTAGCAGTAGCAGAATCTAGGTTAGCAGTAACAACGTTAGTAATATATTGATCTTTTACATTATTGAATAAACTTTCAGTTAAATCAATAATTTCTGCTTGAGATACTAATTTGTTAGCAGCAACATTGATAACACGTTGTAATGCATTAGTAGCTCTAACAACTTCTTCAATTTGTTTATAACTTTCGTTCAGAGCATCTAATCCAGTCTTTAAACCTTCTATCTCTTCTAATTCAGTTGGACCCAAATCATTAAACGCAATAGAAACCCCATTAAAGTCAGCAAGTGTATTAAGATTATTGTATTCATCAGTAGTAATACCAGTTAATGCAGTGAAGTAATTTCTAATTACTATTACTTGATATTCATAATCACTTTCTTTATAAAAGCGAGCAACTAAACTAATATTACTATTATATGTGTATGTTCCACTTGTTACTTCTTCATCACCATAATACCAACCAAAAAATGTATATCCATCTTTTGTTGGAACTGGAAGGTTGAATGAAGAATTGTAATTAACATTAACTGTATTACTTTGTAATTGGTCTCCTCCATTTACATCTAATGTGATTGTATATGGATTTCCTGTCCATCTTGCAACTAATGTAATATTACTATTATATGTGTATGTTCCACTTGTTACTTTTTCATCTCCATAGAACCAACCATCAAATGTGTAATTATCCTTTGTTGGAACTGGAAGATTGAATGAAGAATTGTAATTAACATTAACTAAATTACTTTGTAAAGCATCTCCGCCATTAACATCAAGTGTAATTGTATATGGATTACCTATCCATCTTGCTTCAAGTGTAACATTTGATGTTACTTCAAATGTATTTCCAGTAATCTTCTCTTCTCCATTATACCAACCAGTAAGCATATAATTTGTCTTTTCTGGAACAGGAAGGTTAATAACTGTACCACTAGTTACAAGTTGAGAATCAAAATCTCCTCCACCATTAGTGTTAAACACTACTTGATATTTTGTAGGCCATGTTGTAACTACATTATTAACATAATGCCAATAATTACCAGTTGCATTTGGTTCAGTATCACTTAAATAATAAACTGTAACCTTATTAGGAATATGGCTTAATTTATTAAACTGACTTTCATTTCCAGTGTAATAAATAGTATCAAAACTATCACAATAACTGAATGCCTCTAATCCAATTGTTGCAATACTGCTTGGTAAAAGTAAAGTCTTTAAAGCTGTACAATATCTAAAAGCATCTGTTCCAATAGAAGTTACGCTACTAGGTATATCTAGATCGATTAATCCTGCGCATCCAACAAATGCTCCATCAGCTATTGTTATTACAGTATTAGGAATTACAGTGTTCTTACAACCTACAAGTAAGCTATTAGTTTCTTTACTAATAATTGCATTAGAATTATCCCTTGAATCATAATTTGTATTATTTGCATCAACTGTGATAGCAACTAAATTAGGAGTATTAGCAAATGCTTTATCGCAAATACTAATTACGTTACTAGGAATAATCAAACTAGTTAATCCAGTATTGCTAAATGCTTCTGCATTAATAGTAGTTAAGGATTCTGGGAATGTAACACTAGTTAAACTTGTACAATAACTAAATGCACCTAAATCAATAGTAGTTAAAGTGTCATTAAAGTTAATTGTAGTTAGACTTGTACATTTACTAAATGCATATTGACCAATTGTAGTAATACTTTCTGGTAATGTGATAGTTTCTAAACTTGTGCAATTGCTAAAAGCATTGCTTCCAAGTGAACTAACACCATTTGGTAAAACTAAAGATGTTAAAGAACTACATCCATAGAATGCACCAGCTCCAATTGATAAAACACTTGATGAAATTGTCAAATTAACTAAATTACTGCAGTTTTCAAAAGCAGATGCATTAATCTTTTTAATAGTATTAGGAAGTATTACAGTAGTAATATTAGTGCAATTAATAAAGGCATTTCCTCCAATACTAATTACATTCTTATCTTCAATTTTACTAGGGATGTAAACTACTGCATCAGTTCCTTTAAACTTAGTGATTTCAACTGTATCACCATTAACCTGATACTCGTAATCACTTGCTTTATAGAAGTGAGCTACAAGTGTTAAATTACTTGAATAATTATATATTCCACTATCAACTCTATCACATCCATTAAACCATCCATCAAATGTGTAGTTTTCTTTTGTTGGAATAGGTAGAGTGAAAGTAGTATTAGAAACTACATTAATTGTTGAAGATTCTAATGGATCTCCTCCATTAACATCAAGAGTAACAATAAATGGTGCACCCCATTTAGCTTTTAAAGTTACATTAGATGTAACCTTATAAGTTGTTCCCTCAATCTTTGTTTCTCCATTATACCAACCAAGGAATGTATAGTTTTCTTTAGTTGGTGTAGGTAAAGTAATAGTTGTTCCACTATTTACTGTTTGAGAAGCTATTTGATTTCCTCCATCAGTATTAAAAGTAACAGTATATTTAGTAGTGACAGTAGATGATCCTCCACCTCCTCCACCACTATTCTTTCTTTGCCATGTTGCTTTAACAGTTACATCTTCTGTTTTATTCCATGTTCCAGCTTCTAATCTTGTCTCACCATAATACCAACCTCTAAAAGTGTATCCTTGACGAGTAGTTGTTTGTAATGTGAACTTCTGTCCATATGTTACATATTGAATGTTGTTTTCTAAATCAACACCACCATTAACATCATAGATAATCTTATAAACATTAGCTGTCCACTTAGCTTCAACACTAACATTCTTAGCTATATCCCATACACCACTTTCAATTTTTGTTTCACCTTCAAACCATCCATTAAATGTAAAGCCAGTTCTAGTAGGTGTTGGAAGTGTGACAGTAGTGCCATAAGTAACTTCTTCGCTTGTTTTTCCTATGCTATCTCCACCATTAACATTAAATGCTAAAGTGTAAACATTAGCAGTCCATTTAGCTTCTAATGTAATATCACTAGTATAGTTATATGCTCCATCAGTTACTTTATCATTACCTAAATACCAACCTTCAAACTTATATCCATGACGTCCTGGAGTTGGTAATGTGTAATTCTTTGTATATTTAACATTTATTTCTTTTTCAGTAAGACTATTTGCTCCATTTTCATTTAATGTAATCTTAAATGAAGCTAGACTCCAATGAGCGACAAATGTAGCATCACTAGCAACACTCCATTTACTTGATACAACTTTTTCATTATCTAGATACCAACCATCAAAAACATAACCAGCTCTTGTTGGTTCTGTTAATGTAAATGCGTCATCATATATTACTTCTTGTTTATTATTTTCTAAATTATCTCCACCATTAACATCTAAAGTTAATGTGTATGTGTTTGGAGTAAAATGAGCTTTTAATTCTACATTTTCTGCTAATTGCCATTTACCATTATCTATTTTTTCATTTTCTAAATACCAGCCTTCAAATGTATATCCATCTTTATAAATGATAGGTAGAATAAAATCAGTACCATATAATACTTCTTGAGGATTTACATTTTCTAAATCAAAAGAAATTATATATTTATTAGGAGTAAACTTTGCAATAAGTTCAACATCTTTATCTATATTCCACTTGCCATCTTCAATTTTTGTATTATCTAAATACCAGCCATCAAAAGTGTATCCTTCTTTTTCTACAAAAGGCACACTAAAACTAGAGTCATATTCTATTTCTAACTCTTTAACTTCATCACCATTCTTTAAAATGACTTTATATTTATTAGCACTCCATTCTGCTTTTAAATTAATATCATTCTCTATATTAAACACTCCGTTATCACTAAACTGTTCGCCGTTATAGAACCAGCCTAAAAAACTGTACCCAGTTCTTGATGGTACAGGAAGTGTAAAATCACTAGAGAGAGTAGCAGTTATAGATTTTGGAGAGACATCTCCTCCATTTGCATCTAAATTAATAGTGTACTCTTTATTGGCAACTGGACTATTCTTGCCAATTGTGCAACTAGTCAAAATAAATAAACTAGCAAATAAAAATAAAATAGATAATAATCTTTTCATTTTCGCTCCTCCATTTAGAAAAAAATAAATATACGCATCTTTTTTATTATACTTTATTATGAAATCGATTTCAATATAATAAAACACTATTTAACATTAGTTTTTAAATGATTATTTTCATTAATCTTTACTAATATTTATTTTTATGTTAAACTTTTTTTGGAAACGGGAGGAAAAGAATGGATAAATTAGTTTCAACATTTAAAAAAATCGCTAGATTATTATCAATAATCTTGCTTTTAGTTTTAGCAGTTCTTCAATTAATCCAACTAATTAATGCCCTAAGCGCTGGCGGATCATTTATGGGTGTTGTTAGTTCAATCACAATTGATCTACTACTTGTTTTACTATTTGCTACACCTGCCATCTTACTTTTATTAAAGAAAGATACAGAAGCAAAAATCGCATTAAGTTTCTTACTAGGATACTTATTTATAAGTGCAGTAATTAACTTAGTAAGCTATGGCGTATTAATTGATGGTAATGCTCCAGCTCTAAGAGTAATCTATGCTGTAATAAGCTTCATCTTAGGACTTGCTTATGGATTTGTATTAATTTGCTTCTTATTAGAAAAGATCTTCAAACTAAAACTAATGAAATTAGGTTTCTTAGTATTAGTATTTAGCCTTGCTCTAATTGCTTTATTAATAATATTTGAAATTGTTGTGGCAATAGACGAAGGTTGGACATTTGCTGGATACTTGAATAACTTTGCATATGATATTGTTATTCCACTAGTAATGGTATTTGGTTTAATGTTACTTGATGAAGACAAATAAAAATGAAGGATTCACTTCAAAAGTGAATCCCTTTTTTTTACTAATCTTAATCTTTTAGATTAAATTCAAAGCTAAAGCCAAAAGCATTACCATCATATTTATAAGTAACAGTTTCGTCTTTCTTAATTAAATATTTGTTTTCTTTATCATAATAGAAGATAGAGAAAGAAACGGTGTCACTTAAAACTTCATTGATAGTGATGAAGGCTCCTTCTACTGCTGTTGAGTGCTTCTTATTTACTTCTTCTAATGGAATAGAGTTTTCGAAATTACCAAAACTCATCCCATAGCCATTGAAGCGCCTTATGCTTCCTTTATATTGTAACTTTAAGCCCACTCTTTAATTTCCCCCATTCGTTAACTACTATAGTGTAAAAGCCTTCCTTTATTTTTCTTTGAAAAACTAAGTCATTGTGATAAAGAGGAAATCTCTTACTTAGTGCATATCTATCAACAGTGTGCCAAGCTTCTTCTGCTGATTTTTCTAATACACTAACATAAACATAATTATCTTTAATTGCATGGATAACAAGCTCAAAGCTATTAGGAAATTCTACATGAACTGCTTTTTCTTTTCCTATTTTTTCTTTTAGGTCTTTTGTAGAAAAACTTTGTTCAAAGAATGGTTTAGTTGGATCATCTTTATAAAACTGAACTTTTATAGAAACATCTTCACTATCCTCATATAGAAAGTTCCAACAATCAAAATACTTCTCATCCATACTTACAAATTTTTCATCCATAATTATTTGTTCTCCTTATATTCTTTTTCTAGCAAACTCCAAACATAATCAATTGGACGTGCATAATTAATCTCTTCAGTAATTTCAGCTCCATGTGAGATAGCTGACCCACAGAATACTCCTAAAACCTGAGATGTTTTTTCGTCAATTAGAGGTGAACCACTATTTCCGCCTTTTGCTTGAATGTCTAAATTGATTTGAGCTAGCATCTTGCTATTCTCTTTTTGGAATGAAGTAATTTTACCTTCATTGATTGACATTTCATCAAATCTAGAAACACCAAATGGATAGCCCATAATATAAACTTTATCAAGCTTTTCGTTTACGTTATTGCAAGGAGCTAAAACTAAATAATCAAACACTTCATCGCCACTTGTTTCAATCTTACATAAAGCTACATCGGCTTTTTCATCGATAGAAACGACTTTTGCATCGTAATTTAGATCAATATAGCGATTATGGTGGGTAATTCTACGTCTAGCCACAATTTTATCTATTCCTTTTACGCAGTGAGCGCAAGTTAAGAAATAGCCATCATTAGTAATTATAAATCCTGTTCCTTCTCCAACCCTATCACCACTCATCTTTAAAGCTAAAATGGCTTCACTCATTTCATTCTTCTTCTCATTAAATGGTGACGCTTTAAAATCTTTCAAGTTATTTAGTAATACTTCAGGGTTAAGCTTAGGAATAGTGATTTCGCTCTTTTCGCTCTTTGATATTTCATCAAATTCTTCTTTACTAAATACAGCTTTAATATCTTCTAAATCTAATTCCTTAGAATTGATATCTCCGCCAATTTGTCGCATACGACCAGCGTGTTTGATTTGAAGCTTTGATAAAGACTCTCTTAGAGTTCTAACATTTGCAAAATTTGGTTTATTCCTTTGAATAGAAACAAATTTAACGAAAAGTTTTAGGTCTTCGTCATTCATCACGTAACCTTCACGCTTTAAGAATAGGCGAGCGATCTTTTCAAGTTCCTCATCGCTATAATCTGGAAATTCAAGTTCAAACTTAATACGTGATTTAAATCCAGGGTTTAAATCATATAGTTTCTTCATTTCACTAGTATAACCAGCCAAAATTACACAGAATTCACCACGTCTATCTTCCATGGCTTTAAGTAATTCCGCAATTACTTCCGGTCCAAAGTCACGTTCTCCACCATAAGCTAAAGAGTATGCTTCATCAATATATAAAACTCCACCCATCGCTTTATCGATTATATCACGGGTGATAATAGCACTTTGTCCGATGTATTGACCTACTAAATCACGTCTAGTTACTTCTAAGAACTTGCTAGTTCCTAGGATTCCTTCTTGGCAAAGAAGTTTTCCAATAATTCTAGCTACTTCCGTTTTACCTGTACCAGGATTACCAGTAAAGGACATATGGAAGTCAACTCTTTTACCTCTATTTATAGCAAAATAGGCAATCAAATCATCTACTGTTTCTTTAATCTTTTCTAAACCAACTAATTCATCTAGTTTCTTTCTTGCTTCAGATTGATAGCCAGTCTTTTGATCGATAAAAGCGATGTCATTTTCTAAAACGTAGACATCAACATCATCTTTGATGATCGTTTTATCATCAACAAGCTCTGTTCTAACGTTTTGAATGATAATTACTTCTTCTAAAATAGCGATCGCAGCTGTTGCATTGATGTTATTACCATATGACTTAGATAGGAAGATAACATCAAGTAGCCTATCAAGAGCATCTTTATCAATGTAATATCCTTTTTCTTTAACTTTAATCTTTAAGATTTCCCCTAGTTCATCTCTAGTAAAATCTTTGAAATTAACTCTAAAGCGAATCTTATCTTGGAATAAATCTTTGTGATTTTCTAATATTTGATTGATATTGTATTTATTATCACACAAAATGAAGCAAGTATTGTGATCTCCTGCCATAAGGTTAGATAAGGCTAAAAGTCCTTCTCTAACATTAGATAAATTGAGGCCTTCTAAATAATGTAGGTCGTCAATTAGAATTACTCCACCATATCCCTCATGATAAAAATCATTCAGATTGGTTGTTGTAACGCCAGTCGTGCTATCAAACAGCTCTTTTGCACTAGTTTCACTAAAGGTGTCTCTATCAATTGCCCCATATTTAAACAAAACTTTAGCAATCAACCTACCAACAGTAGACTTACCAACTCCATTTTCTCCACTAAATGCAATATTTTTATAAATGCTTCTTGTATCATTCTTTTCAACATAGGCTTTGATGCGCTTGAATTCCTTCTTAGCATCTTCTTGACCAATTAGATGCATCATTTGATATTCAGGATTTGTTGTATCATCAATTGCTCTATTCGGATGTTTCTTTAATTCAGCTTGCTCAAATTCCTTTTTAGCATAATAATAATCAGTCCAACCATTTCCTTCATCAAAAGAAAGTTCACTTAAATATCTAATTCTAGCACATCTATCAGTGTCTAATACGTCTCCTGTACTTGAATCACATAAAATAACTTCTTCACCTTTAATTGTGATAATAGCAGATGATGAAAGCTTGTTACCATCTTCTTTTAAGATAGTAACAACTGTAAAGCCATCATCCTCAATTTGAACTTTTGGACCATCAAATTTATTCTTTGTAAGATTAAATACCATGTAATAATCATCAAATTGATGCATTTGATAACCACTATTGTTACCTTTTTCAAATTTAATGATCTTTCTTTGACCATTCTCATCACTAATTAGACCGATACCAGTAGCAACATCTTCCTCAAAACTAATCTGAGATAGACCTGCAAAATCAAGTAACTCTTTAATGTTTTCGTATTTTAATTCTAAAGGATAATTGATTCTCTTATCACTCTTAATAGGATTTTTAACATTAAACTCTTTAGGAACAGTTACTTCCTCATCAATAAATCCCTCATCATCGTATTTCCTAAATTTAAATAAGTGAGATAAGCCATCATAATAAACAGCATAACCTATTTTATCTCCAGGAAAATTATCACGATAAATTTCAAAACTTGAATCTTTTAAGCAGATATATAGAGTTGTATTAAGGTCACCTTTTTTACATAGAGTAATCCTAATATCACCATTTTCTAAAATATCAGTATATGGATAAATTATTTCTCCATTATCATATTTAGCAAACCTAGTTTTAAATTTAGCTACATTGATATTTAGTCCATTTGGCTTCTTTTCTTCATTAAATTCACCAAAATTATAAGAATCTCTCTCTTTTATATACCCAAAGAAAGGTCCTTCTGTTTTAGAATTAAAATCGCCAAAGCAATTGTCACTTATCTTTTCCCATTTCTTAGAAATATTAGTTCCCATTACTTTTCCTCCCTTTGTTTTATAGATGAAAAGTAATTGAAAGCACTAATGAATAGTTTCAATCCCTTTAAATAACCTTGTGACTTAAGCAAATGGATACCCATCTCAAGTCTATTTAAATAGTCATTTGGATAAATTCTACCAAAGTACATGTAGATTGCTCCATAGACTTCAGGGTAATAACAATACTCAATGTCAATGATAACACTAAACATAATTGGCTCTAAGTAAGATGATAGTTCCTTATTAACCCATCTATTTTCACCTAAGAAAACGTAAGTCTTTAAAGCTAAATAAGCATACATTACCCTAATAAAGACATTCTCTTCTTCTTGGTATTTACTACTATATAATCTTACTTTTTCTTTTAGCATCCTAAAATCAGGATTTTCTTTCTTAAGTTCTCCTAAGATTAGATCAAGTTCATTAACTACATCTTCGTTACCATTATTTAAAACAAAATCAACAATCGGACAAACATTATATTGATCTAACTCATCTTTAAAGTTACTATTAACTAAGGCACCATTTTCATCCATCACTTCAGCAGCTAGAGTAATTAGTTCTCTTTGAAGATTATTAAACTCATCTTCTTTAAATAGATGAGCAAGGCATCCAGCTAAAGGAACAAATACTCCATAACCATCAGCTGTAGCGTTTAAAACCTTAGTTTGATAGTCATAAGCTGTATTAATGTACCTACAAACGATTCGTTTAAACATTCTTCTTGATTTTGAAGCGATTAAATATAATAAATATTTATTTGTTAGAATGTTATCAATAGATGAGTAGTTTGTAGCAGACTCGGCGATGACTGTGGCTCTTTCAACAAATGAAAGCATGAAAGATTCTTTATCTGATATTTCTTTCTTATCAAATTCTTTGTAGCTTTCTAATGTTTTACCAAATGAAGCAATCTCTAAAGCTAACCTATCTAAAAGCACATCAAATATCGCATTTTTAACAAGGTTCTTCTTAGCTATTTTATTATTAATGCCGATATCATTTAAGTAGATATCTTTATCAACTGAATAAGTTGATTTCTTATTGTAAATATATCTAGTGATTTCTACTTTATCAAACTCTTTATAAATATAATCGATAGCATCAACTAATCTTTTTTCATAACGACTAGTTACGTATCCTGTTAAAATCATCGCATTGGAGCCGATAAAATCTTTGATAGTTTTATCGCTCATAACTAGTCTATTATCTTCAAGACAAGCAAAAAACTCTAGGAATGATGAAATCTCTTCTTTTTCTTTTACTTCTATTTCATCATAATTAATTAAATATTTGTTTTCTTTATTTAATAAATATCTACCTGAATTAATAACTTCATCTAAAGTTAATCCAAAATTAAACATATAAAGGTCGATTAAGCCTTCACTAAAAATAGCTTTTCCTTTTTCTGATAACTTCTTATAGAAATCATTAAAGATATAGAATAAGATTTCTTCAGTGTTATATTTAGAAAGCATTACTTGTAAAGTGCGATTATAATCATCTATAGGGCAGTAATTAAGGATGAATTTAGCTACATAAAAATAATCATTTAGTTTTAATGTAGGAGTTGCAAGGAGTAGTAACTCATCGCTTAACTTAGCACCACCCATTTCCATTAATTCTTTAAATAATAATTTAGGATTAGATATATCTTTTTCAAATTCAACAGTATTTAAATATTCACTTAACTGTTCTTTTTGTTGTTTATTGTTAGTGATTAGAAAAACATGTAAGTTTTTAGGTAAAAACCTCTTATCAAACACAAAATGACGATAGAAAGTAAGTGAAAAGTCATTATCATAAGGTAAATCAATATTATTTATTAAAATGTATAATGGTTTATCTAACTCTAATGAATAAAGATCAGTCTTTAAAATACCTAATAGATTATCATAATATGTTTCTACATCAACTTTTGCTTCACATTTAGGTGTGAAAGAGTAATCACCTTCATAATGAATATTAAATTCATCTAATTTCTCATATATCTTTTTAACAAAGAAAGGCGCAGGAAAAGATGAGGAATAACTAATATCACTAAAATCGATAAAAATCTTATTTCCTTCTTTTTTGTTTAGCGCTTCTTTAAAGAATTCATCTTCATATGTTTTTGAATTCAAATAAACTAAAAGTGCTTCTCTTTTTAATTCTTCTAAATCAATGATTTTATCTATCTTTTTTTTCAAATAATCATTATTAGAAAAATAAGAGCTTCTTTTTAATAATTCTTTTATTTCTATTTGCATTTTTTATTCTTTTCTTTCTTTAGTTTTGCACTTTTTAAAAACTCTTCTTCATAGAAGAAGGGTTTTAATTAATCAAACATAACATTTGGATTTAATAGATTTGGAGGTGTCCAAGTAATTCCTTTTTCAGCAAGGTATTCTTGTTTTAGACTCCAAGTTTCAAAGCAGCTACCCATTCCGTGATATTTTCTGTTTTTATCGATTTTCTCTTCAACCTCATCAATAACAGCTAAATATTCAGGGCTCATTTCAACAGGGTCATTCTTTAATGTTCTTCTTGATTTCATTCTCTTTTCAAAGATTTCATCAATTTTTTCATCCTTTAGTAACCCGCTGCCTTTAACCAATTCTTTAATATCTAAGCAGTCATCATCAACAAAGAAATTACGGAAACGTAAAAGATCAGATAAAAGGCTACTTGCATCTTCCTTTATTTCTTCAATCTTATATATTTCATAAACCTTAATCATCACTTCTAGTGCTTTCTTTAAATAGTCAGCTACAATACTCATTCTTGTGAGTGTTTTATACTCTGTAGCTAAAAACATATAGTTTTCATAGGCATAAAGAAGTGAAGCTTCCTCGTCATCAATATTACGATTAATTAACTCATCGATTTCTTTTAAATCTTTGATGTCACGGTATGTTGCTGCGGCGTATTCGTGCTCTTTTCTTGAATTAATGTTATTAATCAATTTTTCAATTTTTTCTTGTATTAAAGCATCAAACATTATGAGAAATCCTCCACAATCTTAACATCTTTGAAATTCTTCTTGTCTTTACCAAAGAATAAATAAATCATTCCATCGAATGTTGGGAATAAGCCCATTTCATCATTATCCATTGGGTCAAGTTGGAATAATAACTCGTCTGGTTCTTCACTATATTGCCAATCACCAGGGCAACCAAGTAGCTTGTTACCAGTGTCGCTCTCATCACATAATTCGAATTCAATTAAGAAGTCTTGTGTGAAGCTTTCAAAGTCAGGAATAGATGCATTGAAGTCTTCGATAACCTCTTCTGGATCTTCTTTAGAATACTTAACGATAGGTTTAAGATCGTAGATTCCATTTTCAGTTCCTAAGAAAAAGTACAAATAACCTGTGTGAGGTAACTTATTATCTTTATCTAAATCCTTGATATCCTCTAACTTAATTTGCATCAAAAAAATCGCATCATCAGGTAGTTCATCCATCATACCTTTAGGAAGTGTAGGATTACCTAACATCTTAGAACAACCTAAATCGTAATCTCCAATAGCTTTTTTAGTTTTAATTTTAATTGCGTTCATTTTTATCTCCTTTTATTTTTAATATCTTTTAGTGTTTTCACATCATCAAGTGGATCATTTGGTGTATATCCATTTTGATCAGTCACATCTTTAATTGTTTTCACATCATCAAGTGGGTCTTTTTCTTTTGTTAGACTCTCCCAATCGATGTCTAGTCCTAAATCTTCAATTTCTTTTTCTTTTTTCTTCTTTTTATCCATAATAACCTCTTTATAAAGTTTCTTCTAAAGCATCTTCTAAATCGACATGTTCATATTCTTTTTCTTTGCCTTTAAACATCACATCAACAATTGATTTAGGATTTTTTATTATTATATTGCTATCATCGTTAACTTGAATAAAAATGTAATTATATCCACTTGTTGAAGAGTTTTCTTCATTATAACAATGTAAATAATATTTCTCATCGCTTGATAGCTTCACTCCATCAACATCCTTAAATTCATCAATTAGAATTGATGAATATTTATATAAAGCATCTAAGAATGCTTTGTAATCATTTTCTTTTACTTCATTAAAGTTATATCTAGCGATTAAAACGTAAGGAACTCCTTCTTTTCTAAAGAATTCTAACTTAATAGGGAAGTTAGGTAAAACTGGTCTAAAACCATATTCTTTACAAAATCTCTCATATTCATTGTCTTCAACTTCTTGTTTTGTTTCTTCTTTATTAGGATTTAAATGATCAAAAACAAGATTAACTTCTTTTTCACTCAGTGGTAGTGGATTAAAATTCCTATCAGTCTTACAAAGAAGCATAAATGATCCTATATAATCATATCCTGAAAGGGCGCATGCTTTTTCGTTATTGACATCATCACCATTCCTATCAACAAATCCCATCAAGTGAACTCCAAGCTTATTAGATAACTCTTGAGTTTTTGCGGTGTGGACTGTTGAAAGGGAAGAAGCGTTTAAAGCGCTATAGATATTATTAATATCCGAAAAATCAATTTCAATCTTAATTATATCTAAATGTCTTACTAGAATAGCATTTTCCATAATTAGTATCCTTTTTTAATAGAAAATTTTGTACTTCCATCAATTACTAATTCTACTTCTATTGACCAATACCATGATTCATGATCATACCTAGTGGCGTATCCCCCACTCCTTGTTTCATAGTATAAAAATGTTTCATTGATTTCAAAACTATCTTTAAGTTCATTGAATTTCCCATGATTATCGCAATAATAATAGATAGATTCGATAGATATCTTAGAGCCATTAATCTTTGTAACATTTAAAGTGTATCTATTATCTATCATTAACTTTGCTTCATAAACAGTACCAATTTTAGCATTTACAGTTTCTTCTACATCACCATTTTTGAACCCTTCCCCACAAGAAGTGTACCCTTTTTCATGGATTTGCAATTTGATATTGTTTTCATCAAAGTCAACTTCTTTTGTTTTGTAATTTAATTCAATCTTGAAATCTCGATAAACTGTTTCCCATAAATCTTTATCCCATTTACCTTTTTTATCTTCAATTATTAAAGACTTACCTTTTTCTAAGAGTAATTCCTTTTCTAAAGACCCTTCTTCACCATTAAACGAGAATTTTATGAGAATGTTTCCATCATCAAGTATCTTAATATCTCTAAATTTGGAATCTACATACAACTTATCAGATTCAAAAGAGATTTTTTTATGTATTGGATCAAATGATCCTTGAAAAGTCTCCCCATCTGAATAAATCAGTTTTGAAGAGAGTTCGCTTACAATTGTAATTTTCATAAAGTTCCTTTCTTCTTTTATTTTTCCGGTAACAATAATAAGTGTATTAAACGCTTACATTTCAATATTATTATAACATATAAGAAATAAATAAAAGAAAGAAAAATAAAAAAAAGAATTAAAGCATTCTTTTTAGCGCCTTAATTCTTTAAAAATACCTATCTACTATAATATTTTTCGATTTCTTGTTTCATATTATCAGGAATTGCTTTGTCAACAGGAAAAGCTACACTATTAATTAATGTCTTACTCCATTCGATGATAAAGTTACAAGTTCTATAATAATTATCTTCACTCAAAAAATCCATTACATCTTTTCTTGAATGAATTACAGCTCCACCTCTAACTGCTCCTCTACAAAAGCTTAAGGAAGGCACTCCTTTATCAGCAAACGGAGTAGAATCTGATGAATAAACTCCTTGCCATGCTTTTAGTCCGAAGCCAGTAACTTTAGAATAATATTTCAAATAATTAACTAGCGCCTCTTCTGCAGTTACACAAGCAATATCATTACCTAAAGTAACACCAACCATATCGATGTTGATATCTAGTTTGTATTTATCTAATTCTTTTGCATGGTGCGCAACATATGCTTTAGATCCTTCAAGTCCAATCTCTTCAGCTCCACACCAAACAAAAACTAAAGTTCTATCTGGTTTATTCTTTTTATAGTATGATGCTATTTGCATAATGGCAATTGAACCAGTTGCGTTATCATAAGCTCCTTTGGAGTACGGAACGCTATCATAATGAGCGCTAAAAGCAATCACGTCATCAGGCCACTTTCTTCCTTTAATCTTAGCTACAACATTTCGGCTTTTCACTGTCTTTTCTTCTTGAATTAGCTTAATATAAGCCATTTTAGGCATATTTCTAACTAATTTTTCAGCATCTTGTATCATAATACAAACTGTAGGAATAACCCCTTCTTTACTAGCGTTAGGGCGAATCATATAAGGGTCAATATCAGTGTTTTCCTTTGCTTCATACAAATCACCTGTAGCATGAACGACTCCAATTGCCCCTTTTTTTACCAAAGTTGAATAGATTTTTGAAGGAATCAGCTTGCCAATTACCAAGGCAATTTTTCCTCTTACATCCTTAACTTCTAAGTCTTCTAAAGAGTCAATGTAAATAAATTCACCGCTTACGCCAGCATCAGAAGTTGAGCCACTTAATCCTGTAGCTACAACGTCTAAAAACGATTCTGAGTCAAATTTTAGGGCGCATTCTTTAACCTCGTAGCTCTTAATATCGAATTCTTCGATTTTGGCTTTTATTCCTAATTTAGCGCATTCAGCTACCAAAATCTCAGCTGCCCTTAGTTCTTCAGCGCTACCTGCTGTTCTAACAAAATATAAATCATTTAATAATTTAAAACTTTCGTAATTATCTTTCATTCTTTACCTCAAACATTCAAATTTATTACCAATATAAGTGTAATCGTGAGCATCACTTGCTTTATAAATTGTAACTTTATTCTTAACTAATATATCATAAAATTCATCATTTAAACCGATATTTGTTAAACCATACCTATCAAAACCACTATTATTTTCAGTAGTCATATGGTATTCAAACAATAATTTAGCTATTTTTTCATACCTACTAGTTAAACTAAACGAAGGAAAATAATCGAATATTTTAATACTATCAGGATGAGCAAGATGATTAAAGAGCTTACTTTTAATCAAATCTTCCATAATAGAATAATATCTATCATATAACTTATCTACATCCCTTCCAATCCAGCTTTCTTTATCTAAATCAAAAGCAAAACCATCGATATGATGAACACTTCCAATCAAAAAGTCAAACTTGTATTTACTTAATTCTTCTTTTAATTCCTTTTCAAATTCTTTAAAATAACAAACCTCTAAACCAAATAAAAGTTTCACATTGTACTTTTCTTCTAATCCACTTCTTTTAACTAAATCAATAAAATCTAAATATTCATTAATAGGAATATATTTCTTATTTTTGTAATGATTAAAAGTGAATTCATCTTTCTTTAATTGATATAAGAAACTAAATTCTTGAAATTTGTGAGTATGATCAAGTAGATAAAATTCATCAATTCCTCTTTTTTTACCTACTTCTATTATATTTTGTACTACATCAATAGTATAAGGTTGCTTATGAAAATGAATATGAACATCTTTCATTGCCTTATTAATTACCCCAAGAACTCATTAATGCTCTAAAGAAAACATCTCCTATTTGGTTATAACCATAAGTATTTGGATGCATTCCCATTGAATTACCAACATTTTCTTTTACAGTTGAATTAGTTCCGTTTACACTCTTTGATTCATATGGCATATTCCATTCACTATCAAATTGACCTTTAACATCAACATACCTTAACCAACCAGCGTAACCTTCCATCTTACTCCACTCTTCTAAGAAATTATCATATTCATGAATTCTAATTTGAACACCATAATTGTCACTATAAGTTTTATTTATCTCATAATGTGCGCCAAGTCCCGCATAAGTTGATGTTAGTGGTAAACTCATTAAAGTCACTTTTACACCAGGATATTCAGAATGGATTTGATCAACTAAAGTCTTAGCTTGAGTTAAGAAATTGCTACTAAAGTCATAAACATCAGTTGATGTAAAGCCATTAAATGTCATTAAGATGTAAACTTCATCAAATCTCTCTAGATTATTTCTAGATAAATAGCTAGAAAAACTTAATCCACTACCATCATTAAATGGTGATTTTGTTGAAGAATCGTATTTAGTAACAAATGATGACCATTGCCAGCCACCACGACCTTCATGGTTAACAGTTACACTATTTGCTGAACCAATAGTTGAAGCTGATAGGGTAGATGACTTAGTACCAATAGTTTTAATTGTTCCACCAGCTGCTTCAAATTTAGCAACGCCACGAGCTATCCACTGTCCACTTTGAGTTAAGCTATCACCGATAACTAATATTTTCTTATTACGAGTTGTAGAATTAGTTACAACAGTTAATTTTGTTGTGTCACTTCCTAAAACATTACCATTTTCATCACAAACTTCAATCTTTAAATTATAAACTCCAGAAGTTTCTGGTTTGAATTCATAGTAACGGTTATAAGTGTGTCCTTTATCACCAGTTACTCTAATATAGTATCCATAAGGATCTGGTGCTTGAATAACAGAGCGATAGAATAATTGGAATGTATCATTAACAACAAGATAATATCTATCAGCTAGATTAACATGAACTTCTTTAGTAGCTCCACTATTATCGATACTTGATTCTATTGTGGTGATTTTACCACTGATTTCAGTATAATTATTATCAACCTTAGTTCCTAAAGATTGAGCATCAGACTTAACTGCCTCTAGTTCATTAGTTAATCCAGCAATTATAGCCGCATTATCTTTTAATTGTTGCTCTAAATCATTGATTTTACTGCTATAATCAGGAGCACTCTCTGATGATGAATCCTCTAGTGCTTTTTCTAAAGCGATAATCTTCGCCTCGTTTTCTTTTATTTCTTGCTCATATTCTGCAAGTTTACTTTCTGTAGAAACTTTGTATTCAGCAATTTCGTTTTGTAGTTTAGCGATATCTTCGCTATTATCTACTCCACCACAAGCACTAAATGTAAAAATAACAAATAAAGACAAAACAAAAACAAATAATAATTTAATACTTCTTTTCATATATCCATCCTCCTATATTTATTACCATGACTTTTTATATCCAACACCATATTCTTTAGTGTAATAATCAACACGCTCATCATTATTAAAGATTGGTCCATATAAATTATCTTTTGGATCAATTCCAGCAAGTCTACATACTGCTTCATGTGCTTCTATTGTTAACTTCTTTTCTCTTTCTTTAATTGGTAAACTTAAATCAGGATAAATAGGTTCCCCAATTGATAAAGTAAAACTTGCGGGACTATTAAATAGTTTCCTAAACCAACCATTCTTTCTATAAGAGTAAGCTAAAGGAATAATAGGCTTATTTGCTTTACATGCAAAATAACTAGCACCTTGTTTAAAAGGTCTAATAGGCTTATAGAACTCCCACATGCTTCCTTCAGCATAAATGTGAAGCCATCCTCCATCTTCTAGATAGTCTTCAACAGCTCTAATATAGGCTTTTGTTCCTCCAAAATCATTATCAGGAACAGGGATTCCCCCAACATTTCTGATTAACTTCCCGTTTTCTCCTCTAATGTTAGGAGCCCATGCTAAAATCTTTGTTTTGTTAGGTTTAACCGCATTCATAATAGACAAATAATCCCACATATGAACGTGATTACAAACACTAACAACACCTTTCTTTATCACATCTTTATATTTCTTTAAATTCTTTTTACCAACAATCCTCAAATTCATTCTAATTCTTGCAATTAGAAATGCCATAATATATAAAACAAACCTAGTTAGTCCGTAACTAAATCTATATTTTTTAGACTTATCAATATATGGATAATCCTTATCAAACACTAATCCATTGTTCTTTTTTACTTCTAGATAATGTTTATCAGTAATAAGTGGATAAGGAAATCTATTAGTTTTAGGGTCAAATCTTTCCATAACGTTCTCCTTTTATATTATGATACCATAAAAAGCATTAAAATAGGACTTTTTATCTACACTAAACATCTAAAACTGTCCATTAAAAAAAGAGCTAGTTTATCATTATAATAAACTAACTCTATTTTTATTAATCTTTTAATTCTTGTTTGAATTTTTCAAATTCAGGAGCATTACAATAAATGAAATGACCTGGTTTGATTTCTTGCATGAATGGTTTTTCCTTACTGTAATCATGATCTAAATCAGGACGGTAAACGATTCTTTCTCTATGCCTTTCAACAATTGGATTTGGCTTAGGAATAGCTGATAGTAATGATTTAGTATAAGGATGTAAAGGATTCTTGAATAGTTCACTACTTGGAGCTAGTTCAACAATCTTACCATAATACATAACGGCAATACGATCACAGAAATATTTAACAACTGACAAGTCATGAGCAATGAAAATCATTGTTAATCCTAATTCTTCTTTCAAATCATTAAGTAAGTTAATGATTTGGGCACGAATAGAAACGTCAAGGGCACTGATAGGTTCATCACAAATCAATAATTTAGGATTCATGATTAAAGCTCTAGCAATACCGATTCTTTGACGTTGTCCACCTGAGAATTCATGAGGATAACGAGCACAGTGTTCAGCAACAAGACCAACTTTCTCTAACATTTCAACAACTTTTTCATGGTTTTCAGCACGATTGTTATGACCTTGGATTCTTAAACCTTCTTGAATGATGTCTTCAACAGTCATTCTTGGGTCAAGTGAATCAACAGGGTCTTGGAAAATCATTTGAATTTCATTGACAAGTTTTCTAGGGAAATGTTTATTATCAAATTTGATTTGTTTGATCTTTGCTCTTTGAACGCTGATAATTTCATTAGCTTTTTCAGTTTCAGCTAAACAAGTATTATCATATTGTTGTTTGATTCGTGCAATCTTTTCCATATACATAGGATCGCTCTTAGGAACGTCGGCACAATCCTCAACGTATTTCTTCTTAGCAGCATCTAATGCTTGGTTCTTACGAATACGTGTGAATTTAATTTCTTTCTTGTTCCAACGTGTTCCACCAGAGATTCTAAATCCTTTGTAATAAACAGATCCAGATGTAATATCATATAATTTAATGATTGAACGTCCAGTTGTTGTCTTTCCACAACCACTTTCACCAACTATACCAAAACATTCACCTTTATAAACATCAAAAGAAACATTAGAAACAGCTTTCAATTTTTGTCTATTAATACCAGTTCCAAAGAAGAAAAATTGTTTCAAATATCTAACAGAAAGTAAGATATCGCTATCAATTAATTCAGGTTTTCTCTTAATATGTGGATTAATATGATATTGAGCTTCCATTTCTTTTTCTTTTTCTGATTTCTCGTGTTTGTTTAAAGCATTATCATTAGATAAAACATCTTCATGATCATCAGAAATTGGAGAGTCTTGTTCGTCAGCCACAATCTTGCTTCTTAATTCTTCATCAAGATTGAAGTCGCCAGATTTGTTAGAATTACGCATCTTGTTCACCCTCCTTTTCTTCATCATTCTTATTAGCATTTGGATCAACACCAGCTAATGCATTCTTGATTCTTTCAGAAACAATCTTAGGAATCTCAACTTTTGGAGCTTTTTCATGAAGTAGCCATGTAGCTGCATAGTGAGTATCACTGATTTTGAAGAATGGAGGTTCTTGCTCAAAATCAATTCCTAATGCATATTTATTACGTAATGCGAATGCATCTCCTTTTGGAGGATGAATCATGTTAGGTGGAGTTCCAGGAATTGCGTCAAGTCTTTCTTTAGAGTCAACATCAGGGATACTAGCAAGTAGTGCCCAAGTGTAAGGATGTTGAGGGTTAAAGAAGATTTCATCAACAAGTCCATATTCAACGATCTTACCAGCGTACATTACTGCAACACGGTCAGCCATGTTCGCAACAACACCTAAGTCATGAGTAATAAAGATACATGAAATATTTCTTTCTTTTTGAATCTTTTGAATCAATTCAAGGATTTGAGCTTGAATTGTAACGTCTAGAGCAGTAGTAGGTTCATCACAAATTAAGATTTCAGGAGCAGCAGTTAAAGCAATAGCGATAACGATTCTTTGTCTCATACCACCTGAGAACTCAAATGGATATTGACGGAATCTCTTTTCAGGAAGAGGAATACCTACTTCTTTCATTACTTCAAGAGCACGACGTTTAGCTTCTTGCTTTGTAATACAAAGCTTATTAATATGCTTTTCTTTTTCACTAGCATATTCTTTACGTAAAGCTAAGATTTCAGGACCTTTTTCTGCTTCTTTATAGCGTTTAGCCCAGTCTTTCTTATATTGCTTTAATTCATCGTCTTTTTCGGTTTTAATTTGCTTTAAAACTCTTTCTAAAGCCATTACTTGACCAAAAGCTTGTTCAGCTTTAGCAGTTTCCATCTTCTTATTGAAGTTATCTTCAATTTGCTTTAATTCTTCATCGTGTTTAGCTTCATAATCAGCTAATTCTTTCTTTAATTCATCAAGTAATGATGAGTCTAAAGAAACGTGAGCTTTAGATAATCTTTGTTTCCACTCAGCTGTGTAATCATTAAAGCGTTTGTTTTCTTCTTTTTCGAAAGCTTTAACTTCAGCTTTTGCTTCTTTTTTCTTCTTATCTAAAGCAGCCTTAAGCTCAGGAAGTTTAGCTTTAGTTTCTTCTTTAATATTAGTGATTTTTTCACTACTTTGAGCCTTAACATCATTAATCTCTTTTTGAATTTCAGCTTTTCTTTCTTCAGTCGTATCTTCTTTAGCTAGTTCAGCTTTAAGTTCAGCAACTTTCTTATTACAAGCGTTCTTTTCAATTTCAATATTGATGTTTTGCTTTGCTATAGCGTTCTTATAAGCAACTAATTCTTCCGCAATCAAATCATTATACATGATTTTTAATTTGTCAGAATTAATTAACAATGTTTCAGTAATTTGTTTACCAATTCTTACGATTGGGTTCAAACTTGATAGAGGGTCTTGGAAGATCATTCCAATTTTCTTACCACGAATACGATGGAATTCTTCTTCAGAAACTTCTAGTAAGTTCTCACCTTCATACATTATACTTCCGCCACCAATAATAGCGTTTGCGGCTAAGATACCCATTATCGCTTTACTAGTAACAGATTTACCACTACCACTTTCACCAACGATACAAAGTGTTTCACCTTTGTATAGGTCGAATGATACGTTTCTAACCGCATGCAAAATACCGTTATCGGTTGTAAAGTCGATGACTAAATCTTTAACTTCAAGAATCTTTTTCTTTTCTTCCATTATTAGTCACTTCCTTTCAATGATGGGTTAAGTGCATCACGTAATCCATTACCAAACAAGTTGAATGAAATCATTAATAGTGAAATTATGAATGCAGGGAATAAAATCAAGTAAGAATAACTATTGATATATTGTTGGTTATCAGACAAAATTACACCGAATGATTGAACACCTTGTAAACCTAATCCTAAGTAAGATAGTGTTGCTTCACTAAAGATTACTAGAGGGATTCTTAGAACGCTTCCGGTAACGATTGTACCTAAAGCATTAGGTAAGATGTGTCTAAAGATCAATCTCATATCTGAAGAACCAAGTGTTCTACTTGATAAAATATATTCTCTACCTTTGAAACGATAGAATTGTGTACGAGTCAAACCGGCGGTACCTAACCAACCAGTCAAGCAGCTCGCAATAGCGAATGTTCCAATAGAGTTACCCCATTTGATGATGATTAGAGTCATCAAAACGATCCAAGGCATACCACCTAAGATTTCACAGAAACGTTCCATTGCTAAGTCAACATTTCCGCCAAAGTAACCTGAAATTGAACCCCAGAATAGACCAAATGTCAAGCAAACTGTACTAATAATAATAGCAACAGCAAGTGAAGTTCTTAGTGATGAGAATGCTCTAGTAAATAGGTCAAAACCAGAAGAGTCAGTTCCTAAAATAAAGTGTGGCATATTCTTAAAGCCTAATACTTTATAAACTTGAACATCACAAACTAAGTTAATTACTTCATTACCAGCAATTGTAGCTGATTTTTGTTCATTTACTTCTTCTATTGGGCAACGATCTGATAATTTAACAAATGATGATGGACCAACACTAAAGTCATAAGTACACCAACCATTTGCAATGTATCCTTCCATTACTGATTTACCAATTTCATAATCACTAGCAAATCCTAACTTATCTTCATATTGGTCATAAAGGAATGTCCAATAAGAAACGTAAGTCTTGATAACACGCATTGTACCTGTAGAATGCCAATAACCAGCAGCTGTTGTAGGTAATAGCTTTGTGGCATTAGCATCAGTGATGTTGATGTCATCTAGGTATTCTAAGAATTCTTCGTTTTCTTCTGCTTCAGGATCAAGATTTGTAGTATATTCAAAACTATCGATGTATAAAGCACCATAAGGTGAAATACCATCACTCTTGATATCAAAACGAATATAACCATTGATTAAATCAATGTTATTTTCAGTTAAGTAAGCACTAATATCGAATTCGAAGTCTTCTACATTAGTTGTCCAATCTCTTAGAACGATATAATTATCTGTTTCAGTATTCTTTTGTAAAACGATACGATATTCAGGTGTCTTATTGACATCAGTTTGAATCTCACTTTGATCAGCAAATTTAACAGTAACCTTAATTCCAATTTCTTTAGTGAATGGAACAGGGTTCTTATGCTTCATAAAGTCATAAGTATAAGTACCTTCAGTTTTCTTAGCTTTGCTACCTTCAAAAATGAAGATTCCACCATGCGAATAAATACTTGAGTCATTTAGATAAACATCATCTACTTTATAAACCTTAACAATTGCACTCTCCTTAAATCCGGCAGGAGACTCAGTTGCAGGGTCATAAATAATGTTTTCAAACTTCTTAGTACCATCCCAGAAACCACCACCAGCTTTGAAGATTCTTGGTGATAAGAAACTTTGCTTAATATGTGGAGTCTTTAAGTCATGTGGACTTAAAATAGGAACAGTGAAAGCAAGTATCAATAATAAACCAATAATAATTGCAGCAACAATACTAGATTTGTTTTTACAGAAACGTCTGAAAGCATCTTTAGCATATGTTGTTGTCTTAGTTTCAAATTTAACATCGTGAAGAACTTTGTTTTGTTGAGTAAGCTCGAATGCTTTCTCATCAACAACTTTTTCTACACCTTGGGCATTAATAATCTTAATTTCTTCCATATTACTTCTTAGCCCCCATTCTAATTCTAGGGTCAATGAATCCATAAGAAATATCTAGGAATACGCCAGATACTAATCCAATAAGTGTATACAACGCCATATCAACAAACAATACGTTATAGTCTTGTGAGTTAATAGCAGTTACATACAATTTACCAGTTCCAGGAATACCATATAGTTGTTCTAGAATCATAGAACCACCTAGTAAACCAATAACTTCTGCCAAAATTGATGGTAGAATTGGAAC
Organism: Bacilli bacterium; assembly: GCA_918272565.1. Taxonomy (GTDB): domain Bacteria; phylum Bacillota_I; class Bacilli_A; order ML615J-28; family CAG-698; genus Tener-01. The sequence continues at coordinate 25,817 of CAKJYW010000022.1, forward strand.
CATGGCATTTCTTAAGGCATGACGTACGATAGCTTGATTCTTTGTTAGCCCCTTAGTTCTTGCTAGTAATAGGTAATCACTTGACATAACTTCACAAAGTTCTGCTCTTACACCACGGGCGTAACCGCATATTGAACCAAATGATAAACATATTACTGGAACTATATATCCTTTAATTCTTTCCACCGTACTAGCGGTTAGAGATGATGGCCATTGTGTAGGTAACCAACCTGTCTTATAACATAAAAGTAGCATCATGATAGTAATCAAAACGAAACTTGGTATTGATGTAAATATCATGATAGAGGTTGATATGATATGGTCTGTTGGCTTGTTCTTCTTCAAGGCAGCCCATATACCTAGTAATATTCCTAAAGGAACAGAGAATATTACTGACCAAATATTAATTTTAATTGTTGTTGGTAATTTAGACATGATGATAGCACCAGCAGAATTACCAGGATTGATATAAGTTGAAACACCCCAATCCCATTTAGTTATGATATTACCTAACCAAATAAAATATTGTTTTCCAGTAGGTGTTTGATAAATATATCTTGTTCCAAGCATCTTTAATTCAACTCTATCAACAAGTTTACCTGCTGAAGGGTCTTCGCTTGGAAGTTCAAATAGATATCCTAAATGGATTTCTTTTTGATAATAACTATATCTAGCCTCATAGTTTCCTAATGGCTTTTGATATGGTAGTAAATGAATTAAAAAGAAAGATAATGAGACTATAATTACAGACGTAACGAATGCTAGTCCAATTCTCTTTAATACATATTTCCACATACGACTTTCTCCTTTCGTTTTTTCTTTTACAATTTTCGTGTTTTTTATTATTACTTATTATACTACATTTTGGCTTATAATTCACTAACTGATTGTAAAAGAATAATTGATTTAAACTAAAAAAACAATAGGGCTAGCCATTTCTGGCTGGCCCTAATTAGTTTATTCAAATAATATTTCTATTATTCTGCAGGAACCCATTCAGGAGCAAATTCAACAGTATCAATTTCGCTAGAAGGTACTTCATTGTATGAGTTGTTGTAGTGAACATCAATCATAACATAGTGGTAACCAGCAGCTGCTATGTAGTAGTTATCATCACCAAATAATACTGCAGCAGCTTCAGCAGGAACAGTTACTGTTAATAATCCTGTAGCTTTGTCATATGTGAATTCACAAGCCCATTCTTGGTAAGAAGCAGAGCCGTTATATCCATCGAATGCAACACTTTCAACATCAACATCTAAGCCTTCAACACCTTGTAAAGCGTTAGTATTGATATATAATGTGTAAGTTCCATCATCATTAATCTTATAGCAGTTAGGATCGTAATCTTCTTCTTCGCCTTCACCCTTCATGATCATACCAGCAGCATGAGCAGGAGTTAAAACGCCTTTATAGAAGTATCCACCAGTATCAGCAGCTTGCCATAATGAGTCGAATGACCATAATTTACCATCAAATTCAAGGTTAACTTCAGATGTATCAGCACCCCAGTTTAGAGTGAAACCAGATGAGTTATCTGATTTTAATACTTCTAAGAAGTTAAGTGGGTTCAAAGCATTACCAGAAATTGAACCAAATCCGATATCGAATTGACCAACCATCATCTTCTTATAGTAAACGTCGCTCCATACAGCACCAGCCCAGTTTACAACTTTAAGAGTTAGACCATATTTTTCACCAACAGGTGCGAATGCAGATTGCCACATTTCAATGATTGGATCACCATAGTTAGTGAATTGAGCATTTGTTTGCCATGCGATTTCGATTTCAATTGTATCGCCAGATTTATAAACACCAGCTTCAGTTAATTCTTTACAAGCTTCATCGAAGTAGCTCTTTGCAACTTCTAGGTTATAACCAACAGGATATTGACCATCCATTGTTAAAGCAGCCATAGCCTTCTTATGAGCTTCAGTTGTATTATAAACAACACCGTTTTCTGGGTCAGATAAGTATGCATCACCGAAGTAGTTGATACTTGGACCACGTCCTAAGCTTTGAGCTAATGTTTCACGGTCAAGTGCCCAGCTTAAGCCTAGTAAGAAGTTAGAGTTACTCATTGCAGGTTCGCAAACCCAGTAATCTTCTTTTTCAGTAGTTGTAATAGTACCATTTTCACCGAATAATTCTTCCCATAATTCTTGATTACAAGCATTAACATTTAGTTTGTAGTTACTTGAACCAGGAGTATAAACTGCATATGCCATGTCATCGTTTCTTGTTCTATCTTGTTTTTGAGTAGATGGAACACCACAAGCACTTAAGTTACCAGCATTGAATTCTTTCCATGCAGCTTCTGGGTCATTATTAGCAGCTTCTAAAATATCGAAGTGAATACCAGCAATCTTAAAACGGTCAGCACCGCAGATTGTGTAGTTAGGGTTACGTTTGAATACGATTTCTTCATCCTTAGCCCATGCTTCAATAGTGTAAACACCAAGTGATAAGTATGTATCAACTGGAGATAAGCCTAGGTCAACGCTTGTCTTACCGAAAATAGCAGCTCCCTTAAGCCATTCTTCACCTTCAGCAGCACCATTTAATTTACCTAAAGCTTTAATGAAGTCTTCAGGAACAGGTGAGAACATACTAGATGCCATGTAATACATTGCATAGAATGGAGTACAAGGAGTATTGAATTCAACGCTCATGTACCACTTGCCACCTTCTTGGTAAACCTTTAGACCAACATTTTCCCATGCAGCAGCATCAAATCCATTAGCAGATGCATTATAGTAAGCAGCAGAACCTTTGATTGATCCAGCGCCATCTAAGTTTTCAGCACTACGTGCCCAACCTAGAGCTTTTGTATAATACATTTGATAAGGAGTAATGTAGTCTTGAGCTTCTACTGCTCTTCCCTTGAATTGAGCAAGAGTTGCGTTAGCAGTTAGTGTATCATATTTAAGATCTCCACCAACTTTAATAGACCACTTGTATTGAGTTGCTAAACCAGTCTTAGCATTTGCATTAACTGCAACTGGTTTTTCATTAGCAAGTAGAGGATACCATTCATAACCATCATTAGTTTCATTTAATCTTGTATCCCAGTAACCACTTGCAACGTAGCCAACTAAGTCACCAACAACTGAACCTTTATCATCAGCATAGTTGATTTGGTTAGGATCAGATGTTTCGAATGAGTGATAATATCTCTTCCATACAGGATTAGTTTCACCACTTAAATCAGCGATAATTTCACCATCAGAAAGTGTTGCCCAACCATATCCAGGAACGTATGTATCAACACCACGTTTTACAGTCTTACTGAATAATTGATAACCACCATCATCAATCATAGAGAAACCAGTTAAGAAGTGTTCGTAAGCATAAGCTTCTAGAATAGCAAGAATTTCAGTTCTTTCAGCATAGCTTGATGCAACATATGAATAAACACCTGTAGCATAAACTTTTGCTTTTGCTAATTCATCGTTATATGACTTCTTAATTGTAGCTAGTGCTTCAGCAAGTTCTTCAGCAGTTGTTGCTTTAGCAATCAATAGATTTGCATCAGCTTGAATTGCATCAAAGATTGCTAAATCTTCGTCAGCATAAGCTTCACGGTCAAGTTTAGCAAATAATGCATCAACTTCATCTTGAGTAGTCTTTCTTACTTCTTCAACATTTACAGGTTCTGGTTCAGGTGGAGTTTCTCTGCCTTTACAAGCAAATAGTCCAACAGCCAATAGAAGAGTAAGAACAACTAAAAATAAACCTTTAAATTTTCTCATTTTTTCCTCCTATTTAGTTTACTTGTCCCAATGGACAGTTTAAGAAAATTATTCTTTTTAATATTATATAATAACTTTGTTATATAATCAACATTTTTCATAAAATTGCATTTGCAGAAAACGATTTCAATGTAAACAATATCAACCAATCAAGCCTTTTACTTACATGTAAAGCGCTTACATTTGTTTTTCACCCAACAATTAACAAGATTATGAATGAAACAATCATGAAAATAGTTCCAACTGCTAGATAGTCAATGAAAATAAATGCAGCGGGTTTTCTTTCTATTTTCTTTCTTTCTGAGTATTCGTATAAGCTCTCTCTATGATCACCTACATATTTTGATCTAAACATATAAGAAAATATATCAAAACCACCAAAATAGTTTACTACTGTTAGTAATCCAAACAAAAATAGAGTTGCTCCACCGATAAATAAACCATTTGAATAAGATATAGCATAGCTAAATCCATCATTTGAAAAATTATATATAACACAGATTACTATCCCATAAACGATTGATGCTACGAGTCTAATCCAGTGATTCTTTAAATATTCTCCTACAATTTCAAAAAAGCGCATAATATCACCCTCTTCTTTTATTTATATTATTATATAACAAAACTTATTTTTTTGCAAAAAAACGCTTTAGTTTGTGTTTTTATAATAAATTAGTGTATAATAATGATAAGTTTTTAAAAAGGGAGGAAATTAAATGAAAAAATTTAAGAACATTTTAAAGATATTTATCATTGTATTTATCCTTGGCTTATTTACATTTGGTTTAACTTCTTGTGGGGAAGATAAACCTACTCCAGATCCAGATCCAGTAGTTGATCCAACAGATGATCCTACTACTGATCCAACTGAAGAGCCAGAAGATATTGACATATCAAAAGTTAAATTCTTTGATGGTGTCTATAGTTACGATGGTAAGGAAAAGAGTTTGTCAGTTAACCCTATGTCAATTCCTAAGGGAGTTACAGTAGAATATGAAGGAAATGGACAAACTGAAATAGGTAAGTATACTGTTAAAGCTATCCTAAAAGATTCTAAAGGTAATGTTTTAGGTGAATTAACAGCTACATTAACAATTAACAAACAAAAAAAGAATGTTTCAAAAGTTACTTTTGAAGATGCTACTTACGAATGGGAAAAAGGTAAGACTTACGAAATTAAAGCAAATAACATCCCAGAAGGCGTTAGAGCAGAATATGAAAACAACACTTTAACAGATGTTGGTAAAGTTGAAGCAACAGTTAAACTATATGATGAATATGATAATGAACTATTGCTAACAATCAAAGCAACATTAACTGTTAAATATCGTGCTATCCACGATGAAGCAGTATTTGCATCAAAAGACGTTGTTTATGATGGAACTGAAGTTCTTCTTGCTCTAGATGAGGCTGAAGCAGCAAAATTTAAAGAAATTAAGTACACAAACAACAAAGCAACTGAATGTGGAACATATTTAGTTACAGCCCTAGTTACTACAACTGATGATGATAAGTACGAATATCGTGCTGTATTAAAGATTGAAAACCCATTTAATCAAGAATTTAGAGATTACACAGACGAAATGTTTGTTTACTTCTTAGAAGGTGACCAATCTACATTAAATATTTTCATGATTGATTATGAAGCTTATGGATTTGAACATCAAGATGCTACATGGTACAAATATGAAAAATATACTGAGGAAGATCACAATAGTGATTTAGAAGAAATCGCTAGACTTAAAGAAGAATTTGCTAAATTTGATAGAAGCAAATTAAATTCATATCAAAAAGTTGATTACGATAAGATTAAACAAGAAATTGATTATCTTGATTTCATGATAAACAATACTGAATATGTCTTAATGCGTCAAACATACATCGACCAATTTGGTGGTTATGCAGGTGATATCCCATCAACAATGGAAGCATATCAAGTTAGAACTAAACAAGATATTGAAGATATCATTAGTTACATCGACTCAGTTGATGAAGCATTTGCATCATACGTTGACTGGGCACTAGATAGAGCTGAAGCTGGTTATCCTCTAACAAACTTCACAATCAGCAATATGATTGATTATCTAGATGGTGTTAGTAAACGTAATCCTAAAGAAGATGATGAAAATAAAGATGAACCTTATTATCTAATTGCTTTATTAGAAAATAAGATTAAAGATAGTAAAGAAAAATTAGGTTTAACTGATGATGAAGTTAATGCATACATCACTCGTTTAGATGCAGCATTCGTTGATTTTATTCAAGCTCATATTGATTTAGCAGTTGATTTGCAAGAAAAATGCATGAACAAAGCAACTGATGAATTATCTCACTACCTAGCAAGTTACGGTGAAAAAGGTAAGATTTTATACGAAGTATTATTAAGAAACCGTCTTGGTATTACAATGTCAATGGAAGATTACATTAATTTCATCGATGAAACAATGAAGAAATATTATACAGCTTATTCAATGGTATCTTCTTCTTCTGCAGCTAGTGCTATCATCAATGGTGAAGTAAGAGTTTTAGATACTGATGATCCTAATGAGATTGTTGAATACTTAAGAAATGTATTTGCTAAGACAATCGTTAAAGATTTAAAGAATTCTCCAACAATCGACATCGCATACATGGATAAGACTGTTACAGCTAACACAACTACTCTAGCTTACTACATGAAGTCAGCTTTAGACTCTACTGAAAACGAATATATCCACTTAAATGGTGAAGCTCTAGGTAAAGATTATCTTGAAACAATCAAGACATTAGCCCATGAAGGTTACCCTGGACACTTATATGCTTACGTTTATAGTAAAGAAAACGAAAACCTATCTAACTTTGTCCGTGTTTCAACAAACACTGGTCATGGTGAAGGTTGGGCAAAATATGTTGAATGTGCTCTATGTGACTTCTTAGCAGAAACTAAGAAAGGTGATTGGGTAGGAGCAATGCAAAAGAGTAAGTATTGGGATTTATTCGTATACCTAATCTATGCTAGAATTGATGTTGGTATCGGCTACCAAGGCTGGGATGTTAAAGATGTTTTGAAGTTCATGAAGAACCAAAACTTATCAGTTGATGAAAATTCAGCACGTGACATCTTACTAGACTTAATTGAAATGCCAGGCCAATATGCACCATATGGTTATGGTCAAGCATTATTCTATGAACTTCACGATGAAGCAAAAGCATTATTACAAGATAATTACAATGAACAAGACTTTAACGAAATGTTATTAAGTCATGGTTGGATTGCTTTAAGTGATTTACAAGAATTATATGATTCATACATGGAAGAACAATGCTTCTTAAATAATGTTGAATACACTAAATAAATAAAAATAAAGTCCTTATGCCAATTTGAACTCAGTTCAAATTGATATAGGGACCTTTTTTTATCTATTCTTCCTTAACTCTTCTAAGCCACTGTGCATTATTTCAATGACTTTATCACCAATCTCTGTGGTATTCATTTCTTTAAAGTCATCATATTTCAATATTCCACATAGTTTAACATTAACTTTTGTCCTTCTAAATGGAGCATTAAAATGAATCTTATATTCATTATCAACAACAATTATCGCTATATCGCTTTCTGACCTAATCGCCATCTTAAAAGCACCATCACGGAATCGTCCGATATCTGGGCCTTTGCTTCGTTTACCTTCAGGGAATACCCCAACAGGATATCCTTCTTCTAGCCTATGAACTGCTCTAATAATGGCCTTTAAACCTTCTCGGTTATTTTCTCTATTAATTGTTAAGAAGCCACAACTAACTAAAGCAGGGCCAATTACAGGTAGTTTTTTGACGTTTTCACGCATCAAAAACGCTAAATCTATATTAGGCATTGAAGCAATAATAGTAATTGGATCCATCATCGCTTGATGGTTAGAAACAAACAAATATTTCTTTCCCTCTAATTTTTCTAGCCCATCTTTTTTGATTTTAATATTAGATACTAATATTATGAACCTACAAACCATATGGACTGCGCCCGTTAATAAGCGACTTGGTTTTCTAATCTCATTCTTAGGATTAGCTATTATTAAACCAATCACATAGACTACTAAAAGGAATATTAATATTAAAACAAAGCATATTCCTAAAAGCATCAAGAAGTGGAAATACCAGCTAATATCTAGAAAATAGATTAAAAGAAAATTAATTGTTGAAGCGATTAGAAGAATCGATAGTAAAAATAACATATTCTATTTCCTTTCGTAGATACAGAAATTTAAAACTCCTTTTTCTTCACTTTTAATTAAATCATATTTACTATAGTCAATTTGAGGAAAATAAATGTTTCCTTCATGAGTAGCATTAATATGAGTGATATAAAGCCTTTTAGCATATGGAAGAGATAAAGTATAAATCATCTTTCCTCCAATAACAAAGATTTCTTCTTCTTTCTCTTCGTTTTCTTTTAAGAAGCTAATTAAATCACCGATGATTATAGCATCATCTGCTTTAAAATCTTTGTTTAGGGTAGCTACATAGTTAGTTCTATTAGGTAGTGCTTTTCCAATTGAAAGGTAAGTATTATCACCCATTAGAACTTTATGGCCTTTAGTGGTGTTTTTAAAATATTTTAAATCCTCACTATAATGCCAAGGTAAACTATTATCTTTTCCAATTAAATTATTCTTATCCATTGCGAAAATCAAACTAATCATACCGCAACAGCTCCTTTGATTGTTGGATAAGGGTTATAATCGGTTAGTTCAAAGTCTTCGAACTTGAAATCATCGATGTTTTTAACATCAGGATTGATCTTCATCTTTGGAAGACTCCTTGGAGTACGTGATAATTGTAAATTAATTTGATCTAAATGATTTAAATAAATGTGGCAATCACCGATTGTATGAATAAATTCACCAACCTCGAGTCCACACACTTGAGCTACCATCATAGTAAGTAGAGCGTATGAAGCAATGTTAAATGGAATGCCTAAGAAAGCATCAGCGCTTCTTTGGTAAAGTTGACAGCTAAGTTTACCATCTTTAACATAGAATTGATACATTGTGTGACAAGGTGGAAGAGCCATTTTATCGATGTATGCTGCTTGCCAACTATTAACAATTAGCCTACGACTGTCTGGATTAGTTTTTATTTCGTTAATTACCCAAGCAAGTTGGTCTTTATAGCAATCTTGTCCATCAAAATGACGCCATTCATGACCATAAACTGGACCAAGTTCGCCCCACTTTTTCGCAAATTCATCGCTTTCTTTTATCTTTTCAACAAACTCTTCTAAAGTTTCACCCTTATATTCACTTGATTCAGTGAATTTTTTATAAGGCCATTCATTCCAAATCTTAACATTATTATCAACTAAATATTTAATGTTAGTGTCACCTTTAATAAACCATAAAAGTTCATGAATGATTGCTCTTAAATAAACTTTCTTTGTTGTTAAAAGAGGAAAACCTTCACTTAAATCAAATCTCATTTGATAACCAAAAGCACTGATTGTTCCAGTTCCGGTTCTATCATCTTTCTTTGAACCATTTTCTAAAATGTATTTTAAGAAATCTAAATATTGTTTCATCCTTATACCTTACTTTAATAAAAAGTCCTTTCCCTTCATTGTCTCTGGTTCAAATTCACTCAAACCTTTAAATCCTTGTTGGCGGAGCGCTTCATAAACAATTATCGCCGCAACATTGCTAACATTCAAGGCTCTAACCTTATCAGTCATAGGTAGCCTAATACATCTATCTAAATTATCTTTCAAGATTTCCTTAGGAATCCCTGTAGATTCTTTGCCTAAAACAAAATAATAGTCTTTTGTGTCATCTTTAGCATCAACATCATAGATATTATGAAGTCCATACCTAGTTAAAAAATACATCTCGCCTTTATTCTTTTCTAAAAACTCATCCCATGAGTCATATAAAATATAATGTACATCTTTAACGTAATTAGCACCACTTCTTTTGATCTCTTTTTCATCTAAACTAAACCCTAAAGGTTTAATCATATGCAAAGTAGTGTTTGTGGCTAGGCACGTACGCATAATATTACCAGTGTTTTGAGGAATCTCTGGTTGATATAAAACCAAATTCATTTTTCCCATAATCATTCACCTAATTTATTCTTTAAATATTCTAAATGATCATAAAACCATTTTACATCTTTATGCTTGTTTTGATAATATTCTATTCTTTCTTTACTTATATTTTTATTCTTAGTTTCTAAAACTAAGATGTTTCTTAACATCTTAAGATGCCCTATCCAGTTATAAGTCTTGTCTAAAGCAAACGCCTTGTAATCATCAATTTGTTCTAAAATCTCTAAATTAAGCTTTGATTTATCGTCAAAAGGAATATCTCTATCGCTTTTGTTATAAGGACATGCATCTTGACAAGCATCGCATCCATAATATAATACCATATTATCGTATAATTTAAAGTCTTTTGATGCACTTTGCGTCAAAAAAGATAGACACTTGTTCTTATCATATCCATTATCTAGGGCATGATTAGGGCAACTCTTAATACATTTATTGCAATTTAGACACAAGTCTTCTTTTATTTCTTTATTATAATTAAACACCTCATCAGTAACAATGGTACCAATATTAAAAAAAGTACCAAATCTTTTAGAAATAAGTAATTGATTCTTGCCAACTGACCCCATCCCTGCTAGGTATGATGCTACCTTTTCATTGATGAAATTAACATCAACTAAAACTTCGTACTTTTTTAAAGCCATTTTCTTTGCTTCTTCTTCTAAAAACTCTTTAATTACTTTGTGATAGTCAGTAGAATAAGCAAATTTAGCAGGTAAATAATTATCATAATAAGTAACATTAGAATAAGGGATATGATAAATTATAATACTTTTCACCCATGAATATTTCTCTTTGTATTTATCTAAGACATTAATTTCCGCTAGATAATCACTAAAAGATATTATTCCTCTTTCAAAATCTTTTATCATAGTCCCTCCCTTTATAAAATAATGAGCAATAAATTGCTCATATTTTATAACAATTCTTTAAAAACGTTGCCTAAAGAATCTTGTATAACTAATTCAGCATAATTATCGTAACTAGTTACGTCACGATTAATAATAATTAAATGTTTGCCATTAAAATATTGAACTAATCCAGCTGCAGGGTAAACTGTTAGGCTTGTTCCTCCTATTATTAAGGTATCACATTTAGAAATATAATATAAACTCTTTTCTAAAACATTGCTATCAAGAGCTTCTTCATATAAAACAACATCTGGCTTAATAACTCCACCACAGTCGCATCTTGGTACACCACTTGTTTCTAATATCTTATCAAGACCAAAGAATTTATGACATTTCATGCAATAATTTCTTAAAACACTACCATGAAGCTCTAAAACATTAACGCTTCCCGCTTTTTGGTGTAGTCCATCGATGTTTTGAGTGATAACGGCTTTTAATTTACCTTCCTTTTCTAACTTAGCAAGTGCTAAATGCGTAGTATTAGGCAAAGCATCAGGATAAAGCATCTTAGAACGATAAAAATCATAAAAAAGTTCAGTATTTTCTAAAAAGAAATGATGAGACAAAATCTCTTCAGGTGGAACTTTCGCTTTCTCTTTATATAGCCCATCGCTACTACGAAAGTCAGGAATCTTACTTTCAGTAGATACTCCAGCCCCACCAAAGAACACGATGTTATTAGATTCCCTGATTATCTTTTTGAATTGTTCTATTTTGTTCATTTTCGGCCTCAATTAAATCCTTTACATTCATATATTTGTATTTAAGCTTAAACCATGGCGCCATTTTAACAAATTCTTCTTTTTCGATTGTTGAAAGGACAAGAAGTTTTCCTTGACCTTTTTTATAGAACTCAATCTCTAGTTTTCCTAAGTTACTAGCTATAATGTCACTTACTTTAATGAAATCTTTAACCTTAAGAAATTCTAATATTTCAACTCTAACAAGCTCAATCCAAGGAGTAGTGTAGATAAAAACATCAAAATCTCTATTTTGGAATTGCTTAAAGATGTCGCTTGAAGCATTAAATGCTTTCATCGTCTTAATCTTATTGTTTTCAATAATGTTATCTAACTTGTTACTAGAAGCACTACTTAAGTGACCATATTTAATGTTCTTCTGGTAAAGATTAGCTTTTAAGATGTAATCTTTAGTACAAAGGATCATATTCTTGTTTTCATAATTAAGATTAACATAATCAATAATTGACTGAACCAAGGAAATAACAGGAATATCTAATGATTCTAGGTATTCACTGCCATATTCAATTATCGTATCACTAACGATAATCAAGGCTTTTATCCCTAGAGATAATAGATATTCAACGTTTTTCTTAATGTATTTTAATATTATTTGGTGCTCTTTACCTTCATATGGAAGATTCTTTATATCGTTTAGATAAATGAAATCTTCATAAGGAAATTCTTGTTTTAGTGAATATAAAACATTCATTCCTCCAAAATCAACGTCAATCACACCAATTGGAATTTTCTTCATCTTATTACCTTCTTTATAACATTATTTTATCATACAAGGCCTTTTATTTCAAATGCTCTAACTAAAAAAGAAGCAAAATCAATTTGCTTCTTTTTCTAATATCTCGATTAATTCATCTTTATGTTTACCATAAAATACAATGTGGTGGTTGCCACATGGTTTTTTTAGTAAAGATGAAATATCGTCGCGAAATTCTACTTCTATTTGACTTCTACATAATGATGCTTCGTTTAAATTCCTTATAATTCTACCTTCAGCTATAAAATAATCATGTAGATTAGATGATAACCTAAAGATAGTTACATCCTCTTCTTTTAATTCTCCCTTTATAGCAACTCCTATTCCACTTTCAAAATGGGTATCAAATTTATAAGACGTTACCATGTCAAGTGGTAAAGTGCAGTGGCATAAAACCATTTTTTTATTCTTAACATCAATTCGAGCAGGATTTGCTTGAAAACTAGATTGATTAAAATGCTTCTTTACTAGATACATCGAAATCATAGAGGCGATGTCACCTTCGCATGTAGCGATGAAGCCTTCTTCATTTAGAAGTGCTAAAGCCAAGCAGCTAGTTGTTTTAATAGATGTCAGTAAGTCAAAGCAGCGAATAGTGAGCCCCACTAAATCATATTTTTTGATTATCTCTTTTAAAGCGTAATACATCTTATTAGCTTTCTTTAATTCTGCTTTATCAAATTGTTCTTTAAAAGATATTTTGCTACCATCTAATTTATTATAGATATCAAGTACTTCATCTAAACTTATATCAACAAGCTCAATACCAAATTTATCGATAGTTTTTACACTTGGAATTGAAGAGATTAGCCAATCAGATGGAGCGCCAATTACTCCTAATCTTTCTAGTTCTTTATTTTTTGCATTTAATAGTTCTTTAATTCTACTAGCAATGTAAAAAGCATCTCCATGTAAAACTTCACCACTTAAATTATTTAAGTTAAGGTAAGTTAATATTTCTAATGAGGCAGCAAGGCTATTATTTGTGCCACTTGTAAGTAAGTAATAAGGTGGCTTTAATTTATTAATATTATCTAAAAAGATGCCTTCACTACCACCACTAGCGATAAAGATAAGTTTAAGATCGCAATCGTAATCATCTAACTTGCTTAGAGTAATCTTTTCACCTAATTCTTTTTCGATTTTTTCGATAAATTCTTTGTTTTCTAAAGTAAATGTAGCTGACTCATGAAGAAGAGAGCAAAGTAGGGATATTTTAATCATATTAATTCCTATAAATGTATTTTTTTAGTTTCTTCGTGTTCTTTAGTGAACCACTTAATTTGACTATCAACGTATTCAGGATCACCTGTAGTGTAGATTGTGATCTTTCCTTTTTCTTTTTTATCGTTAAGTAAATCTTTTTTCTTTAATACTTTCTTTAGTTCTTCTCCTGTAGGGATTCCACATTCAACTAAAGTAGCATTAGGGATATTTGCTTTAATCTCTTTTTCTAAAAGACCAAAATGTGTGCACCCACAAACTACTAAATCGATATTTTTGTCTTTTAAATCACCTATTTTTTCTGTAACTTTTTCCAGTGCATAGTCTGTTCCCATTAGTCCTTCTTCACAAATAGGAACAAATTCACTAGCTTTAACGTAGTATCTCTTACCTTTTTTAAATAGACGCTTTTCAATTCGATTTTGGTATTTATTAGAAGCAATTGTAGCATTTGTAGCAAGAATTAGGATATTTTTATTCTTGCTTAGCTTATAAGCATAATCAGCTGTAGGGTTAATCACTCCAATAATAGGAATATTAGTTAATTTCTTTAAATGGCTAGAATTTGCGGTTGCGGTATTACAAGCAATAACAATCGCTTTAACATCTCTTTTAATTAAGAAGTTTGCTACATTAGTAACTAATGCTTCAATTTCTTCTTTTGGTCTAGTTCCATAAGGACAATTTAGGGTATCCCCAACATAAATATAGTCTTCATTAGGCAAAATATCATAAATCTTATCTAGTGTTGTTATTCCACCAATCCCAGAATCAAAAACACCAATTGCTCTTTTATCACTCATTTTTTTAAATCTCCTTACATTTTTATATACTTATTATACTATTTTTTTCCTCTTCCCTCAAGAAAAAAGGTTGCAAGTATTAAACTATGCAACCTATTATTTTAATGTCTCTTTTTAATAAATAAAGCTAAACCTAAAATAGAAACTAGATACCAAACCATTTGAATAGCCCCACTTCCACAACCTTTCTTTGTAGGTTCTGGACTAATTGGTTCATCTGGTGTAGTTGGTGTATCTGGAGTAGTTGGTGTATCAGGTGTAGTTGGTTCATCTGGAGTAGTTGGTGTATCAGGCGTAGTTGGCTCATCTGGAGTAGTTGGTGTGTCACTTTCAACCTTTTTAACTACAACTTTAACTTCTTTAGTTTCACCACTTTCTTTTAAAGTGATTGTTATAACTGCTTCTCCTTCTTTAATAGCACTAACTTTGCCACTTCCATCTACCTTAGCAATATTAGCATCGCTTGATGCAAATATAATTGTTGCTTGAGGTGTAGCAGTGTAATTAATATTAGCACTCTCTCCTTCATTAAGTTCTATTTTTTCATCACTTACAATAAGTTCATATTTTGTTTCTTCTTTACCATAAGTGAATGTGGCTACCAAGTGCTCAGCTCCACTATCATCAAGTGCCTTAAATTCGATTACATTTTCTCCATCAGTTAATAGACTCTTATTTACTCTAACATATTTAGATGATGATGCAACGTTTTCAGCTAATACACCATTAGCATAAACATTTAAGCTCTTTGCAGCTGGTTTTAGATTATTAGTAAACTTAAATGTCGCTTTTTCACTTCCATCTGTCATTACTATATCATCAAGTGTACCAAATGAAATCTTTGTTGAAAAGTTAACTAAAGTTTCTTCTGTAGTTCCATCTTTGAAACTAACAACAACCTTAACTTGATAATCTTTGTCTTTAGTAAGTTTTTTAATAGTATAAGTGTTATATAAATCACTATCAGCCCATTGATCAAGTAAAAGTTTATCTCCATCATAAACTTTAACAGTATTTACCATACCATAGCCACTCTTATCAACTGTTAAGAAAGCCTCAGTATAATCATTATCGTTAGCTTCTATCTTTAATTTCTTCATAAAATCATCTTTATCGATAGATGAAGCATAATTAGAACTTCTCTTTTGATTGATTACAAATTGTCCATAATATGTTCTATTTGAAGAATATTGTTTAACAACAATTGATGTATCAGTGATATTAAGTAGAGCGCTAACAGGAAGTGTATCAGTTGTATAAGTGTCAGCTAATTCTAAGTAATATGTTCCTCTTCCATCAACTGTTGATTTCTTTCCATTATAATAATTCTCTGTCAATTTGTAACTATGATCATGACCAGCAAGACACAAATCAACACCTAAATCTTCCATTAATGGTCTCATATAACTAGTCATTAGATTAGAGTCACTACTACCACCATAAACTGGAAAATGGAACATTGAAATAACAAATTGATATTGATTATGCTCTAATACATCTTTCATCCATAAATAGTGCTTTTGATAATTTGCTTCACTCTTTATGATATTGTTCCAAACAAAAATAATAGTGTTATTCCATTTAAACCAAAATGATTCGTTCTCTCTTCCTTCAGGAGCATTCTTAGGATTGTTATACATTGCACTATAGAATCTCGCATCACCTGGTAAATTACCATTATTTCCATCTAGATATTCATGATTACCAATTGTGAAAGCAATAGGAACATCATAAAAATACTTACTATCCATTAAATATGTCCAAGTATTATAATTACCACCAGTGTTAGTCATATCACCTCCACCGAGCATTAAATCTGGTAATCTTCCGTATTCACTTTCAGCAAAATAATAAAGATCTTCTAAGTGATTGTGCCAAATGGTTCTTGGACTACCTGAAGAGTATTGTTGAGGGTCAGCAACATAAGCAAGTAAAGTGCTTGTTCCGCCACTTGTTTTAAAACTTCTTGTTTCTGTGAAATTATTTCCTTCGCCAATCTTATAAATATATTTAGTATCAGCTTCTAGATTTGGCATCTCAGCTTGGCAACGATATTTACCATCGTATCCTACAGCTGCCCAGTCGCTACTATGCTCACCAAAATATGCCGCAACACACTCACCGCTTACTTTGGCATTACTAAAACTAGTATCATCACTAGTTGTGTAATATAATTTCACATTTGAATAGTCAGAATACCAGTTAGCTCTAAATTCATTTGAAGAATCTTCGCCTGGAGTAACCATTATAACTGATGCAATAGTTCCATCAGCATTAACCTTAATACCAGGAATTAAAGCACATAAAATAAACACCAAAAACAATAACACGAATAATGATTTTCTTACTACTTTCATTTTTCCCTCCATTTATATTAATATTTTATCATACATTTTGCTTTAATAAAACCCTTAAATATGCTATAATCCTATAGGTGGTGAAAAACATGAATAAATATTTATCAATTAATGAAGAAGTAAAAAAAGCACTTAGCGAAGGAAAGCCAATCGTGGCATTAGAATCTACTATCATTAGTCATGGTATGCCTTACCCTGAAAATGTAAAAACAGCCCTAGAATGCCAAAGAATAATTAGAGAAAATGGAGCCGTTCCTGCTACAATTGCTATTATTAAAGGTATGTTAAAAGTGGGACTGACTGATGAAGAGATCGATTATTTAGGTAAAAGCGGTGTAAATGTCCAAAAAACATCTACTCGCGATATCCCATATATCGTTAGTCAAAAGCTAGATGGTGCTACAACTGTTTCAGCTACATCATTTATTGCAAGTCTTGCTGGAATAAAAATCTTTGCAACAGGTGGTATCGGAGGAGTTCATAGAGGTGCTCAAGAGACATTCGATATTTCAGCTGACTTAGATGAACTATCAAAAACAAAGATGGCTGTTGTTTGTGCTGGAGCTAAATCAATTTTAGATTTAGGATTAACACTAGAATATTTAGAAACTAAAGCCGTTGATGTTATTGGCTATAATACTGATATTTTACCTGCCTTCTACACTTCAAAAAGTGACTTTAAAGTTAATCACAGATTAAATACTCCAACTGAAATTGCAAATTTAATCAAAGCAAAATGGGAAATGGGAATGCCTGGTGGTGTTTTAATTACTAATCCAATTCCAACTGAATATGAAATGGATAAAGAAACAATAGATAAAGCAATTAATGAAGCACTAGCAGAAATGGATAAACTAGGAATAAAAGGAAATAAAACTACTCCTTATTTACTAGCAAAAATCAAAGAAATCACTAAAGGTGATAGCCTAGAATCAAACATCAAATTAGTTTATAATAACTGTAAATTAGCTAGTCAAATAGCAAAAGATTTATATTAATAAAAAAATCTCCAAAATAAACGGAGATTTTTTGATATAATAGAATTTAGAGGTGGATTATGAAAATATTAGGAATCGTAATGGAAGCTAATCCCTTACACAATGGACATAAATATTTCTTAGATGAAGCAAAGAAGCAAACTAACCCTGATTTAGTAATAGCTGTTACTTCAACAAATTTCTCGATGCGAGGAGACGTATCAGTTATCGATAAATTCACTAAAACCAAGCTTCTTCTTTCACTCGGAATTGATTTAGTTTTAGAACTTCCATTCTCTTCAACAAATTGTAGTGCTGACTATTTTAGTTTTAATGCAATTAACACTTTAGCACATTTTAATATCACCGATTTAGCGTTTGGAGCTGAATGTGATTCGCTTAATGAACTTAAAGAACTCCAAAAATTACAAAAAGCCCTAGATAATTCAAGTATTGTTAAAGAGAATCTAAAGAAAGGTTATTCATATTCTACTTCAACATTTAAAGCGATTAAAGAAATGACTAGCGATGAAGCTTTAATTAATAACTTTTCTCTACCTAATAACACATTAGCACTTCACTACTTAAATGCTTTAGAAAAGCTTAATAAAGATGTCAATATCACATTAATAAAGCGAATTGAGAATAATTATTACGATGAATTAGCTACTAACTCTATTTCTAGTGCTACATCCCTAAGGCTAAAGTTAAAAAGAAGCGAAGATATTTCTTCTTTTGTTCCTTTTAAGGCTGATTTTAAAAACCCTAGCGTTTTAGAAAACAACTTATACAAATTATTCCAATACAAGGTTGCATCAACAAAAACAAGTGATTTATCTCTTTACCAAGGAGTTAATGAAGGAATAGAAAATAGGTTATCTAGTTTTATTAATCTAGATAGTTATGAAGACTTTGTTAAAAATGTGGAAACAAAAAGATACACTAAAGCATATATCAAAAGGATTATCTTAAATATCTTACTAGAAAACTACAAAGAAGAGCAATTATATGATTATTTAAGAATCTTAGGAATGAATGAAAAAGGTAAAGCTTATTTAAAGAAATTAGATAAAGAAACAAAGGCTATGTTAATTACTAGTCCTAAAGATTGTATTAACAAATTATTACAAAAAGAAATGCTAGCTACTAAAATTTATGGTATAATATCATCTAATGCGAGTATTTATTTAGATGAATACAAATTACCAATAATAAAAGGAGAAAATGATGCCTAATTTAACAATTCAAGAAGTTAAAGAAAAACTAATAAATATAGTTGACCCATATAACGGTAAAACTCTAGGAGAAAACAATGCCATTAAACATATTGGGATTGATCCTGATAAAGATTTGGTTGTTTTAATCGTTTCTATTGGTAAAATGGGTGGTTTAGAAGAAAAAGCTGTTAGACGCGCCCTTGCTAAGATAGTTAAAATTGATCTAGGGTTTAAAGGTGTTAAGATTCAACTAGAAGAGAAAAGGAAATTAGAATCAATTGTTAATCGCAATGTTAAATTTATCATCGTAATGAGTGGTAAAGGAGGCGTTGGTAAGAGCACTGTTGCGGCAAACTTAGCTTATGCCTTAAAGCGTAAGGGTAAGATTGTTGGTATAATTGATGCTGATATTTATGGTTCTTCTATTCCTCAAGTTCTAGAGATGAAGCATGAATATCCTAAATGTGCTGAAGATCAAAAGATTATCCCACTAGAAGCATTTGGAATGGAAGTTATTTCCACTGAATTCTTTGCTGAAGAAGGTAAACCTATCATTTGGCGTGGAGCAATGCTTGGTAATATGATTGAAAACTTCTTCTACGAAGTTAGATGGAACAAAAACACTGACTTTATAATCATCGACTCACCTCCAGGAACTGGAGATATTCCACTAGATATTAGAAATATCGTTCCTAAGGCTGAAGCATTACTTGTAACTACACCACACCTTGCTGCGAGTCATGTAGCTGTTAAAGCTGGTTTTGCAGCAGGTCAACTAAATCACGAAATAATCGGTGTAATCGAAAACATGTCATATTACTCAAATCCAGTAAATGGCGAAAAAGAGTTCATCTTTGGAGCAGGTGGTGGAGAGAAAGTAGCTACAGAGCTTAATACTGAGCTTCTTTGCCAAATCCCAATCACTCAACCTACTCATCACCTTTCACTTTATGAAAGCGATGAAGAAATAGGTAAAATCTATGATGATCTTGCTGACATTGTTATGATAAGATAAAAAGAATCTCACTTGTAATAGTGAGATTTTTTGTTATAATCTTTATATGAAACAGATTATCCCAAAACTATCCAAAGAGAAAAAAGAAAAAATAACAATAAAATCTCTAAAAATATTAAGAGGTTTCATCTTAATTGGACTTTTATTTATAATATTACTCCCTTATTATGAAATCTTCTTAAATGCTATAAATGCTTCAGGCATTTCTAGATACACAAATGCTTATTGGATTCCAACAAGAATCTCATTTTCATCTATTAGACGTGTTTTTAGAGAAACAATCATGCAAAATGCTATGGTTAATTCCCTAACTATATCATTTATTACATCAATCCTTCAGACATTCTTTTGTGCTCTTTATGGTTATACTTTTGCTAAACTCAAATTTAAAGGAAGCAACGTTATATTTTGGATAATCTTATTATCAATATTTATTCCACTTGATGCTTTGCAAATAGCTAGAGTCTTACATTTTACAAATGATCCATTATTTGGAATAAAACTAATAGGTAAATCATACACTTTATATTTAATGGCACTTCTTGGAGTTGGATTAAGAGCACCTCTATTTATTTATATCTTTAGGCAATACTTTAAAGCAGTTCCTCAAGATTTAGAAGATGCGAGCCTAGTTGATGGATGTGGAGTTTTTAGATCATTTTTTAAAGTGATGCTTCCAAACGCTAAAGGAGGAATCATCACAACATTCATCCTAACCTTCGTTTGGACCTATAATGATTATTATTACCCAGCACTCCTCAGATTTTCAACAAACAACATCACCCTACTTTCAACAAGACTTATGGGTGGAAGATACTCTAACGCTAACGCTTCAGCACTAATGATGATTATACCTTTATTAATAATCTATCTAATAACCCAAAAATATCTAATTGATGGAATCAAAAAATCTGTCATTGTATAAAAAAAGGCTGTCACAGGACAGCCTTTTATCAATTATTTATGATGGTGATGATGTTCACATCCACAGTCACAATCTTCATCACATTCTTCTTCACAATCTTCGCAGCAACAATCGCAGCCTTCTTCGTCAAATTGTGCTAAAACAGATTCAACTAATTCCCATTCTTCATCAGTTTCAATAGGATTAAGTTCTCCAACTGTTCCATCTTCTTGAGGAATGTAAGATGCAGCCGCAACTTCTACTTCTCCATCTTCATTTTCTTCACTTGATACAGGTGAGAATAATACATAGCTTTTTCCAAATTCATCTGAGTCAAATGTGAATAAAATGTTACATAAAACTTCAGTTCCGTCTTCATCAACTAAAATTAGTTGGTTTTGTTTTTCTAATTGATTTTCCATTTATTTTTCCTTTCTATCTTTTAGTATCTAAATATGTTTGTAAAATGATTGAAGCAGCTAGCTTATCAACATTTTTCTTTCTTTTGTTTCTACTTAAATCAGCACTAAGCATCGCTTGATGCGCCATTTTTGTTGTTAAGCGTTCATCAATCATAATAACTTCTTTTTTTGTGGCTTCTTCAAGCATCTTTTTAAATTCTAAACAATATTCTGCTTGAAATCCGATTGAGCCGTTCATGTTTTTAGGTAATCCTAAAACAAACTTATCTACGCTATGCTCTTTAGCTGCTTCTAAAACTAATTTTAGTGCAGTATTTAAATCTTGCTCTTCAAAGCGAAATGTTCCAATAGGAGTTGCAATAACTTCTAAATAATCACTAACCGCAATCCCTACTGTCCTATTTCCTAAATCTAAGCCCATTATTTTCATAGAGCACCTTTAATTAATGCTTCAACCTTAGCTAAAGCTTCGTTAACTTTAGTAACGTCTTTTCCACCAGCTTGAGCAAAGTCTGGTCTACCTCCACCATTACCACTAGTAATGATTGCGGCTTCTTTTACTAAGCTACCAGCATTAACTTTATCTGTCTTATTCTTACATACAAAGATTACTTTTTCACTAACTAAAGCAAAGAAAATGATACAAGAACCAACTTTATCAGCTAATCTATCACACAAATCTTTGATTTCATTAACTTGATTAGATTCTAGTTTTTTTATCAAAACCTTAACACCATTAACTTCACTAAATTCACCTAAGAATTCATCCATAGATAAAGTGTTCTTTTCTTTAAGTAATCTATTATATTTCTTATCAAGTTCTTTAACATCTTCACGCAAATTAACTAGATATTCTTTTACTTTTAAGATGTAACTATATGATGCTTTATAAGGAATATCTTCAAGTTTATTTGCTTCTAGCTTAATTCCATTAGTTAAAGCGTTATTTAAGATATCATTTTTCTTTCTTTGAAGTTCTTTAATCTCATCATTAACGCTAGATAAAGTTCTTTCAATTTCATCTTTAATGTTTGATGCTGTTGTGGCTTCAATTCTAAAGATACCTGATCCTTTACTTTCTACACCTAAAATAGCAAATTTTTCAATCTCTCTAGTGTTTTTAACATGACATCCACCACAAAGTTCCTTACTGAACCCTATTTCAACAACTCTAACGATATCACCATATTTTTCACCAAAGACAGCTTGAACGCCTAACTTCTTAGCTTCATCTAATTTCATTTCTTTGATTATTGAATCCGCTTCTTTCTCTATTTCAGCGTTAACTAATTCTTCTACTTTAAGTAGTTCAGATGCATCTGGCATTGTGAAGTTATTAAAGTCGAATCTTAAACAAGATTCATTAACATTTGAACCTTGTTGGTGAAGATGTTGACCTAAAACGATTCTTAGCGCTTCATTCATAAGGTGAGTAGCTGAGTGATTTGCACTAATCTTGCTTCTTAAGAACTCATCTACTTTTAGTGTAACTTTATCATTAACTTTTAGTTCAATTCCATCGCACTTAACATGCATTGCAGCTTGTCCATTAGGAAGCTTAGTTGTATCAACTACATCTAGATGGTCTAAATCAGCGATTAATTCACCTTTATCACCAATTTCTCCACCCATTTCTGCATAAAATGGAGTAACTTTAGTAACAACTAAAGCATCTTTATTAGTTTTATCTACTCTCTTACCATCTTCAAAGATAGCGATGATTATGCTATCAGCTTCTAATCTTTCATATCCAACAAAACTAACTTCATCTTTAAATGAAAGCATGTCGACATTTTGTAAGTTCATTGATTGTTCGTCGCCTCTAGCATTTCTTGATGCTTCTTTTTGACGAGCAAGTTCAGCTTTAAATCCATCTAAATCTACACTAAATCCATTTTCTTCTGCTACTTCTAAAGTTAATTCAAATGGGAATCCAAATGTATCATATAATAAGAAGCTAACATCTCCAGGAATAACTTTTTCTTTAGCGTTTTTCATGAAGTCAACTAATTTCTTTTCACCATTATCAAGTGTTTGTAAGAACTTTTCTTCTTCTTGCTTAATAACTCTAGCTACACTTGCTTCAGTATCAAGTAAATATGGATAGAAGTTACTCATGTATTTACATACAACGCTTACTAACTTATACATGAATGGTTCATTCATTCCAAGTTTTCTTCCGTATCTTACTGCTCTACGAAGGATTCTACGTAAAACGTAGCCTCTACCTTCATTAGAAAGCATTGCCCCATCACTTACCGCAAAAGTTACGCTTCTAACATGGTCAGCGATAACCTTAAATGCCATTTGACCAGTGTATTTAACACCTGTAAGTTTTTCAACTTCGTTTATAATTGGCATAAACAGGTCAGTATCATAGTTAGTTTCAACTTCTTGCATTACGCAAGCTAGACGCTCTAAGCCGCAACCAGTGTCGATATTCTTACTTGGAAGTTCTTTATATTCACTTCTTGGAGTATCAGCTTTAGCATTGAATTGACTAAATACGATATTCCAAATCTCAATATAACGGTCATTTTCAATATCATCTTCTAATAATTTGATTCCTAATCCTTTAGGATCATATTTTTCACCACGGTCATAGAAAATTTCTGTATCTGGTCCACATGGTCCTTCACCAATTTCCCAGAAGTTTCCTTCTAACTTAATGATATGACTAGGAATTACGCCTAAAGAAATCCATTTATTAATGGAAGCTGTATCATCTGGATAAACAGTGAAATATAATTTATTGATATCAAAATCAAACCATTCTTTGCTAGTTAATAGTTCATAAGCCCAAGTTAAAGCTTCATCTCTAAAATAATCACCAATAGAGAAATTACCTAACATTTCAAAGAATGTGTGGTGACGAGCAGTCTTACCAACATTATCGATGTCGTTAGTTCTTATTGACTTTTGGGCATTAGTCATTCTCTTATTAAGTGGCGTTTCTCTACCATCAAAATATTTCTTTAATGGTGCAACCCCTGCATTAATCCATAGAAGTGTTGGATCATTTACAGGAACTAAGGAAGCACTAGGAACAACGTAGTGTCCTTTACTCTTAAAGAAATCTAGCCACATTTGTCTTATTTCATAACTTTTTAAATTTTTCATAAAATTTACCTTCTTTTATTCTTGTTCACTATCAATTACACTGACAATTACAACAGGCATCTTATCAGTTAAACGTCTAATCACATATTGTAATCCATCTCTTAAATCGACTCTAAAGCCTTCAATATTTAGATATTTAGTCTTTAAAAACTCTTCAAGTCTTTTATTTGTGTAATCTAAAATCTCATCTATTATTTCTTCATTGTTTTGTTCTAAGATGAAACCTTTCATCTTAAGTTTAGGCAATGATGTAATTTTCTTATTTATTAAATCAACGCTAGCACTAACAAAGACTGCTCCATCAATTGATAGTTGCTCTCTTTCACGCAACACTACATCATTAATATCACCAACTAATGATCCATCAATTAAAACGTCTCCGGTAGTTACTTTATCAATAGTCTTATCTAACTCTCCATCATACATTACTATTTTGTCACCATTTTCAAGCATCAAGATTTGGTTATCATTAAATCCAAGTTCTTTTGCTATTGATTTTTGTTGGTACTGATGACGGAACTCTCCGATGATTGGAACGATGTATTTAGGTTTTAAAATCTCATAAAGCATCTTTAAGTCTTCGCTATCAGCGTGAGAACTCTTTAGTTTCTCTTTTGAAAGATTAGTGATTTTAACTCCTACTCTACTAAGCATATCGATGCAGTCAGTTGCGATTTTCTCTGTTCCACTAATAGGAGGACAGATTATCACCACATTATCATCTTTCTTGAGTTCAATTAGCTTATCTTGACCTAACATCATACGTTGCAACCCAAAATAAGGTTCATGACGAACACCAGTAACAATAACAACCAAATTATCATCATCGTTTCTATTGGTCTCATCCATAAATTTAAGGTTAACTAAGTTTTCTTCTGGAACTGTTAAATACCCTACTTCCATAGCTACCTTAATAATCTTTTGCGTTTTACGCCCAAAGATAGCAATCTTGCGTCCTCTAGCAGCGCAAAGATCTACAATCTTTTGAATTCTATCAAGTTCAGATGAATACATCGCAAAGATTACTCTTTTAGAATGAGCTAAAACATCATTAACCATGAAATTTAATGTGTAATCATTGTTAGTACGACTGATGTTACTAGTTCCAACACTTTCACTTAATAGCATCAAAACCTTATCATTACTTATTTCACTTAATTTCTTAAATGATGTTTTGTATTTTGGATGCTTATGTGAAGCAAATGTAAAATCAGGAGCATAAACGATAGTGCCATCATATGTTTTAAATGCTACACCAATTGATTCAGGAATAGAGTGGGTAGTGTTATAGAATGTTACACTAACATTACCAAATTTAAGGTCTTTGTTATCATTGATTCGATATAACCTATAATTACTAACATCACACCCTGCTTCTTCTAGAGCAAGTTCTACAAGTGATAAAGTAAAGTGAGTAGCAAAAACCCCAACATCAAGCTCTTTTAATAGTTCAACAACTGCTCCGATTGCTTCTTCGTGGGCGTGTGATAAAAAGATTCCTTGAACTTTCTCTTTCTTCTGTTTTAGATAATTGATTGATGGCATTACCTTATCAACACCAAATAGTTCCATATCTGGATACTTTATCCCACAATCTAAAACAAAGATTTTTTCATCAATTTCTAGAACATATAAGTTTTTTCCATTTTCCCCTAGTCCACCTAGAGCACAAAACTTAATTACACTCATAACGCTAATCTCCTAGGGTATATTATACCAAAAAAAGCATATAATAACAAGAACGAAAAAAAGCCAAACTTTTTTGTAAGTTTGGCCTTAAATCATCTTATTTATTTGTCAATTCGCTAGCTTTTCCGTCGCAACCTAAAACGTATTTAATCTTATGTTTTACAGTTTCACGAACGTTGTTTCTACCATCTGATAAATATTGACGTGGGTCAAAATGATCAGGATGCTCATCGAAATGTTTACGAATAGCAGCTGTCATACCTAAACGTAAGTCAGAGTCGATGTTGATCTTACATACAGAACTCTTAGCAGCTTCTCTTAATTCGTTTTCAGGAATACCGATAGCATCAGGCATCTTTCCACCATGAGCGTTGATAATTTCAACATATTCTTGAGGAACAGAGCTTGATCCGTGTAATACGATTGGGAATCCTGGTAATCTTCTTGATACTTCTTCTAAGATATCGATTCTTAGTGGAGGTGGTACTAAAACACCATCAGCATTTCTTGTGCATTGTTCAGCTTTAAATTTGTAAGCTCCATGGCTTGTTCCGATTGCTATAGCAAGTGAGTCAACGCCAGTTCTTGTAACGAAGTCTTGAACTTGACTAGGATCAGTGTAACTTGATTTACCAAATTCAACTTTAACATCATCTTCAACGCCTGCTAAAGTTCCAAGTTCAGCTTCAACTGTAATGTAACGTCCACGAGCTTTAACATCATGAGCATAATCACATACTTTCTTAGTGATTGCTACATTTTCTTCATAAGGATGACCAGAATAGTCAATCATAACTGATGTGAAACCATCATCGATACAAGCTTTACATAATTCAAAGCTATCGCCATGGTCCAAATGAAGAGCGATTGGTAAGTCAGGGAAGTTTTCACAAGCTGCCTTAACCATATGAATTAAATATCTAGAGTTAGCATATTTTCTTGCTCCACTTGATACTTGTAAAATAACTGGTGCATTTAATTCTCCAGCTGCTTCAGTGATTGCTTGAACGATTTCCATGTTATTAACATTGAATGCGCCAATTGCATATCCACCTTTATAAGCTTTTTCAAACATTTCTTTTGTGTTTACTAATGGCATTTTAAAATCCTCCTTAAATCCATCTTTTTACAATTCAATATTTTATCACAACTCTTAAAGAAAATCAATTATTATGCTCTTTTAAAAAGGCCGTAATTTAATTACGACCTCCTAATTCTCTCTTATTATAGTTTAATTAATTTGCCTTTTAAGCATCCATAGAATACATAAGCAAGTCCTGCAATAATTCCAAAGATTCCAGAAAGAACTGCACCTACGCCTAGGCTTCCTCCACCAGCAAATGAAGCTGTACAGAAGAATAATACGCCAGCAACTAATAATAATAAACCAGCACCAAAAGCAACTAACATAGCATAATCAAATTTTTGTTTCATAACGATTAATGCTACTAAGAAGCATCCAGCTAAAACAGCTAAAATAACAAAGATTAATGCAACTAATAATCCACCGATGACACCATCGTTTCCAAAATTACCAATAGCACTATAAACTGAAGCGGAAACTTTAATTCCAATTACATTTCCAGTAATTCCATCAGCTGCCATAAAAGCAAAGATTAAGGCATTAAATAATAATCCGCCACCTAAAACTAATAAATCCAAATACTTTTTCATTTTTCTCTCCTTCTTTTATTTATTTAATTTATTTAATAAATCACCTAATGTATCTAGAGCATTACCTAATTCTAGGTAAACGCCATGATCTCTTTTATATAGGGGGTTTTCTACACCAGCATATCCTGGCTTTAAGTCATAATTAAAGATAATTACATGTTCACATTTATCAACATTTAATACTGGCATTCCATAAATTGGAGTACCTTCAGCGTTACGTGCAGCAGGATTTAGAACGTCGCTAGCACCAACTACGATTGTAAGGTCAGTCTTTTCAAATTCATCGTTTATGTCTTGCATTTCGTATAAGTCTTCGTAGTCAACGTTTGCTTCACAAAGTAGAACATTCATATGTCCTGGCATACGACCAGCAAC
>CAKJYW010000023.1 GCA_918272565.1 Bacilli bacterium
AAGTTCTTGTTTAGCTTTATATTCTTGACATAGTTCACTAACTACTTTATCCATTTGGGCGATATTATCTTCTGTCATGCTTGATGCAATAGAGATCACGGGGTCAATAAATGTAATATTCTTAGATCCCGCAAACTTTTCTTTGATAACACGAGCGGCCATTGGTGCCCATGTACCATTTTCAATAATTGCTATTTCCTTATTTTGGAAATTCCTTTCTAGTAAATGATTAATGAAATCATTCATAAATGGGAAAATACCAGCATTGTAGGTAGTTGTAGCAAGAACTATCTTACCATATCTAAAAGCATCCTCAACAGCTTCAGCCATATCACACCTTGCAAGGTCAGTAACAACAACTTTAGGAGCGTTGTTTTCTTCTAATCTTTTAGCAAGTAATTCTACAGCTTCTTTAGTGTGTCCATAAACAGATGTATAGAATATGGCAACTCCTTCAGACTCATTTTGATAACTTGACCATGTGTTATATAAATTAATATAATAACCTAAATTTTCAAATAAAACAGGACCGTGAAGTGGACAAATCATCTCAATATCTAGTTGAATTGCCTTAGTTAGTAAGTTTTGAACTTGTGCACCATATTTACCTACAATACCAAAATAGTAGCGTCTAGCTTCGCATGCCCAATCTTCATCAACATCTAATGCCCCAAATTTACCAAAGCCATCAGCAGAGAATAATACCTTATTCGCTTCATCATAAGTAACCATTACTTCTGGCCAATGAACCATTGGAGCAAAAACAAATGTTAAATTATGGCTACCTAAATTTAGTGTAGCACCATCATCAACAACCATCTTTTTACTTATTTCAGTATTAAAGAATTGCTCAATCATCTTAAATGTCTTATTATTTCCAACAACATAAGTTTCAGGATATTCATTTAAGAATCTAATGATATTTGCAGAATGGTCAGGTTCCATGTGTTGAACGATTAAATAAGTTGGCTTCTTTCCACCTAAAACTTCTTTAACATTTTTAATCCATTCATCAAAGAAATTGATTTCAACAGTATCAAAAATAGCAATTAGTTCATCTTTAATGACATATGAATTATAAGCCATTCCATTAGGAACAACATATTGCCCTTCAAACAAGTCAACTTTATGGTCGTTTACACCAACATAATATAAATCTTTTTTTAATTCTTTCATTTCTCACCTACAAAACTTCTTTTAACCACTTTTCTAATCTTTCATCGCAACTATTAGCGTTATATCCTCTTTCAGCAAATCCTTTCTTTATAATTGCGCCTTTAACACTACTTCTTAGTTCAAGTTCACCAATTCCTAGTGCTCCTTCTTCATTAGTGCAGAATGGAATTACAGTTTTACCAACCCAAGTGTGATCTTTCAAAAACTTCGCAACAATTCTAGGATAGCTTCTATACCAATTAGGGAATCCAATAAATACTACATCATATTCATCAATACTGAAATCACTATTTAAATAATCACATGTAACTTCTTTTCTAGCTCTTTCAACGCACTCTTCATAACTAAATGGATATGGTTCAACTGGTTCAAGTTTAAAGATATCGCATTCAAGTGCTTTTTGAATCTTTTCTGCAATAATCTCAGTATAACCTTTTTCAATAACTTCGATTCTGCCATTAACTGAATTCTCACCTGTACGAGAGAAATAAACAACTAAACTTCTCATAAATCAACCTTTCTATTCTTTTTACAATTAAATTATACAATTTTAATAATTTATTTACAACATAAAAAAAGACATATCAATAAATGATATGTCAATAATCATTATTTTGTAACAACTCCACTAAATAAACTAATTTCTGCTTCATCAGTAATAACAAAGAAGAAACTATAGTTTAGAACGTAATCTAAGAATACTTCTTGATAAGGATCAAGTCCTTTTGTAGCCATAGGCATATAAGTAACAGCAGCTCCTTCAATTCCAGTCTCATCAACTTTTAGAATTGCACTGTGGTTAACACCGCTAAAATATACTCTATCATTAACTAATGGACTAGTAAATTCATCAAAAATGAATCCTAGATTATATTTGTTTGTTAGAATCTCTTTGAAATCGATGTCGCTTGTTGCTTCAAACTTAGGCATGATAACTCTAGTGTAGTATTTTTCTTTTGCTTTATCATCACTTTCAACATATTTTCTTTCTAACATGTCTTTAATATTTTTGCTACTTAATACATCAAATAAATCGACACCTTTGTTAGGCATTAAAATATGAATTTTATAGCCGCTATATGTCTCAGTATAGAATGTTGAATAATTAGTATCTTTATAAACTTTACCTACATGATACTTCCCAACAATAAAGTCTTTCTTAACATCGTTAAATAAATTCTCTTCTACTTTTAAGAATCCTTCATCAGTCCACATGTCTTTTAGATAAAGTGTATTAACGATAACTGAAACAGTGTTAGGGCTTAGATCAAAGTCTTTTTTGATTAGATCATTAGTCTTATCAGCTACAAAATCTTTTAATAATTTATTTGCTTTAGCGTTATCTGTTTGGAATGGAGCTTGCATTGCATGGCAATAATAATATTTTGAAAGTCTATCTAAAATATCTTTATTATATTCATAGCTATTATCGCTATCAAACCAAATAGAATTAGTTAATAAAGATTTAGAAACTTCTTTATGATCATATAAAGTCGTATTAGTAAGTACTTCAACTAAATCGCGTGTTTTACTTAAGTCACTTTCAGTTAATCCTAATCCATTTAGATAATTAGCTTTCATGTCTTCATCTAATACTTCATAAGCCATTGCTAGTGCCATATAAACACTAATAGGAGATATTACATCGTTTCCTTTATAATTCTTTAAATATTCTAAAGTTAAATCAATTGAGAAATTATTGATCTTTTCAACTAATTTACCGTTTTGATCAAGAAAATCAAATGAACTAATTTCACCTTTAGGATCTTCCACATTATTTAATAATGTAGCTTTTGTCTTGATAGGTTCATTATTATTTCCTTCTTCATTAATTACTTTGCCACAAGCACTAAATAATAATGTTAATAAAACTAATAAATAAATTAAACATTTCTTCATTCTTTTTACCTCTTTTCACTAATTAAACAAATAATTAAATGATTTTTCTAAAAATATCTTTATTTTAATAAGTAACAAGCGGATCAGTATTAACACTTGAAACAAATACTTTTCCTTTTAGTTCTAGATCATTTTCTAAATCATCTTTTAATGGATACATTACAAATTTTTCAACACCATGATTTACTTCAATGATTGATAAGTTATTATTAAATGCATCTATTGCATTATTAAGATGAACTTCTCCTGTAACATATAAATCTAAATGTAAGTTAATAGCATCGTTTATTTCACTTGGATGAGCTCCACTTCCACCAATCACTCCAACACTTTCGATTAATTTATTAGGGCTTCCGATTAATCTAACACCACTTAAATTAAAGACTTTCTTAATGTGAGTAGCTAAATCTAGTGCTGTTTGTTTTGTAACTTTACCATATCTTAGTAAATTACCTTTAGCAACTTCTCCGTTAATAACATTAACGTTATTTAAACCAATCATACGAGCAAGTGTATCATTAACACCACCAACACCAGTATCTAAATTAGTGTGCATAACATACAAAGAGATGTTATTTTCCATCATTAATTTAATAATCTTGCCATTTGGTGAAGCATAATCAATCTTAAATAAAGGATCAAAAATGAATGGATGATGGCTAATAATTAGATTAGCGTTCTTATCAAGCGCTTCATACAATACATCAATTGTTAAATCTAAAGTTAGTAAGATGTTTTTAACTTCAATTTGTTTATTACCAAGTTCTAGTCCAATTCTAGGAGCATCAAAATCAAGTGCCAAATCAAGAGGAAATCTCTTTTCTAAATAATTAATAACGTCACTAATTCTCATAATAACCATTCCATTTCTTTAATTCTATCGATTACATTAGATTCTTCTTTTACATCTTTAAGTAAACCAATCTTATATTTTAGATAATCCTTAAACTCTTTAGTTTTATTCTTTAAATTAATAGGACCATATTTAAGCTCTAATTCAGTGTATTCTTCTACCCCTTTTTCAAAAACATCAACTTCATAATATTTTTTATCGTAGATGATTGCTTCATTAGTAATCTTATAACCAAAATTCACCATAAAGCGCCTAACTTCATAATTATTCTTGTTTGCTTGTAAGATTATCCTTTTGAAATTATCTCTATTAGGGTTATCTAATATCTCATTTATTAAGATTCCACCCATCCCTAAAATGCAAAGGCAATCAATTCCTTTAGGAACATCCTTAATTCCATCTGATAAAATCAAATCATATTTATCTTTATCAAATTCCTTTAAGTTCTCTTTTGCACTTTCTAGTGGCATCTTCTTGTTATCTACCCCTATAGCATAATCAATTAAATCATTTTTTAACGCTTCAACAATCAAATAACCATGATCGCACCCCACATCAGCGAGCGTCTTATAAGGTGATATTAATTTAGATATTATTTTAATTCTTTTGGAAATTCTAATTTTATTCATAATTATTAAAATAAGGATAGATGACTAATCACCTATCCTAAATATAAGATTATTTATATTGACTTAGTCTATCTTTTCTCTTTGGATGTTTTAATCTACGGATTGCTTTTCCTTCAATTTGTCTGATTCTTTCACGAGTAACCCCAAACTCTTTACCAACTTCTTCTAAAGTGTGTGGTTTACCATCAACAAGTCCAAAACGAAGACGTAAAACTTTTTCTTCTCTTGGAGTTAAAGTTTTAAGTACTGTATCAATTTCTTCTTTGTATTTTTCATTGATTGTATAATCAAGTGGATTTGGAGTTTCTCTATCACTGATAAAATCTCCATATGTAGTGTCTTCCTCTTCACCAACAGGGTTTTCCATTGAAATTGGTTCTTGAGCAATCTTTTGGATTTGTTGAACCTTTTCAACAGAGATCTTCATCTCTTGAGCAATCTCTTCAGGAGTAGGTTCTCTACGAAGCTCTTGAGTTAACTTACGTTGGATACGAACAAGCTTGTTAATTGTTTCAACCATATGAACTGGAATACGAATAGTTCTAGCTTGGTCAGCGATGGCACGAGTGATTGCTTGACGAATCCACCATGTAGCATATGTTGAAAACTTGAAACCTTTAGTAGGGTCAAATTTATTAACAGCTTTCATTAAGCCCATATTACCTTCTTGAATCAAATCTTGGAATTGCATTCCACGACCAGTATATTTCTTAGCAATAGAAACAACCAATCTTAAGTTAGATTCAATTAAAGTATCACGAGCATCTTTACCTTCAATAACAAAGTTTTGAAGTCTTTCTTTTTCTTCATCACTTATTTCTTTTTTACCATCTTTAACAGCTTTTAAAATCTCATCAGCCATTAATCCTTCTTGAACAGTACGAGATAGCTCTAACTCACGGTTTGTTGTTAAAAGAGGAATTTGACCAATCTCTTTAAGATACATCTTAACTGGATCATCAGCAGTTGATGGTGCAGAGTATGTTGAAACGATATCGTCGATATCTTTAGTCTTTAGTTCATTTTCAATTTCATTAGAGAATTCATTAAATTCTGTATCATTTTCAAGTTCACCAATGAAGCCTTCGAAATCGTCAACAATATTGTCTAAACTTTCTTCGCCACCTTGGTAAGCATCAATATCTTCACCATCAGGAATCAAATCGATATTTTCGTTTTCTAAAAGCTTGATTAATTCTGCATAATCATCACTTTCTTCTTCAACAACATTTAAAATATCACTTGATTTGATATAGCCTTTTTGTTTACCTTCTTCAATGATGGCAAGTAATTCAGGTTTTTCATTTAACATATAATTAATTTCTCCTTATTCTTCTTTCTTTCCAACAAACTTCGTTGTTCTCTTCTTAAGTTTACTTAAACTTTCTAAGTCACTAACTGACTTGTTTTCGATTTTATTTAAGTCACTCAATTCTTTTTCGTTGCTATATTTTGTAACATTGTGAGCACATTCGATTAAAAAATCAATAATCATCGTATCTTCACATAAAGCAGGGAAATTCATAATGACATCAAGTCGTTCTCTCATCTTATCAGTGAGCATCAAAGAATTATAGAATTTCTCATAATCCATTTCGCTGTTAATTCGATAATAATCATGCACCGCCCAAAAGATGTCTCTATTAAGCCTATCAACATAGATGTTTCTATCAAAAGGTAAGAGACTTGCTACTTTGTCACAATAAATCTTCTTCTTTATTGCAAAATAAATCATTGATTGTTCACTATTAATGTATTTAGTTTTCTTAATAGGAACTCTTCTTTCTACCTTCTTTATTTCAACAAAGCTATTATCAAATTCATCTAAAGCTTTATCTTTTTCATCTTCCAAATATTTCTTGAAATCTTCTTCAATAGTACTCTTAGCAACTTCTAAGTCAGCTGACATTATAGTAAATACTTTTTCATTTACAGTACTACTATTTAATAATCTAACATAATTAAAGATGTTCTTTTTAAAATTATTGACATTATCGATATCATCTTTAACTAGATTTCTCTTTTCTAAAGCATAAAGATAATCAAAACTACTAATCGCTTTAGTTTCTAAGAACTCATTTAAAGCGCTACTACCAAATTTATCTAAATATTCATCTGGATCTAAGCCTTCTGGTAAAAGCATCACTTTAACATCCATTCCCGCTTTAACAAAAATTGAAATAGATCTGATTGTAGCTTTGATTCCAGCCGCATCACCATCGAAACATAGAACGATATTTGATGTGAGTTTCTTGATCGCTTTAATGTGATCTAAAGTTAAAGCAGTTCCCATTGTAGCTACAGTATTATAAACACCAGCACGGTAAGCCGCAATTACATCCATGAAGCCTTCAAAAATGAAAATGCGATCCTTTTTCTTAATATCGTTTGCTGCATAAGAATAATTATAAAGGATTGTTCCTTTTTTAAAGATGTCATTTTCTGCTGTATTAATATATTTTGGAGTGTTTTCATCTTTAGCTTTGTTATAAATACGGCCACTAAATCCAACTACTTCTCCTGTAAGGTTAGTAATTGGGAAAATGATTCTTTCTCTAAATGAATCGATGTATCCATCTTTTCCAACTGAGTGGATTAAACCACATTTAATTAAATCAATTGGTAATAAAGGATTTTCTCCTTTAGTTAGAGCATTAAAGAGTAAATCATTTTCACGGCTAGCAAGTCCGATTCTAAAACGTTTGATGACATTATCATCTAATTTTCTATTTTGTAAATAATTTAGAGCAACTTTACCTTCAATAGAATTACGTAAATAGAATTCGAAATAATTTGTGGCAGCTTCCATAGCCTCATATAGCTTTGCGTTTTTATTGACTGTAGTACTAATTCCTGTAACATTAACCCCACATTTGCTACCAACATACCTTACAGCTTCTGTAAAACTGATATGCTTAAAATGTTGAACAAAAGTTATTGCATTGCCACTAGCTCCACAAGAAAAACATTTATAGATTTTCCTTGAAGGAGAAACGGAAAGTGATGGGTTAGAATCATCATGGAATGGACAAATACCTTTGTAGTCATTCCCCTTTTTTTCAAGATGAATATGTTCGCCTATTATGGCAACAATATCCGCCTTATCTAATATTTCTTTAATTGTTGCCTCAGGGATCATATTTCCTCCTTATATTCTCTTAGTGAGAAATCTTTTCATTAATATAATTAACTAAATCTTCGATTTTTACTCTTTCTTGTTCCATTGTATCACGGTCTCTAACAGTAACAGCTTCATCTGTTAAAGTATCGTAGTCGATTGTTACACAAAGTGGTGTACCATTAGCATCTTGTCTACGATATCTCTTACCAATTTGACCGCTAGTGTCATATTCACAAGGGAATTTATCAACTAATTTGTTGAATACTTCCATTGCTTTGTCACCTAATTTATTAACTAAAGGAAGAATTGCAACTTTCTTAGGAGCTAAGAATGGTTTAATATGTAAAACTTCTCTAGTAGTTCCATCAGGTAAAGTCTCTTCTTCATAGGCACTAGTAAGTATTGCTAAAAGCAATCTTTCAACACCTACACTAGGTTCAATAACATATGGAATATATTTTTGATTAGTTTCTGGGTCTAAATATTCTAAACTTTCACCACTTGCGTTTTGATGAGCTGTTAAATCGTAATTAGTTCTATCCGCAATACCCCATAATTCACCCCAACCGAAATAGAATAAGAATTCAATATCAGTTGTAGCTTTAGAATAGAATGATAATTCTTCTTTATCATGGTCACGATATCTAATGTTCTCTTTCTTTAGTCCGATGTAGTCTAAGAATTCTAAGCAGTACTTCTTCCAATAATCAAACCATTCTAAATCAGTATCAGGTTTACAGAAGAATTCTAATTCCATTTGTTCGAATTCTCTAATTCTAAAGATGAAGTTACCAGGTGTAATTTCGTTTCTAAAACTCTTACCAATTTGACCAATTCCAAAAGGAACTTTTCTTCTAGTAGTTCTTTGAACGTTCTTAAAGTTGACAAAGATACCTTGAGCAGTTTCAGGACGAAGATAAACTGTGTTCTTCTCGTTTTCTAAAACACCTTGGTTAGTCTTAAACATCAAATTGAATTTACGAATATCAGTAAAATTATCGCTTCCACATTCAGGACAAGTAATATGATTATCTTTAATGAATTTCATAATTTGATCGTTAGTCCATCCGTCAGCTGTAACTTCGCCTTTAGTAAAATCTTCAATAAGTTTATCAGCTCTAAATCTAGCACCGCACTTCTTACAATCCATCAAAGGATCACTGAATCCACCAACATGGCCACTAGCAACCCAAACTTTAGAATTCATTAAAATAGCGCTATCTAAACCAACATTATAAGGAGAGTTTTGAACGAACTTTCTCCACCATGCTTGTTTAATATTGTTTTTAAGTTCAACTCCTAAAGGTCCAAAATCCCAGCTATTAGCTAGACCTCCATAGATTTCACTTCCTTGATAAACAAATCCTTGATTTTTCAAAAAACCAACAAATTTATCCATATTCATATCAGTCATATAAACCACCTCTTAAACTAATTTTCTAAGCCAGATACCTTTATCAACTAAAATGTATCCAACAAATGTCTTTAATATATCTGCTCCTTCAACGCATAAGCAAAGTAATACAATATCAATATTTGTATATTTTGCTAGAATAAATGCGATAGGAATTCTAACAGCCCAAATATACATCGCATCAAATCCAAAAGTAAGTAGCATCTTTCCACCACATCTTAATATAAAATAACATGTTGTATTAAATACAAAGATTGGAAGCAAAATCGATGATGCTCTAATTAACCTTTCAGCTGATGCTATGATTTCTTCGCTTGTATTAAATATTTCTGGGATAACATAACTTAATAAAAACTCAAATAGTGTCAAAACTAAAGAAATGAGAATGGCAGATGAGATTAGCTTATAGCTTGTTGCATGTGCTTCTTCGCTCTTTCCTGCTCCTATTAAGTTACCCAAAATGATACCTGATGCAGCACCAACACTATTACCAGTTACAATAAAGACATTAGTAACCGTATTCCTAATGTTAATAGCCCCTATTACATCAAGTCCTCTAATACTTAAACAATTGACAACCAAAGTCATTCCAATTGACCAAAGTATTTCATTACCCATTAGTGGGAATGTCTTAGCCAAAAACTTTCTTATGTTTTTAAAACTAACATATAGTTTTTTATATACCCCTTGTAAGAAAACATATTTCCTAATTCTAAAATGAGTGTATAAAACAATCATTAGCATTTCTACAACTCTCGCTATAACTGTTGCCCATGCAGCTCCTATTACACCCATCTCTTTAAATCCTAGATGACCAAAAATCATCGCCCAGTCTAAAACCAGATTAGTAAATATAGCCACAACCCCACAAATCATCGGGAATAATGTTTCTCTCTGCTCTCTTAATGATGAAGCATAAATCTCTTTTATTAGAAATGGCAAAAAGCCAATAATCATAATATAGAGGTATTCTTTTCCGACCTCTAAGACTCGTTCACCATTTGAATATTCCCCCTCGACGCCTTTTATAAAAGCACCAATTAGTTCATCTGATAAAGGGAATAAAATCGCACACCCAATAGCAATTAGGATTAACCCAATCAACCATTTAAACCTAAATGATTCTTGGTAACCTTCCTTATCTTGGGCGCCAAAAAACTGAGAGCCAAAAATACTAGCACCACTCATCGCTCCAAAGATTCCTAGCATCAAAACAAATAATAATTGATTAGCTAGGCTAACACCAATCATCTCATCATTACCAACACGACCGACCATGATATTATCAATCATGTTGACAAATTGAGTTATGAATTGTTGCAAAAGAATTGGAAGCAATATCACAAGGAGCATCTTATAAAACTTTTTATCACCAAAAAACTTTTTCATAAGATCCTCTTACATTTTATTTATAATTCTTTTACTTTTACTTTTATATCCTAAATAATAATCATAATACCTATCTAAAAACTCATCTAAGTGAGTTTGATACTTAGGTAGGGGATCTAGAACTTCATTAGTAAGATGTTCAAATTTCATCAAATACAAAAATCTAAAGACTTCAAATTCATCAGCGTATATTGAATTTTGTGTCATAGAAAAACATTCTTTACAAAAAGCCTTTCCAATCTCTAAATCATAAGCATAAAGCTCACTCTTTTGACATTTAGCACATCCACCTTTAAAATCAGGGCCTACTCCAAGCA
Source organism: Bacilli bacterium (assembly GCA_918272565.1). Classification (GTDB taxonomy): domain Bacteria; phylum Bacillota_I; class Bacilli_A; order ML615J-28; family CAG-698; genus Tener-01. The sequence continues at coordinate 10,799 of CAKJYW010000023.1, forward strand.
AATATAGGAGCTTTAGCTTAAATATAGTCAAATAGTACTCATGATAATGATTATTTATTGAATCTAATATATTCGATAGGAAAGAATATAATATTTTTGTGTCTATGACATGATCACTTAAAGAATAGACTAGTTCAAAGATCTCAATAGTATCATAGAGTGATTTTGTATTAGTTTTGATGTTTGTGTAGTTATCTTCTACTTTTCCTAAAGTGATAATATCAAATGTATTTTTTCTATTTGATTCAAACTGAATTTTAGTAAGCTCTAGTGAATAAGCGTAGTTTTTACTTTTAAAGTTATTAGCACCTCTAACTAAATAAGTTTTTAAGCCATCACTGGTCAAAACATGAACTAACTTTGATGTTTCTTGATATTTATTTGACTTAATGATAATTCCTTCTTTAGTTAGCATATAATCCTCTAATTAATATTATCTAAAGTGTAACCAAGTCGTTTTAAGTGACTCTTCTTATTACGCCAATCCTCTTCTACTTTCACCCATAGCTCTAAATAAATCTTTTGATTAATTAATAGCTTTATTTCTTTACGAGCTAAAGTGCCTATTTTTTTAATCATTGATCCATTAGAACCAATTATTATCTTTTTCTGACTTTGACGTTCTACATAGATTGTGGCATTGATATCTAGCATATCGCTATCTTCTTTAGATGGAGTGATAAAATCAACTACCACCGCAACGCTATGAGGAACTTCTTCGTTTGTTAAAAGCAAAACTTTTTCTCGAATAATTTCGCCAATAACAAATTCGATTGGATGATCACTAACAGTGTCTGATGGATAATACATTGGACCTTCATCCAAATTATCTTCCATATCTTTTAATAATAAATCGATATTTTCTCCTGTTAGAGCGCTTATATAAAAGACATTTTTAAATTCATATGCTTTTATAAATTTATCAACATTCTGAATCAAACGATTTTTATCTTTTACTAAGTCCATTTTATTAACAACTAAATAAACTATACATCTAGCTTTCTTTAGTTCATTAATTACAAACTCATCACCTGTACCAAAATCTTCTAAGGCATCTATTAAATATAGAATCATATCGCTATCTTTAATAGTGTATAATGACTCTTTATTCATAAAAGCACCAAGTTCATGGTGAGGCTTATGAATCCCAGGCGTATCAACAAAAATCATCTGAGAGTGCTCTGTAGTATAAACACCTCTGATGTTATTTCTTGTTGTTTGAGGTTTAGGAGAGATAATTGAAATCTTCTTTCCTAAAACCTGGTTAATAAAAGTGCTCTTACCGACATTAGGTCTACCTATAATGGAAATAAACCCACTTTTAAAAACTTCTTTTTTCTTATTCATTCTTTAAATCCTCATTAAAAACATAAGGAATTAATTCTTTTACCTTCATTATCTTAATATCTTTATAAAGATTAGTTAGAATAACATCACAGTTTTCATTCATTAATTCAAAGATTACTTGTCTACATGCCCCACATGGACTAACAGGAGCTTCAGTATTACCAATAATCATTAATTTATCAATATCGAACTTACGATATCCTAAAGCATATGTATTAAACAAAGCACAACGTTCAGCACAAATAGATAAACCATAACTAGCATTTTCGATGTTAGTTCCTATAATGATTTCTCCACTTTTTAGTAGTACCGCAGCACCGACTTTGAATTTAGAATATGGTGAATAGCTATTCAAATAAGCTTCATATGCTTTATCATATAATGCTTCTAAACTTTTATCTAATTTTGGCATCTTTGTTTGATTAATCTTTTTCTTATCCATTATTTCCTCTCATAACCTAATTGTTTTAAGATTTCTTCTTGTTTACTAAACATCTTCTCTTCATCTTCTTTATTCATGTGATCATATCCAGATAAATGCAAGATTCCATGAACTACCAAAAAAGCAAATTCTCTTTCCTTAGAATGATTATATTCTAGACTTTGTTCATACACTTTATCGATACAAACAAAGATATCACCTAAATAAGAATCATCTTCTTCATCAACTTCCTCAAAACTAATTACATCAGTTGGTCTATCAATAGAACGATATTCTTTATTAATCTTATGTATTTCATCTAAATCAACTAAAATCAAAGAGACTTCTTTATCTTCTTTAATTCCTTCTTCGATTGTTTTAATGATTGAAGCAAAATCAAATTCAATTTGCTTATTATAATTATTATAAAGATTAATTATCATTGCTTATTTTCGTATCTTTCTATAATTTTAAATACCAAAGGATGACGCATAACGTCATATTTTTGGAAATTAACAATTCTTATACCATCGATTTCATCAAGTAAACTAACAGCTTCAAGTAATCCTGAGATATTCTTATTAGGTAAGTCAATTTGCGTAACATCACCTGTAATAATCATCTTACTATTAAAGCCTAGTCTAGTTAGAAACATCTTCATCTGACTTAATGTTGTGTTTTGAGCTTCATCTAAGATAATAATAGCATTCTCTAGGGTTCTACCTCTCATGTAAGCAAGTGGAGCAACTTCAATTGTTCCTTTGGCAATCATCTTATCAGTGTTTTCTTTTCCTAAAGCATCATATAAGCCATCATAAATTGGAACTAGATATGGATCAACTTTATCCTTAAAATCACCTGGCAAAAATCCTAATTTTTCACCCGCTTCAACAATCGGTCTAACTAAGATAATCTTTTTATATTTATTTGATTTTAATTTACTAAGGGCATATAAAACAGCTAGATATGTCTTACCAGTTCCAGCAGGGCCTAAAGCAAAGACAATATCGTTACTATCTAAAGATTTAATATATAGTTTTTGATTCAAAGATCTTGGGTAAATTGTCTTACCAAGTGGAGAAGTGAAGATAATTTGTTTGTTTAAGAATAAGTCGACGATATCAAATGCGCTATAATAATCGATATTGTTTAAAATGCTACTAAAGTCAGCATCAGTCAAATCAATATTGTGTGAATATAGAGCATCTAAGCATTCAAACAAATTCTTAAGCTTTTCGTCTTCTTCACTAGAATAAACACATCCATCCTTAACAACAATTTCTTTTTTGAACTTGTCCATGATAAGTTTTAGATGTGAATTATTTGCCTCAAGAATCTTTTTTTCAAATTCAATATTACTAAAATTATAAATAAAAACTAGACTATTCATTAAATCTCCTTATAAACAATCGATATT
>CAKJYW010000024.1 GCA_918272565.1 Bacilli bacterium
AGAGTTTGGTGATGATGGCAAAGTGGATACACCTGTTCCCATCTCGAACACAGAAGTTAAGCACTTTTACGCTGATGATAGTTGGTTTCGACCCGCAAAAGTAGGAAGTTGCCAAACTCCTTTCTATTAAATTATAAATAAAAAAAATAGCTGCCTCTGTAGCTCAGTTGGTTAGAGCATCTGACTGTTAATCAGGGGGTCATAGGTTCGAGTCCTATTAGGGGCGCCATTTTTTTATTAAGACATATTGGCGAATTGGAGAAGCGGTTTAACTCATATGCCTTTCACGCATACATACACGGGTTCGAATCCCGTATTCGTCACCATTTTTGCAACAAGCCACTGACTCTAAAAGAGTTGTGCTTTCTATATATATTATTTTGGTTAGGTTTTCCTAATCTTTTTTTATTTTGTTTAGGCTTCATTTACTTGATATAAAGTCCATTATTTGCTATACTATGAATGTAAAATAGTATAAAAAAAGAGGTATAGGAAAATGAAAAAATTATGTATTATTATTTCATTATTAATTTGTTTATTTTTAGTTTCTTGTGGGAAAGAAAAAGAAGAAATTAAGTATACTCTTAATTTAGATTTAAATGGTGGAGAGTTAGTAGTTGATGCTCCACTTAGTTATAATGTTTTAGAAGGGACATCTATCACTCTTCCTAGTGCTAAAAAAGATGGTTTTGACTTTATAGGTTGGGAAGGTGAAGGTAAATTATATAATGATAAAATCACTGTAAATTCTAATATTACACTAAAAGCTAAGTGGGAGGAACTATTAAGCGATACTCACACTATTAGTTATGTGTTAAATGGTGGTGTGTTAGCTAGTGATGCTAAATATGAATACACATATCCTAGTGAGTATGTTTTGCCACTTTGTGAAAAAGAAGGATATGAGTTTTTAGGGTGGTATGAAACACCTACATTTGTTACTGAAGTAATTACTAAAATTGATTCTAGTTTTGATTATGATGTAACAGTTTATGCTCGTTTTAAAAAGATTTCAACAGGCACATATACTATCACTTATAATCTAGATGGAGGATATTTCTTAGAAGGAGATACTCCTATCTATGAATATCAAAGCGGAGATGAATTTAGATTACTAGAACCAGAAAAAGATGACTTTTATTTTGATGGTTGGTATGAAAATGCTGATTTTTCTGGTAAAGAAGTAAGGTTTATAAAAGAAGATGATGCTAAAGATTTTGTTTTATATGCTAAATGGGAATCATTATATGAGGTAAGACAAATCGGTTATGATTTAGATGGTGGTAAATTTAGGTTAAGCGACAATGCTCCTAGTTGGTATTATGAAGGTAAAGGAATAGAAATTCCTGAACCTGTAAAAAAAGGATATGAATTTATCGGTTGGTATGATAATGCAACTGGTAAAACTATTTATAAATTAGATTCTCGTGCTTATGGTAATAAAACTTTAAAAGCACTTTGGGAAAAGATTTACACATATTCAAAGATTAATTATGTATTAAATGGCGGATCAATAGCGGAAGAAGTAACAACTTATCCTGAAGAAAAAGGTGTTACTCTCCCTGTCCCAACAAGAATCGGATATTTCTTTAGAGGCTATTATTTAAATAGCGATTTTAGTGGTGAAGCAATCACCGAGATTAATGCCGTTCAAACTGGGGACGTGACAGTTTATGCTAAGTGGGTAGAGGCTAAGTTAGAGAATGCTTATGTCTCAATTTACGGTGACTCAATATCTGCTTATCCTGGAACTGTTCCTGAAGGATATGCGGCGGTAATTTATCCTGGTGGAAATGTCAACTCATATAAAGATATGTGGTGGGGACAAATGCTAGAAGCAACTGGAGCTACTCTACTTATCAATAATTCATATGGAGCAACTGCTGTTGATGGTGGTACAAATCAAGGAATTGATGATGAGAGAATTAAGCTTTTAGCTAAAGAAGGAATCAATCCTGATATCGTCTTTATCTATTTTGGAATCAATGATGTTGGTAATCAAAAAACTATTCAAAGATTCGAAACTGCCTATACTACAATGATCAATAAGATAAAGAAATATTTCCCATCTACTATTATCTTTGTTTCAACATTAGCATACGAAAAAAATACTGATAAAAAGACTCCTGGTTTAAGAGAAGCCTTTAGTGAAGTAATTAGAAAAGTCGCTAATTTGACTGGATGCATTGCTGTTGAAATGTGCAATGCTATAACAACTGACAACTATTTACAAACATTATATGATAGTGTTCATCCTAATAAAAAAGGAATGGATGCCCTAGCTCAAATAGCGATTGATGGCGTCACAACATATTTTAATAACATAAAAGGATATAATATTAATTATGACCTTGATGGTGGAGAGTTTACTACTATCTCATATATCAAGGAATATGATAAATTATTATCAAGTGTATACCTACCTATTCCAGTAAAAGATGGCTATAAATTCTTAGGTTGGTTTGATAGTGAAAACAATAAATATGACTACATCAAAGCTGGTTCTGAGTGCGATTTCAACTTAAAGGCTAAGTGGGAAAAAATCGATAAGCAAGAGACTAGTTGCACTGTCACTTTATATGATGCTTTAGGTAACACTTCTGTTAAAAATATTAAGTACGGAGAGGTTATAGGTGATCTACCTTTATCAAATAGTACTTACCAAACAGTATGGATGAATGATACAGTTAAAGTTGATAGTAATTATATTGTTACAGCTAACTTAGAACTTCATGAAGTTTGGGTGGGAGTATATGAAATAATTAATAAAACTTTCCCTAGCGTTGTCTTTGATGACTTAGAATTTAATAAGACTTATTCAACATCTATGGGTAGAATTAATGTTACATGGAGTAGTAGTGATAAAAATACTATTACTGATACAGGACTTGTTAATCCTGGTAGAAGCGAGATTGAAGTAGTAATTAATGCAAGATTCCAAATCCTAGAAGAAAGCCAAAACTACGAATTTAAAGTAAAGGTTGGTAAAATTGAATTTAGAGATCTAACTAATATAAAACCAGTTATTTCATATATGCACATCAATATGAATGAACTTGTTGTTAATAAATTAGTTGAAGATACTTTAGATATTGCGGTATACAGTTTCTCTAGAGTTAAATCTGATTTTACAGTTGACTCAAGCGAACTAACACAAATGGATAATGTGTTTAGACTTAGAAAACATGGTGTTAGAGTATTACTATGCCTCGGAGCTTACGCTAGTGCTGGAACAGTCTTTAGTGACTGTGCATCAACTGAAGAGGGTAGAAAGAAATTAGCAGCATCAATTTTAGAAACAATTGAGAAATATCATTTCGATGGTGTTGATATCGACTGGGAATATCCAGGATATCAAACAGGACGTGATACTAGTGTTGATAGACCAAACTATACTCTACTTATGAAAGAAATCTATGAAACAGTAAAAGGTGCTAATAGTGACTACATCGTTTCCGCCGCAATCCCAGGTGGAATATATGGCTATGTAAGATACGAACTTGGTAAACTAAATAATTATTTAGATTATTTCAACCTCATGACTTATGATTTACATAGTGAAGGAAAAGTTATTCACCATTCAGCTTTATATAGCGGAACTTACACTGTTAATGGTAGTTGTAAACAAACAGTTGATAAATTTGTGGAACTAGGTGTAGATAAGAATAAGTTGGTTGTAGGGGCAGCGTTCTATGGTAGAATGTTCTATTTAACTAACACTGATACAGTTTTAGGTAATACAACAGTAACACAAACTAAAGCTATAACATTCACTAATCTTTATTCTAATTACATTTCTAAACTATATTCTACAACAACCAAGATTGAGCGCTTGTGGGATGATGAAGCAAAAGCACCGATTATCGTTGATATGACAAACAAGATTGCTATAACATACGATGATAGTGAATCAGTTAGATTAAAATGTAAATATATTTTAGATAACAATTTAGGTGGAATAATGTTTTGGAGTTTTGGTGAAGATTTCACTTACACTCTACTAAGTGCTATAAATGATGAAATGAAATAAACAATAAAAAAGGTCTATAGACAAGATTGGGTGATTGGTCACCTGCTTGTTTATAGGCCTTTTTGTTTTAGATATATAAAGATGTTTGGGGTTTTGATATACCTATAAAGATCTTTGGGGTCTCCCCAATCTTCTTTATAGGTTTTTTTAGTATTAAAAAATCCTTTCTGATATAATTATGTTTTATGTCTCATAATAACTATTTCAGAAAGGATTTGTATGATTAATGATACCATAAAATTACTCAATTTAGAAGCATTTGATTTAAATGAACAAAATATTGATTCAATCGATATAACTAAAAATAATAATATTTTAAACTGCTATATACTTTTAAAGATAAGCACTGTATGTTGCCCATATTGTGGTGGCACTGATTTCATTATAAAAGATTATCACATTAAAAAGATTATTCACTCATTTTCAAATGGAAACCCCTGTATCATATTCTATAGAGCCAGGAGATTTAAATGCAAGTATTGTAAAGCCACTTTCTATGAACATAATCCATTTTCTAATAAGTATGATAAATGTTCTACTTATACTAGAATGATGGTCCTAGAGAAACTTAAAAGTCACACTAAAACTTTTACTGATGTGGCTAAAGATTTTTTTATATCTACTACTGAAGTTATTGATATCTTCGATAGTCATGTTCAATGTAATAGATTACCTTTATCAAAAATCATTTGTTTTGATGAGGTTTATACCTCAAAGAAATCTTATAACAAATATGCATTTGTCATGGTTGATCCTCTAAAAAGAAAGATTATTGATATTCGTTCTAGTCGTCATAAAGATAGACTCACTCAATATTTTTCTTCGATTTCTAGGGAAGAAAGACTAAAAGTCGAGTATATTGTCATTGATATGTGGAAAAGTTATAAAGATTTAGCTGAAATCTATTTTAAGAACGCTATAATCGCCGTAGATTCATTTCATGTCATCAAGCATCTAAATGATGCCATGACATCA
>CAKJYW010000025.1 GCA_918272565.1 Bacilli bacterium
GTGTTAACTGCAACACCGAGATTGCTCCCGACATTTAATACTCAACGTTTACAGCGTAGACTACCAGGGTATCTAATCCTGTTTGCTCCCTACGCTTTCGTGCCTCAGCGTCAGTCCCAGCCCAGCAAGCCGCCTTCGCCACTGGTGTTCCTCCAAATATCTACGCATTCCACCGCTCCACTTGGAATTCCACTTGCCCCTACTGTACTCAAGTTTACCAGTTTCCAATGACCCGCCATAGTTAAGCTATGGGATTTCACACCAGACTTAATAAACCGCCTACGCACTCTTTACGCCCAATAATTCCGGATAACGCTCGCCCCCTATGTATTACCGCGGCTGCTGGCACATAGTTAGCCGGGGCTTTCTAGTAAAGTACCGTCAAATAGATAGCTTTCCACTCTACCTACCATTCGTCCTCTACAACAGAACTTTACAATCCGAAGATCTTCTTCGTTCACGCGGCATTGCTCGGTCAGGCTTTCGCCCATTGCCGAAAATTCCCTACTGCTGCCTCCCGTAGGAGTCTGGGCCGTGTCTCAGTCCCAGTGTGGCTGTTTCGCCTCTCAGCGCAGCTACGCATCGTCGCCTTGGTGGGCCATTACCTCACCAACTAGCTAATGCGCCATAGGCCCCTCGTTAAGTGACGCTTGGTTGCGTCTTTAAATATTCTTCCATGTGAAAAAATATACAATCCAGTATTATCAGTCGTTTCCAACTGTTATCCTCGTCTTAATGATAGGTTACCTATGTGTTACTCACCCGTTCGCCACTGAGTTATTGCTAACTCCGTTTGACTTGCATGTATTAGGCATGCCGCCAGCGTTCATCCTGAGCCAGGATCAAACTCTCATATGAAAATCTATCCTGCTCCACCTGTTCTATTTAGTTTTCAAAGACCTTATTCATTCTTTTTGCTTTCAACGGCATTGATAATTATATTACATCTAAAGCCTATTGTCAAGAAAAAATATTTTTTTGTTTGAACCCCTTCGCGCCAGAGTTCTTTTATATTATACTACAAACCTCCTCTAAAGTCAATATTTTTTGAAAAATAGTTTACTTTTTTTCATAAAATAAAAAGAGGCCTAAGCCTCTATTAATTTTATGTATTATTTAAATAAACTACTGATTGATTTATCATCAATAATATTTAAAATACCTTGAGCAATAAGTTCAGCAACACTGATTTGAGTAATCTTCTCATTCTTCTTTTCATCAGGAAGTTTAATAGTGTTTGTAGCTATAAGCTTAGTGATATCACTTTCTAATATTCTCTTGCTACCAACTCCACTCAATACTGGGTGAGTGCATACAACATAGATGTCTTTTGCTCCGGCTTTCTTTAAAGCACTAGCAGCTGCACAAACAGTTCCCGCTGTATCAACAATGTCATCAACAATAATTGCGTTCTTTCCTTCAACTTCACCAATGATGTTCATAACTTCTGCAACATTAGGACGAGGACGTCTCTTATCAATGATAGCAATTGGAGCATCAAAGTTTAATGCAAATTTTCTTGCTCTAGTTGTTCCACCATGGTCAGGGGAAACAACAACGATGTCATCGATCTTTTGTTTCTTAATATATTTAGCAAGTAATGGTGCTGCCTCAAAATTATCAATAGGAATATCATAGAATCCTTGAATTTGAGCTGCATGTAAATCTAAACAAATAACTCTACTTGCTCCAGCAGTAGTTAGCATATCGGCTATTAGCTTCGCTGAAATAGGTTGACGAGGTAGTGCTTTTCTATCTTGTCTACTATAGCCATAATAAGGCATAATAACATTTATGCTACGAGCACTTGCTCTCTTTAGCGCATCAATCATAATAAGAAGTTCCATGTAATGTTCATTTACAGGATTTGATGTGCTTTGAACAATAAATACGTGATGTCCACGAACAGTTTCTGTAATATTAATTCCAATCTCACCATCTGCGAATTTCTCAATAGAGCATTCAGACAACTCAATTCCCATGTAATCAGCAATTTCCTTTGCTAATTCAGGGTTTGAATTCAAAGAAAACAACTTAACTTTAGTTCCGTGAATATTAGCCATAATTCCTCCATAACCACCTTTATTATACACCCTAAACCACAATAATACAAAACCAAAAAAACAAGTAAACGTTTTTGTTTTTAAATTGTTTCAACATTTATAACATCATAAAACATCTTTAGTTCATTGTACGCTTCTTTTCTTGTTTTATTGCTATCAAATATTCCAAAAACAGTAGAGCCACTTCCACTCATAAGTGAAGCTAAAGCACCATATGAAATTAAATCTTTTTTAATAAAATCGATATTTTGCCTCTTTTCTTTTAATCCTTTTTCTAAATCATTAGTAATTTCTTTGCTTAGCCCTTCTAAGTCTTCTTCGCTTAATGCTTTAATTAAAGGAGATAACTCACCTTTTTTACTAAACTCGCTAATATTAGAATAGATTTCTTTTGTAGAACAACCAAAGTCTGGTTTAATTAAAAGAAGTTTTAATTTAAAAGATTTTATATCTTCTATTTTTTCGCCACGTCCAGAAACAAACGCTGCCTTATCATTAATAAAGAAAGCAATGTCACTACCAAATTTTGTTGATATATTAATCATGTCATCTTTTGATAATTTCAAATCCCAAAGCTCATTTAAAGTCTTAATTGCTACAGCCGCATCGCTACTGCCTCCACCAAGCCCTGCTTCCATAGGAATTCTTTTTATAATCTTGATATAAATTCCTTTATCTACTTTATATTCTTCCTTTAAATATTTAGCTATTTTATAAACAAGGTTATCTTCTTCTTTGATAAAAGGGCACTCTACCTTTATATAGTCACACTTTTTAAAGATCAAAGTGTCATATAAGTTAATTTTAGACATCACCATCTCTAAATCATGGTATCCGTCGCTAAACACCCCAACAACCTTTATTCCTAGATTAATTTTAGCGTATGCTCTTTTCTTCATCTTATCCTCTAAAAATATTATATAAATTTACTATTTCTTCTGTTGAAAGCTCTTCACTTCTTGTTGTTTCTTTATAGCCATTATTTTTTAAAATATCAACGATTTCAGCTTTACTCAACCCGTATGCTTGGTTAATGTTATTAACAAGCGTCTTTCTCCTTTGAGCAAAGATGTTTTGCACGAATTTTAAGAAATCAGCCTTATTATTTACCCTATAATCCTTTTTCTCTTTTTTAACCTCTATTACAACGCTGTCTACATTGGGGCTAGGATAAAAGGAATTTCTATTTACGTTAAATAAGATTTTAGCAGTTGCTTGATAGTCTATAGCAACACTTAAGCTATTATAGTCCTTTGTCTTAGGTTTTCCAGAAAACCTTTCACCAACTTCCTTTTGAACCATAAAATAATATTCGTTTATTTCTATATCAGCTTCAAGCAACTTAAAAAGAATCGGTGTAGTAATATAATAAGGAAGGTTACTGACTACTTTTATTTCCTTACAATCACTTAAGAATTCTAAATCTTTATTAAAATCAACTTTTAAAAAGTCTTTTTCAATAATTTTTAGATTTTCTACTTTAAGGTTTTCACTTAAAATTTCTACCATGTCATGATCAACTTCAAAACAGAGAACCTTTTTAGCACTCTCAGTTAGCACTTCCGTTAATGAACCAATTCCAGGCCCAATTTCAATAACGCCATCTTCTTTGTTTATATTAGATTCACTGACTATTCTTTTTACAATATTACTATCAACCAAAAAGTTTTGACCATATCCCTTTTTAGCGTGAAGATTATATTTATCTAAAATCTCTTTGGTTCTTTTAAGTGTTGCTATCATATTAATTTCCTTTTTTTATCTTCTATATACATTTTATCATTTTGTTATGTTAATCGCAATTATTTAAGCGCAAAAAAGGGTAGCGTGTTTTACCACACTACCCGATATTTTTATTTGCTATCTATTACTTATTATTTATAAGATAATAGCATATCGCCCATGTATAGATATACAGATGCGCTTGCTGTGCTCTTGTTAACAACTACAACAGATACGATTTCAGAAGGATCAAATGTGAATGATTTGTCTTCTAATCCAGTTGTTACAGGCATTGCATAGAATTCTTCAGCAGAACCGATTAGATAAATTCTATTACCAGCTTTGTCAATCAAGAATAACTTCATTGGGATTTCAGTTGCGCCAGTGAAGTAGTTACCAATCTTAAGAGTTAGAGAGTTAGCTAATCCTAGAGATTCTCCACCTTTGTTATAAGTGAACATATTAGTCATGCTCCAACCACCAACAAAGTTAACAACCTTAACGCCGTCTTTTTCACGACAGTTCATTTGGCCGCTCATTTCTTCCCATTGAGTTGTATATTTTTCTCTAGTCCAAGCAGTACTATCATAAGGACTACCTACAACGCCGTCTTCGAAGAATTTAACGTTTGCATAATCAGGTTCTTCTTCAGCACCGATTGATTTTGCATCAGCGAACAAGTTATATTTGCTAGTCTTAGAGTTGTAGTTGTAAATGTAAACTACGATTTCAACTTGTTGACCATCTAATTTAGCTAATGCTTCTTTATCTTCTGCACTTAAGTATAAGCTATTTCCTTCAGCTGCGTTAACATATCCACTTGCATTAACAGCGATTGTTAATGTAGTCTTGAATGCTTTACCATAGATTGTAACATCAGTTGGATCTAATGCATTGATTTCATCAAGAGTCTTAGCAGTAGCTTTTGCTTTATATTTTCCACTTCCAATTAATGTGATAACTGGGCTAGCAACTTGACGTCCATTGTTATAAGTTCCCATCTTACCAGTAACAGCAACATAGTCACCAACTTGGAATTTATCGATATTAACGTTCTTTCCAGAGTAAACGAATAATGATTGAGTTCCATCAGTAATTACTAGACCTGTTCCAGGAACACAAGCACTAACTTGACCAGCAACAGCAACATCAGTCTTATCAGCTAAAGCAACAGCTTCAGTTAATGTAACAGCGCCTTCAGGTTTAGCAAGTTCAGCAGTTCCTTCCTTAGCAGTAACGAATGTACCTAAGAACCACATATCATATCCTTCAGTGAAGTATGAGTAGATTGGGCAAACAATTTCAATTGTCTTTCCGTCTAATGCTTTGAATTCATCAAGCTTACCAGCTTTGAACCAATACATTGCTTCTGTTCCATCATCAAGTTTAATATATGGATTTTCATACTTGCCTTCTGTTCTATAAGCAACAGTAACAGTCATCTTAACTAATAATCCATAGTAACGGTTTTGATATGCTTCTTCTTCTGAAGCAGGTTTAGCTAAGTCAGATGCATGAATTAGAACTGGTTCCATAACTTTGATTTCTTTTTCAATCTTAGTTATATCTTCAGCTTTTGCAGACATTTGAAGAGTATATTGTTTAGAATTATATTTAGTAGGAGTACCAATAATTCTTAGGTTGTCACCAACTTCGAATCCAGTGAATTTAACTCTTACATAAACAACACCAGTTTCATCAGCAACAAATCCATAACCATCTTTATCTAAGCCGATTAATTGACCTTCTAACATGTAAACTTTCTTTTCATCTAACTTACATGCAGCAATGATATCGCTAACTTTAGAAGGAGCTAATGCAGCAACTTTAACTTTTACTTTAACTTCCTTAGTTTGAGTTCCAGCAGTGATTGTAGCTGTTAATTCAACTTCTGTAGCTTCTAGAGGATAAGCAACGATCTTTCCATCATTACTAATTAATTCAGCGTTTCCACTTGTCCATACAAGTGTAGCACCTTGAGGAGTAGAAGTGAATAGATCTAAGTTAGCAGTAATTTCTGTTCCATCATTTAGAGCTAATACTTTTTCTTCAGCCTTAGCAATAATTTGTTCATCAGTTAAGTCTTCAGTAACATGAACGATTGCGTTATCATCCATAGGTAAGAATTGAATTTCATTGTTATATAATGAAACGAATCCAGTGATATCAGCAGTTTGTCCATTAACCATCTTTGCTTTTAATGCTGCTTGTTGATCAGCAGTAGCGAAGCATGTAGAAGAAGAGATATAGATGTAAGCTTTCTTTCCGCTTCTTTGGAACCATAAATATTTGTCTTCAATATTTAATAGTTCAACACCTTTTAATGTACAAAGCATACCTTGCTTGTCAGTTAATGCTTTGTCACTAATCTTTTCAGCTGCATCAAATAAAGCAGTGATATCAGTTACAGCAGGAACTTGAGGAGTTGCATCGATAACTTCGAATGTAGCTGAAACAACTTCAAATACTGTAGAATAAATGTCTTTTGTACCAGTAACAAGGATTTCAACACCAGGAACTAATGTTTCAAAACTTTCAGGAGTGATTGCTAGTCTATAAGCATAGAATCCACCATCTTCATTTTGGAAGTAAACTAATGCAGTAGAATCTGTTTCTTTCCATGCATAAGTAACTCTACCTCTAACATTAACCATAGTTCCCTTTTCAGCTGCCATGAATTCAGCCCAAGTAGTTAGTGCGAATGCAGGAACTTTTCTTGAGAATGTTACAGAGATGCTTCCTTTATCATCTTTGATTGTAGCAACTAAATCATAAACTACTTCAGCAGCAGCGAATTTGTTGATCTTAATTAAAGTCTTTTCGCCTTCTTTAGCTTCAACTTTAACATCTTCAGCGCTTCCGCTCTTAACTTCAACTGTCCATTCAACATTATATTGAACGCCATCTACAGCAACATGAGAAACTAATTGATAGTCAGAAGCTGTAGTTTCAGCACCGTCTTTGTACATGTTGTAAACGATGCTCTTTGCTTTTTCTAAAGCTCCACTGTCTTGTTCTTGAGGTTTCTTACCACAAGCGAAGCCAAATACTACAAGCAATGCAAGTAATAAACTTAAAATAACTTTTTTCATTTTTTTCCTTTCCTTTTTTTATAATTAATTTATTCTTATATCGTTATTTGAAAATACTCTCACTTGATAGTTACCACCATAATAATCAACAACACCAACAATATCAATTGTTTCTCCTTGATAAGCTGAATAGTTAATTGAACCATCATCATTATAAACAACTTCTGCTTTAATAGTGATAGTCTTTCCGTCAGCTTCACAAGTTAGAAGCAATGATACATTAGATGAGCTTTGGCTTTCGCTAACGCGTGAGCTCTTTACATACAATCCTTCCATTCTAATAGAAGTACTCATCATAGCTTCACAATATTTCATTGTTTTAACTGTTCCGTTTTCTTCATCAACGAACTCAACTGTATTATCAAAGAATTCATCTAGTCTAAATAATGGATTACCAGCTTCAACACCAGATTTAACAAGTTGGATATTATCAGGATCATTAGGTTTGATTGCACGATATTGAAGTCCAGAAACTTGATAAGTTTGACCGGCTTCGTAATATTGAACAGTACCAACAATTCTTGATCTGTTACCAACATTAACGATTGCTTGTCCTTCACCGTTTAATCCATATCCTAAATAAACACTAATACCAAAATATAAACCAGTTTCTTCGTCGTAGTCTTCTAAGTAAATTGTGTTACTGTGATTTCTAACAACATTTCCTTCGAATGCTACTTTCATTCCAACGTAATCTTTAACATTTAGTCTTAATTCTTTTAATGTAAGTTCAATTGCAGTTCCATAATAGAAATCAGGATCTTTTTCTCCAGAATAAACATATAATTTATTCTTTCTAGCTTGGTTCATAGCTGCAACACAGATTTCACCATAACGGTTTTGACCTGCGTTAGAGCCATATGCCAAACCGTTTTGTAAAATTTCTAGATTTAAGTTCCTATAATCACCATCTTCACTAGTCTTATACCAAACCCATACTAAGTATCTTCCACCAGTTGAGTCTAAGTTCCAATTAGTATCATCTGATTCTACAATAATACTTACGGCTTGTTCTAAGGTTTCTTTAGTGAATTTTGATGCTCTTTTGCCCCACTCTTCAATTTTTCCTGTTGATTCAGGAGTATTAATAGCAAGATATCTTGCTTCTAGTATTCCCCCAGGGATAACTGATGAAGGAACAATGAAGTGAGTTGTATCACCATCAACATACAGTTTTACTGTAGCTTCTTGTTTTAAAGATTCGCTATTCATATCAAGCTTTAACTCGCTAACAAAGTCGCGATCAGCTTCAACTTCAGGTTCTTTTTCTTTACAAGAAGCTAAACATAAAACCAGTGAAAATATTAAAGCAATTATAGGAAGTTTGTTTAATATTTTCTTTAACATATAAATCTCTTAATTAACTATTGTATTCACATTCATCAATTGCATCTTTGAACATTCTTGCGATTGCTGCATCAACATCAGAGTCAGTAGAAACTAAAGCCTTATCAAGGATTCCACCAACTTGGTCACGAGCAGTAGATGATCCAACGAATGCAGGAGAAACGAAGTATGCATCAGCTTGTTGCATACAAATCTTAGTTGATAATGCAGATACATAATCTCCACCATCAGCATTTGCTAATGTTTGAGCAAAGTATTCATTATTCATAACTGATTTAATAACTGGAACATAACCACTAGCTACAGAGAATTCAGCTTGGAATTCAACACTAGTAGTTAAGAACTTAACAAGTAGCCAACTAGCTACAACTTCTTGAGGATTGTTCTTCTTGAAGATACAAACGCTTGGTCCTTGAGAGATAACTTTTGGACTAGAAGGATTTACTTGAGGGATAGTAGCAATACCAACTTCGAATGGATAAGCACCATCAACCTTAGTTGGACGTTGGTGAGTAGCACCAGCACTTGAACCGATACTCATATAAGATCTTAATTCGCCTTCACCTTGTTTAGTGTTAACAAATAGTCCAGAAGTATATGCACCATAAATTGTTTGAGTTGTTACATAACCTTTTTCATACCATGTCTTAAATCTCTTAACGAAACTACGATTGATATCTGTATCAAATAGATAATGTTCGCCAGTTGCAGAAGTGTAATTAGTCTTTTCACCATTTGCCATATATTGTTCGCACATTGTGATGAACCAGTTTGCACTTGAGTCATATCCTAGAGGAATAGATTTAGGATCGATTTCTTTGATTCTTGCACATAATGCTTCCATCTCGTCCCAAGTTGTTGGAGGAGTAAGACCATTAGCATCAAAGAATGTCTTGTTGTAATATAATACTTCAGTTGATTTACTAAATGGCATAGTATACATTAAACCATCACCAAATGAAGTACCTTCAGCATAGTAACCAGGAATGAAATCGTCGATTTGTTCTTGAGTTAAACCTAAGATTCCACTTGCATCTTTTTCAGTAGAAGCAATTAAATCGTCTAATGTAGCAACAGCACCTGCTAAGTTGTACAAAGCAACATGGTCAGGATAGCAGTAAGCAAGGTTTGGTTGATTTCCTTCAGTAATTTCTGTTGTGATTTGGTCACGAACATCGTTGTAACCGCCAATCTTAGAACTAATTACATGAATGTTTGGATACAATTTATTAAATTCAATAATGTATGCATCCAATACATCAGATAAGTTAGATCCCATTGTGTGGTAGAAATTAATTGTTACTTCACTTCCATCATATCCACCTTCAGGAACGATGAAGTTAGATTTTGCTTTTTTCTTTCCACCGCATCCCACACAAAGTAATGCGATTAAAACAAATAAAATAACTAATAAACTTTTCTTTTTAAACATTTTTTTACCCTTTCTTCTTTATCAGTAATTTTATAACTTCAATTAAATTGAATATTATCCTTTAATACCACTACGGCTTACACCCTTCATAATATACTTACGCAAGAATAAGAATACTAAGAATAATGGTAAGCTTACCAAAGCAACAGCAGCCATTTGAACCGGAATGTTTACATCACCTGTAGATTCAGTGAAGGCATTTCTTAATCCGTTTGTAATTAAGCTGTGAGTCTCTCCTCTAGTAACTAGACGAGGCCAAATATATGAGTTCCATGCACCCATCATCTTTAATATTGTGATTGAAATTAAAGTAGGAAGTGCAAGTGGAATCATTATTTTCCACAAATACTTAATATCACTTGTACCATCGACCTTAGCGGCTAGATACAACTCGTTAGGTATTTGTAAGAAGTTTTGTCTAAGTAAGTAAATATAGAACACACTAACTAAGAATGGAACAATTAAAACTGTAAATGTATTTAACCATCCTAAACTAGTTACTGTTCCATAGTTTGTAATAGTAAATAGTTCTCCAGGAATCATCATTGTAGCTAGTAAGCCAGCAAACAAAGCATTCTTTCCTTTGAACTCTAATCTTGCGAATGCAAAAGCAGTTAAAACTGTAATAACAAGTGATAGGATTGTTGAAATAATACCAACATATAATGTATTAACAAACAACTTTCCTAAGCTTGCAGTGCTAAATGCTGTTGCATAGTTACTCCACATTACTGTTGTAGGCCAAAGTGTAGGAACACTCCAACGATACTCATCTAGAGTTTTTAGTGATGAGTTAATCATCCAGTAGAACGGGAAGATAACTGTAATCGCAACCATAATCAAGAAAAAGTACAATAATACTTGAACCAATACAGTAACAAATTTTTGCTTACTTGTTACTTTGGCCATATCTTTTTGATGCATTGTATTAATATCAGCCATAATCCACCTCTTAATAATGTACCTTCTTCTTACTTACATATAAGTTAAGAAGGGTAACAAGTAAGATTATTCCAAATAGTATTAGCGCTGCTGCACTAGCACGTCCTTGATTATTATTTTCTAAGGCATCATAAATAAATCCAACCATTGTATTTAGTGGTGTTTCTGAACCAGTAGCGGCCATATCTTCACCCAAAATACCTACTACGCTAGAATATTCTTTAAATCCACCGATGAATCCTGTGATTACAACGTATGCAATCATTGGAGAAAGTAGTGGAACAGTAATTCTAAAGAATACTCTTGTACGGCTTGTTCCGTCAACTTTTGCAGCTTCATAATATTGTTTATTTACACTTTGAAGTCCACCCAAAAGAATTAAAATCTTAAATGGAAGAGCATTCCAAACAATATAGAAGATAACAACGAACATATTGTGCCAATAAGTTGAACCAGCGTTAATCCAGTTGATTGGTTTTCCACCAAATAATTGGATAACGTTATTTACAATACCGAATGTTGCTATGCTACTAGCTGTGCTATTAGGATCACCACCAGCAATATTACCAACGATGTTGAACATAGCAGCAAATACCATACCGATTGCAATAGTGTTTGTTACATAAGGCAAGAAGAATATTGTCTGTAACAATCTACGCAATGGCTTAATTGAATTCAAACATACTGCAATTAATAATGCCAAAAATGAAGATACAGGAACTGTAATAACGCACAGTAACAGAGTTGTTACTAAGCAGTCCTTAAATTGTCTGTATTGAACTACCTTAACGAAGTTTTGAAAACCAAATTCGAAAGTTTGTCCACCAGCAGCAGCAAGTCCTCTATATCCATTTAATAATGACATTCTTACAGTATTGAATATAGGCCAAACTGTAAAAACTAATAGTAGGATTAAAGCAGGAGATAAATAAACCCATGCTTTCCATTGTTGCTTACTTTCAACCATTATGAAACTCCTATAGCATTATTCTTTCTTCAGTTTCATGGTCGAAAATGAAAATCTTATTAGGTTTGATTGAGAAGAATACTTTTTCAGTTCCTTCAGCAATCTTATTATCAGCATCAACAATTGAACGAACAATTGGATTAACAGATGCAGTGTTTGATGAAACGATTGATACATCACGGCCCATAACTTCAATGTTATTTAGATTGCAAGATAGAGGTCCGTTTGGATCTAAGATAAATCCTTCAGGTCTAATACCAACAAATACTTTCTTATTCTCTACATTAGGAGTATCTAATACTTTTTCTTCTCCAATGTACAAAGCACCATCTTTAACTTCTCCCTCAAATACATTGATTGGAGGAGTTCCTAAAAACTTAGCTACAAACAAATTGATTGGGCTATCATAAACATCTTGAGGAGCACCAATTTGTTGAACAACACCTTTTTTCATAACTACGATGTAGTCTGAAATACTCATAGCTTCTTCTTGGTCATGTGTTACAAACACAGTTGTAATTAAAGTTTCCCTTTGAATTCTCTTAATTTCTTCACGAGTTTGAAGTCTTAAACGAGCATCCAAGTTTGATAGGGGTTCATCAAGAAGTAAGATTCTAGGCATCTTAACTAATGCACGAGCGATAGCAACACGTTGTTGTTGACCACCTGATAGTTCGCTTGGCTTACGATCCATCAAATCATCGATTTGAACTAATGCTGCAACATCATATGCTCTCTTAATCATTTCTTCTTTAGATAATTTATCTTCGCCCTTTAAGTTTTGTAATGGGAAAAGAATGTTTTGCTTAACTGTCATGTGAGGATACAAAGCATAGTTTTGGAAAACAAGTCCAACTCCTCTATTTTCTGGTGTTAGTTCAGTAACATCATCTGAACCAAAGAAAATCTTTCCGCTTGTTGGTTTTTGTAATCCACTCAACATATAAAGTGTAGTACTCTTACCACATCCTGAAGGTCCTAATAAACCTATTAGTTTACCATCTGGAATAGTGAAATCAAAATTGTTTACTGCAACAACTTCACTTCCATTCTTATTTCTACTTGGGAATATTTTTGTTAAATTTTGTAAAACTACTTCCATAATGTTTTTTCCTTTCTCCAAATTTTACAATAATTTTATTCTTCTTTATAAAGGGCATGAAGCAGAAGGTTAAATCCTTGAGCCGCAACACTAAGAATTGTTAGAATAATCCAACTCATATAGAATCCACCAATTTCAGCTGTTAAAGCGAATCCTTGAGAATTCTTTAATAATTTTAAAGTAATCTTTGCTAAAAACACATCACTGTTTTTAAAAACAAACATATAAACAATAAAACCAATTGATATTAAAATACCTGCAGATTTTAAAATCAAAAAAAGACCGCGTTTGTGCTTGAAATTATCCGATAGTAGGAATAGTCCTCCACCACCGAATGAAAAGATTATACTAAAAAACAACCACCCTGATGTGTTGCTCATGTACAAATCTGTAATCAAGACAAATAGCAGTCCAGTAACCAAAATCAATATGCCGCCCACCAAAAACGAAATGGTTTTAAACATTGGTTTGTTCATAAGGCCTCCTCTTTAAACACGCCTATTAAATAGGCATCCTTATCTTACTTAATTATTATAACAAAAAATGAAGCCGTTTTCAACTTTTTTAAAAAAAGATATTACACCAATTATTTTTAAATATGTATTATTTCTAAATTTTCTAAAATCTTTTTTCTTGCTTTTTCGCTCTTTTTAATTGATTATTTCCTATACTCGACAGCATAAAAAAAGAGGCATTTTAAGCCTCTATTTTTTTAATAATAAGACTTGATTGCCTCTTTCTTAGCGTTCTCCTCTTTAGCCTTAACAAGCTCATCTTCGCTTTGATAAATCATCTGACTAGACTTGTCAACAACCACTGTTCCAGCAAGTAAATCGTGGATTGGAGAGTGGTTTCTTGTAAAGAATAATAGAACGAAATTAACAGTAAAAATCAAGGCAAAGACAATAACCCAAAGCATGCTACCATTACCAAAGAATAAAAGAATTACAACATAAATTGGTAACATTAATTCAATGGCAAATTTACCAAGTAGGGCTCTAGTAAATACCATTAGATTATTAACTCTAACAGCATCTTTCTTTACTAGGCAAATATTAAAGCAAAGCTTTCCAACAGTCTGTCCATTCTTTATAAATAGCGGTACAACAAAGTTGGTTATTAGAACCGCTAGAAGCACACTTGATGAAACAATTATTAGTGCTAAATTGATCATCATATTCCAATTATATAGCACTACATCATCGTGAGAAAATGCTTCGTATGCATCATCATATTTCTTCTTGTCTTCTTCGCTTAAATTATCGTACTGTTCTTTAGTATAATCAAAGTCAGTATCATAAGCAGTTTCATACTCTTCAAACTTCGCCTGGTAGTTTTCCCAGTATGAATCATATTTTGTTAGCCAACTAGCCAAAAAAGCAAAACCTGTAGCCAGTATCAAAAGAATAATAGCATCAAGCAACCAAGCAGATAGTCTTTTCCACATATTGGCTCTATCTAAATTAAACATATTTATCACCTTTTTCTAGTAATATAATATCACAAATCGTTTCTATAATAAACACAAAAATAGAAAACCCGGTTCGGGTTTTCTATTTACATTTCTTTTCTACTCTCTAAAGCTTTAATTAAAGTGATCTCATCAGCATACTCGATATCGCCACCAGCAGGAAGTCCATAGCCAATTCTAGTCACTTTAATTCCTTCTTTTTCTAAGATGTTCTTAATATATAAAGCTGTCATTTCTCCTTCAATGTTTGCTGAAGTAGCCACAATGACTTCTTTAATCTCTTCTTTCTTAACTCTTTCAAACAATTTATCAATGTTTATATCTTGAGGAGATACTCCATTAAGTGGACTGATTAGTCCGCCTAAAGCATGATAATATCCATGATATTGACCGGTCTTTTCAAAAGTAATGATATCTTTTGTACTTGAGACAACTAGGATTGTTTTAGTTCTACTTTCATCGCTACAAACTTCGCATATTTCCTTATCAGTTAAGCAACCACACACCTTACACTCTCTAGTGTTTTTCATGGCATCAATTAGCGCTTTACTAAAGTCTTCTATTTTTTCGTTTGATAGTTTTTGAACAGTGAACAAAGCTAATCTTTCAGCAGTCTTAGGGCCAATCCCAGGAAACATTTGAAAGCATTCAATTAAATCTTCTAAAGATTTATAGTATTTCATTAGAACATTCCACCAAATCCACCTAAAAGACTTTGGTATTTTGCCATTCTCTCTTTAGTTGTTTTATCAATCTCAGTATATGCTTGATTACATGCAGCAACAATCATCTCACTTAGCATTTCTAAATCTTCTTTTGATTCAGCTTCGAAGTCTTCATCAATTTCAATTGATTTAATGTGTTTAGTTCCGTACACTTCAACATTAACAACTCCGCCACCACTAGAAGCAAAGAACACTGTTTCTTCGATTTCTTGTTGTGTTTTAATCATTTCATCTTGCATTTGTTTTAATTTCTTCATTAATACTTGTTGATTCATAAATTACCCCTTATATTCAATAATATCATCGCCAAATAAACCTCTTGCGTTAGAAACCATTTCTTCTTCAGGAGTCTTTTCATTGGCATTTATTAAAACATTTAATATTGATTCATTAATTGGTTTTAATTTAATGTTTGTATTACCCATTCGGTATTGATTAATGTACTCTTCACGCTTTGTTTGCCATAAGTTAACAGGTAAAGCAAGGTAATTGTAAGTTGTTCCAAGTAAATCGAATAAAATCTTAAGTGAATCTTTTCTAAATTTTCTCTTCATTACTTGATTACATACACTTGGACTATCATAAACGATAATTAATTCATGATCACCAACAGCTACAACTTCACCATCTTGTAATACTTGAGCTACACCTTTTCTATCTCCATGAGTTCTATCAACTAAATTCTTCCACAAATTAACAATTCTAACCTTATCATTTCTAGCTTCATTTGTTCTTGTTGCGTTAAGGATTCTAACAATAACACCAACATCAAATCTTTCAAACTCATCAAGTTCTTCTCCTTCAGTCATCTTAGGAGCATCTTTATAGATGATAGGATCGATTCTATCTGGTTTTTCTTTGGTTTCATCACTTAGTTTGTTGACACTTTCGTTAAGTTTCTTTTCACCAATGCTATCAACATTATATTTGCTTATACCGAATACATCAACTTTACTTTCAGGCTTTTCTTCACCTAATGATAAAACTTCACCGCTTCTCTTAAGACTTTGTTCTGCAGGTCCAACACTTTCGTATTTACTTGCACCAAATACATTAGCATCTTGAGGAGCTTCTTCTTTAACTTTATTGATTTCTTCGCTAGATTCTATAACTTTCTTTTCAAATACGATAGGAGTTTCTTCTTGCTCCTCTTCCTTTTCTTCTAAGTTAGTAAATAGGTTAGCTTCTTTTGGAAGTTCTTCTTTCTTTTCTTGCTTAGAGAAACCAGAGAAATCAACACGTTCTTTGACAGCTTTCTTTTCGATATTATCTAAAGCAATCATATCATTTCCAAATAGAACCATTTGTCTTTCATTTGGACCTTTTCTCTTAGAAGGTTTTGTAGGGATTTGTTCACGAGCTAAAGCTCCACTCATAACACGATAAAGTTTATCTTCGATTGCTTCTAATCTTTGAGATATTTCATCATTGTATTTATTAGCAGCATCAACATCTCCGCCTGCAAATTCAATATTTCTTACTCTCTCATCAATCATTTGATTGATCTTGTCATAATCCATACTTACTTCGCGTCTAGCATTCTTAAGTCTATCATCGATGATGTCGTTGATTTCATCATAATTTGTTTCAGATTGGTTGATTCTTTCGATGTCTTTTTCAATCTTTTCAATTCTACTAAACATTTCAGGATCAACTGAAACCTTATTAGAATCTTCATCGATATTATCCTGATAATTAGCAAGTGATGTGTAGTTAGCTTTTACTAAATATACATCCTCCTTCAATTTATCGATTTCTTTTTGAATTTCTTTAATTGCTTCTTCTTCGTCTTTTTCACTAGTCTTAGCTTCTAACATTCCTACTCTAGTTACTAAAGTTGGTAATTCTAATTTACCAAGTTCACTAATAATACGGTTAATCTTTTCTTCAAGTTGAGCAACTTTTTCGTTATCTACTGCACTTGTAGCTACTTCATGAGAACTAGTAATACCACTTAAGTCGATATTATTAATCTTTTCTTCAAGTTCTCTAACCTGACTAATCAAGTTCAAATCATCACTAGTGACATTAACCATCTTAATCATCGCAACTTCTAAAAAGATTTGAGGAGTTGTGGCTGAACGAAGTCTATTTTGAGCTTCACTTAAAACATCAACATAATAGAATATCTTCTTATCATCAACTGTTTTAGCAAGATCTCTAAACTTTTCCTTTTCAAAGATATATTTTTTAAATTCTGTTGTATCAACATTCTTATAAAGTAACATATCACGATAAAATTGAAGTAGTCCGCTTAGTACTTTACTAACTTCTTTGCCCATATTAAGTAATTCGTTAGTGCACTTCATAGCAAGTGATATATTCTTATTTTCAAAACATTCAGCTATTTCAATTAATTTATCATAGCCTAAGTTTCCTGTTACATTGTTGATATCATCTACTGTTACTTCTTCATCACTTAATGCAATTGCTTGATCTAAGTAACTTAAGGCATCTCTCATTCCACCTTCTGCACTCTCAGCCAAAGCGACTAACGCTTCATCAGTAATTCTAACGTCTTCCTTTTGACAAACGTTACGAACATGACGGCTGATTTCATCAACACTTAGTCCCTTAAAGTCATATCTTTGACAACGAGAAAGGATTGTTGGCAAAACCTTTTGTGGTTCAGTTGTTGCTAGGATAAAGATAACATGCTTTGGTGGTTCTTCTAATGTCTTAAGTAGAGCATTAAATGCGCTTGTTGTAAGCATGTGAACTTCATCGATAATATATACTTTGTATTTACCTTCACCTGGTAAAAACTTAACTTTTTCACGAATCTCACGGATTTCATCAACGCCATTATTACTAGCTGCGTCGATTTCAATAACATCAGGGTTGTTTCCTTCCATTATCTCTTTACATGATTCGCATTCGTTACATGGCTCAGGGTTCATTCCTTTGCTACAATTTATAGCTTTAGCTAATAGTCTTGCAACAGTAGTTTTGCCTGTTCCTCTTGGCCCACTAAACAAGTAGGCGTGAGTAATCTTGCCATTAGCTAGAGCGTTTTGTAATGTCTTTACAATAACCTCTTGTCCAATAACCTCATCAAATCTTTGTGGTCTGTAAGTACGATATAATGCTTTGTATGCCATATAACTCATCTCCTGTATAACAAATTATAACACAACTTTGTTATTTTTTTTACTACTTTTTAAATTTTGCTGGTTTTATCAAACAATCTTCACCATAACCAATCAAATCACTTCTGCCTGCTTTAAGAAGTGCTTCTTTGATTAAATCATAATTTTCTTTTTTATAATACTGAATTAAAGCTCTTTGCATAGCTTTTTCATGAGGATTTACTGCAGTATAAACCTTCTCTAAAGTTCTTGGATCTACCCCAGTATAATACATACATGTTGATAAAGTCCCTGGTGTAGGATAAAAGTCTTGCACTTGATCAACATGAATGTGATTTTTCTTTAAATATACTGCCATAATAATGGCATCACTTAATTCACTACCAGGATGACTACTCATTAAATAAGGAACAATATATTGATTTAAATTGTTTTTCTTATTAATTTCATAGAACTTTTTAGTAAAGTCTTCATATAATTTAAAACTAGGCTTCTGCATTAGCTTTAGTACTTTATCACTTATATGCTCTGGAGCAACCCTTAACTGACCTGAGATATGATATTTAACTAATTCATTAAAGAATTCATCATCTTTATCATACATTAAATAATCATATCTGATTCCACTTCTAATAAATACTTTTTTAACTCCTTTGAGATTTCTTAAAGCTCTTAAAATATCTAAATATTCTTTGTGACTAACTTGTAAGTTTTGACACTTTTTAGGAAACAAACATTTCTTATTTACACAAGCTCCAAATTTATCTTGTTTAGAACACGCTTTAATATAGAAATTAGCAGTTGGTCCACCAACATCATGAATATATCCTTTAAAATCAGGATCGTTAATCATTTGTTTTGCTTCTCTTATAATTGACTCTTTACTTCTAGATTGAATGATTCTACCTTGGTGAAAGTTTAAAGAGCAAAAAGAGCAGCTTCCAAGACATCCCCTATTGATTGCTAGAGAAAACTTAACCTCATTGATTGCGGGAACACCCTCTTTATACATTGGGTGATAAGTTCTTTCATATGGAAGCTCATAAACATTATCAAGCTCATCTTGAGAAAGAGGGTATTGAGGAGGGTTTTCTACAACCCACACTCCGTCATACTCTTCGACTAATGTTTTAGCTGAATATGGATCAGTATTATCATACTGAATCTTAAAACTTTTAGCATAAGTTATTTTATCTTCCTTGTCTTCTTTAAATGATGGAAGGATTATTGCATCATCTGGAATATATAGTTTATTCTTAGTTTTATAAACGGTCCCTCTAACAAAGATGATATCTTTGATATCTAGTCCACTATTTAAAGCATCAGCCACTTCAACAATACTTCTTTCACCCATTCCGTAACTTATTAAATCAGCTCCTGATTCAAATAATATTGATGGTTTTAAAGTGTTCTTAAAATAGTCATAGTGAGCAAGACGCCTAAGTGATGCTTCTATTCCCCCAATAATAACTGGGCTCTTAGGATAAGCTTTTTTTATTAACTGTGTATAAACTCTAATTGCATAATCAGGTCTACGTCCAGTTTTACCGCCTTCAGAATAATAATCATAATCTCTTTTATGCTTACTGACTGTATAATGATTAACAATTGAATCTAAATTCCCACTTGAAACTAGAAATCCAAGCCTTGGCTCCCCAAATTCACAAAAATCATCTATTCTATCCCACCTTGGTTGAGAAAGAATAGCAACAGTATAGCCATTTGCTTCTAGCACTCTAGAAATAATTGCCATCGCAAATGATGGATGATCAACATATGCATCCCCGCTTACAAAAACGAAGTCTACTTGTTCGATGTTTCTGTCTATTAAATCTTGTTTGCAAACGGGTAAAAACATAGTATTTCTCCTTTCTTATTCTTTCACATAGAATGTCTGCTTTGGACCAGTATCATTCATTAGTGTTGTCTTGTCTCTAAATTTGAATAAATATAATAAAAATCCATATAAGTCTCCGCTACATCCACCAAAGTGAAATGAGAATAGGAAGATTAAACCTAATCTAATTGCACTATCATTAACTAAAAATATACCAATTAATGAAGCTATAGAAATAACAACACATGGTGTAAGTAAAGAGATAATCGCTGCTTTTCTATATACGTATATATCAGGCACCCCACAGAAAGCAACAGTAAATGTTAAACCAAACTTTAGTTTCCTTTTTGTTAATATCTTATAAGCTAGACCATGAAGTAATTCATGGATGATAGTAAGTAATATATAACATACCATTACAATTAAAAACTTTATTAAAACTTCATAATCAAATGAGAATTCTTTATAATCTTTTCTATATATTAAAATAAAGATTCCCATTAATACTATACCTATTACTCCGGCAAAAACATTCATCAATACACCAAACTTAGTGTTTGCTGCATCGATTACTTTAGCTACCTTATATCCTTCAGGAACTTCTACTTCATAATTTTTATTCTTCATAATTTCTACCTCATATGTGTTTATATTATACTATAAATCATCAAAACTATCTAGATGAAGTTTGTTTTAGTTGACTTAAATATCTTTAAGTGATAAAATACATACAAATAACGATGAAGAGAAAAGTATTTTATCTCCCTATACAAAGTGATGTGGGGGCAGTGAAAACCCACTTATATAGATAAAAGAAAGAACACTCGGAGTTTTTGGAAGAAAAAGGAAACTTTAGTAGAACCAAACGTCAACTTGCGTTAAAAGTATAATGAGTAGAGGAAACTCTAGAATTAAGGTGGCACCACGGTGTGGCAAAATAAGCTATTTCGTCCTTAGAACAAATTTTATATGTTTGTTTTAAGGACTTTTTATATTTTTGGAGGTAGTTATGAAAAGAACAAAACTAAAAGAGATCTTCTTAAGGAAAGAAGAATTTAGCGAAAAAGAAGTTTTAATTTTTGGATGGGTTAGAACTAATCGTAGCCAAGCGCAATTTGGTTTCTTAAACGTTAATGATGGAACATGCTTTGAAACAGTTCAAGTTGTTTATGATGATAAGCTAGCTTCATTTGAAGAAATATCTAAATTTAGAGTTGGTATGTCAGTATCAGTTAGAGGTATTGTTAAATTAACTCCTGAAATGAAGCAACCTTTAGAAATCCATGCTCTTGAAGTTGTTATGTTAGGCGACTGTCCTGAAAATTATCCAATTCAACCAAAGCGTCACACAAGAGAATTCTTAAGAGAAGTTGCTCACTTAAGAGCAAGAACTAACCTATTTAGTGCAGTGTTTAGAATTAGAAGCGTTGCAGCTCAAGCAATTCACACTTATTTCCAAGATAGAGGTTATGTTTATGTTCACACTCCTCTAATTACTTGTGCTGACTGTGAAGGTAGCGACCAAATGTTTAAGATTACTACTTTAAATATGAATGATTTACCACTTACTGAAGATAAAAAGGTTGATTTTTCAAAAGACTTATTTGGAAAGCAAGCCTATATTACAGGTAGTGGTCAACTTCAAGGTGAAACATTTGCTATGGCTTTCTCTGATATTTACACATTTGGCCCAACATTTAGAACAGAAAACTCAAATACTAAGACTCATGCAAATGAGTTCTGGATGATTGAACCAGAAATGGCTTTCTGTGATTTAGAAGGCTTAATGGATATTGAAGAAGAAATGTTAAAATTTGTTGTTAAATATGTACTTGATAAATGTCCAAGTGAAATTGAATTCTGTGATAACTTTGTTGAAAAAGGAACAAAAGCTAAATTAGAATCTCTTCTTACTTCAAAATTCACTAGAATTACTCATCATGATGTAATTGATATTCTAAAGAAAGCAAACATCAAATGGGAATTTGAACCAAATTATGAAGATGATATTGCTAAAGAACACGAACGTTACATCACTGAATACTTCAATGGACCAGTATTTATTACAAATTGGCCAAAAGATATTAAAGCATATTATATGAAATTAAATGATGATGGTAAAACTGTTGCGGCAGTTGACCTAGAAGTTCCTCAAGCAGGTGAATTAATGGGTGGAAGTCAAAGAGAGGAAGACCTAGACAAATTACTTGCTAGAATGAAAGAACTTCACGTAGACGCAAAAGAAATCGACTGGTATTTAGATACTAGACGATATGGAGGATGCGTTCACTCAGGATTTGGAATGGGATTTGAAAGATTGATAATGTATCTAACAGGTATCGATAACATCCGTGATGTTATTCCTTATCCAAGAACTCCTAAAAACTGTGAATTCTAATAAAAACAAGGCCTTAATTGAATGTTCAATTAAGGCCATTTTATTAAAAGAGGCTAAGATTATATCTTAGCCTTGTTTTTTATTTTTGTGATTTAGCTTTGATTTCAGCTTGAGCAGCTGCAAGTCTAGCTACAGGAACTCTAAATGGTGAGCATGATACATAATCTAATCCAACTTTATTGTAGAATTCGATTGAGTGAGGTTCACCACCAGTTTCACCACAAACACCTAAGTGTAAGTCAGGGCGAGTTGCACGACCAAGTGTTGCAGCCATTCTAACTAATTTACCAACACCATTCTTATCTAGAGTCTTGAATGGATCTTCTTCTAGAATCTTGTTAGCATAGTAATCAGGTAAGAACTTAGTTACATCATCTCTACTGAATCCAAATGTCATTTGAGTTAAGTCGTTTGTACCAAATGAGAAGAATTCTGCTTCTTGAGCAATTTCATCAGCAAGTAATGCTGCTCTTGGAATTTCAATCATTGTACCAACTGAGTAATTAAGTTTAACTTTAGCTTCCTTAATTAGCTTATCAGCTGTAGCAGTGATGATAGCCTTAACGAACTTAAGTTCTTTAGCTTCAAGTACTAGTGGAACCATAATTTCAGGTGTCACAGGTTTACCAGTCTTCTTTTGAACATTTATTGCAGCGTTGATAATTGCAGTTGTTTGCATTTCACAGATTTCAGGATAAGAAACAGCTAAACGGCATCCACGATGACCCATCATAGGGTTGAATTCGTGTAATTCTTCACATCTTGCCTTAATTTGTTCAACAGTCTTTCC
>CAKJYW010000026.1 GCA_918272565.1 Bacilli bacterium
GCACTCGACACCTTATCCGACAGGCGAAAAGCAAACAAACGATTGCAATCCCACGTGCTACGGCACACTGTCCTCCGGTGACCTATTTTTTATTATTATACACCCTAAATCTCGTTTTGTCAATCCGCTTGAAAGCAAAAAGCCCCGCAAACCGTTGTTGTCGCAACGATTTACGAGGCTTTTCCTTACCTCATTTCTTTTATGTCTAAGAACTGCCAAAAGGTACAAAATCAAGCTATAGTGCTTCAAATCCACCCACCCCATATTTTTTTTGGAGTTCTTTACAGAGCAAAAAAACGTAAAAAGTACACCGGCGTTTTTGCTCTGAAAACAGAAAAAATCGGGCTTCCGAACGGCTGATCCACCGCCTGAAAGCCCGATTTTGCCTATATTTGCCCGATTTTTGCCCAAAATGTAAGAAAAAAACCTTTTGCCGTGGTAGACAAAAGAGGTTTCTTTTATGGTACGCCCAGTAGGACTCGAACCCACAACTTTCTGGTTCGAAGCCAGATGCTCTATCCAATTGAACTATGGGCGCATAAAGGTGCTAATAAATAGCACCTACATTCTTTCTTTTACATTAACTCCAAGTAGTCCAAGTGAATCTTTCAAAACAATTTGAACCGCTTTAAGTAATGTTAATTTTTCATTTGTTAATTCTTTATCTTCGCTTATTATCTTTTCATCGTTGTAATAAGAGTGTAAAGCAGTAGCAAGTAGCAATGCGTATTGACTAATCTTGTGAGGAATACGCTTTGTAGCAGCATCTAAAACGTAACTAGGGTATTGAAGCAACACTTTGATTAGTTTATAAGATGTCTCGTAATTTAGTTTATTGAATTCTGATACTAACTCAAAGTCTTTTCCATTTTCTTCTAAAGTTCTAAATAAACCACTAATTCTAGCATAAGCATATTGAACATAATAAACAGGGTTTTCGTTAGTATTCTTCTTCATCAAGTCGATATCTAAATCCATGTGAGTTGAAAGTGATTTAGATGAATACATAAAACGAAGAGCGTCAGTTCCTACTTCATTGATTAAGTCTCTTAAAGTGATAGCTTTACCACTTCTTTTACTCATCTTAACTTCTTCGCCATTTTCTAAAACTCTAACCATTTGTAATATTTCAACATCTAATAAGTCAGGATCTCCCCCAACAAAACTAATGGCAGCTTTAAGTCTAGGGATATATCCATGGTGGTCAGCACCTAAAACATCGATTAGATGATCATATCCACGGCTTAGTTTATTCTTGTGATAAGCAATATCAGGAGTAAAGTAAGTTAAGCTTCCATCGCTTTTAACTAATACTCTATCTTTTTCATCTCCTCTTTCGCTAGTCTTTAGCCAAAGAGCGCCTTCACTAACGTAAGTGTATCCTTTTTCTTTTAAGAACTCTAAAGTCTTTTCAACATCACCACTATCGTATAGTGACTTTTCACTAAACCATGTATCAAATTCAACATTGAAATCCTTCAAGTCTTTCTTAAGTCCATCAAGTAAATAATTTAAACCAAACTTGCGAAAATCATCATAATAAGGATTATTTAAATAATAGTCTCCTTTTTCTTCTTTAATCATTTTCGCAATATCGATGATTTCTTTTCCATGATAATAATCTTCAAGTAAATTACATTCTAGACCTAATAGTTCTTTATATCTTTCATGGATACTTTCAGTCATATTATGGATTTGGTTACCAGCATCATTAACATAGTGCTCACGCCCAACAACGTATCCTGCTTTTTTCATGATACGAGCTAGAGAGTCACCATAAGCAGCTCCTCTACCATGGCCAACATGTAAAAAGCCTGTTGGATTAGCACTAACATATTCTAATAAATATTTCTTGCCTTCGCCAATATTTAAATCACCAAAATGTTCTTTTTCTTTTAATATCTTAAAAGCAACGTTAGTTAAATATTTCTTATCTAAAAAGAAATTGATGAATCCTGCACCCTTAACTTCAGCTTTTTCTAAATGTAAACTAGCTAGATCCATCTTTTCTAAGAGTTCAGTTGCAATAACTACTGGAGCTTTGTGTAAAGATCTAGCCATTCTCATAGCTACGTTTGTTGAATAGTCACCGAAAGCTTCTTCTTTTGGCACTTCAAACAAAACCTCTATTTCCTCTGTTACTCCTATTTCCTTTAAGATTTCTTTAATTTTTAAACTAACATTTTCTAATATTTTTTCTATCATTTGTTTTCACCTACTTATGGTATTATACCACAATAGCCCCTTATCTTCAATAAATAAAAAATGATTGAATCACTTCAATCATAATCGAGGCCCAGAAAGCCGCTAGTGGTGCCTTTCGCACCTGTGTAATGTGAAACCAGATAGCTCCACGGTGGGTAGTCTCTATTTTGCTCATTATCGGGATTCTTATCTAAAATAAGCTTTCAACTCCAAATGAGC
This sequence comes from Bacilli bacterium, assembly GCA_918272565.1. Lineage (GTDB taxonomy): Bacteria > Bacillota_I > Bacilli_A > ML615J-28 > CAG-698 > Tener-01. Next base: position 2,425 of record CAKJYW010000026.1, read on the forward strand.
CTCAACTCCCTAAATTAAAATGTTCGGTTCGCATATATTAAAATAGCGAACTCTCTAGGCAACTTTATTATATACCATAGTTTAGACTATTTACAAGGTTTTAAATAAAAAATCTTTGTGTTATAATAATTTAAAATAGAAGGTAAATTATGAAAGAATATATAACTTCCCAACATCGTTATTATACACTTGACTATTATCTAAAGAAACGCTTCGATAAGAAAGTCTTTAAAGTAGCGTTAAATGGTGACTTCACTTGTCCAAATCGTGATGGAACCATTTCAAATCGTGGTTGCATCTTTTGTTCACCAGAAGGAAGTGGTGAGTTTGGAGGTAGAAGAGGCGATCCTCTAGATAAGCAATTTAGAGAAGTCAAAAATATCATATCTTTGAAATGGCCAGATGCTAAATACATCGCCTACTTTCAAGCTAATACTAATACTTATGGTCCGATTGAAAAGCTAAGAAAACTATTCTATGAAGCAATTAACCTCGATAAAGATATAGTCTGCTTATCAGTAGCGACTCGTCCCGACTGCTTAGATAGTGAAGTGATCGATTTACTAAGTGAGATTAACAAAATCAAACCAGTTTGGGTTGAACTTGGACTACAAACCATAAATGAAGAAACTGCTCACCTAATAAATCGTGGTTATACTTTAGATGTATTTTGTGATGCGGTTAATAGACTTAGAAATGCTGGTATTGAAGTTATAGTTCACATCATCAATGGTTTACCATATGAAGAAAAAGATGATATGTTAAATAACATCAAATTCTTAAACGCCATGGATATTCAAGGAATAAAAATTCATTCTCTTTTTATCCTTAAAGGTACTGACCTTGAAACTCTTTATTATGAAAAAGGCTTTAAAGTTTTGACCCTTGAAGAATATGTTGATATAACTGTCAGTCAAATTGCTCTATTAAGAAGCGATATCGTCATCCATAGAATTAATGGTGATGCGCCTAAAGATCAACTAATTGAACCAAAATGGAGTTTAAAGAAACTTGTTATAATGAATGAAATAGATAAGAGGATGCGTGATGCATCATTGTATCAGGGGATATACTATAAAAAATGACCAATTGAAAAATATCACAAAAGCCGAAATGACTAATCATTTGTAAATATAATAGCCATTTTGGCTGTTTTCTATTTACAATAATAGCCATTTATGCTATAATATAATCGAAGAAAGGAAGGATAACAATGCAACTAAAAGAAAATAGACTAGCATGTGGATTCACACAAAAGCAAGCCGCAGACTTTTTAGGTGTTGCTTATAAGACTTATTTTCGCTATGAAAAAGAAAGTAAATATCATGAAAACTTGAAATACAAAAAGATGTGTGAAATGCTTGCAGAGAAAGCAAAAGTTGATGAAGAACATGGCATACTTTCAATAGATACAATAAAGACAATAACATCTAATGTATTTAAAAAATATGATATCAACTATTGTTATCTTTTTGGTAGTTATGCAAAAAACAAGCAAACAGAGACAAGTGATGTTGACTTATTAATTGACTCGAGTATTACTGGTCTAAACTACTATGGATTACTACAGGATTTGTCTGATAATCTTCATAAAAAAGTTGATTTGATTAGGCTTGATGATGCCTTAAATAATAAAGAGTTTATAAAAGAAGTGTTTAAGGAAGGAATCAAGATTTATGGATAACAAAAAAAGATGACTTATACTATATTAACAAAATAATATAGAATGCTACTTTTTCTATTGATAATGTTATCAACGTCTCACTTCAGGATTTTGAAAAAGATGAAATTTTGTTAAATGCAGTAATGTTTTCGTTTATCCAAATATCAGAAAATGCAAGTCATATTTCTGATTCCTTCAAATTTGCTCATCCAGACATTGCTTGGAATGAAATTCGAGGCATACGTAATAAGATAGTTCATAATTATGATGTTGTAGAAGCTTCTATAGTGTATGATACTGTTGTCAATGATTTTACGAAAATGCGTAACTTATTGTTAAAAATTAAAAACGAATCCAAATAACTAACCCATATAAAAATAAAACAGGATATATCTTCATTTTGATAAGATATATCCTGTTTTTTAGTTCTTCTTTGATTTAGTTTTTGTTTTTCTTTTGTCTTTAGCAACTTCAAACTTTAGAGGTATATTTTTGTATTCAATATCACTATTAATTAAATCCGTCTTATAAGACTCAGGAATATCAAAGAAAGAGAAATTATCATGTATTTCCACATTATCTATTTCTTTATTTGATAAATCGGTCTTTTTAGTTAAGAGGTCAGTTAAATTATAAACTTTTAGTTTATCTTTCTTACCAACATTAACAAAGATTCTTACCATCTTGGTACTTCTTTTATCGCTTCTATCATTAATATCTGAAATTAGTTCGATTGAGGAAGAGTCTGTTTTTTCTTTTAATTCTAAACTAATTAGTCCGGTAACTAATCTACTAGCATCTACTAAATCGAGTTTTGCAATTTCTTTTTCCACGTATTTAGTTACTAAATCATCCTCGTTTGTTAAATCTAGAGCATCGCGAATGACTTTTTTGACACGGTATTTAGTCACTTTCTCAACTGTTGGTATCATCATTTGGGTGATATCGCATTTAGCATACCTAATTATTTCTTTTAGATGACTCTTTTCGCTTCTTGTAACTAATGTGATTGATAGACCATTCTTATTAGCTCTACCAGTTCTACCAATTCTATGAACATAATATTCATTATCTTGAGGAACATCAAAGTTAAAGACAACATCTAAATTATTAATATCTAGACCTCTTGCGGCAACGTCACTAGCAACTAAAATATTGATTAATCCCGCTTTAAAACGAGCCATTACCCTATCTCTTTGCATTTGACGCATATCACCATGCAAAGCTTCAACCAAAAATCCTCGCATAAGTAGCCCACTAGTAACTTCATCAACCGTCTTTTTAGTATTACAAAAGACCATTACTAATTTATAGTCATTGATGTCTAAGATTCTAGAGATTACTTCAACTTTATCTTTCTCTTTTACATCAATGTAATATTGATCGATTAAATCAACTGTTAACTCTTTAGTGTTTACTCTAATAGTAATAGCATCTTTTGAAAAGAATTCTTTAGCGATTGCTTCAATATCTTTAGAGATTGTAGCGGAAAAGAGCATTGTTTGATGAGGAGTAGGGCAGACATTTAGAATCGTCTTGATGTCTTCAATGAATCCCATATTGAGCATCTCATCTGCTTCGTCTAGTACAACCGTTGCTACATCAGTTAGCTTTATTGTCCTACGCTCCAAATGATCGATTAGTCTACCAGGAGTAGCCACAATTATTTGTGGCTTCTTCTTTAGATTATAGATTTGTTTATCGATTGGTTCTCCACCATAAACTGCTAATGCTTTAGTGTTAAGCATATCGCAAGATACTTTATTAATGTCAGTTGCTATTTGATTAGCAAGTTCTCTTGTTGGGGCGATAACGATAGCTTGAACTTTATTTGTTGCCTTAATCTTTTCTAAAATAGGGAGTGCAAAAGCTAAAGTTTTACCAGTTCCAGTTGGAGCTTGGCAGATTATATCGCTACCATTTTTTGCTAAAGGAATAACTTTTTCTTGAACCTCAGTTAGTTCAGTTATATTCATTTTGTTAATTCCGCTTAAAATTAGGGAATTACTGATTATTTCACTAAATTTCATATTCAATAAAAAGATATCTCTTTTGAGATATCTTTTCTCCTATATTAATTATTTACCAGAAACTGGAAGTCCCTTGAACAAAATTGAAGGAGCTCCTGTTCCGTTATATCCAAGATATAGATCGCTACCGATTGCTTCGATATCGTTCATCATCTTTAAGAAGTTGCCACTAACAACGATTAGTGTTACTGGACGTTCAATCTTACCATTCTTGATTAAGTAACCAGATGATTGAGCAGAGAAATCACAGCTGATAGGATTTAATCCTGCATGTAATCCACTTAAATCATCAATTAATAAACCTTCATCAAGTGAAGCGATAAGCTCTTCTTTTGTCTTTTCGCCTTTTTCAATAAATAAATTATAGCTACCAGTAGTGATTCTATCACCAGCTTTAACGCCATTAGCTGTTGAAGTAGTGTTAAATTTCTTAGCAGTCTTTAAGTTGTGCATGAATGTTTTAAATACACCATTTTCAACGATTGCTTTATTGTAACAAGCAACACCTTCATCATCAAATGGTTGAGCAGAAACAGCAGCTTTATCAAGTGGAGCATCAAGAATAGTTACGCAATCTTGCATAATCTTAGTTCCTTCTTTTCCTGCTAGTGGAGTTACTTTATTAAGTAATGCTTCACCAGTGAAAATAGAATCAAAACCGCCAAGTAAACTAGCCATTGCCTTATTTTCAATAATAACAGGATAAGTCTTTGATTCACAAGGAGCAGCACCTAACATAGAAACAGCTTGTTTAACTGCTTCTTTAGCGATCTTTTCTGGATCTAATTCATCATAATTAAGTGCAACTTTAACTTCGAATCCATTTTGAGGATTTGGAGTTTCATCTTTAGAAACTACGCCTAATACTAAAACACCATATTCAGCTTTCTTTTCTAAATCTAAGCCTTTAGAGTTGATAATCTTAACAGTATTTTTTTCTTCTTCATAAACACAGTAGTTAACTAAAACGATACGAGTATCTAAAGATTTAGCGATTTTCTCAACTTCTTTTGCTAGAGCAACTTTTTCAGCAATAGTATGTTCTTTGAACTTTCCATCTTCTCTTTCGATAGTTTCATATTTTTCACTACCACCGAAGATTTCAACTTCTTCTGTTGCGGTAATAGCTTTAGCGTTTTCTTTTAATTTTTCAATTATATCATCAAGATTAGCTTCTTGATTTTCAAAAGTGTAAGCAGACATCTTATCGTTGTAAATAGCACGGATGCTATAAACATTGCTTGAATTGATTGTACTCTTATCTACTTCACCATTAAAGATAGAGATTGAAGTAGAATCAGTAATACTTTGATATACTTCGATGTCACTAATGCCAGCAAGTTTTGCTTTGTTTATTAATTCTTTAACGTTCATCATTTGCTACCTCTTCCTCCAACAACCATGTTTTGAACACGGATTGTAGGTTGACCAACGTCAGTTGGGATACTACCACTAGCGCTTCCGCACATTCCATGACCAAAGTCTAGGTTATCAGCAATCATATCGATATTTAATAATACTTGAGATCCACTACCAACTAAAGTTGCTCCTCTAACTGGTTTAGTAATCTTTCCATCTTCAATCATATAACCTTCGTTAACTGCAAAGTTGAATTCACCAGTTGATGGATTAACACTTCCTCCACCCATCTTCTTTGCATATAGACCAAATTTAGTATTAGCAATAATAGAATCAAATGTATCTTTACCAGGAGCAAAGAATGTATTTGTCATTCTTGAAGTTGGTGAATAACGATAGTTTTGTCTACGGCTTGATCCAGTGATTGGATGATTCATAATTCTAGAATTACGGTAGTCAACTAAATAGCTCTTTAAGATACCATTTTCAATTAGAACGTTCTTATGAGTTGGGTTACCTTCATCATCCATATTCAGTGATCCCCATTGGTCGCATCTAGTTCCATCATCGATTGCAGTTACGATGTCACTAGCTATCTTTTGACCTAACTTGCCACACATTACAGATGCACCTTTAGCAACGCTTGTTGCTTCTAGGCTATGAACGCATGCTTCATGAAGTAAAACGCCACCAAAAGCATTGTCGATAACTACTGTATAAACACCGCCAACCATTTCATCAGCATGAGCCATAGTTACAGCTGCTTTGGCAATTTCTTTACTCATAGCTGCTACATCTTTTTCATCAAAAATCTCATAACCGCAGTTTCCACCAATTGAGTCGTTTGCTGTTTGCATGCTACCATTGAATGCGGCAACAGCTGAAGCTGCAAGTCTTAGGTGATGACGATCATCTTCAATGTATTTACCAAAACTATTAGCAACTAATACATGTTGTTCTTCATCCATTAATGAAGCCATTACTTGAACAACTTCTTCACTATATTCTTTAGCAGCTTTTGATGCTTTAGTTAATAAAGCAACTTTTTCTTCATTGCTAACTTTTGAAGGAGCTTTAACTGCTTTAACGATCTTTGCAGGCTTTTCTTCTTTTAGAGTAAACTTAATACCTAAGTTTTCTCCTTCAACAGATTCGCTTAAGTTTTCAGCTAACTTCATTAAGCTTTCTAAACTAAAATCATTAGTGTAACCACTGATTTCTTTAGCACCTTTTAAAATACGAATAGATGCTCCATGAAGATTGTTTGTTGAAGCATTCTTCAATTCACCACTAACCATTGAGTAGCTATTCTTTGTTGTTTCTTCTGCAAATATTTCAGCAAAATCTCCACCAGTTGATAGACATTTTTCTAAAACACTTTGGCATATTTTAATATCAATCATATTTTTCATATTTTCACCTTTTATAATAAACTTTTTAAACTTTCATTTAATCTCTTTAGAGATTCTTCTTTTCCTAAAATATCGGCCATTTCAGGGCTTCCTCCAGGAGTAACCATCACACCAGTTAAGGCAATTCTTAAAACAGTGTATGTTACACCAGGTTTTACTTCTAACTCTTCACTAATCTTTGCAATTGCTTCATGTAATCCATCAATTGTCCAGTTATCATAATCTTTTAATTCTTCAATTGACTTTTCTAAAACTACCTTAGCTAAATTATCATCAATCTTAAATTTCTTGTTAAAGTACATATCGCGATTAGCAGGAGTAAACTCTGCTAGAAAATCTACTTTTTCAGGGATTTCGCTTAAGATTTCAATTCTTGATTGGATTAAAACACCTAATTTACGGTAATCGTATAATCCTTTAACTTTGCTCTTTTCAAAGAATGGAGTAGCCAGATCCATGAATCTATCAAAATCAAGTTCTTTGATATATTCACCATTTAACCATTTCATCTTTGCTTCATCAAAGATTGAACTACTTCTAGATAAACCACTAATTGAGAACTTTTCAATTAGTTCATCCATTGAGAACTTCTCTTCTTCACCTTTTGGACTCCATCCAAGGAGCGCGATATAGTTAATAATCGCTTCAGGTAAATATCCTTTTTCTGTAAAGTCATTGAAATTAGCATCACCATGACGCTTTGATAGTTTACGCTGAGCATCTTTCATAATTGGAGTAAGGTGCACATATTGTGGGTGCTCCCAACCAAAAGCATCATATAACAAATTATATTTAGGTGTACTACTTAAATATTCGTTACCACGCATAACATGACTAATCTTCATTAGATGGTCATCGATAACATTTGCAAAGTTATATGTAGGTAAACCATCTGATTTGATTAAGATTTGGTCTTCAAGCTCATTGTTTGGAATTGTTACATGACCAAATACTAAATCATCAAACTCACTAACACCTTCAGTAGGCATGTTTTGTCTAATAACCCACTTGTCGCCTCGAGCTAATCGCATTGCAACTTCTTCTTTAGATAGATGCAAGCAGTGCTTGTCATAACGCTTAATTCCGTTTTCACCAACTAGTGAGTCAAGACGTTCTTTATCACAGAAACAGTAATAAGCTGCCCCTTTTTCAACAAGCTCTAAAGCGTACTTCATATAAATATCTTTTCTTTGTGTTTGAACATATGGACCATATTCTCCACCTTGAAGTGGTCCTTCATCAACTTTGATGTTAGATTCTTTCAGTGTTTGATAAATAATGTCAATTGCTCCCTCTACTGTTCGCTCAACATCAGTGTCTTCGATTCTTAAAATGAAATCTCCACCATTTTGTTTAGCAAATAAGTAGCAATAAAGAGCTGTTCTTAAATTACCGATGTGCATAAATCCAGTTGGACTTGGTGCAAATCTGGTTCTAACTCTGTCCATAATTCTACCCTCCTATAGATTAATACAAGATTATTAAATATATTTTATCATAATAAAATGATTATTTCCATATTTTTAGAAACAATCTAAATGACAATATCTAAAATTATCTTTATAAATGTTTCATTTGACTATCAAACAAAGTCACATAATGTGCCATTTTATTGCTTTTTTTTGTCTCTTATTATATAATTAACAAAGAGGTAAAAATATGAAAACTGCAGTATATCCAGGATCATTTGATCCAATTAGTAACGGACATTTAGACATAATCAAACGTAGTGCTAATATCTTTGATAAGGTATATGTTTTAGTAAGCCTTAATCCTAACAAAAAATACTTATTCTCTGAAAGCGAAAGAGTATTTATGTTAAAAGAAGCTACTAAAGATATCCCTAATGTAATTGTTGAAGCAAGCGACACCCTAGTTTTAGATTACGCTAAAAAAGTTGGTGCATCTGTAATAATTAGAGGATTACGTAATTTCATCGATTATCAAAGTGAAATCACTCTATTCCAATTCAATCGCTCAATTGATAATTCAATTGATACCTTCATCTTGTTCCCATCAACTGATAACTTGTTCTTATCAAGTTCATCAATCAAGGAACTAGTTATGTTTGGAAATAGTATTACTGATTATGTTCCAAAAGGACTAGATGAATATATTGCAACAAGAATTAAAGAAAGGACAAATAAATAAAATGGCGAAATTAATTGGTGTAACACCTAGAGTACTTGTTGAAGAAGGTGTTGAAAAACAATTTGTTAATACAACTTATGTTAATGCTATGAATAGCATTGGATTTAATGTTGTTATGTTAACACTAAACAATCCTAATCCAACTGAAGTATTTGAAAAATGTGATGGATTTGTTGTGACTGGTGGAAGCGACATCGATCCTAAGTGGTTTGGGGAGACTAACACTGGTGAAAGTAAAGAAATCAATCTTGATATGGATATCCTAGATAAGTTAGTTGTTGAATATGCAGCTAAAGCTAAAAAACCAATGCTTGGTATTTGTAGAGGAATCCAATCAATTAATGTATTTATGGGTGGAACACTATATCAACATATCGGTAATGACCATCGTGGTATCCTTTATGATCATGAAGTTCATACAATTAAGAATAGACTTCTTGATTTTGATGAAAAGATTATCGTTAATAGCTATCATCACCAAGCTGTTAAGGATGTAGCTCCAAACATGCAAGCAATAGCATGGCACACTGATGGAACAATCGAAGCGATTATCCATAATGAACTTCCAATTATTGCTACCCAATGGCATCCAGAAAAGATTCCAAATGATGAAATAAGTAAATTAATATTTAACAGGTTTAAAAAACTTGTTGAAGAAGGAAAATAAAACGAGTAGATTTTCTACTCGTTTTTGTTTTCTATTTTCTTTTCTTTTTTATCTGATAGATAAATTGTTAAAACAAATCCTCCACCTAAGATTACACTAGTAACAAGTAATGTTAACCATAAGTTTTTACTAAATCCCGCTACAATAAATCCTATTAAGCTTGATAGAGCAACTAACAAAGCATATGGCATTTGGGTTTGAACGTGGATAATGTGGTTACATTTTGATCCAGATGAAGCAAGGATTGTTGTATCACTGATTGGAGATACATGGTCACCACATACAGCACCACTTAATATTGCGCTTATGGCAATGATTGTAAGGCGTGGATCACTACTTGTAATAGTAACAACTAGTGGGATTAAAATTGAGAATGTTCCCCAACTTGTTCCTGTTGCGAAGCCTAAGCCTAAAGCAAACAAGAAGAATATTGCAGGGATGAATCCCAAATTAACATTATCTTTAACAACGTTATTAACAAATGTATTGATTCCAAGTTCTTGGCAAACACAGTTTAAAGTCCAAGCGAGAACTAAAATCATAACAGCAGGAACCATTGACTTAAATCCATCAACAAAACACTTTGTGAATTCTTTAAATGTCATTATCTTTCTAGGTAAATACATTAGTAGACATGTAAGAATGGCAAATAAAGCACCAACACAAAGACTAATACCACTATCACAATTACCAAATGCTTCCATTATAGTACTAGTTCCACTAAATAATCCACCAGTATAAAGCATAAAGAATAATGAAACAACAACTAAAACAACAATTGGAATAACTAAATCTATTACTTTTCCTTTTTCGCTTTGAACTACTTTTTGTAACAAATCATCATTAACATCTTGGTTAATTGATTCATCATTTCCTTCTAAAGCACTTCTTTCATATTTTTTCATCTTTCCATAATCTTTACCCGTAAATGTTAAGATTAATAAAAGAGCAATAGTAAACAAAGCATATAGATTAAATGGGATTGTTTGAATGAATGTTGTAAAACCTGATAGTCCCGAGTCTTTAGCAACACCACTAACAGCAACCGCCCAACTAGAAATAGGGCAAATGATACAAATAGGAGCTGCAATTGAGTCAATTAAATAAGCAAGTTTTGCTCTACTAATCTTATGACTATCAGTTACAGGAACCATAATAGAACCAACTGTTAGGTTATTAAAATAATCATCAACAGAGATTATCGCACCAAGTCCGATTGTAGCACCCATTACAGATTTACGACTCTTAAATGTCCTACTACTCCAATCACCATATGACTTAGCTCCACCACTTCTATTTACTAATACAACTAATATTCCAAGTAATACTAGAAATAGTATGATACTAAAATTATAAATACTACTATTAGATAAATCCGATGTATCAAAGCCTAATCCATTGGTAAATAGTTCTATAGTTTTAGTAAAGGCATCTAAAACATGTAAATCTACAATTAAGAATGCCCCAACAACAATTCCTATAAATAATGATATATAAACTTCTTTGCTAATAAGTGCGAATATAATCGCAATTAAGGCAGGAACAATTGCCCAAAAAGACTCTTTAAACATTTT
>CAKJYW010000027.1 GCA_918272565.1 Bacilli bacterium
AATACCCATGTTTTCAACAACAGCTCTGTGTCCTTGAGTTAATAAATCTAATAATTTATCGATTTCACTATCTCCAGACTTTTCTTTTACTTGTAAAGTAACGCTTTGTTTAATTTCAGTTCCCTTAATCTTAGCAGTAATAACAACATTACCGATGGCTAAAGCTTTTACTTTACCATTTTCAACTGTTGCGATATTAGCATTACTTGTTGACCATTCAATTTCGCCTGTAGTAATACTACCAATAACCTTAGCATTCATTGTTAATTGATCTTCAACATTTAAGATTCCGCTTCCGCTGAATGTTAATTCAACATCTTGCCAATCAGTGAATGTAACTTCAGCTGTTCCTTTAACTGTAGCGTTATGAACATATGTAGCTGTAACAGTTACTTTACCACTCTTTAGACCTTTAATAACGCCATCAGCAGTGATTGTGGCAATAGATGTATCGCTTACGCTCCATGTAACACCAATATTAGCAGTATTCTTTGGAGTATATTCAACTTCTAATTGCTTAGTCTCACCAACATTAAGTGTAGCACCTTTAATAGTTACGCCAGTTGCTTTAGAATTTGGATCAGGAATGTCATCTCTACTAGTAACAGATGTTGTGTAATTTACATCTCCACCAATCTTATAATTTTCAACAGTGTTAACCTTGCCACCCTTTAAGAATAAGCAATCAGTTGCATCAAGTGCAACGCCACCAGATGTAGTAGTTGCTGCATTTAATGAATTATTATTGAAGTAATAAACTGGTTTATTATCATTGAAGATATTATATCTAGCACTGATATTAGCATTTCCTGTTACTCTTTGGAAATGAATTGCAGCATTAGATACAGCAGTAAATTCATTGAACATTACTTTGATATATTCATAAATATCAGCATTGTTCATTTCACCAATATAAATACCATTGTTACTAACAGTATTAAATGTATTATTTTGAATTGATACTTTACAAGTCTTTGTATTAAGTGGAAGTGGGCTCAACCAATTAATATGTAGGGCAGAACCATCAATATTCTTGAATGTATTGTTTTCAATTGTTGAGAATTGACCACTCATACCTTTAGTTTCATCATTTACATAGAATGCATAATCAGCTTTAATATCACTAAATAGATTTCCAGTAACTGTTAAGTTATAGTTATTATCAATCCAAACCATAGCTTTAGCGCTGAATCCACTAGCAGCTTTGAATGAGTTATTAGTGAAAATTAAATCATGACTATAACTACTTGCAGATTCTACAAAGTAAATGAATCCATTACCACCTGTTGATACTTCAACAATATTATTAGTAAATGTAAATCCATCTAAGTTAGTAGCTGTGTTTTCAGCTGTACCAGCATTAGCTTTATTATTAGAAATTTGAGCAGCACCTGTGAACTTGATTCCCTTAATAGTAAGTTTTGCAAGTTCAACACCAAGTTTCATAGTTCCAGTGAAGATTGCTTCATCTTCTCTAGTATTATCACTTAATGGATTGTTTCCACCATTTAATGATGTAATTGTTAGATTACGAACACTAATCATAACATCACCAGAATGAGTACCAGGTAGTAATACGATGATATCTCCTTCTTTAGCTTTCTTTAGTGCTTCAGCAAGTGTAGCGTATCCTGTCTTAGTAACATCTTTATGAGTACCAACAACTAAGTATTTATCTTCACTATTGATCTTATCAACTAATCCAAAGTTATCAAGTTCATCAGTTGAAGTTGTCCAACCGTTCATACTCTTTTGCATGTTATTGAACCATACAGCTTGAGGAGCACCTTGATCAGAATAGTTATTATCAATATTGAATAATCCTTCAGTACAATTGTCTGTTGGTTTATCAACATATGCTGTACTAGATACATCAATTCCAATGAACTTATTATAATTGATATTAACTTCAACCTTTGAAGGGTCAGGAAGTTTACCATTTACACTTGAGTTTCTTAAACGAATAACACTCCAGCTATTAGCTCCACCATTAAATTCATTATATTTAACGTTGATTGTAGCCTTTGTGATGTTATCATCTACAGCTTCACGTAAATCAACAGATACGTTTGCGGCATTCTTGAATGTATTATTGTTAATATTATATGTAGCATTAGTAATATATTTAATTTGAATATGTGATTGAGTAGTTGTATCAAATATATTGTTAGTAATTGCAATAGTTCCAGATGCAACATCCATCCAACGAACCATATCGTATAATACTCCAGCTACACCAACAAATTCATTATTATCAATTAAAGCATTCTTTTCAGCAGCTTCAAATCTAATACCACGATTAGAAGCAAATGTTGCTTTATTGTTAGTGAATGTGAAATCTTCAACAGGAACAAAGAAGTGAATAGTACCATCACTCTTTGATGCTACGTTATTAAATTCACACTTGCCAAATGTAATGCCTTTAACACCAACAGGGTCGCCTGTAGCTTGTGCTGTAATATATCCTAAATCAGAGAATATTAATGTTTCAAACTTAATATCAGAAACACCATCAGCAATTTCGATATGACCTTTAAGTGTTGATTCATTACCTTTGAATGTTAATCCACTCTTATTTATTTCAAATTCTTCACTAATTGAGCCTTTTCCAATTTCAATTGTGTCGCCAGCTTTAGCGTTCTTAATAGCATCCTTAACTGAACCATACTTAACATCACCAATCTTAATTTCAGTTGATGCAACAGTAATTAAGATTTCAGCTGTGAAATGACCACTATCTTGAGCGATTGCTTTGATTGTAGCTGTACCATCTTTAATAGCAGTTACAAGACCATCAGAAGCAACACTTACTACATCAGGGTTAGTGCTTTCCCATTTGATTTCAGACTTATTAACAATTTCAGTTCCATCTGCTCTCTTCTTTAATAGTTCAACTGTTAGAGTTTGTTTGTTTCCAGGTTTCATCATTGTTCCTTGAGCAACAATTTCCATACCTTCAACATTATCATAAACTCTTACTTGATAAGAATCTTTAACATCAGGGTTAGATTTAGATGAACATGTGATTGTTACTAATCCACCCTTAAGTGCAGTTAGAACGTTATTTTCATCAATTGATACGATTCCTTCTTTATCAAAAGACCAAACAACTTCTTGACTAGCCTCGCTAGGATCAATTTCAACAGATAGTCTTTCTGTTTCACCAATTAAGAATTCTTCTTCAGAATAATAGATTAATAAATCAGTAGCATCTGGTTTTGGAGGGTTTTTAACAGTTAGTTCGAAAGAATTTGTTACCTCACCTGCAGTTACCTTGATTTCAGTTGTACCAACTGATAAGGCCTTAACTACACCAGCATCAACTGATGCAACACTTGGATTAGAACTTTCCCAAGTAGTTTTATAACCTTTTGCATTGCTTGGAGTAATTCTTAGTGTTAATGTGAATTCATCACCAACAATTACTTCACTCTTTTTACCCATGAAATCAACTGCAGTTGGGTTAATAACTTCTGTAGTTGGTTCTGTGCCTGGGTCATTTTCAGGGTCTTTGCCTGGATCTGGTTTATTAGGATTATCTTCGCCACATCCAACAAAGACTAACGCCATTAGACAAATAAATAAAAACGATAGAAATTTCTTCATTTAATTTTTCTTTACCTCTTTCCTTTCCTAAAAACGTTTTCTTATATTATATATTATACCCTATTTTTGAATAATTTGCCACTACTCATGCCACTTTTAATTAGGAAGTGTCTTTTACCAAGTCTCAAGTCTAACTCTATCATAGAACTCTTCATCAGTTATTGCATAGCACAAAAGATCATGAATAGTCCCATCATATAAAAGGTATCCTTTCTTTCTTATACCTTCATATGTTAAACCTAACTTTTCACATACTCTTTTAGATTGCAAGTTATCTATAAAAGAACAACATTCAATTCTTTTTAAATTTAAATCATCAAATCCAAATCTAACAACTTCTCTACTTGCTTCATAAGCGTAGCCGCATCCCCAATATTTAGGATTAATAGTATAACCTAATTCTGCTTTAAAGTTTTTTGTTAGAGTATGTAATTCTATTGTTCCAATCATCTTATCATTTTCTTTTAAGTGAACAGCGTAAACTCCAATTTGACCAAATTGATATTTATTACGATACATCTTAATTACCGATTTAGTGTAATTAGTAGATGTGTGAGGCTGCCACCCCGCAACAGGACCGATATATGGAAGGGACGCATATTCAAACATATCAAAGCAATCTTTTTCTTCAATCTCGCGTAATATTAATCTATTAGTAACAATTACAGGTAATGTTTCTCTTGCCATGATATCGCCTTTTAATCAATAATCCTAATTGTTTCAATATTTTTTGCTTTGTATGTTTTATCATCAATGTCAATTATTACAGCACAAAATTGATATTTTCCAGTATCAGCAGGAGTAAAACGCTGACGTCCATCATTTAGATATCTATCGATAATAATCGATTTTTCAACTCCAATTACTCCATCAAGTGGTCCAGTCATCCCAACATCGGTGATATATGCAGTTCCACCATCTAAGATTCTTGCATCACTTGTTTGAACATGAGTGTGAGTTCCAAGTACTGCAGTTACTTTTCCATCAAAAGCATAGCCGTATGCAACTTTTTCACTTGTAGCTTCAGCGTGCATATCACAAATAATGATATTACTATCAAGTTCATCTAATACTTTTTTAGTTTCTATAAATGGTGATAGATTGTTTTCATCCATTAAAACTTTACCAATCACTTGTAAAACAGTAATCTTTACTCCATTATAGTTAACAGTAACATACCCCTTACCATGATCAGTTACCATATTAAGAGGCCTAACAACATTATTAACATCATCAATAAAGTTAAGGATAGATTTTTGTTGGAAAGAGTGGTTACCTAATGTAATAACATTTGCTCCTTGTTCTAAAAGCCATTTGTAGTGACCTTCATTCATTCCCTTTCCGTGACTAATGTTTTCCCCATTTGCAATTATGAAATTAATCTTTTGTTCATTTTTGATTCTTTTAACATTTTCTTCAAAAGCTTTTCTTCCAAGTTTAGAGAAAATGTCCCCAACAAACAATACTTTCATATATTCACCTCAAAAATAAAGGCTTATAAATACAATTTATAAGCCTTCTTTATTTCACTATTTAGCTGTTTCTTGAGCTCTAGTCTCACGAATAACAGTGACTTTAATTGTACCAGGATAACTCATTGTATTCTCAATCTTGATACGGATATCTCTAGCTAATTTGTAAGCTTGTGTGTCATCGATTTCTTCAGGTTTAACTAAAATTCTAATTTCACGACCAGCTTGTAGAGCATATGATTTATCAACGCCCTTAAACTCGTTACAGATTTCTTCAAGTTGTGTTAGACGTTTAATGTAATTTTCAATTGATTCACTTCTTGCACCAGGACGAGCAGCAGATAAAGTATCCGCAGCAGCAACTAACAACGCAATGATTGTTGTAGCTTCTTTGTCTCCGTGGTGAGATGCAATAGCATCAACTACTGTTGCATTTTCATGATAACGTGTAGCAAGTTCTACACCAATTTCAACATGGCTTCCTTCCATTTCATGGTCAGCAGCTTTACCAATATCATGAAGTAACCCTGCTCTACGAGCTAAGATTTCATCTAAACCAATTTCACTTGCAAGTTTACCTGATAGGAATGCAACTTCAAGTGAATGGTTCAAAGCGTTTTGGCCATAACTTGTACGGAATTTTAATCTACCAATTAATTTGATTAATTCAGGATGAACTTTACCAATACCAGTATCAAATACAGCTTTCTCTCCAGCTTCTCTTAATTCTGTATCAAGTTCTTTCTTGAATTTGTTAACTAATTCTTCGATTCTAGATGGTTGAATTCTACCATCACCAATCAAAGTTTCTAATGTCCTACGAGCAACTTCTCTTCTTATAGGATCAAAGCTTGATAATACAACTGCTTCAGGTGTATCATCAATAATTAAATCTACACCAGTAGAAGCTTCAATAGCACGAATGTTTCTACCTTCACGGCCGATTATACGACCCTTCATTTCATCACTTGGTAGTGGAACAACTGAAACAGTTCTCTCACTAACAGTATCACCAGCATATTGTTGAATCGCGTTGGCTAGTAGACATTGTGCCTTACGATTCGACTCTACTTTTGCTTTCTCTTCTGCTTCTTTAATCTTTGCAGAAATTTCTAAAGACATCTCTTCTTCAATACGTTCAAGTATTATTGTTTTTGCGTCCTCAACCTTTAAACCAGAAATTTCCAATAATTTCTTGTTTTGTTCCTCGATTAATGCATCAACTTTGCTGTATTGCTTTTCAAGGTCAGCTTTCTTTTGATCGATTTTAGATTCTTTTTGATTTAAAGTTTCCTCTCTCTTATCAAGATTTGTGCTACGATTGTCTAGACGTTCTTCACGTTGTAATAATTTTTGTTCTAATGCATTACATGAATTACGTTTTTCTTTAATCTCTTTTTCAGCATCTTGTTTAAGCTGACGAATTTCCTTATCAGCATCTTGCTTTAATAGATGAATTTCTTGTTTAGTTTCTAATACTTCTTTTTTACGATTCTCTTCAGCTAATTTCTTAGCATCATCAATAATCTTTTGGGAAGTCTTTCCCTTACTTTTATAGTATAATCTAAATAAAACTACACCTATACCAGCACCAGCTAGTACAGCAACGCAGGCGATTAATACAGTAACACCAGTTTGAACACTACCTAAATAAGTTCCAAACATTTCTTTATTAACCTCCATTTTGTATTTATAATTATTGAGTTTTGTGTAAAAACTCCAAATGTCTACTTGTATATTATACTAAAAACAATATAAAGTGTCAAACCAAAAAGAAAAGTCACATTTTAAAATGTGACTACTTTCTACTCATTGTTCCATTAATTGTGACTTCTTTAAAAGAATATCCATATTGAAGTGTTAATACCAATTTAAATGTCGTGTAAGTTTCAATTAACTCTTTAATCTCATATATTTTATAATCACTACTTAAAGCATTTCTAATCTTTGATGTTACTACTTCAGTTATATGATTGTAATCAACATCTTTGAATTCAATATTATTGATAATTTCTATTCCTCTCTCGATTGGATCAACAGTTCCATATTTTGTTGATAAATCTAATACTTCAAATGGATTATTTGCTCCATTATATGCAGATTCATATATTATCTTTAAATATTCCTTAGGTAATACTCCAATAGTATTATCTATTGAAGTTATTTTTTCGAGTTCATGAAAATCAACATGATAATCATCTCTAAAAATCTCTTTCATAATAACTTCAGCCATTGTAATTGATACAATGTAACGACCAACATATGGTGACATATGAACAGTATCGCGCTGTAATCCCTTTATGATATAGTCATTTTTCTCATTTACTGTTCCGTTTAGTTTATATTCTAAATCATTTAAGTAAGTAGTTCTTGCTGTTTCTATGGATGTTGCAACCATGGAAACAAAGTCTACGCCGGGATCAACTAAGAATACATCATTAGTTCTTTGATAAATGCTTTCCATAGAGGCCGTAGCTGCCATAATCCTCCAATGAACATAAACTCCTACTTTAGCATTAATAGCATATCTATGAATAAAACTAACTAAATAATTGAGATTATTCTTAATAGACTCGTTCACTGTTTCACTAATTGTATGAGTTTCATAGTAATATGGTTGTACTGTTATGACATCCCAATCATATTTTTCTAGTACCTCACTTAGATTACTAAGTCTTACTCTACTATAAGCACCTTTTTCAAAGTCATATTCATAATAACCAAACGTATTATTCAAAGGATCTTGGGTTTCTTTATCCATATAGATCTTACTCGTTACATCAAAGTCGCTTCTTCCATCTTCTCTTTTACAAATATTGCTGTAAAAGCCGACTCCACGTCCTCCTTCAAGGCAAAATGCAAGCTTAACATCACTAAAATCAAGTATTCCATAAGATGCTAAAACTTCAGGAAAATGCACCATTAGGTCATTTGTGAATGAATTCCCAATTGCAAGATAGTATAGTGAATTAATCCCTTCAAACTTGACATTATTAAGGTAACAATAGTCACTAGCATTGCTAACTCTTCTTGCTTTGATTGTTTGAGTATCGCTAAATGCTTTATCACCAATTTCTTTAACTTCAGTTGGTACACTTATATATTTTGTATCTATGTTAATAAACGCGCATTCTGCAATAGCAGTAATATTTGTATCAATGACTATTTCGTCAACACTAATATCACCAAATATCAAATACAAATTAGATGGAACTTCACCACTACCAACTAAGTATAGAATATCTCCATCAATATAATAATAGATATCACTATTAACTATTCCGCCTTCATATTCAATATTATTAATTTCGATTCTTTTATTAAATATTTTATGGCAATCAAGACATTCAGTGTATCTAATTATTATATCTTTATAGTTTTCTTCTACTTCTTTGGTGTTTATATGGTTATTAGGGTCAAGTGGCTTTTCTTCTTTATATTCCTTACCACAATTACTACATTTATATTCTATATAACCATTTATACTACATGTTGATTTTTCTTCATTAACTACTTCGTAGCGATGTTCAAGTGCTGGTGGCATTTCTAAAGTGAAAGTATCACCGCACCTTGAGCAAGTGTAGACTACTACTCCCCAATGTTCACATGAGCCAACGTAACTGGTTGAAACGTAATCATGTCCAAGGGGAGCGATAGTGATATCATCTATCTCATTTTTGTTAATATCATAATACTTGCCATTAACTTCATAATGGCTAATTGTTCCTTCTTTAGTACATGTTGGGGCAACTTCACCAATTAAAGGTCCATAATCAATTTCTTCATTTTGATTATTTTCTTCAACTACAACTTTTTTGCATCCACAAAATAGTAGTATTAATAATATCAATATGTATTTAGATAATTTCTTCATACAATTCACCCAATATTATTATACACCTAAAATAAAAAATATGGGTATTAACCCCATATTTTTATTCCCAAGTCTCAGTAGTCCAATCGATTAACTCAAAAGTGATTTTCATACCATCTCTTAGTTCTACTGATGAAATACCCACTAATGAAATTTCATCATCAACAGATAATCTCCAGTAATAGTTTTCACCTACAGTGGATGCTTCAACATTACATACGCCTGTTACATAGAAACCATATTCTGTTACATTACCATTTAATTTGACTTTTCTATCAGCTTTTAGTAAATCAACTAAGTTGTCTCCTTTTTCAAACGAAATTGTCTTATCTAAAATAGTTGAACCTTTTTCGTTCACAACAACAATTTCAAATTTACCAGAGCCATCAGCTTTTTTGCCACACGCACTTAGTGAAAATACTGCAAAAATGGCAATTAAAATAATTAAAAATCTTTTAAAATGCTTTTTCATATTATACCCTACCTTTCTAAAGATTTTTAACCATGCAAAAATAGGGCATATTGAAATACCAAAAATACCTATTCTCACATCCCAGGAGAATTATTTTAATTACTAGGTAAGTCTTCCGACTTAACTTCACTTTACTCGTTCGTCTTCCCAAGAATAATCTCAGTGACTAAATTGAAAAACTGACGTTTTTCAATGTGAACTTTCATCCATATCACGGCTACTGGGTTAGTCAAAGAATTTCACTTTGTTCCTCGTTACGAATACACCAAATAATAATTTGATTTCTTCACCTAATAACGTATATTTAATTCTTCGTATATTATTATACTACCCGTTACTTATTTGTAAAGTAAGCAAAAAGAAAAGCACATATTTTATGTGCTTTTACTTTCTCTATTATTTATTTTTATAGATTTCTCTAATCTTTGTTTCAACTTCTAAAGTGAAATTAGGATTATCTTTCATAAATTGTTTAACGTTCTCTCTACCTTGGCCAATCTTTTCATCGTTATAACTGAACCAAGCACCACTCTTCTGAATGATATCATTAGCAACAGCTAAATCTAGAATTTCAGCTTCTCTTGATACACCTTGACCATAAATCAAATCAACATCAACAACCTTGAATGGTGGAGCAACTTTGTTCTTAACAACTTTAATTCTTGTTAAGTTACCAATTACGTCTGTTCCATCTTTGATTTGTTCTACTCTACGAATGTCTAGACGGATTGTAGCATAGAACTTAAGGGCTCTACCACCTGAAGTAGTTTCAGGACTACCAAACATAACACCAACTTTTTCTCTTATTTGGTTGATAAAGATGGCTACAGTATTACTCTTACTAATAGCACCACTTAATTTACGCATTGCTTGACTCATTAAACGTGCTTGAGTACCAACATGACTATCACCCATATCGCCATCGATTTCTACCTTAGGAACAAGTGCAGCAACAGAGTCCACAACAACGATTGCAATTGCACCACTTCTAATTAAATGTTCAGCAATCTCTAGTGCTTGTTCACCAGTATCTGGTTGAGATACGATTAGGTTGTCAATATCTACACCTAATGCTTTGGCATACTTTGGATCTAGAGCATGTTCAGCATCGATAAATGCGGCTACACCACCTTGCTTTTGAGCTTGGGCGATAGCGTGAAGAGCAAATGTAGTTTTACCACTACTTTCAGGACCATATATTTCAACGATTCTTCCCTTAGGGTATCCTCCTACTCCTAGTGCCATATCAAGT
The DNA here is from genome assembly GCA_918272565.1 of Bacilli bacterium. Taxonomy (GTDB): domain Bacteria; phylum Bacillota_I; class Bacilli_A; order ML615J-28; family CAG-698; genus Tener-01. Next base: position 10,677 of record CAKJYW010000027.1, read on the forward strand.
GAGATTGATCCACTTGGAATAACTTCCATTTCGGTATACGCTTTGTCTCCAAGACGCATAATTGATCCTTTACCAAATTGTTTTTCAATGGTTTTAAACGCTTCTTGCAAAGCTTTTTCTTTTTCTTCTGCCATTATTTTATACCTTTCTTATTTATTATTTTCTTTCAATACTTCTTTATTCTTAATGAAATAATCAATACCTGATATGATTGTTAGGATTGTGGCAACGGATACTAGGATGATTGTTACGATGTCACGACTAGCACCACCGATAAAACTAAATGGATAGCAGTTAATAATCATAAAGATTATCATAATCATTTGACTAACTGTCTTGCTTTTACCCATCTTGCTTGCGGCAATAACATTTTGGTTTGTTGCAGCAATTAATCTTAAACCTGTAACCGCAAACTCTCTAGCAAGTATTATTGTCACACAGAATCCTAAACCAATCCCAAAAGCACTCATCTTTCCTCTTTCAATTAACCAAATTAAAGCTGTTAAAACTAACAACTTATCGGCTAGAGGATCCATAAATTTTCCAAAATTAGTAACTAAATTATATTTTCTAGCAATATGCCCGTCTAGGTAATCAGTTAGTGATGATAAACAGAATATTACTAATATAATCAAATCTTCTAAATTTACGTTTTCAAAAATAATAACTGTCCTAAAGAATGGAATCAAACTAACAATAATTATTAGTGGAATTGATAACATTCTTGCGATAGTTAACTTATTTGGTAGATTCATATATTTTCTCCATATCTATATATATTATACCACAAAATATATATTTTATAAACCAATATTTTTAAATAGATTTAATGATATTTTCCGCTGCAAAATATCCACTTAACCAAGCAAAATTAAGGTTATATCCTCCACAATCTCCATCAACGTCAACTACTTCACCGATTAAATATAAATTAGAATTAATCTTAGATTCAAAAGTCTCCTTTAATTCATCTACTGTGACTCCGCCACGAGTTATTTGTGAATAACTAAAACCATATAGGCTATCAACAGTTAATCTAAAATCTTTTAATTTTCCTATATCTCCATTAATCTTTTTAACAAGCATCTTAGGAACTAATCCATTTAATTTAATCTCTTTATCATCTATCAAATATTCTTTTAGTTCACTTAAACTATAATCGGGCACTAAATCAAGGCTAATCACGTCGCCAGTTTTAGTGTATCTTGACGCTTCTAGTACTAATATCCCACTAATAGCATCATCTTTAAATAATAGTTCGCCACATCTATTAAATGAATTCACTTTCAAATTACATTTAACTTTTAATCCTGCTAAAGACTTGATATCTTCTTTTATTTTAATTGGAGTTAAAACTGGCACAAGTTTAGTTATCTTATGATTTAATGATTTAGCTAATTCATATCCATTTGTTTTTGCTTGAGCATTAGAGCCTGTTGCAATAACTAATACTTTACTACTATATTCTCCATTAATAATATAATTATCGTTTCTTTCAACTTTCTCTACTATATAATTACACTTAATTTCGATTTTTTCTTTTTCTAATTCATATAATAATAAATTAACAACGCTACTAGATGCTTCACTATATGGGTAAATTCTACCTTGATTATCACTTTTAGTTATTAATCCTAAATCTAAAAAGTATTTACCAGCATCAAATTTATTAAAATAGTCTTTAAAAGCATCATAGTTATGATAATGACTACCATCTATATTTTTATTAGATAGATTACATTTACCATTACCAGTTTTAAGTACCTTTTTTAAAACCTTATCGTTTTGTTCAAGCAATAAAACTTTTAATGATGGATCTTTTTTCTTTAGGTTGATAGCACAAGTTACTCCGCTTGCTCCTCCACCAACAATTATTACATCATACTTATTCATATCATTCTCCAAATATACTTAAATTATATCATTTTTTTATATTCTATAAAAGAAAAAATCTTAATACAAACCGAAGTTAGTATTAAGATTATATTTCTATTCATTTTCTTCTGCTTCATCATATTCTTCTTTCAAAAAACTTGATGGATAGAATTTATTAATAAGTGAGATTGCAGGGAAAAGTAAACATAATAATACTGCAACCGCAATACAAGATGGTCCAATGTATGAAACGTTATATGCAACTGATGCTCCAAATGTATAACCATAGAATATCATAGAGTCCATTGAAGCAGATAGTGTTCTAATAACAAAGAATATAGCTACAACCGCTACAACCAACGCAAATGAAATAACAATATTTAGAGCTTTTGATTTATTGTAATTTCTAAAAATCAATTTACTGAATAATCCACCTATAGCAATTGAACCAAAAGCAATCAAATAATCAAATACAAAAAACTGCATTCCGTAAGCATCAAGTAGACATGTAGTTAGGCCATATACGATACCTGAAGCGATAAATCCTTTAAACCATCCATGTCTTAAAGCAACTAAAAACAAAGGTAGTGTACTAATGTTAATGCTTCCTCCTGTTGCTCCGATTGGAATCTTAACAAACCTATCAAGAACAATTGCTAAAGCAGCCATTAAAGCAATCTCACAAATGTCCCTAACACTAAATGTAAATACTTCTTTTTTCATTTTTTTCCTCCAAATAAAAAAACCTATTATAAATAGGCTGGCAAAAAAACTTAATTTCCCTACGCTAGCATTACCTAGATCAGGTTATGGGTCGTTACCATTACGCAACCTCTCAGCTTTTGCTCCCCTATTTCACTACTATTATACTCTCAATCTTTCTCTTTTTCAATCTTTATACATTAATATTAAAAATAACAATTTTCACTTGACTTAGGAAATGAAAACTTATATAATGTAAATGAAGAAATGAAAACTTATATAGACTTATATAAAGTTATATAAACTTATATAAGAAAAATAAAGAAATGAAAGGAGATATATATTTATGAACAAAAACCCATTCACACTTTTATATGGCATGCCTCCTCAAAGTATAATTACTCGAAATGAAGATATTGAAAAAATAGTTGATTCTTTTTCAAACAATGACAATATGCGCACATTTTTAATAACTGGTATTAGAGGTTGCGGCAAGACTGTTTTATTACGTAATATATGTCAAATTCTTGGCAGTGATAAAAAGTGGATCATTATTGATGTAAATCCTCAAGGCAACATAGAAAACTATATTGCGCAAAAACTGTTCTCATTATCAAAGGAAGAAAAATTAATAGATGGTTGGGAAATCAGTTTAAATCTAGGATATCTAACACTTACAAAGGGTACTAATGAAAAAATCAATGATCCTGAAATAATCATAAGTGACTTAATAAATAAACTAAACAAACATAATAAGAAAATACTATTAAGTATTGATGAGGTCAATAATACACCTGAGTTTAAAAAATTTGTAAACTATTACCAAATACTAATAGGAAATGGTTTACCTGTTTATCTTTTGATGACAGCAATCTATGAAAATACTTTAGACATAATCAATGATAAAGCTATGACTTTCCTATCAAGAGCTCCTAAAATTGATTTAAACGCCCTACCACTAATGCCAATAGCTTTAGAATATAAATCTGTTTTTGATGTTGATGATGAAACATCAAAAGAAATGGCCAAACTAACCAACGGTTATGCATTCGCATATCAAGTTCTAGGATACTTATTCTTTGAAAGACATGAAAAGAATATCAATGATGAATTAGTCAAAGAATATGAAAAATATTTATGGAATAATGGATATAATAAGTTTTGGAATGATGCTACTAAGATAGAGAAAGAGTTTTTGATTGGTCTCGCCTTATCAAGTAGTGGCACTAAAGAAGAGATTATAGCTAACTCTTCTTTCTCACAAACAAATTATTCACAATATCGAAAAAGATTATTAGATAAGGGTCTAATTGTCTCAAAAGATTATAATAAATTATCATTTGTTCTACCTCGATTTAAAGAATATGTTTTATTTGTTAAAGATTTCGAATGATATTTAATGTTTATTTAAAATTATTAATATAAATGTTTTTAAAATTTTCCTTGCTTTTTTCATTCGTTTTTGGTAAAATATTATGTAGAATTATTACGGAGGTAAATTATGGCTAATATTAAACAACAAATGAAGCGTAATTTGACTAATGAAAAGAGAAGACAATTAAATGCATCTTTCAAATCATCAGTTAAGACTGCTGTTAAAGCTGTTGAAACTCTAGTAGCAAACAAAGAATTAGAAAAAGCTCAAGAAGCATTACATTTTGCATTCAAGAAATTAGATAAAGCTTTAGCAAAAGGCATTTATCACAAGAACTTTGTTGCTAGAAACAAATCACGCCTAGCTAAATTAGTTAATAGTATCGCATAATAAAACATCTGACTACAGATGTTTTTATTTTTATTTGGAGGAATCAATGGTAGAACTAGCTAAACTAAACCAAATAAATGAAATAATGGAAATTATTAATAGCGCTAAAGCTTTCCTAAAAAGCCAAGGCTTAGATCAATGGCAAGATGGTCATCCAAATGAAGAGATGATTATTAATGATATCAAGAATAATAACTTCTATGTAATTAAAGATGGTGAAAAAATAGTATCATGCGCCGCCATTATATATGAAGCTGATCCTAATTATTCAGTTATCTATGATGGAGCTTGGTTAACAAATAATCCATATTACGTTATTCACCGCTTTGCTACAATTAAAAACGCTCAAAACAAAGGATACGCAACAGAGATTATTAATTTTGTTAAAGGAAAAATAGATAATAATACATCTATTAGAATTGACACTCATATTAATAACATTCCTATGCAAAACTTACTTAAGAAAAACGGATTTATTTTATGTGGCAAGATTTACTTAGACCACATAAAAGATAATCGCCATTTACGTTTGGCATATGAATATAAAAAATAAGCAGTATAAATTGAAATGTACTTCATTTCAACTATTATACTGCTTTTTATAATCTCCAATCTATTTCTTCTTTTCCTAATACTTTTAATATTCTATTAATCTCTTTAAAGTGGCCACATCCAAAGAATCCGTTATATGCTGATAGTGGACTTGGGTGAGCTGCTTCTAATACATAATGGCGATTAGTATCAATTAAAGCTTTCTTGCTTCTAGCAAAGGCACCCCATAAAACAAATATTACAGGGTCGCTTCTTTCATTTAGTTTTCTAATAACATCATCAGTAAATTCTTGCCATCCACACCCTGCATGACTATTAGCAAGTCCAGCTCTAACAGTTAATGTAGCATTCAAAAGTAAAACACCTTGATAAGTCCATTTACTTAAATCACCACTTTTAGGTTCATCGTAACCATATTCGTTCTTTATTTCTAAAAAGATATTCTTAAGTGATGGAGGAAACTTCACATTTTCTTTAACTGAAAAGGCTAGTCCATGAGCTTGTCCCACTTCGTGATATGGATCTTGTCCTAAGATTACCACTTTTGTATCTTTATATGATGTATTCTTAAATGCATTAAAAATATCATTACTATTAGGATAAACTATGTATTTGTTATATTCATTAACTAAAAACTTTCTAATGTTTTGATAGTTACTGCCATTTATAACATCACTTAATACAATATCCCAATCATTATTAAACTTTACCATTATTAAATACCAAACAAGAAGAACTCAAAACCAGTCTTGGCATCGATTTGACCACTTTTAATCTTGTAATCTAAATCACCTAAAGTAATAATGTACTCCTCGCACTTTTCTTTTTGCATATCTTTAGAATTCTTTATTAAGTGATATGCTCTTTGAGGAGAAACGCCAATGATTGATGCTATCTCGTTTTGTTTTAATCCATCTATAACCAAAGTTTTAGTAACATAGCTTTCTCTAATAGTTCTAGTTACTAAATTAATAATAGCATTAACATCATTATCTAAAGCAATTAAATCCATATATGTACTAATTGCCTTATCCTTATCTCCAGCTACAATCGCATTAGATAAACTAAAGATATCACTTTGAATTTCTCTTGTACAAACACTAGCTACATCATCTTTAGTGATTTCAGTTCTATCCCCAACATAATTAATAAGTTTATCAACTTCTGTTTTAGCGTTAGTCATATCTTTAAAACCAATCATTTTAATAAATTGACGCACTGCTTCATCTTTAATAGTGATTCCACTCATCGCACATTGCCTTACAACCCAACCCGCAAAAATCTTTTCATCGATTGGCATTGTATTATTGCAAATTGCTTTCTTTTTAAATACTTCAAGTAATTTACTTTTCTCATTTATCTTCATTGCTGAAGCATCAACTACTAAAACGGTTGAATCAAATGGATCATTTAAATACTTTTCAAGCATTTTAACATCGTGATTAATTGGAGACTTAAACCCTAAGAAAGTAGGATTTTTAATAATTACAACTTTTTTCTTAGACATAAAAGGAGGAGTTGAAGCATCTTTTAGTGCTTCTTTAACATTCACCTCTTCACAGTCATAGCTAATAACATTAAGTTCATCAGCTCCACTCTCTTCAATCACACGTGCAACTTTAGTCTGTATGACGAACTTTTCTTCGCCAGTAAATAAATATATGTTATTTGATGCCATATTAGTATCTTCTCTTTTCTACTTTATAAATATAAGCAAAATAATCTTCGCCGCTTTTCTCTACTTGAACAAAAATGTAAAAGTATTTTAGTTCATCTAATGGTTTACTAAAACTCTTTTCTAAATAGTCATAAATGATATAACTATCATTTTTACTACTAACAATATCGATAAACCAATCGCTATCTTCTTTTAACCTTAATCTGTTATCATTAATAATCTTATTATATTCTGCCTCAGTCAGTTTATATTTATAATAAGTGTATGCAATATTATTATTCTTATACCCATTATTAAATTCATATTCACTAGCACTAGCATTAGGCAAATCTATTTGTAATGCATCTTCTATTTTTTTATAAGAAAACCACTTATCATAATATGGATTAATAAAAGATAAAGCCGATATTATTAATAATATTATTGATAACACATCAACAAACACTAATCTGTTTCTAAAAGCCTTATGTTCTTTTTTAGTTACAAGGATAACAGAAACGATAGCTAGAGCTATTGCAGGGATCAAAAGCAAAGGAACGAAAAATGAAAAAATAACAAGGATAGCTACACCAACCTTAAGCAAAATCGTAGTAAATTTTACTTTCGCCCTTTCCTCTTTTACTTCCTTATATTCTTCCCCACAATAAGGACAACTTTTACCATTAAATTCTTTTTTACAATTAGGACAAATCATAATTATCACCAATTATTATGATAAAAGAAAAAGGCTTTTTTGTCAATAACAGCTTACAAATAGAACTTTTAATATAATTAGATAAATCTATTATATAAATATTCTCCATTACATTACCTCTTCTTGGATTATTTTAAGAATCATATCCTTCTTAGGAAAGTTATTCAGGATATCAATTATTTCTTGAAAATTGATTTCATTAATGGTTCTTCGATAATAGTTTATTATTTCTTTATAATAATCGTATGAAATATCAAATTTATATCTTATTAATTCTATTAATAACCTTTCTTTAGAATAAATATTTATCCTAGTACCTAAATACTCAAATGATGTCACTCCTAAGTGCAGTATATTGTTATCCATAAATATTTGTTTGATTGTAGAATCATTATATTTAGCCCCATTTCTATTTGAAGCAATATAATATCTATCAGGAACAACGTCACTTATACCATAATAATAAAATGCAGATTTAAAAGTAAATATTGGATTATTATATTTCTTCACAATAATATCTATTTCCTTTACTTTTTCGCTAGATGAATATAACCCATTATCTAATTTAAATATTTCTTTATTCTCAATAGCCTTTTTTAATCTATACCAATTACCATATTTCTTTATTATTTCATTATAATCAAATACCATATGTGCTCCTTTGCGTATTAACCCACAAATTATTATCTTTTGTGTGCTTTTACACAAATAGTATACACTATATACTTCAATTAGTCAATAAAATAGATTTGATTCTATGATTAATGCTAACTCCTATTCTCTTATCTTAATAAATCTATTCTTTTTATTACCAAATTTATAAATAATACTATAATCTAAATCGGTCCTATATATTTTCACATTATATTTATTTAATGTCTCTATCGTCTTTTTGTTCGGAAAATTAAACTTATTGTTCCTCCCTGCTTCAATGATTGCATATTTTGGTAGATATCTTTCTATTAGTGTAGGTGATGTTGAAGTAGAAGAACCATGGTGAGCAATCTTTATTAAGTCTACATTTAAATTTAGATTTGCTATTTTTTCTTCTACCCTTCCACTAACATCAGCTAAAAATAACATCTTAAGCCCACCAACTTCACCATATAAAACTAATCCATTGTCATTTTCGTCTTTGTAATCGCTACTTGGTGAAATTACTCTAAAACTATTCTTTCCGCAGCTAAACATATCTCCACTTTTAAGTTTAGCCGTCTCCATCCCATAATTGCTATTATCATAAAAGCTCACTACCAAATTATCTATTTTTATATCTTCTTTTATCTTTTCATACCCACCCACATGATCTAAGTGCGGATGCGTTAATATTAAATAATCTATGCGCTTAATACCTTTTCTTTTGAGGAGTTTTAATACTTCATCATTCTTCCCATCCCCAGTATCAATTAACGCTTTGCACTCTTTATCAATTATTAGTGTTGCTTCCCCTTCATCTAAATCCAAAAAATGCACTTCTTTTTTAAATGTGGTATTTAAAAACAAAAAGATAATCAAGCAAGAAAATGCTCCAATTAATACCTTTTTGTAAATCATTTTAATGTTTTCATTTTTAAATAAATATAAAATTGATAGAATCAAAGTATAATATATCGCTACACCAATCTTATTAACTTCTTTACAAATGATA
>CAKJYW010000028.1 GCA_918272565.1 Bacilli bacterium
GCTACATCTCAAGATAGCCTCAATGATTCTATTTCAACACTTGCGGTATTAATTAGTTTAATTGTTACTCTAATCTGGCCTAATGTGTTACTTGATGGATATATGGGATGTGTTGTATCTCTATTTATTCTTTATAGTGGAATAAAGTTAGTAAAAGAATCAATATCTCCTTTAATTGGAGAAGCCCCAAGTAAAGAATTTATTGCTATGGTCGCAGATAAGGTTTTAAGTTATGACGGAATATTAGGCATTCATGACTTAGTTATCCATTCTTATGGACCAAGCAAGACTTTTATTACTCTACATGCTGAGGTTGATAGTAGTGTTGATGTCTTAGTTAGCCATGATATAATCGATAATATCGAGCGCGATTTTTTGAATGAGTTTAATCTGAATTTAGTAATTCACTTAGATCCTGTTGATTTAAAGAGCCCTGAATTACTTGAATTAAGAGAAAAAATTGGTTTTATCTTAAATGATATCGATCCTAATTTAAGATTCCATGACTTTAGGATTGTTAAAGGGGTTACTCACACAAATATCGTCTTTGATGTAGTGGTTCCTATTAAGTATAAGATGAACAATGAAGAATTAAAGGAATTAATTGATAAGAAAGTTAAAGAGATTAATAACAATTATTTTACTGTTATTACAATAGATCAAGAACTAATCGGTAGGAGGAGCGAAAATGAATAGTGCTATTTTAAATGTTATTAACAAATGGAAAAATTACAAAGAACTAGATTTAGAACTTAAAAAAGAACTAGATACTTTAAGTGAAGAAGAACTATTTGATGCCTTTTACAAAGATTTGGAGTTCGGTACTGGGGGAATGCGTGGCGTTTTAGGTGCAGGAACTAATAGGATGAATATCTATACTATTAGAAAAGCTAATTATGGTTATGCTAAATATATCTTAATGAATAAGATGAAAGAAAAAAGCGTAGTTATTGCTTACGACTGTAGAAAAAATAGTTTATTATTTGCTAAAGAATCTGCTAAGGTACTAGCTAGTTTTGGTATTAAAGTATATCTATTTGATAAAATCACTCCAACTCCGGAACTAAGTTTTGCGGTTAGATACTTAAAGGCTACTGGTGGAATCGTCGTTACTGCTAGTCACAATCCTCCAAAATATAATGGATATAAGATCTATGATGAAAGAGGATGCCAATTAATCCCTGATTTAGCTGAAATTGTTATTAATGAAATTAGTAAAGCTCCAGATAGTTTTGATATAAAAGTAGAAGAATATGAAACGTATTTAGAAAAAGGACTAATTGAAATAGTAGATAAGAGTGTTGATACTGCTTATTTAGAAAAAGTTAAATCAATTAGTTTAAATGATCTTGATAAGAGTAACTTTAAAGTAGTATTTACTTCACTTCATGGTACAAGTGCTGTTTTAGGTCAAAGGTTATTAAAAGAAGTTGGTTATAACTTTATTCCTGTAAAAGAACAAATGGTAGCTGATGCTAACTTTTCAACTGTTAAGTCACCTAACCCAGAAAATGGAGAAGCATTTACTCTAGCTATCAAATACGCTAAAGAAAATGATGCTGATATATGTATTGCTACAGACCCAGATGCTGATAGAGTAGGGCTTGCGGTTAAACATAATGGTGAGTTTATTTTACTAACAGGAAACCAAACAGGTCCAATTCTAATTGATTATTTAGCTAAATTTAGAAAACTAGAGAAAAAGAATGTTTTATATAACACTATCGTTACTAGCGACTTTGGTGCTGCTATTGCTAAAAGTCACGGAATTGATGTTGTTTCTACTCTAACAGGCTTTAAATATATTGGAGATGAAGCTAGAAAACTAGAAGGAACAGACAGAGAGTTTTTCTTTGGCTATGAAGAGTCTTATGGATACGTTGTTAAGGACTTTGTTCGTGATAAAGACTCACTTCAAGCTTTACTTATATGTTGCGAAGTAGCATGCTACTATAAGAATCAAGGACTTGATTTAGTTGATGTACTAGAATCTTTATATAAGAAATATGGCTATTATCAAGAAAAATTAGTTAATATCAACCTTGAAGGTGAAGCTGGTGCTAAACAAATCAAGAAGACTTTAGATTATTTTAGAAATAATATTAAGTTTGATGTTAATGGCTTAAAGTGTAAAACAAAAGAAGATTATGAGTTAAGCAAGAGATTTACTTTAGATAAAGAAGAAAAGTTGACTCTACCTAAGAGTAATGTATTAAAATACATTTTAGAAAATGGTTCTTGGTTTGTTCTTCGTCCTAGTGGAACTGAACCAAAGATGAAAATATATATTAATGTAAAAGAAGAAACAAAAGAAAAAGCAACAAATTTATTAAATCTAATTAATGATAAAGTATTAGAGATAATAAATAATATTTAAGGAGGCATTATGCTAACAAAAGAAAGTTTTATTAAACATCGTGATAGATATTTTGAGATTGTTCAAGATAATTCTTTAAGCATCCTATTTAGTGGAAGACTAAAAAACAAGACAGCTGATGAGAATTATGACTTTGAAGTCGATAAGAATTTCTATTACTTAACAGGAATTAATCAAGATGAGGTTATTCTAGTTCTACTTAAAAGTGGAGAAAGCAAAAAAGCAATTCTATTTATTGAAGAGAATGATCCAACATACATTAAGTGGTATGCTCGTAAATTATACAAAGAAGAAGCAGAAGAGATTAGTGGAATTGATGAAATCTATTATTTAGATGCTTTTGATTCATTTGTTTTTAACCGTCTTAATTCAACAAGAAGTGGTAATGTTTTATATAACACCCTTTATTTGAATTTAGAACGTCGTGATCAAAAAGGTTTTACTACACTTGCCCTAGAATATTCAAAGAAATTTAAGAAAGAATATCCTGATATTGAGATAAAGAGCAATTATAATTTGATAGTATCTTTAAGAATGGTTAAGGATAAAGAAGAAATTGAACTAATTAAAGCTTCAATTGAAACAACTAAAGGTGGAATTGAGGCATTAATGAAAAATGCTAAGCCAGGTCTATATGAATATCAACTAGAGTCTTATTATGACCAATATATTAAATACAATGGTCAAAAAGAAGTGTCATTTAAGACTATTGCGGCTAGTGGAGTGAATGCTACAGTTTTACACTATTCACTAAATAACACTAAGATTGGTGAAGATGAGCTCGTTTTATTTGATTTAGGAACTAGAACTGACTTCTATATTAGCGATATCACTAGAATGATCCCATCGAGTGGTAAATTTAGTGGTAGACAAAAAGAAGTTTATGAAGCAGTTTTAAGAGTTAACAAGAAATGTATTGAATTCTTACATGCTGGTGTAACATGGAAAGAATACAATGACTTTGCAACTGACTTAATCGCTTTAGAGTGCATTAATCTAGGACTTATAAAAGATAAGGGTGAGGTAAGAAAGTATTATTGGCACTCAATTGGTCACTCAATTGGCTTAGATACTCATGATCCAAGTCTTAACTTTGAACCAATCAAAGAAGGAATGACTCTAACAGTTGAGCCAGGTATTTATATCGAAGAAGAAAAAATCGGTGTTAGAATCGAAGATGATGTTTTAATTACTAAAGATGGATGCTTAGTATTAAGTAAAGATATCATTAAAGAAGTAAAAGACATCGAAAACTTTATGAAAAAATAAAATAATGAGTTTTATTGTTTTGAAAAAATCAAAATAATAAAACTTTTTTTTATTAAAAAAATAAAAAAACAGATTTTCTTTCTATTATATGTATGAAAGGAAGTTTTGTGTTATGAGAAAAATAAGAATTTTTATTATTTTATTTGCTTTTGTTTCTCTTTTATTATCGAGCTTTGTTTTCTTTAATGCATACATTAAAACAGGGCATGATAATTTTCAAGAGATAACATTTGATGATGAAAATGTCGTCTTGCTTGTTAATAGAAGTAAAGATGAGATCGATAGTGCTTATAAGAAAATAGGCAAAAAGATTTTTGGTTGGTCAACATATTATTTTAATATTAATTCAAAAGCTGAATATGTTGGGGATACCTTAATGAGTAGAAGTAATAGAACAGGTGAAGTTTTGCATTTCTCTTATAAATTAAGAGAAGAGGACTTTAAAACTACTTCACTAAAGCTTAGTGCCGGGATTGATGTTAAAGTTACTGCTCAAAACAGCAAGAAAACCTTATCTGGTGTTATAAATCCTAGTTTTGGTGTTAATAAGACCAATTCTACTTCAAACACCAAAGAAGAAATCACTGAATTTAAGATTGACCTTGCTCCTTATACGAGAGTAAGTCTTAGAATTAGTGGAGATTGCTATGTTACTAGTGGCGTTAGTAAGTATTATTTATTTGGTATTCAAATGAAAAAGGGTGACTGGGAGAGGATTGATGTTGAAACGATGTATTATGAACTATATGAGGAGATTTTAGAACGATGAGAAAGAGAAATATCATATTTGCGTCTTTAATTGGAGTAGCAGTTTTAGTTTTCGTTTTATCAATCGTTTTGTTCTCAAAAGGTAGCGATACCTACAAGCTCACAACAATCAAACAAGCTTATAACGTTTTATCGTTAGTTAATGAAAAAGATGAAATTGTAATTCCAATTTATTCAAATAATAAGAAATGCGATTTTGTTGATAAGAAGAAGGTAGCAAATTGTTCAATAACCGACACTTTAGAAGACAATGTCTTTAAATTATCCCTAACTGATATTACTTCTAGTGGTAACGTCTTAAAGATTAGCGGTGAAGAATTCTATGAATATGAATATCATTTTACATTTTTAGGGGAATATACAGAAGAAGTAAGATCATTAATTGATAAAGCCTATTTAAAGATTGAACTAAAAGAAAAAGAAGTAAGACTTTGTATTGGCTCACTAAGTTATTATAAAGTGTTAAATTATGGTGACGGAATTAATAACCTCGATTTAGTTTGCCTAAAAGCGATAGTCAATGAATTAGATGACGAAAAGACGATTGTTGGGGTAGTAATGGGGCTGAAAAACAATTCTTACGATGGTCTAACTATTAGTAACATCAATTTGCTTGATGTTAACTTGAAAGCTTCAAGCGGTGAGATAAAGATCATCAATGAAGTTCCATCTTCAACTGATGATATTAGCGCTCTACTTGGTTATGAATATAAGGTGAGTGGTGTCGCAATTGACAATGCTTTAGATATTAGCCTTGATTCATATGAAGTTAAATATCTACTAGTTCCTCTAAAAAGAGTAGGCGATGTCTATACTAATAGATTTGGTTTACAAATCGATTATTTGATTAATGGCAAAACTATGACTTATTATTTAGATGATTTCTTGTATTTTAAAGCCAATCAGAACCTAAAGCTAGAAGATTTTGAAATTTTCACTTATGAAAATAATTGAGGTTAATGGATTAACAAAAAAATATCGCAAACACACTATTTTGAAAGATATAAATGTGAGTTTTTTAAAAAGTAAATGCTACATGCTTATTGGAAACAATGGAGCAGGAAAAAGCACCTTTATTAAGTGCTTGATTGGAGCAACTCACTTTAAAGGAGAAATCATTAAAATGATTACTAGAATAGGTTATGTACCAGAGAAAGTATTTCTCCCTCAGCACTTAACAGTAAGTGAGTTTTTGGAAGAAGTTGCAAGCTGTAAAGGAGTAGATGAAGGATTAGATTCTTTCATTAGTAGTAATTTAAGCAAATGGAGTATTTTAGAAAAAAAGAATAGTTTGATAAAAACTTTATCTAAAGGGATGTTACAAAAAGTGTCAATCATTCAAAGTATGATTGATGATGGTGAACTTTTGATATTTGATGAAGTTTTAAATGGACTTGATCAAGATAATCAGCATATCTTCTTTGATACAATTAGAAGCCTAAAAGAAGAAGGAAAAACCATCATTGTATCAACGCACTATCCTAAAGAATATTTAGATATAGTTGATGTAATCTTAGAAATAAAGAATCAAAGTATTTATGAAAAGAAAGTATCAGATTATAAAACTAATTAAATGTCATTTTAATTTCTGTTTTAGTAAAAAATCATCGATTCTTTTGATTTCTTTATTAGTGATTTCTACTATTTATAATTTTATTGTCATCGATAATATCGATGAGAGTTTAGGTAGTAATTATCTATTCCAAGGATACTTAGAATCTACTTTATCGTTTTTCAATTTTCTTTCAATACTTTTTTCGATAATTGTATTTTCTTATTCCTTTTTAACAAAGCAAGATAGTTACCTTTCCTATTTAATAGGTAGTAGGGTTACTAAATTAGCTTATTTTTATACTAAGATTGTGGCTATAATTATGTATTCTTTGTTATTCTTTATTGCTTTAATAATCTCTTTCTTTATTCCTTTCTTTATTAAAAAAACTCTTTATATAGATAGTAGTGTTGTTTTGTGCTTTTTTGATGCACTAAAGGTAATGATTTATTATGGATTAATATCATTATTATTAGTATTAGCATTTGATAACATGTATGTAGCGATAATACCAATTGTTTTATTTATCTTTTCAACAAACATAACTTTATTAGAAGAAAAACTATCAAAAATCTTATCTTGTATTATTCCTGTTTATAGTGAAAGTTATTTGCTTATTAGTCCAAAAGGAGTAATTATAACAATTATTATGATATTAGTTATAATAAATGGCATCTATTACTATTATCGGGATTAGCATATTGCATTTAAGTGGTTTTTATGCTAAAATATATAATAATATGAGGTTATTAGTATGAAGAAATTTTATAAAGTTTTGTTTGCCTTGATATTACTAAGTGCACTAATCTTTCTTCCAGCTTGTAAGAAAAAATATAGCGCCACTATCAAGGGTGAACGTAGTGTTTTAGAGGGTGAACAAATAACTCTTTCCATAGATACAAATATTGAAACATATTCTTTGAAGTGGACTTCATCAAATCCTGAAGTTGCTTCAATCAATCCTAATGGTGTAGTGACTGGTATTAAAGAAGGTACTACTGAAATAAGAGTAACGATTAATGATATGGTACTAGATGCGATAGTAACAGTAACCAAATTTGAAATCAATATCTCTTGTGAGAAGTACTTACACATCGGTGATAAGACAAAAATGGTAGTCACTCACAATTCGAAATTAGAAAAAGAAGTGTTCTTTGTATCAAGTAATGCGGATGTAGCTACCATTAGTCAAGATGGTGAAATTGAAGCCTTAAGTGAAGGAGAAACAACAATAACTGTAACCGTTGGTGGTAAAAAGAAAAACTTTTTACTTAAGGTGTTACCTATAGGTGAAGAAATTCCAATTGATGATCCGCCTATAGACGACCCAGTTGATGATCCAGTTGACGATCCAACAGATGAACCTGGACCGGTTGTTATCCCAATTGAAATCTATGTTCCAACAATCATAAAATATGACGATTGTATTATCGCTACAGCAAACCGTGATGTTACTTGGTATTCAAGCGATCCAGATAATATTTTGTTTTTTAATGAAGAAAATGAAATTGTCCTAATGGGAGGATTTGGACCAGTCACAATTAAAGCTGTTGATGTAAATAATAAAGATGCATACGTCGAAAAAGTAGTATATGTTGTTTTAACTGATGTAGCGCCTAAAGAAATCGAGATCTATAATGAAGATGGCGTATATGAAGTGGCACTAGAGAAAGTGGGCGGTATTGTTAGTAGCTCTTTACAATTAAAGGTTAGAGCAGTAAATAGTAGTGACGATGCAGACACTACTGTAGTTTGGACTACTAGCGATGAAAGTGTTGCTGCTATTGGAAAAAGTGGTTTAGTAGTTCCTAATAAGATTGGTACTGTAACAATTAAAGCCGTTTCTGTTCATGACGAGTCAGTCTACGCAACAGTTACTATAAAGGTAGTATCATCAACAGGTAAATAATTATGAAGAAAATCTTAATTCCTTTTTTAATATTTATATTTAGTTTAACATTTATATCATGTGGCAAAAAAGAAAAAGAAGAGCTTACAATCTTTGGTCCAGATGAAGTTGCACTAGATACAAATATAGTTTTGGAATGCAACTATCACGATAGTAGTGATATTAAATGGAGCAGTAGTGATGAAGCTACTGCTTTAGTTGTGTTTAGTGGAAGTAGCGCAACTGTTACTGGTTTAAAACTTGGAGAAGTTGAAATTAGTGTTAGTGCAAGTGGACTTACAGCAAGTAAGAAGATTAGGGTTGTAGCGGGAAGTAAAATAGTAGATATATCAGGCCCAATATTTATGTTTGAAGGGGCTAAAGTCACTTATAGATCTAATATGGACGTTAGTTGGAATAGTAGTGATGAAAGCATCTTAACTATTAATTCAAATGGTGAAGCAACAGCAATTAAAAGCGGTGAAGCTAGCATTATTGCAAAAAGTGCTTCAGGCTTAGAGGCAAGCCTAAATATTAAGGTTTTCCCTAAAGATTTTGAATTTGATATTGAGATTGATCCTTTACTCATTGTTGGCAGTGAAAAGCAAGTTATCGTAAAAACCAACCTAATTGAATTGATGACTGATGTAACATATTCGTCAAGTGATGAAAGTATTGCAACTGTTTCTAATATTGGACAGGTTAAGGCTATTTCAAGTGGTAAAGCTACAATTACCGCAACCCTTTACGGGAAAAGCGCATCTGTCACAATTGAGGTTGTAGAAGACCCTAATGCGATTAGAATTAGTGGCGATAATGCTTGTAGAATCGATCAAACTATCTTTCTAACTTGTAATTACGATTGTAATTGGGAAAGTAGTAATGATGATGTTGCTTTAGTTTTAGAAACTGGAGAGATCTGCCCTATTGGAATCGGTAAATGTATAATTACTGCAACTGATAAAGAAAACCCAAATAATAAAGCAACATTTGAACTAGAGATAATCGGAAAAACTCCTAGAACAATTACAATAAATAATAAAAATTATGTTGGTTTAAATCAAGAAGTAAAGTTAGACGTTTCAACATTCCCATCTACTGCTAGTAAAAGATTTATTTATGAAACTAATAATCCGATTGTAGCTACAGTTGATCAAAGTGGCGTAGTTAGGGGACTTGCAGAAGGGGAAGCAGTTATTACTGTTTATTCATTTGAAGATAAATCTATTTTCGCTTCAATAACATTACTTGTAACAATGCCGGCACCTAAAAATATCACACTAAAAGGTGATAGTGAGATGATGCAAGGTGGACATAATTATTTAGAAGTATCATTTGATAGTAATGATTGTAATAAGAATTTAGAGTGGAGTAGTAGTGATAATAAAATCGCTATTGTCTACGATGGAATAGTTTTAGCTGTAAATAAGGGAGAAGTTACTATTAGAGCAACTTCATCACTAGATAAAGATATTTATGGTGAAATAACAATTAATGTAACAAAATATGTAGCACCTAAAGCTGATGATGCTGATTTAGCTAGAGTAAGAGAAATAATGTCTACAATGACACTTGAACAAAAATTAGGTCAAATGTTTGTTGTGGGATTTAGTGGAACTGAAATATCTAGTGATTTAATCAAAGCTATTGAAAACTATCATATGGGTAATGTTATCTATATGGGTGCTAATTGTACTGATTACACTACTTTAGCTAAGATGAGTAATGATATTCAAACAAAGATGATACAAGAAAACAAAGTTGGCGCGTTTATTTCTACTGACCAAGAAGGTGGAACTGTTGCAAGACTTAAGGTGGGTGGAACACATTTCATCTCTAATATGGCAATGGGTGCAACTGGAGATTATAACAACACTTATTTAGAAGGAGTAGCATGTGGTGCAGAACTTCGAAATTATGGAATAAATGTCGATTTTGCTCCTGTATTAGATGTTAATAATAATCCAAATAATCCTGTAATTGGGGTAAGAAGTTATTCTGATAATCCTTTGAAAGTTTCTTTATATGGAAAGAACATGTATTTAGGATTAATGGAATCAGGTGTTATGGGGACTTGTAAACACTTCCCTGGCCATGGTAATACTTCAACTGATAGTCACTACGGTCTTCCTACTATTACAACAGCGATGAATGAGCTTTATCAAACAGAACTTGCTCCATACATTTCTAGTATCACTAATGGAATTGATGCGATAATGACAACACACATTATCTTTACCGCAATCGATAAAGACTACCCAGCAACATTATCTTATAAAGTTTTAACTAATCTATTAAGAGAAGAACTTGGATTTGATGGTGTAATCTTTACTGATGGTATGGAAATGGCAGCTGTTACTAATAATTTTGGTTCATATGATGCTACAGGTGTGCTAGCAGTTAAAGCTGGTGTTGATATTTTAACCTACACTACAACTGCTAATCCTATTAAAGCATATAATGGAATCATGGCTGCAATCAAAGCTGGTGAAATAACTGAAGAAAGAATCGATGCTTCAGTTGAAAGAATCTTACTAAAGAAATTAAAATATGGTATCTTAGATGATCCATTTGCTAAAAATGAAGATCTAAGTGAAGACTTAGAAGCTCACGAAGAACTTAATAACAACTTTGCTTCAGCTGCTTTAACTAGAGTTAGAGGTGACTTTAGTGGCCTTGATAAAGACAAAAAAGCACTAATCATCTCCCCAACAACTTCTAATTCATTAGGGGATGGCTTAAACAGTAACTCACTTGGTGCTTTTGCTACAAAATACCTTACTGACCTAGGATATGACGTAGAATATTATGATGTATCAAGTAACATCTCATCTAGTCAAAGGATAACAGCCTTAAAACTAATTGATAATTTTGATGTTATTATCTTAGCGTTTAGTAATGTTAAAAAAAGTAGCCATACAAATACAGCTAATTTTGTTAAAGAAGTATGTAAGTTAGATAAAGAAGTAGTTGTCTTTGGCTTAGATTCTCCATATGACATAAGTTCTTATGGAACAAGCGTTACTAATTATTTCAATATCTATGGATATCAAAAAGCTAGTGTTGTAGCTATTAGTAGATTTCTAGCTAGTGAGATTGATGCTAATGGTATTTCTAGTGTAGCACTAGATAAATAAAGTATTTAAATTAATAAAAACAAAAAAATTGCTTGACTTTTTGCATGATTTATAGTATCATAATAGAGGTAAAAAATATCATAGTGGAAAGAAGAAGTACCCACTTCTCACCTGACTGATTATGTTGGTAGGTAAATGGTCACTTATAAAAAGTTTTGTGATTTATATTAGTGGGTGCATTCTGCGCCTACTTTTTATTTTTACTATGATTAAATACTTACAATGGAGGTGCTAATTATTAGTAAGAATTTGGATCGCAAAGCTGAAGCTCTAGTGAATGAAAACATTACAGCTCCTAGAGTTCTTGTTATTGACGCTGAAGGTAAACCTTTAGGCGAAATGGACATCGAAGAAGCTATTAAGTTAGCTAAAGATGAAGAACTTGACTTAGTGTGTGTTGCACCTAATGCGAAAGTTCCTGTTTGTCGTTTTATCGATTACAGTAAATATCGTTATGATATGCAAAGAAGAAAACGAGAAGCAAAGAAAAATCAAAAGACTGTTACAATTAAAGAAGTTAGAGTTTCTCCTTTAATTGGAACAAAAGACTTTGAAACAAAGGTAAAAACAGGTCGTGAATTCCTTGCTGAAGGAAACAAACTAAAAGTTACTTTGTTCTATCCAAAAGGAAAGAGAAGATTGATTCAATTTGAAACATCTGCTCAAATCTTAGATAAGTACATTGAAGCTGTTAGCGATGTTGCTACAGTAGAATCAAAGATCACAAATGATGGTAGAACTACTGCAATTACTCTAGTTCCCAAGAAAAAATAATATTGGATAATAGAAGGAGAGAAAAATTATGCCAAAAATGAAATCACATAAAGGTATTAAGAAACGTTTTAGATTTACTGGTACTGGTAAAGTTGTTCAAAGCCGTCCTGGCTCAAGTCACCTAGCACCTGGTAAGACTCAAAAGAGAATTCGTCACTTACGTAAGGAAAAATCAACTGCAAAAGGTGATTTAGTTCGTATTAAGAAACAATTAGATTATATTAAATAATCACATTAAAAAATAAAATAAGGAGGAAACAATTATGCCACGTACTAAAGGCGGATACGTTACTAGAAGAAGACGTAATAGAATTTTAAAATTAGCCAAAGGTTATTTTGGTTCAAAACATACATTATATAAAGTTGCTAATCAACAAGTAATGAAGTCATTGACTTATGCATACAGAGATAGAAGAACTAAGAAACGTAATTTCAGAAAATTATGGATCGCTCGTATCAATGCAGCTGCAAGATTAAATGGACTTTCTTACAATACATTAATGCATGGTTTAAAACTTGCTAACATCGAAATCAATCGTAAGATGTTATCAGAAATCGCTATTAGTGATCCTGCTGGATTTACTTCTTTGTGCGATACTGCAAAAAGCAAATTAAATTAATATAAAAAAAAGCACTTCAAGAGAAGTGCTTTTTTATATCTTATCTATTAAATCTTTTACTGAATCAAAAATGAAATCAGGTTTGATATCGGAATTATTGATAGTGTCCATTGTGGCTTCACCGCTTAAAACGCAGATTGTTAGAGCTCCAGCGTTATATCCACTTGCGATATCGGTGTATACTCTATCTCCAATAACTGCTATCCTCTTTTTATCGATTTTATTAGCTTCAGAGAGTAAATCAATCATATATGGAGATGGTTTACCAATGTATGTTGGTTTTTTGCCTGTTGCGTTTTCGATTAAGATGCACATGCTTCCACAATCAGGGATGTATTTTTTGTTTTCGATTGGGCAAACAAGGTCAGGGTTTGTAGCTAGGAATGGCTTTCCTTCATCAACAAGCCTAGTTACCTTTAATAATTTCTCGTATGTTAGCTCTGTATCAAACCCAAATACCACAATATCAGCATCATCATCTACTAAATTGATGTGGTAATTGTTTTTAAGTTCATCTTCTAATGCTTTAGTTCCTGCTAGATACACTCTTTTATTTGGATAATTAGCATTTAAATACATGCCCATCGCCATACCACTTGTAAAGATGTTTTCACTGCTAGCAGGTATTCCTAGATGTTTAAGTTTATTAACATAATCAAATTTATTCTTTGATGAATTATTTGTCATAAAAATGTATTTTTTATTTTTCTTGATTATGGTATTAATGAAATCTAGTGATCCATCAAACAGATCTTCACCTAGATAGATTGTTCCATCCATATCAAGTAAAAATAAATCAATATTTTTTAATTCTTTTATATCTTTCATAATGTACCTCAAACGTCTATTATTCTATCAAAAAAAGGCTTAGGTGTCAAAAATAAGTCTTTATAAAAAAGTTTTATTATGTTATAATTCTATCTAGAGGTGAAAAATATGTTTTTAGCAATGAGCGCAACAGATTTTATCCAATATACTAATTATGCTTTTATAGGAATACTCGTTATAGGAGCTTTGATGGGTTTATGGAGAGGATTATTCAAATCTATTTATTATTTAGTTGTTTTTGTGGGGATGGCACTACTAGCATGGTTTGTGTTATCACCATTAATTATAGATTCCTTACTTGATTGGAATTTAAACATTACAATTAGTGGGGTCACAATCACTTCAATTAGGGCAAGTATGCCAGAGATTATGTCGCTCTTTAATAGCGATTATGCTTCTTTAATGGTTGAAGGAACTGAGACTTACACACTGATGATGGGTTTAATGACAATGATTGTAAGAATCGTTTTCACAATCAGTGTTATCATTTTAACAATGACTGGATTAAAACTTATATTTGCAATCATCTATAAGATTATTGCTCCTAAGAATAAAGACAAAGATGGTAATCCAGTTAAAATGTCATTCGGCTCTAGAATGGGTGGCTTAGTAGTTGGTGCTATTCATGCATTCTTATTACTTTTATTACTTGCTATTCCAATTAGTGGAATTAGTGAAATTGGTTCAAAAGTAAGTGAAATAAGTCAAAACAATAACAACACAGAAGAAGTTGAATACAAGGTTCTAACTGATGGAAGTAGAATTATTCTTTTATCAAATAGAGAAAACTTAGCTTCTACAAACGATACATTAAAGACTATCAGTCCATATTTTAGTATTTACCGTTCAAGTGTTTACGGAAAAGTATTTAGCTATGTAAAGATGAATAACCGTCCACTTGATGAAAAGTTATTCGATACTGTTTTAAGTGTTGATTATAATAACAAAAAGATATCATTAACAAATGATATTATTGTTGGTATTGATATTTATAATACATTAAACAAAGAAGTAGATGGCAAATGGTCACTAGAAGCCATCGTTAATATTGATGAAGCTATCTTAAACGGTGCGGCTCAAAAATTAGGTGATTTGGGCTTAATTAATGCGTTAGTTCCGATTGCGGCTGAAGTTGTCTTAAAGACTGATGCTTTTAAGAAACAACTTGGACCTACAATTGAAGAAGTAAATGCTGATAAAGTTATTCAAGACTTAAAAGCAATCAATCTAAATGATGATATCGTTAATTTAGGATTATCACTTGTTAGTATTGGTAAGAGTGGAATCTTAGAGATCAGTAAAGTAAATAAAGAAGATGAAGAAGGACACAAGGTTACACTTGTAGAAGTATTAAATAAATTAGACAGCAAACTTATCGACGAAGGATTTAAGAAAGTTGGAGATGTTGAAATATTTAATGTTATTGGCGATATTGGACTTAAATATTTAGCTAACGCTCAATTCATGAATAAGTATTTAGAAAGTGCTGGCATGACTAGTAGCGATCTTAACTTTGAAGGTGTTAGCTTAAGCGATAATCTAGCTAATCTTGGTGGAGTTATTATTGCTATTCAAGGTCTTAATATGTCTGATGAAGACATGAAGAAGATTGACTTGAGTAAATACAGTGAAGCTCAAACTGATAAACTAGTTGATTCTTTATATAAATTGTCACTACTTTCTAAAAACACTGAATTACTAGCTGCTGTTGTTAGAGAAGAATTCTTCCCAGCAGAATACAAAGCATTACTTCCTAGAAAAGAAATGACTGCTAAAGATATGAAGTCAGTTATTAAGGTTGCTAAAGTAATGTTAACTGGTGAAAATATTGCATCTGGTAATATTACAATTGAATCATTATTAAATAAAGACACAATTGATACAATCGTTAGCGAAGCTACAAACAGCGAATATGTTGCGGAAATTATTAATGGTGCTGGATCAATTCTAATTGATACATTATGTGAAAGTTTACACATTGAACCAGAAGCAATTAACCTAGAAGGAGTTAATTGGGTAGAAGAACTAGAACCATTAACTGAATTAATTGATATAGCCCAAGAAATTGGAATTGATATTACTAAAGGAACTGCTTCTAATATCAAGATTGAGGATTTGACAGAAGAACAAATCAATAAATTTGCGGTTGCTGTTTTTGAAAGTAAAGTAATGAGTCAAAACACAGAATTAATTCTTAACATGATTAAGAAGAATATTCCTGAGTCTTATTCATCTCTTATTCCAACAAAACTTGCAAGTTCAGATGAATTTATTGGATTATTAAAACTAGCTAAGACTGCAAGCAAGACTATGTCTGGTGGTAAAATTGATCTAACTAATCTTGATACTGATGATATTGCTGATGCGGTAAGTAGCTTAAATGGTGAACAAATTGAATCACTAATCACAGGTATTATTGATAGTACAGGTTTAATTGATGTATCTAATTTAGATTTACCAAACATTGATACTTCAACTGCTGAAGGAATTGAAGAAGTTCAAAAGCTTTTAGGTGCTGTTGAAACTATCAGTAGTGTTAGTGGCGTTAGTGACCTTAAAGATTTAGCAGAAGATGAAATTGAAAACATCACTTCATCAAAAGTAGCTACATCTGTTGTTGTTGAGTTATTAACTCAAGAAACACAAGAAGGTGGATCATTAAGTGGATTTATCACACTTGATGGAATTAGTGAAGATGAATGGGCTGATAGTGAAGAAGGAAGCGGTGAGCTTAAGAAGTTAATGGATGCTACAAGCGTTCTAATGGATGATAAAGGTGAAATTGATATGTCTGTTGATAAGATTTCTAATCTAACTGACGAAGACATTTCAACATTAACTGATTCTAAAGTTATCACTAATTCATTAAGCGAAAACTTAAATGACATTATCGCTGATGAAATCACTTCAACATTCGACCAAGAAAAGTATGGATATGAACTTAACCTTGGAACAGTTGAAGTAAAAGAAGGCGAAAATGCTGGTGAAGTATGGGCACAAGAAGTAACTGTCATTAGAGATGTTGTTGAAATGAGTTCTAACATCGAAGAAACTGACCTTTCTGATGAATCTACAGCTCAAAACATTGGTCAATTACTTGATGCAGGTAAAGATAGTCAAATCTTAGGTGACTCTGTAGTTAGTATCGCTGATTCTATTCTACAAGATGCTTACGCTGGAATTGATGGTTATGATGCTCCTACTGTTGATGAAAATACTAATTTTGCTGAAGAATTTGCTATTTTACAAGCATTACTTGCAGCACAATCTTCAGGTGAATAATAGGTTATGTGGGTGGTTTTCCACCCACATTTTTGTGCTTTTTAATTGACTTGAGTGATATAATTTGATATAATATTTCTGCAGTCAAAAAATGGCTCCTTAGCCAAGTGGTAAGGCAAGGGTCTGCAACACCCTGATCGTTGGTTCAAATCCGACAGGAGCCTCCAATATGAGATGTACAGAGTGATACCCTAGTATCACTCTTTTTTTAGTCTTAGTAGATATATTGAAACAATTGGCTCACGATAAATTTATGACAAATAACTTACGGCAAAACGGAATTTTGTACATAAATATTAATGAATCATCGATGTTCAAACTACAATCTTTATTAAAACTTGCAAAAAAAGTAGATAAATGCTTGCCTAAATAAATATTATGTGGTATAATTTAACTACAAAAAAAGCAAAATCTTGCAAAAAAAGTAGGTGAAATGATGGAAATAAAAAGAGAAAAGTATTTAACCGAGATTATTGAAAGGAAGAATAATAATCTAATTAAAGTTATTACAGGTTTAAGAAGATCTGGTAAATCATATTTACTTAACAAACTATATAAATCATATTTACTAGAACATAATATTTTAGAGTCACAAATTATTACTTTTGCTTTTGACAATTTAGAAAATATTATGAAATTAGACAAATATATGCCTAATGAGCCAACTCTTATTTATGATTCTAAAAATAATTATGTTGTTAATTCTAAAAAGTTTATTCTTTATATTAGTGATTTAACAAAAGAAAATATAGATTATTATTTATTGCTTGATGAAATACAGCTTTTAGATAATTTTGTACTTGCTCTAAATGGCTTATTAAGCCATGACAATTTTGATATTTATGTCACTGGAAGTAATTCAAAAATGCTTTCTAAGGATGTTATTACCGAATTTAGAGGTAGAGGAGACCAAATTCATATTTATCCATTATCATTTAAAGAATTTTATGATTCTTCAAACTTGACATTTGAAGATGCTTATTTAGAATATCAATATTACGGAGGTATGCCATATTTAATTAATTTAAGCAGTGATGAAAGAAAACAAGAATATTTAAAACAATTATTCTCTGAAATTTATATAAAGGACATTACTGAAAGAAATGGAATTAAAGATATAGAGTCATTTGAAAAACTATTATCTGTATTATCTAGCTCAATTGGCTCCTATACTAATCCTACCAATTTAGAAAAAACATTTAAAAGCACTGAAAATGTTGTCTATGGTCATGTAGCGATTAAAAATCATATAGAATATATAAAGGATGCATTTTTAATATCAGAAGCTAAAAGATATGATATAAAAGGAAGAAAATACATTGGATCTAATTCAAAATATTATTTTACAGATATCGGCCTTAGAAATGCTATAATTAATTTTAGGCAAAATGAATCAACGCATATAATGGAAAATATTATCTATAATGAGTTGCTATGTAGAGGATATAGCGTTGACGTTGGAATTGTTGAAATCAATATAAAAAATGAAAAAGGTAATTATGTTTCAAAGCAACTTGAAACTGATTTTATTTGTAATAAATTAAATGAAAAAATATATATTCAATCTGCTTATTCAATGGAATCACTAGACAAACAAAATCAAGAAAAAAGATCTTTGCTTAATATAAAGGATAATTTTAGAAAAGTGATTATTGTAAAAGATAACTTTAAAAAATATATTACTGAAGAAGGTATTGAGGTTATAAGCTTAAAAGAGTGGTTATTGGGTGGTGAATGATTAATGCATAGAATGAATTTATGGAATGACTCGTTTGAAGCGATTAAAGATGGTTGGAAAACCATTGAAATGAGGCTTAATGATGAAAAGAGAAGTCAAATTAAAATTAGTGATGAAATAGAATTTACTAACATTAAAACTAATGAAACACTGATATGTAGAGTTACCAATCTTTTCAAATATAATAATTTTGAGGAACTATATAACAATCATAATAAAATATCAATTGGATATACAAAAGATGAAAGTGCAAATCCAGATGACATGTTAATGTATTATTCAAAAGAAGATATTGAAAGATATGGTGTATTAGGAATAGAAATTCAAAAACTAAGTGGCAAGTGATAATTATGTATACAAAACGATTAGAAAGTCATTCGGAACATTTTGTATCAAAATTGTATACCTTTGCCATTTAGAACAATAGCTTTGGTACATTTGTATCAAGGCTTTTTTTCTTTTTAAATAACTAGTATAATAAGTATAGGAGTATAGAACTATGAAAACTATATTAGAAACTAAAAGATTGATATTTAGAGAAATGAATCTTGATGATTTTGATAGCTTAAAAAAAGTCATATCTGATCCCATAAATATGAAATATTATCCTAAACCATATGATGATAATGGATTGTTACGATGGATTAATTGGTGTATGGATAGTTATAAGAAATATGGCTTTGGATTATGGGCTGTTGTATTTAAGGAAACAGGTGAAATGATTGGGGATTGTGGTATCTCTATTCAAAATATCGATAATGAATTAAAGCCTGAAATAGGATATCATTTGAGGTTGGATTATCACAATCAAGGCTTAGGTCATGAAATGACTAGTGCTGTAAAAGATTACTTTTTTTTAAATTATGATTATGATGAAGTATATTCATACATGAATATTAATAACATTCCATCTGAAAAGACAGCTATGAAAAATGGAATGACATTTATTAAAACATTTGAATCTAACGGTGAAATAGATAAGGTATACAGAATAACAAGAAAAGAATGGGAATTCAATAAAAAAATAGACTCATTTGATACAATATGATATACTTTTTATAGAAGTATTATTAAAAAAGGTGAATGACCGATATGAAAAGAACTGGAATAATTATAATTAATATTCTTATTATGAGCGCAATTCTAGCGTTTGTTGCTTTTTATACTGTATTCGAAAACAAAGATTCTTTAAAGAGGCAAATAGAGCATTTCGAAAATACCACTATTGCCATGGAACATGTTACTGAAAACTACCTAGAAGGTGAGCAGCGTATTTGTGATGTTTGGGCAAGGTATATCAATAGTGAGGAAATGACAATGGAAGAAGCTGTTTCTTTTATTCGTATTTCTCACGTTTTGCCTAATGCATCTGCTCATTTGATTTATACTGATACTAATAAAGGTGTTTCCACAAGACCGCACTTAGGTACAGAGGATGACTATAACGTATCTTATGCGAGCATGGATTTTATGAGTGACACTTCATGGATAATGGATATAGGTGAGTCTATTAATATTTCACGTGCTTATACAAATCCAATGAATGGTGAGCAGTCAATTGCCTTTTGTAATAAAATAAAGCTTAAAGATACTGAAAGTGGTACTTATAAAGATGCGATTTTACTTAGAGTATTGCCAATATCAGAGCTTGAAGAGAAGTGGATTTTCCCTCAAGAGGAATTTGAAACTGCTGAAATCACGTTGATTGATTTTGATGGTGACTATATTATTAAAAGTAAGACATTTAAGAATTCAAATTTCTTTGAATTCTATAAATCATACAATAATACAGATCCTGAACTAATAAAGAAGCTTCAAGATGACATTTCAACATTAACGGGATCAATAACTTTACTTAACTCTCGTGGTGAAGAGATGCTTCTAGCTTATACTCAGATTTCTGAAGCGGTTGAGTGGACTTTCTTGAGTTTGATTCCTGTTAGTGATTTAAAGATTAATACACAAAACTGGTTATTAATTGGTGTGATTTCTGCTGGACTTTTGGTAATCTTTGTGATTGACTTATTATTCTTCCAAAGCTTTAATAAGAAATTAAGAATTGCAGCTAAAGAAGCAAAATCTGCAAGTAAAGCTAAGACTGATTTCCTTTCAACAATGTCTCATGACATTCGTACTCCAATGAATGCGATTATCGGTTTGACGGCTATTTCTCAAAAGAATTTAGATGATAAAGATGCACTGAAGGATAACCTTCGTAAAATTAGTACTGCAAGTAATCATTTACTTACCCTAATCAATGATATTTTGGATATCTCTAAAGTAGAAAGTGGTAAACTTGTTTTATCACCTGTAACATTCTCTTTAGTTGAGATGGTTGATAATCTAGTTAACTTGTCTCAACCAATGGTGAAAGATAAGAATATCGATTTTAATTTCCGTATTAATAAGATAGAAAAAGAATATCTATACGCTGACCAGCTAAGACTAAATCAGATTTATATCAATATTTTATCTAACGCTATTAAATATACTTTAGCTAATGGATATGTTAATGTTGATATGATGGAAGAAGAGAGTGAAATACCTGGTTACGTTAAACTCACTTACAAGGTATCTGATAATGGAATCGGTATGAGCAAAGAGTTCATGGAAAGAATGTTCCAACCATTCTCTCGTCAGACTGATAGCCGTGTTAATAAGATTCAAGGTACGGGATTAGGTCTTGCCATCACTAAACAAATGGTTGATTTGATGGGTGGAACAATCGAATGTGAAAGTGAAGAAGGTAAAGGAACAACATTTACGATAGTCATCGATATTAAGGTAGCTGATAGACAAAGAGATGATATGACGCTCAATCCTATTGATATCTTGATTGTTGATGATGACGATGTATTCCTTCAAACAACTATAGATACGCTTTTAGAAATGGGAGCTAAAGCAGAAAGCGCAAATAGTGGCAAGGATGCAATCGAAAAGATTACAAAACGTCACCAAGAAGGACATGATTATGACATCATTATCCTAGATTGGAAGATGCCTGATATGAATGGTATTGAAACAGTTAGAAAGATTAAGTCAGATATTGATGGAAAGATTCCCGTTTTACTTATTTCTGCTTATGATAGATCAGAAGTAGAAGATGAAGCAAAACAAGCAGGAGCAAGTGGATTTGTTAGTAAACCACTATTCCCATCAACTCTCTATGATAAAATTAATCAAATCCTTGGAACTGAAGTTAAATCAGTTGAAGTTGAAGAAGATTATTCAGACCTTGAAGGAGTTCATGTACTTGTGGCTGAAGATAATGAAATCAACTGGGAGATTATCCAGGCATTACTTAATTCATTCGGTGTAACAGCTGAACGTGCGGAAAATGGTCGTGTTTGCGTTGATATGATGGAAAAAGCTGAAGAAGGTCGTTACACATTAATCTTTATGGATGTTCAAATGCCAGAAATGAATGGACTTGATGCTACTAGAACTATTCGTAAGATGGCTAATCCATGGGCAGCTTCAATTCCAATTATTGCTATGACAGCCGATGCATTTTCTGAAAATGTTACTGAATGCTTAAATGCAGGTATGAATGGACATATTGCAAAACCTGTAGATATCAAACTTGTTATTAAAGAAATTAGAAAGATAATAGAAAGGAAAAAATAAAAAATGAAAAGATTTTTTAGTATTATTCTAGTTGTATTCGTTTTTCTTGGGCTAACTGCTTGTGGGTCTGGGAAAAAACAAGAAGAAAAAGAAGAGTTTAAACCTAAATTAGACACATCAACTGCATGTAAAATCAGCATTGTTGGTACTTATAGTAATTTCGAAGCTCTTGAAGCTGAATTTGATCGCTTTAATGAGTATTATCCTAATGTTGAACTAAGTTATACAAAAATTGATGATTATAACAACTCAATTGCTACCGTTTTAAATGGAAAAGATGCGCCTAATATTTTCTTTTCATTTAGTTCTTGGGAAGGAAATTCTGCTTACGACTCAGTCTTTGAGCATATGGAGAATTTAGCTGATTCTAAGTTGGGATTTAATTTAGATTGCATTCGTCCAGGACTACTTGATTCTGACTCAGAAGGACGTGTTTTAACTGTTCCAATCTTTTCAACATCTTATGGAATGTTAATTAATAACGATTTGTTTGAAAAAGAAGGATTAAAAGTTCCAAAGACTTTACAAGAACTTCTTGAGGTTTGTGAAAAGTTCCGTGAAAAAGGATATGAAAGTCCGATGATGGGTTATAGCAAAAAGAATTCTGGTGCTCTAATGAACACACTTGCTTATCCTATATTTGCAGGAACATTGGCTGAAAACCCTGAAATGGTTTCTCTTGCTAATAAGTGCGATCCTAAAGCTGGAGAATATATGCGAACTGCTTTAGAAACTCTTTCACGTTTAATTAATGAAGGATGCATTAATCTAGAAAAATGTAATGAAATTAAAGATAATTATACTGAAGTTATTTTACGTTTCTTTGAGGGAGATGTTCCTATGATGATTTGTACAGGCGACACTGTATCAGGAACAGGTAAACGTGAAAGTCAATCACAAGCTTTCACAGATCATCCATTCTCATACTCTTTTGCTCCTATTCCAACAACAGCAAAAGGTGGATATTTCCTTGATAGCCCATCTATTCAATTCTCTGTAAATAGTGCTTGTAACGACTTAGATATGACAAACGAGTTTATGCGTTTCCTTATCTCAAATGAAGAATTAAATCAAATGGCATCTGTAAAACGTCTAATTACTCCAACAAAAGACTTATCTTTCGATAAAGTATATGCTCCAATTGGTGATGTTCCAACAAATCTAATCATTTCACCTACTGCACTAGGAATCGAAGATACACTAGCAGTTCAAATCAGAGTAGCATCATTTAAAGTAGTTACAGGAGAATTAACAATTGAAGAAGCTATTGCAAGTTATGGAAGTTTAAAATAATGTTTAATAAAAGTTTGCGCATAGATTTATGCGCAACTTTTTTATTGAATTTACAAGTTTTCTATTATTAGAAGTGATTTTGTGATATAATATTAAAGGTGTTTTTTGTAACACCAATAATACTTAATTGAGTTTTATTTTGGAGAAAGATTATGTTTACGATTTCTAATACTCTTATATGTTTATTAATATTCTTTGGCGTCTTGTTTGTGGGATATTTGCTAGGTAGGATTAAGATTAAAGGAATAGCATTAGGTACTTCAGGAATATTCATTATTGCTATTGTTGCGGGATGCATTATTCCTAAAGAAAGTATCGATATCACCACAATCACAAAGCAGCTTAGTAATGTCGGTTTAGCTTTGTTTATCACATCGGTTGGTTTTACTGCTGGACCAATGTTCATTCAGAATTTTAAGAGTAAAGCATTTAAATATATTGCAATATCAGTCATTATTATCTTTAGTGCATTAGGTGTAGCAATGCTAATCTATGCCCTTGATAAAGATTTAGATATGCCTACAGTATTAGGTATTACGATGGGAGCAATGACTAGTACACCTGGTCTAAGTTCTAACCTAGCTGCTTTTGAAGATAGCGCTGATATTATTCAAACTGTAAATGCGATTGCTTATCCATTTGGAGTATTAGGTGTTTGCTTGTTTGTTCAAATCGTTCCTAAGATTTTAAGAGTAAACATGAAAGAAGAAGTTGAAAAAATAAGTGGTCCAAAAGAAGAGAAAGTCGAAGAAGAAGCTGGTAGCGAAGAAAAGAAAATGATTAAGCTAGATCGACTAGGAATAGGAGTATTTAGCTTAGCTGTTGTTTTAGGTATCTTGGTTGGAGCATTAACTATTCCTGGAATTAAGTTCCAATTAACTTTAACTGGTGGATCTCTAATTGTTGGTTTGTTATTTGGTCACTTTAAGAAAATTGGTAGAATTTCACTAGAGGTTCCAAAGCCAACATTAAAGGTCTTAAAAGAAATTGGACTTGCTATATTCCTTGCTTGTTCTGGTTTAAGTGGAGGACTTAAGTTTATTGAATATATTCAAATATATCCAATATATTTCTTATATGGAGCTTTAATCACATTTATTCCAATGCTTATTACATTCATTATCGCAAAACTATTCTTCAAGATGGAATTATTAAACATATTAGGAGCTTTAACTGGTGGAATGACTTCAACTCCTGCCTTAGGTGCTCTAATTGAAGTTGCAGATACTGATGATGTAGGTAGTTCATACACATCTACTTATCCATTTGCTCTATTCTTACTTGTTTTAATTCCTCAAATATTAAAAATGTTTGTGTGATAAAGATTAAATTATGTATAAATTAATAGGTCTAGAAATGTTTTTCTAGACCTTTTTTATTGCTTAAAAGTATCAAAAATTATTTAATCAACAAAAGAGAATTAAAGGGTAATTTGTTAGATGTGAGTAAATTCAAAAATTGTTTTTAAATAGTTTAAAAAAAGAACAAATAGTGGTAAAATATATAAGCGGAAACAGCCGAGTTTGACAATTAATAAACAAGAAAGATTTAATGGTGAAGCAATGAGTAAAAAATTAGTTATTAATACTGATTGGTGCAAGGGCTGTGGTATTTGTGTAGCCTTTTGCCCCAAGAAAGTTTTATCTATTTCAAAAGAGAAAGTAAAAATAGAAGACATTTCTAATTGTATTTTGTGTGGCCAATGTGAACAAAGATGCCCAGACTATGCTATTTATATTGAGGAGAGTGCAGCAAATGAGTAAAAAAGTTTTAATGCAAGGAAATGCTGCTTGTGTAGCAGGTGCAATTAAGGCCGGAATGCGTTTCTTTGCTGGTTATCCTATTACACCATCAACAGAAATAGCTGAAATGGCTAGCTTGAAATTGCCTACAGTTGGTGGTCATTTTATCCAAATGGAAGATGAACTAGCTAGTATGGCAGCTATAATTGGTGCTTCTTGTGTAGGTGTTAAATCAATGACCGCTACAAGTGGACCTGGATTTAGTCTAAAGCAAGAGAACATCGGTTATGCATGCATGGCTGAAATCCCATGTGTTATCGTAAACGTTCAAAGAAGTGGACCATCTACTGGTCTACCAACAAGTCCATCTCAAGGCGATGTTATGCAATCAAGGTGGGGAACACATGGTGATCATCCAATGATCGTTTTATCTCCTAGTTCAGTTACTGAAACTTACTACCTTACAATCCGTGCTTTTAATTTAGCTGAAAAGTATAAAACACCTGTTATTTTATTAATGGATGAAATTATTGGACATTTAAGAGAAGGAATCGAAATTAATGATGAAGATGTTCAAATAATTGAAAGAAATAAGCTAGATTTAAATGAGAACAAAAAAGGATATGAAGTAAGTGGTGATGAGTTAGTACCTTCTAAACATTTACAAGGTAACATGAAATATAACATCACTGGTTTAAGTCATGGCTTTGATGGCTTCCCAACAAACAATAACAAGGTTGCTGGGGAACTTCATGAAAGACTAATGAAGAAGATTGATGAAAATAAAGATGATATTGTTACATATCAAGAATATAAGACTGATGATGCTGATACTATCGTTGTATGCTTTGGTGGTAGTGCTAGAATTGTAGCTACTGCTGTTGATATGGCACGTGAAGAAGGTTATAAAGTAGGAATGTTTAGAGCAATAACTATTTGGCCTTCACCTGAGGAAGCTTTAAGAAAGTTATCAGAAAGAGTTAAGAGAATAATTGTTGTAGAACATAATTATGGTCAATATTTACTAGAAGTACAAAGAATTGTAAATAATCCTAATTGTAAGATAGACTTTTTAGGCAAAGTCGACGGAACTGTTATTATTCCTGATGAAGTCTTAAAAGTTATTAAGGAGGTAAAATAATGGCTAGCAAGTTAATTGAAAAGTATTTTCGCTATGAGCATTTACCTCAAATATGGTGCCAGGGATGTGGAAATGGAATCATCCTTCGTGATGTTGTTAAAGCAATTGATGATTTAGGATTAGATGTAGATAAGACTGTTATTGTTAGTGGTATTGGTTGCTCATCTAGAGCTGCTGGTTACCTTAATTTCTTAACACTACACACTACTCATGGTAGAGCTGTTGCTTTTGCAACTGGTATCAAGATGGCTCGTCCTGAACTTAATGTTATTGTGCTTGCAGGTGATGGTGATTTATCAGCAATCGGTGGTAACCACTTGATTCACGCAGCAAGACGTAACATCAATATTACTGTTATTGCCTTTAATAATAATATCTATGGAATGACTGGTGGACAATACTCACCAACAACTCCAACTGGAGATTATGGAACTACAGCTCCTTATGGTAATATTGACCGTCCATTTGATATTGCGCTCCTTGCAAAAGGTGCTGGCGCTACATATGTAGCTAAAGGTGACTGCTTCCATGTAGTTCAAACAACAAAGCTTATCCGTGATGGTATAAAACATAATGGTTTTTCTATAATTGAAGTTGCTGATGTTTGTCCTACTTATTATGGAAGAAAGAATAAAAAGGGTAATGCTGTTGACATGATGACTTATCAAAAAGAAAATATGATAAGTGCTGAAGCTGCATTAGCTATGAGTGAAGAAGAAAGAAAAGGAAAGATAATCGTTGGTAAAATTTGTGAAAATGATTATCCAGAACTTACTGAAGAATATCAAAAAATTATTGATAGAGTAATGGTGAAATAAATGGGAAATAATAGAGAAGAACTAAGACTAACTGGCTCTGGTGGTCAAGGTGTCATTTTAGCAACAATCATTCTAGCTGATATTGCGTTACAAG
This sequence comes from Bacilli bacterium, assembly GCA_918272565.1. Taxonomy (GTDB): domain Bacteria; phylum Bacillota_I; class Bacilli_A; order ML615J-28; family CAG-698; genus Tener-01. The sequence goes on from CAKJYW010000028.1 coordinate 26,949, forward strand.
CTGGTAAATATGTTGCTCAATCACAATCTTACGGCCCTGAAGCTAGAGGTGGTCTTTGTAAAGCTGAAGTAATCATTAGTAACAAAGAGATTGGCTATACAAAAGTCATGAATCCAACATTATTATTATCTTTAACACAGAGTTCACTTGATACTTATTCTAAGACAATTGATGAAAATTGTATTTTAGTTGTTGATTCAAGTTTAGAAGTAAAAGAAAATGTAAAATGTAAAAAGCTATATCAATTTCCTATTCTTTCATGTGCTAAAGAGAAAGTTGGAAAAGTCTTCACTGCAAACATTGTTGCTGTGGGACTACTTTGTAATATCTTAGGTTTTACTGATCAAGAATTAATTAAAGAAACTGTATTAAAATACGTTCCAAAAGGAACAGAAGAAATTAATAATAAGGCACTTGATGAAGGCTTTAATCTTTTTAAAGAGTAAGCGAGGTCGATATTGTGAAAATTCATGAATATCAAGCAAAAGAATTGTTTAGAAAATATGGTATTCCAACAGATAATGGAATATTAGTGAGTGAAAAAGGTGGAGATTTAGAAATACCTTTTGATCCTCCATATGTTATAAAAGCACAGGTTCATAGTGGAGGAAGAGGCAAAGCTGGTGGAGTTAAGTTAGCTAAAAGTATTAACGAAGCAAAAGAAATCGTGAATAATATGATTGGTTCAACTTTATACACTAAGCAAGTACCTGATGGAAAGAAAGTTAATCAAGTATTAATAACTGATGCTAGTGCTCTAACAAAGCAAATGTATTTAGCTTTAACAGTTGATGCTGCTAGAGAAGGGATTGCGGTAATTGCATCTTTAGAGGGTGGAACTGAAATTGAAGAAGTAGCATCAAGCAATCCAGAAAAGATCTACACTGAAGTGATTCCTTATGAAATTGGATTAAAGACTTATCATGCTACTTATATTGCAAAGAAATTAGAGATTAAAAAAGAAAACATTAACACATTTGTTACAATGCTTAAAAATATGTATAAGATGTTTTTCGAACTTGATTGCTCATTAATTGAAATTAATCCATTAGTTGAAAATGATAATGGACTTATTGCAATCGATGCTAAAGTTAATTTTGATGATAATGCTCTTTATCGTCACCCTGAACTTCTTGAATTGCGTGATACTAAAGAAGAAGATCCTAAAGAACTTCTAGCTATGGAGCATGATCTTAATTTCGTTACATTAAATGGTAATATTGGTTGCTTAGTTAATGGTGCTGGTCTTGCTATGGCTACAATGGATATCATTAAATCTTATGGTGGCTCTCCTGCAAACTTCCTAGATATCGGTGGAAGTGCAACAGTCGAAAGAGTTACAGCTGCTTTTAAGATTTTACTTATGGATGAAAATGTAGAAGCTATTATGGTAAATATCTTTGGTGGAATCATTAAATGCGATGTTGTAGCTGAAGGAATAGTAGAAGCTGCTAAAGCTGTAGAACTAAATGTTCCTCTAGTTGTTAGGTTAAACGGAACAAATTATGAGCTTGGTAAGGAAATAATCTCTAAATCAGGATTAAACATCATCTATGCATCAGATATGCATGATGCTGTTATAAAGACAGTTAAAGCAAGTAGAGGTGAACTATGAGCGTATTGATTGATGAAAATACTAGAGTAATAGTTCAAGGTATTACTGGTAAAACAGGAAGTTTCCATACTGAGCAAATGCTTAAATATGGTACAAAGATTGTGGCTGGTGTCACTCCAAATAAAGGAGGAACAGTTGTCTTTGATACTATTCCTGTATTTGATACTGTAAAGGAAGCAAAAGAAGCAACAAAAGCTAATGCTTCAATTATCTTTGTTCCACCTAAGTTTGCTAAAGATAGTATCTTAGAAGCAATTGATGCGGATCTTGAATTAGTTGTAGTTATAACTGAAGGTATACCTGCACTAGATATGCTAGAAGTTAAAAGATATTTACATGGTAAAGCTACAAGACTTATTGGTCCAAATTGTCCTGGTTTAATCACTCCAGGTAAATGTAAAATCGGAATTCTCCCTGCATCAATTTATAAAAAAGGACATATTGGTGTAGTATCTCGATCTGGTACTTTAACATATGAAGTAACAAATCAGTTATCTATATTAAATATCGGTCAATCAAGCGCAATTGGTATTGGTGGAGATTCACTTCGAGGAACATCATTTGTTGATGTTTTGAAGTTATTTAATGAAGATGAAGACACTTATGGAATTGTGATGATTGGTGAGATTGGTGGAACAGGCGAAGAAGAAGCTGCTAGTTGGATTAAAGAAAACTGTAAAAAACCAATTGTTTCCTTTATTGCAGGTAGCACTGCTCCAAAAGGAAAGAGAATGGGACATGCTGGTGCCATTATCTCTGGTGGAAAAGGAACAGCTAGCGATAAGAAGCAATGCTTAAAAGATGCTGGTGTTAAGATTTGTGAGACACCTGATGTAATTGGAGAAGCAATGTATGAACTTTTGAAAGAAAAGGGACTACTTGAAAAATGTTTAGTCAAATAATGTTGTAATGAGTAAGTAAAATATTATCATGAGAAAAGAGGAAAATATGTACAAAAGTGAGTATTTAAATAGAATTTATGAATCAGTTGTTAAAAAATGCCCTGGTGAAAAAGAATTTATTAATGCTGTAGAAGAGTTTTTAGATTCAATGGAATATCTAGTAAAAGTTGATCCTAGTATTGAAAAGAATGCTATTCTAGAAAGATTAGTCGTTCCAGAAAGAGTTTTTCAATTTAGAGTTCCATGGATGGGTGATGATGGAAAGATTCATGTTAATACTGGTTACCGTGTTCAATTCAATAGTGCTATTGGACCTTTTAAGGGTGGTATTAGATTAGATGAATCTGTTAATCTATCAATTATTAAATTCTTGGGTTTTGAACAAATATTCAAAAATTCTTTAACAGGACTTCCTATGGGTGGAGGTAAAGGTGGATCTGACTTTAGTCCTATTGGAAAGAGTGATAATGAAGTAATGCGTTTCTGTCAAGCATTTATGACTGAACTATTCCATTTTATTGGACCTGACACTGACGTTCCAGCTGGTGATTTAGGCTGTGGTGCTCGTGAAATCGGTTATTTATATGGAATGTATAAGAAACTTACTAAAGAACATACAGGTGTATTAACAGGAAAAGGATTATCATTTGGTGGTTCTCTAGCTAGAACTGAAGCTACAGGATTTGGTTTAGCATATTTCACTAGTGAAATGTTAAAGACTTACAAGAACGATTCATTCAAAGGAAAGAAAGTAATTGTAAGTGGTTGTGGAAATGTTGCTAAACATGCAGCTTTGAAAGTTCATGAATTAGGCGCAACAGTTGTAGCTATGAGTAATATTCAAGGATATTTCTATGATGAAAATGGATTAGATGTTTATGCTATTAAAGAAATATCTGATAGAACTATCAATATTATTGAAGAATATACAAAGCTTTATCCAAATACTAAGAGCGGTGAAAACAAGCATGACATTTGGAAAATTAAATGCGATATAGCAATGCCATGTGCAACTCAAAACGAAATCAATTTAGATGATGCTAAAGAATTAGTTAAGAACGGATGCATGATTTTAGCTGAAGGAGCTAACATGCCAACTGAACTAGATGCTATTAGATATTTAATGAAGAATGGCGTAATCTTTAGCCCTGGTAAAGCAAGCAATGCTGGTGGAGTTGCAGTAAGTGGATTAGAAATGACTCAAAATGCTGAACACTTATCTTGGACATTCGAAGAAGTTGATAACAAGCTTAAAGATATCATGAAATCTATTTTCAACCTTTGCTATGAAACAGCTAAGAAATTCAATGAACCAGAAAATCTTTCATTAGGTGCTAATGTTGCTGGATTCTTGAAAGTTAAAGACGCTATTATTAGAGAAGGTCTTGTATAATACAAAAAAATGCTATTCTCATTATTTGGGAATAGCTTTTTTATTTGTTAATATAGATGGTTTTCCATAAAAAGTTAATTTAAAGAACTATAAATTTTTATAAATTATAGATTTTTATAAAATGTAGTGTTACAATGATATTAGAAATGATTCAATTTAAAGGAGAGGGGTAAAAAAATGGCAGAACCAAAAGTTGTATATCATGTTTCTAAGAGAGATAATAACGGAAGAGAATGGAAAGTATTTATTCAAGGATCTGATAAAGTTATTAAATTATTTGCTACTCAACAAGAAGCACTAAAATATGCTACTTCATTATGTAAGAACAAGGACAATGGAAGTTATGTAATGCTTCATGGTCTTGATGGAAAGATTAGAAAATACTAAAAGAATTAACTTAAATAGGTTACCTATTTAAGTTTTTTTTATGCTTTATTTTTTTGAAATTATACTTAAAAAAATAGTAATTTTGTAGTATAATAAGTAACGTGAGAATTGGTGTTTATTTGCCTTGGTTATTGGAGGAATAATATGACAAACAAACTAATGATAAATTATTATAAAACAATAGATAAAATTCAAAAGAGACCATCTATTAAGGCCATTCGTAACGGATTAGTTAATATGATACCAGTATTAATTATTGGTGCATTCTCTTTGATTCTAAAGACATTCCCTATTAAGGGATATCAAACATTTATTAACACTTTTGCCAATGGATTTATACTAAATCTGTTTGATTTTATTTATCAAGCAACATTTGGTGTACTTGCTGTTTATATGACATTTTCAATCAGTCGTTCATATATGAAGTTTAAAGCTGACCCTGATACTGTTCATGGTGGGGCAATTTTAGCTTCAATTCTTTGTTTCTTCATTTTGTCAGGTGCGTATCTTCCAGGATTTGGACTTGATAAGATGGGACCTAAAGCAATGCTTCCAGCAATCATTTCAGGTTTAGGTGCATCAAGTTTATATTTATTATTCTATCGTTTGTTTAATAAGAAGATGAGACTTAGTTTTGCAGCGGGATCTGACAGAAATTTCAATAGAATGTTATCAACATTCATTCCAATTTCATTAGTTGCTATTTCCTTTGCCTTAACAAATATCATCATCACTAGAATATTTAAAACAGATTCCTTCCATGATTTATATATCAATATTTTAAATAATTTATTCTCATATGGAGGAGATAAACCAGGATTTTTTAAAGGTTTCTTCTTTGTATTATTATCATCAATTCTATGGTTCTTTGGTGTTCACGGAAGTGATGCCTTAGAAGGTGTAATGCAAACAGTGTTTGTTCCAGGACTTTTAGAAAACCAAGCTGCAATTGCTGCCGGTGCTCAACCAACTGCAATTCTTTCTAAGCAATTCTTTGATTGCTTCGTATTAATGGGTGGATGTGGTGCCACAATTTGTTTGCTTATTGCCATTTTGTTGTTCTCACAAAATCGTTCAAGAAGAGGACTAGGAATTACCGCTTCCTTCCCTATGATATTTAACATTAATGAGTTAATGGTATTTGGTCTACCAATCATCTTTAACCCAATTATGTTAATTCCATTCCTTGTTACTCCGCTTGTATGTTATTCAATTAGCTATTTAGCTACTGCAATTGGAATTGTACCAATGATAGCAACAGAAATTGAGTGGACTACTCCAGTTTTACTGGGTGGCTATCTCGCTACAAACTCTATCACAGGTGCTTTATTGCAATTATTTAATATTTGTGTTGGTGTTTTAATTTATGTTCCATTCGTTCGTATTTTAGATAAAGAAAGCGAACGTAATAGTCGTCAAATGTACAATGAATTTATTAAATATTACATCGACAATGAGCAAATGTTACAAAGTGAGACATTAATTGATTTAAATAGTGTCTATGGTAACTATGCAAAAGAACTATGTGCTGAATTAAAACATGACTTAGTTGAAAACATTAGATTCTTCTACCAACCTCAATACGATTATACTGGTAAGTGTGTGGGAGTAGAAGCACTTCTTAGATGGAAACATCCAGAGCATGGATTCTTATATCCTCCACTAGTTATTAAACTAGCAAAAGAATGTGGAGTCTTAACTCGTTTTGAAGAAGAAGTATTTTTACATGTTCTAAAAGAACGTGATGAAGTAATTGAGAAATATGGTAAAGGAATTTCTTTATCAATTAATATTAGTGGTGACACTATCACTAATAGTGAATTCATTCAATTCTTGAAGCAACAAGATAAAGTTGATCCATTTATGGGTAAAAATGTTCACATCGAAGTTACTGAAAGAGCAGCTTTATCACTTGATGATAAGACTTATATTGCTTTAAAGGAACTTAAAGATTTAGGAATTGGACTTGAAATAGATGACTTCTCAATGGGTCAAACTTCAATTCAATATTTGAAATACAACTTGTTTGACTGCTTGAAGATTGATGGATCTTTAGTTAGTGGATTAACTACTTCTCAAAACTGTCGTGAGATTATCTCTTCAATCACTGAACTAACTAGCGCCCTTAACATTTATGTTATCGCTGAGTTTGTTGAAACAGAGGAACAAAAAGAAATCTTACATTCAATTGGATGCGATAGATATCAAGGATGGTTATATTCTAAAGCTGTTCCACTTAATGAAGAAGAATAAAAAATACCGTTACTTTTTAAAAGTAACGGTTTTTGTTTTACTTATATTCCTAAAGCGACAGCACCAACTAAGAATAATGCTGAAGATAGAAGAAGGAATAATAGGAATAATCCATTCTTCTTTATCCAATCGATGAAACTTACATCAGCTAAGCCTAAGCCTATTAGTAGAGTTCCACATGTTGGGTATAATACATTAGTGTATCCATCTCCAAACAAGTAGCATAGGATAATAACATTTACTGAAATACCTGGGATTGGTGCTAAAGTGAGTAGAGGTATTAATAACAAAGCTTTAGCAGAAGAACCAGGGATAAAGAATTCAACAATCAAAACGAATAAATAGATAATAATAACTGCTAGGTAAGGTGATGTATTACTCAAATAATTATAAATATAATAGAATAATGTGTGCAAAATATCACCACATTCAGCTACATATTTGATTGAGAATGCTGTCATCATGATTAGTAGAGAAGGAGCGATAGCAACGCATCCCTTCCAGAATGATTTTCCCCACTCTTTGAAACTTCCAATTAAGATTTTACCGATGATTAGAGTTCCAATTAGGAAGGCGATTCCCATAATTACCATTCCAAGACCTAAGTCTCTTAAGAATGGGACAACAGCAAATAATATTACAATAAATAGAACAAAAGCAAATAATGATAGAATCATCTTTGTTTTTTTCTTGTCTTCGTCTGTTATAACGATTTCTTCAGCTTCTTCGCTAACTAAAGAGGCATTTTGTTTTTCCTCTTTTTTAACAAACTTAACTAAATATAGAGATGTTAAAACATAAAGGATAACAAAGATTAAAGCTCTATAGAATAAACCATCAATTACAGTTGTTCCAGTTAAGCCAGCACATAATCCAATAGTGAATGGATTAAAGAGGGCACAAGTGAAACCAACGCCTGTTGTTATTAAAACAAAGTTTAGGGCTGTTACTTTACTCCATTTCATAGCATTTGCAAAACTAAAGAAGATTGGGAATAAAATAAGTAGCTCTTCTTGAAGTCCAAAGAATGATGATAAACACATCATTAGTAGAGTAATAATCCAAATAGATAAATATCTCTTTTCTTTGAATTTGTTAATGATTGTTTTGATTAATGATTTAATAGCACCAGAATCTTCTAGGACTTTAAAGCATCCACCTAGAACCAAAATCATAGCAAATATTTCGAACATGCTAATGTTACCATTACCAAATATTGCTCCTTCAATTGGTGCAGTTGGCCAACGATACCAAGGAAGTCTAGTGTTTGATGTTATAAATTCAAACGATCCTTCGATGATCTTACCTGCTTCATCTAGTTTATAGCTTCCTGCTGGAATAATATAAGTTAATATTCCAACAATCACTAAAATGATATATAAAAGGGCGATTGTTTTTAAAAAACTCTTTAAACCAATCTTTAAATCAGTTTTCTCTTCCATCTTGCTTTTTCCTTTCTACAAACACAAAATCTACTATTTTATCTTTGAAAATGATCGATAGAACAACTATTGCGATGATTAAAACTAAGGTTACAACGCTAGCAACAGGAGAGGTATTAAGTAATGCTTGTCCTAAGAACAAAGTGACTATAACCTCTAAAATAGGCCCAAAAACGGTAAATAGGAAGTATTTCCAGTATTTTAAGCCTGATGCGGCGATACTACTGATGATTAGAAACGGAATGAAAGGAACGAGGTAGGCAATAAGCATTATCATTGTCATACTCCTCTTGCTATTCTTAATCTTCTCATCTAATTCCATTTGTTTTTCTTTTTGCTTCTTTGTCATGAATAGCTTAAAGTCTTGTTTGAAAAGGAAAAGAAGTTGGCTAGCAATTGCATAAGCAGCGCTAACAATTAGTGTTCCTTTTAGTAAACCATATGTTATTCCACAAGCAATTTGCACTGGTAGAGATGATATAAAAGGGAAGAAGAAGCAAATAATGATTATGAGCATTGCGGAAGCTAATCCTACCCAACCGAGTGAAAGAACATATTCTTTCATTATTTCGGTTCCACTTACCAGTTTTTTAAACAAATCGATTACGATATCCCAATAGATTAGGCAAAATGTAATGGCAATAGCTATAACAATAAATGTTACAACTAGTAAGATAATATCTCTTTTCCTTAGATTAATCATAGACATCTTTGCTCACCTTTGCCCATGCATCATCTATTAAGTTGTGCATCTCTTCAACATACATCATATATTTTACCACTTTTAGTTTGTTTTCTTTTGGTCTAAAAGAGTAATAATTAGAATGATAATATAAATCATTTTCTTTTCCAGGGGTAAAGACAAAAGAAGGAGTGTTAATTAGTTCAAAGAATAGATTAACATTTTCGTTATTTTTAGTTCCAACGTATCTTATACCTTCGTGGTTTATTGTTACTTTTCCCTCACCAACCACATAATATTGGTCTTTATAGAACTTGTCATAATGAAGATCAACCAACTCCGCATCATAACTAACTATAAAATTAGGGTCAGTAATCTCACGTCTCACAAGTTTCCTTTGATATTTAAACCAATCATCTATTGTTTCAAATGGGTTTATGGAATCATTAATTGGAATTAAGTTATAGGCTTCATCTACTTTAATAGTGTTTAAGCAAGATGAGCAAATAATCTTATCATCAACTGAAGCTAAGGTAAATTCCTTGCCACATTTAGGGCAGTAATACAAAATCTTCTCTATTCCACAAGCGTTAGATTCTTTGCCTATATATTTATACTGATGTTCCTTATTCCATTTAAAGTCATTATATCTAAATCTATCAATGAATTTATCATATAATTCATCTACTGACATATTTAATAAATCTTCTTTAGTAAACAAAACTTCGTAATGGATTTCAATTTCACCTTTTCTTGTTGTTTTAGAATATCTTGGACGAGAGAGGTATGTTCCATATGATTTACATAAAACAACATCTAGTCCAAGTTTTTTGATGAATTTGATTGTTGAAGGGTTCATTGGATGAGTTGATCCTGATGCTGATTGAATTCCTTCAGGAAACAAACAGATAGATCCCCCTTTTTTCACAACATCAAACATTTGTTTTGTGGCTTTGATGTCAGCTTCATAAAGTGACTTTAAAATAGCTCCACTTTTTAACATCGGTTTAAAGAAAAAGCGATTAAATATGTTTTGATATCCAACTACCACATTAGGATTAACTAGTTTATATCCATTTAGGGTGTAGTAGAAAGTATCACGAGAAGCGTGATCGCTAAGTAGTATTATCTGCTTATCTTTCCACTTTAGTTTATCAAAATGGTAAACATATTTAGGCTTCATTGTTTTGCTTTTAAGTGAAAGAATAACTCTAAAAAAACGAGCAGTCGTTTTCTTAGGAACTGTTATTTTTCTATCATCGATATATTTCAATAACTTGTTTTCCATAACAAAAGTCCTATTTATTAATTTCTTTTATTGTAATAATGTCGTTATCAACTTCAATAAAATTAAGTGATGAATTATCTAGGGCACATGTGAAATCAAAATCTTTGATTTGGTGGGCTAGAACTCCTTTAATTACTTGGGAGTGGGTAAAGACTAATACGTTAGAATTAGGGTGAAAAGAAGCAATTTTTAAAACTGCATTAGTTGCTCTAATCTCTAAATCAGCTTGTTTTTCTAATCCTTTAGCCTCTCCACTAGCCATCAGCTTATAATTATCTAGTCCTACTTTCTTTCCTTCTAATTCTCCAAATTCGCGCTCTACTAAATCATCTAATACGATGATTTCTTTATCGATTTTTGCTTCATTTATGGCAATTACTGCTGTTTCATAAGCACGTTTTAGGGGAGATGAATAGATGTAGTCCCATTTTATATTTAGTTTTTTGATCTTTTTACCGGCATTTGCTGCTTGGAGTCTACCTTCAGCATTAAGTAGAGTATCAACTCTTCCCTGAATTAAATGTTCTTTATTCCAATCAGTTTGTCCGTGTCTAATTAAACATATCCTAGTCATAATATCACTTTTTATATTATACCAAAAAAGGTTTGTTTTTGCTATATATAGTTTGAAACAAATTGCTACTTGTAGTATAATAACATTAGGAGAATAAATATGAGAGTAGTAGATATTATATTAAAGAAAAGAAACAATCTTCCTTTAACAAAAGAAGAAATCCATTTTATTATCGATGGATATGTTAATGAGAAAATCCCTGATTATCAAATAAGCGCTCTCCTTATGGCTATTTGTTTTAATGGGTTAAATAGAGAAGAACGCATCAATTTGACACTTGAAATGCTTCATAGTGGAGAAGAAGTTGATTTATCTAAGATTGAGGGAATCTGTGTAGATAAACACTCTACAGGTGGTGTTGGTGATAAAACATCTTTAGTTGTGGCTCCAATTGTAGCTAGTTGTGGGTTAAAGATTGCAAAGATGAGTGGTAGAGGCTTAGGTCACACTGGTGGAACTTTAGATAAATTAGAATCAATCCCTGGTTTTTCTATTAATGTTAGTAGTGAAGATTTCTTTAAACAAGTTAAAGATATCGGTATTGCTATCGTTGGTCAAACCGCAAACATCACTCCAGCAGATAAGAAATTATATGCTTTAAGAGATGTTACGGGAACTGTTGAATCAGTTGGTTTAATATCTGCTTCTATTATGAGTAAAAAGTTAGCAAGTGGCGCTCATTCAATTTTACTTGATGTTAAAGTTGGAGATGGAGCATTCATGAAAACAATTGATGATGCTAAAGTGTTAGCTAGCTCAATGGTTGATATCGGTAATAGTTGTGGAAGAAAGACGGTAGCAATGCTAACTGATATGGATCAACCACTTGGTGAAGCTGTTGGTAATTCAATTGAAGTAATTGAAGCAATTGAAACATTAAAGGGTAGAGGAAACAAAGACTTTACAAAGCTTTGTTATGAAATATCAGCAGAAATGCTAATGATGACAGGTTGCGCTAAGACTAAAGAAGAAGCTACATCTTTAATCAAAGAAAAAATCGAAAGTGGCGAAGCTTTAGATAAATTAAAGATGATGATCATCTATCAACACGGTAATCCTGATGTTATTAATGATTATTCTTTATTTGGAAAAGCTAAAACTGATATTTTAGTTAAAGCAACTAAAACTGGTTACATTGAAAAGATCAAGACACTAGATGTTGGTGTTAGTGCGATGTTACTAGGAGCTGGTAGAGCTAAGAAAGAAGATAAGATTGATCCAACAGTTGGTGTGAGCGTTAAAGTTAAAGTTGGTAACTTTGTTAATAGTGGTGATACTTTAGCTATAATTCATTCAAATGGTAAAAATGAAAAAGAAGCATACAAGATGCTTCAGGATTCATTCGTTATTAGCGATAACTTTGTTAAAGAACAAGATATTATATTAGGAATAGTAAAATAACCAACTATTGTTGGTTATTTTCTTTTTCTATTAACTTTTCGATATTTTCATTTAATTTGGTTAGTAGTTGGTTGTTAATCTCCATTTCCGTTGGTGCCACAACAACGCTACTACGTTTCTTTTCAATTTCCGCGTTGATTTCTTCTTGGAAATATTCAGGATGTTTAGCTTTAAGCTTTTCATATAGTAAAGTTCCAAATTCATCATCTTCATCAAAGAATTCAGGATGTTTTTTCTTTAATTTTTTGATGTATTTAATTTCACTTCTGATGTAGCCTTTTCTAATCCATTTAATTATTCCAATAGTAATATAAACGGCAAGAGCGATAAAGAAGAAGTTGATTAAACTTTGGATGAAATTACCATAATTTAGGCTGATTTCTGATGTTATTACCTCTTCAGTAGCTTCATCAATTACTGCTTCACGTAATATCCACCTTGCTTTAGTTAAGTCGATATTGATCGCGCTAGATATTAATGGCATGATAATATCTTTAACTAAGGAATTGACGATAGCAGTAAAAGCTGTACCTACAATAATACCTGTTGCCAAATCCAAGATATTACCACGATTCATGAATTTCTTGAAATCATCTATTTGGTTGTCTATTTTTTTTGCATGATGTGCCATAGGTTTTTACCTCTTATACTATTATACCAAAAAAAAGACCTTTAGGAAAGTCCTAAAGGCTTTTATTAATCAAACATATTGAATGTTTCGTCTTCATTTATATCTAAGATTACTTGAGTAATTAGTTCAATAATCTCTTCAACATCTTTTAAGTCACAAACTTCAACTGCTGAGTGCATATATCTTAGTGGAATACTGATTAGATATGATGGGATTCCTCCTTGACGTGGGAAAATGCCATCTAAGTCAGTGTATGTTCTACTTGAAGCAACTTCAAATTGTGTCTGAATATTAAGTTTCTTAGCTGCATTTAAGACGATTTGTTCCATCTTAGCATTAATTGAAGTACCTCTTGTTAGAGCTGGTCCACCACCTAATTTAACTGGATTAGTTAAGTTTTCGCGATAATTAATATCTGAAGCATAAGTTACATCCACAACAATTGAGCAACTTGGCTTGATTTGGTCAGCTGCAGCCATTGCACCACGGTCAGATGTCTCTTCACCTACAGTTGTAGAAACGTAGACTCCGTTTTTCCCGCCTTTTTCTTTAACTCTTTTCATGGCTTCTAGGCAAATGAAAGCACCAAGTCTATCATCTAGGGCACGAGAAGAGAAGCGGTTATTAGCAAGCATTTGGTAGTCAGATGCATGGATGATAGGATCTCCAATTGTTACAACTTTCTCAGTATCTTCCTTCTTATCATATCCTAAATCAACGATTAAATCATTAAGTTCAAATCCTTTATTCATATTAGGTAAGTAAGTTACTACACCAGGAACTAGAGTTATTTTACCATCAAAGTCCTTATGAATAACATTGACATGTTGACCAATATAGCAATGAGCTCTAACTCCACCATTGTAAGTTACTCTTAATGTACCATTTTCTCTTATTTCTTCAATAACTAAACTAATTTCATCAACGTGTCCACTTAGTAAAATCTTCATTTTACTATCTAAGTTAATAGCATGAACTACATTAAAGTTGTGATGAGTAAATACTTTTTCATCAACATCCTTCATTTCATCGATGATGAATTTTTGAATTTCTAGTTCTCTTCCAGAAGGTGAAGGAACTTTTAACATTTTTTCTAAGAATTCTAAGTTTTTCATTATATCCTCCATTAATACGTAAAGATTATATCAAAAAAAAGGTTTTAAGTAAACGAAAGCAATTAAAAAGGCTTCTTAATTGAAGCCTTTTAATTATCCTCTTCCTTAATTAGGAAGACATCTTTTATATCTTTATATGAACCAAATACGGTTAGTTCATCATCTTTTTCGATGATTGTATCTTTTGTAGCCATAAAGATGTTTGAATTACGATTGATTGATAGTACAACGATGTTGTATTTTTCTCTTAGAGGAGAATCGAGGAGTGTTTTATTTTCTAAGTTCTTTGGAACTTTATTTATAAAGACTTTAGCCATAGCTTCCCCGTGGAAGTTATCGATTATCTCAATTACATTATCTGTGTTTTCGATTTCTTCAACTTTAACAAGCCCTTCATTTAAGAACAAATCACGGATGTTTATGTATTTACCATAAACTAAGATTACATCACCAGGTTGGATGATGGTATCTGCTTTAACCTTTACAACTCGATTGTTTCTTTCTAGTGACATTATATTGATGCCATATTTCTTACTGATCATCGCATCAGCTAAGCATGTATCTTTTAGGATTTCAGGTAGAGCATAGACTAGAATCTTACAAATAGCTTCATCACCAAATTCATCTAAGATTGTTACTGCATTCTTGTTTTTACCTTTTATTATCCTATTGCTTATTTTAACAATTGAGTTTTGGATTGCTTTATTAATAAAAGGAAGTCTAAGGATAATAACTAAAACTAAGAATGAGGCAAAAGCGATTAACACAATCCAGATACTATCTTTTATTTGTGTTTTATCAAAGCTTAAAACAAGATTGATAAATAAAGTAACAATCAAAATTGAGAAGATATTACCAGTTATCATTACCACAACCGCTAGTCTTCTACGCATTTTATGACCGGTTACAGCTTCACTTTCTTTTGTTGTGAAACCTGAGTTAGTAAGTAATGATATTACTTGGAATCTAGCTTTCTCTTTTGTTAATCCTGTTATTTGAAATAGGATCATAAAGAGGTTTACTAAGAAGTTGTAAACAACAAAAACTCCTAGAATAATAACAAAAAACACATTAAATGACATAATTATCACCGTTATTAATTAATTCTTTTAAAGCTTCGTATTCTCTTAAATAAGTGCCTCTACGAACTTCATCTATATTATAATACATTTTATGCTTAGAGAAAATATCTAATAATTCATTAATATTAATCCATTTAGGGATAAGATTGAAATAAGCTTCGCCTTCGGTTAGTTTTTGAGTAGCTTTACTTTCTACTTTAGCTAAGAAGTAGTAGGATAAATATTTATAATCTTCATAATATTCATCGATTTCTAGATAGCATTTAATTGGTTTAATGATGTATCCAGTTTCTTCTAAAACTTCTCTACTGACACATTCTTCTAAAGTTTCTCCATCTTCTAAACCACCGCCTGGAAACATCGAAAAATCATTTCTTTGTAAATAAGAGATTAATACTTTATTATCCTGAATAATAACTGCACGGCAGGCTATTCGTGTTTTAGAGTATTTCCCATAGTAGTTTTCACCAATTATGTCGATTATCTTTGGTTTATCCATTTTTAATCCTCTAAAGAAAAAAAGGGTTGATGAAAGAAAAAACACATCAACCTTGTTTTTTAATGGTGGCTCTGGTCGGACTCGAACCGACACGGTATTGCTACCACAGGATTTTGAGTCCAGCGCGTCTACCAATTTCACCACAAAGCCATATCTTTAATTATTATACCATATTATAGATACGTTTTCAAGAAAAAGTATCTATAAAAGAAGGGGAGTTTGTGATAAAATATATGAGTTTTGTGAGGCAATAAAATGAAAATTGCATTGATAATTAGTCTAATAATTGTTTTAGTAATGATATTTATGATCATCAAGTTTCCTAAAATAAAAATAGGCAAGGTTGAGTTCCAATCATTTTGGGTTGTCCCTCTAATTGGGATGGTTGTTATCTTTGTTTTAGGGCTTATTAATTTTAGTGATGCTTTAGATGAATTACTAAAAGAAAGTAGTGTTAATCCGATAAAGATTCTAATTCTCTTTTTCTCAATGACTTTTATGTCAATTGTTTTAGATGAATTAGGATTCTTTGAATATCTAGCTAATAAAGCATTAAAAAGATGTAGCAACAATCAGATTAAACTATTTTTCTCTTTATATATCTTAACTAGCATTTTAACAATCTTTACATCAAATGATATTATCATTTTAACATTTACGCCTTTTATTGTCTTTTTCACAAAAAACGCTAAGATTAATCCAATTCCATATTTAGTAAGTGAGTTTGTGGCAGCTAATACTTGGAGCATGATGTTTATTATCGGTAATCCAACAAACATCTATCTAGCTACATCTTTTAATCTTGGCTTTTTAGATTATTTTAAAGTGATGATTCTACCAACTATTGCTGCTGGGTCTGTAAGCTTAGGAGTTTTATATCTACTTTTTAGAAAAGAATTAAAAGAAGAAATGGTAATAGAAGCAAAAGATGCTCATGTTAAAAGTAGAAAGCTAGTAATATCTGATGTTATTATCTTAGGTGTATGTACTTTAATCTTAATTGTTTCTAATTACATCGGAATTGAAATGTATTTAGTTGCTTTGTTTTGTGCTTTGATGATGCTTGGATTATTAGTTCTTTATTCAATAAAGAAACATAACACTGTTTTTTTGTTTGATGGAGTGAAGAGGATTCCTTGGAATTTAGCACCATTTTTGCTTTCGATGTTTGTAATTGTCTTAACTGACAAAGGATATCAAATAAATGATAAGATTAGAGAATTTTATAATCATGGTAATAGCATCTTAGTTTATGGTGGCTCGTCTACTCTAGCATCAAACCTAATTAATAATATTCCTATGAGTGTCTTTTATTCTTCAATCATTCCTGAAAATGATTTAGGAGCGCTCTTTAGTACGATAATTGGATCTAATATTGGAGCATTTTTAACTCCAATAGGAGCTCTAGCGGGTATAATGTGGTTATCAATATTAAAAAAATATGAAATTAAATATTCATTTTTAAGTTTTATTAAATATGGAGTAATCATAGTTATACCAACTTTGTGTGCTAGTTTACTTACACTTTTCTTGGTTTTGTAAAAAATAAAAAAAACTTGTATTTTATTTGTTTTTTTATTTCAAAAATAGTAGAATAATAACAAGGAATATAGTTATGAATAAATTGAGTGAGAATACAAAGAAAATATTAAAAGTTTTAATCGTTATCGTTGGCCTTGCTTTACTAAGTGTAACGATATATTTAATCCTTTATGCTTGTGGCTTAACTGATAAAGAAACAATATCAAATTGGCTACTTAAGTGGGGCGAACTTGCCTGGGTTGTTTTCATCCTAACGAGAGTTGTTTGTACAATTTTCTTATCATTTGTCCCTGCTTGTAGCATGGCGTTTGATGCTATTGCTTTGATGCTATTTGGCTCAATGATGCATTATGAGCCTTGGAAAGTATTTATCATTTGCCTTATAAGTGTAATTTTAGCTAGTTGCATAATGGATGTAATTGGAAGATTCGGTGGAAGTAGAGCAATTATAAAGCTTGTTGGGAAGAAAGACTACGATGAAGCACTTGACTTAGTTCAAGAAAAGGGAATAGTTTATGTCCCTGTTATGTATTTGCTTCCAGTATTTCCTGATGATGCTATTTGCTTAGTTGCGGGGGCTGCTAGAATTAAATTCTGGGTACATTTCTTGTATATTTTCTTCTTTAGAGGAATAGGATGTGCAACTGTTGTCTTTGGAGTATCAGTTATTCCTGAAGGTGTAAGAACATTTACATCAACTAATGTTTGGGATTATGTAGAAGTAGTAACAGTCGTTGTCTTCTGGATTTTTGCGGTATTTAGAATCGCTGGATTTGTTGACAAGTGGTTAACAAAGAAATTAAAAGAAAGAAAAGCTTTGAAAGAATCAACTACAGAAGAAGCTAAAGTAGAAGAATAAAATGCAATTATTTAATTGCATTTTTTATAACTATGGAGGAAAAATGAAAACAAAAATCGATTTAGAATTACAAAAGATCATTGAAGATGGAACAGCTGGCTATGTTACAGTATATGATGTAAAAAATGATACTATTATTGCTTCAATTGAAGGCGACTACGAATGTTATCCTGCAAGTGTAACTAAAGTTTTAACTGCAATCACAGCTTATAATTATGTAGATGGAGAAGAAGAAATGATTGTTGGGGACGAGCAAGATGTTATGCACTATTCACCTGACCCAAGCGTTGCGGGAGTTAGTAAGGGTGAGAAATGGAAACTAAAAGATATGCTATATGGCTTAATGCTTCCATCAGGTAACGACTGTGCTTATACTATTGGATATAATGTAATTAGTAAGATGGATAAATATAAAGATTTATCAGTTGAAGGTAAATGTCACGCTTACGCTAAATTAATGAATGATTATGCGCGTAGTCTCGGGTGCTTACAGACTGAATATTACACATTAGATGGTAATGATCATGTTAAAGGGAAAGTGGCACGTCACGTCACTTCAACAAACGACCTAATTCTAATGATGAAGAAAGCTTTAGAGATTCCTGATATTAAAAAAGCAATGTCAACTGAGGCTATAACATTAGATATCAATGGAAAAATCTATAATTTAAAGAATACTAATAGATTAATCAGAAAAGATAGTGAATTTTATAATCCAAATGTAGTTTGTGGAAAGACAGGAACAACTAATCTAGCTGGTTATTGTTTAATGACATATGCTAAAAAAGATAATAAAGAATATATCGTAGCTATGTGTCATGCTGCACCAGGAACTTACCGTTTTTCTGAACAAAACAAGATTTATAATTATTTATTTAAATAAAGAGCATCCAACATTTTGTTGGGCTCTTTTTAGGAGTTAGAAATGAAGCAACATGTTTACTTTGTTATTGATATGAAATCATTCTATGCTTCAGTCGAATGTGTCTTAAGAGGCCTAGATCCTCTAACTACAGATTTGGTTGTAGCAGACGAAACTAGAACCGATAAAACAATCTGCTTAGCAGTGTCTCCTTCACTAAAGAAGAAGGGTGTTAAAAACAGATGTCGCTTATTTGAGGTTCCAAAAAGCTTCAATGCAATTATCGCCTGTCCCCAGATGGAAACCTATATCGATTATGCTGGTAAGATTTATTCGATTTATCTAGATTATCTATCTAAAGATGATATTCATGTCTATTCTATCGATGAATGCTTTTTAGATGTAACTAGTTACCTTAAAATTCATAAAATTAGAGCAAAGCAATTTGCGTGTTTGCTACTTAATAGAATTAAAAATGAGCTTCACCTTCCTGCTACATGCGGAATAGGATCTAACCTTTATCTAGCTAAAATTGCTTTAGATATTAGCGCTAAGCACTCACGTGACGGGATTGATTGGTTAGATGAAGAGAAGTTCATTAAAACATTATCGCACCATACTCCAATAACTGACTTTTGGCGTATTTCAACTGGTACCGCAAACCGTCTAAAGAAATATGGAATCGTCGATATGGAAGGTATTAGAAACATAGATAGTGATGTATTGTATAAAGAATTTGGAATTGATGCAGAACTTTTGATTGATCACGCTTATGGAATAGAGCCGTGTGAGATGAAACACATCAAAAATTATAAAAGTAGAAGTAAATCGATTTCTTCAACGCAAATTTTAGCTGATGGTTATAGTTATAATGATGTTTTAGTCGTTATTAAAGAGATGATTCAAGAAGGGTGCTTCACTTTAGCTAGCAAAAAACTTGTAACTGATAGTGTAGCGGTAATGTTTAATTATGAAGATTATTCTTATGGACATTTTAAGATTAATCTAGGTGTTAAAACAAATCTTTTTAGTTTTATGATTGATAAAGTGTTAGATGAAGCCAAAAAAGTACTAGATAAAGATAAAAAGGTAAAAAGAATTGGATATGGATTTGGTGCACTTTTTGATGAAACAAACGAATCTTACGATTTATTTACCGATTTAGAAAAAGTAAAGAAAGAAAAAGCGTTACGAGATTCTATTTTAGAGATTCAAGAGAAATATGGAAAGAACTCTTTGCTTAAAGCGATTAATTATACTGAGAAAGCTATGCAAATAGAGCGTAATGAAATGATTGGAGGTCATCGTGCCAAAGCAAGAAAGAACAAAGATGAGTCTAAATGATAGAGCAAAGCAATTTGCTCCATTTGATGCCTTAAAAGGGCTAAGGACTAAATTAAGATTAGTTGAATACGAACACGAAAGAGTTGAAAAAGGCGATGTAAGCGAAGAAAAAGCTAAGAAGATCTCTGATATTTTGCTTAATCTGAATAAGAAGCAAGTTTTAAAAGTTACTTACTACTATTGCGGTCATTATATGGAACTTAAAGGAAATGCTAAGTTTGATATTGAATTTAATACATTAGATATTTTAGGAAAGAAAATTGAGCTTAGTGATATCTACGATATTGATGTTATAGAAAATTAAGGAAAATTTTGGTATAATACCTTTAGAAGGTGATATTATTAGATCTAGTAACAATTATATTTATAAATATGTAAAATACGATGACGCTATTTCTAATATCAAAGAAAATGTCGTGTCATTAGGAAATCCTTTAAGGTTTAATGACCCTTTTGATAGTTTTATTGCGGTGGACGAAAGTAATAAAAAGAAGTCAATAAAACTACTTGAAGAATTCTTTTATATTAAGAAATTTAACGATTTACTTGAGAGTCATGAACTTCCTAGTGGAAAGTTTGCATCTCAAGAAAAGAGATTAGCGGAATTAAGGAAAGAGATCGTTAAAACGAGACAATTTCTTCATGATGCCTCTTTATATAAAACAGCACTAAATACAATTAGTGAAATAGTGACTAAAGACTATACATATAATGAGATCTTAGAGAAAGAAAGAGCTGATTTCATTAAAAACATGACTAAGAAGTTGATGGGATTTAGAGAATCGGCTTTGGTTAGTTGCTTTTGTGAAAGGTATGACTCAATATTAATGTGGGGGCATTATGCTGATAGGGATCGTGGTGTTTGTATTGAATATGAGCGTCCTTTAGATAATCCTAACTTTTATAAAGTTAGATATCAAAAGAAGAGGATACCATTTAATCTCTTTAAAATTACGACTTTAGTTCTAGGCTATTTGTTTACTAATGATGTTATTGATGAATCTGATGATAAATTAATTAGTAGTATTATTGAGCCATTCTTAACTAAGTCATATGAGTGGAAATACGAAGACGAAATTCGTTGTATTTTCGCTCGCTCTAGTAAGGATGAAAATATCTATACTATTAATAAGCCAACAAGGCCTGATGGTATTCAGTATTTATACCATATGCCAACAAAAGTCACTAGAATTTTCTTGGGTTGCAAGATTTCTAATGAAAGAGAGCAAAACATCAAAAGGTTAGCAGATGAATTAGGTATACCTGTTGTTAAAATGAAACCAGATAATTACATTTATCGCTTAGATCCAGTAGAAATTAAATAGGAGTTATTATGAATAAAGTACTTAAGTTTTTTCTAGATAATAAAGAGAAAAGAGAAACAATTGTTAATAAAGACATTAGAGTTTATGGATGGGAATTTGAATATGACTATCATATGACTGGTAGTCTAACAAAATATCTTTTTGAAGATTTTGAAGTGATTGAAAATATTGCTCCTATTACTAATGATAATCGTGATGGAAGAGTAAAACCTAATTATTACATCACTGTTCATGATACTGGTGATACTCGTGATTATCACAATGCAGGTTTTTGGAGCAATGTTGTTAAGGTGCAAGAGTGGGAACAGGGCCATTATTCTGCTAGTTTCCAATATGTTACTGGTAATGATGGTATTTTCCATAATATCCCTGATAATGAGATAGGATATCATGCAGGGGATAGTACTTATTATGATTACACTTTGTATGATACTTTAGTTACTGGAACTAATAATAACCCTAAAGTAACTATTAGTGAAGATGGTTATTATGAAGTAGATGGAAAGAAGTCAGTTTTACTAGCTCCAAGAGTTCATAGAGAAAAAAACGGTGAAGTCGTTTTAGATAGATTACCAAAAACTAGCGATATTAACGATCAAGGAGTTTTGTGTAAACTAATTGATGGTAAATATTTTATTGGAGAAACATATTATTCACCAGGTTACGGTCTAATTAGTAATCGTGGAGGTAATAATAATTCTATTGGAATTGAATCTTGCATTAATTTAGGTAGTGATATCTATTTGACTTGGCAAAAAACCGCTAAGCTTGTAGCTCATTTATTAAAAGAAAACTTCCTAGAAATGTCTGATATTAAGCAACATCATTACTTTAGTGGAAAGAATTGCCCTCAAACAATGAGAATGAATGGGTTATGGGAGCACTTCTTAAGTTTGGTTAGTTTTGAGCGCAGGATCCTTGATTTTTTAGATGAAGGATACATTATCAAGCTAGAATGCGATGATCCTAATGTTGATTCTTTGGGAAGAATTAAAAAGCTAACTGATAAGACAATTAAATACAAAATCATAACTATTTATAATGGCGAAAAAGAAGAGTTAGAGTTGGAACTATAATGAGAAAACACGAATACATTAGAAGTAGTGAAGAAAACCATTTGAGTTTTTACCCAAGACCTACTTTAAAAAGAAGTGAAGATGCTAATTACTTAAACCTTAATGGTATTTGGGATATAGATATTAAAAAAAGTGATATTGAAAATATCGATATAAAAAATATCACTTTTAATAAAACAATCAATGTTCCATACCCTGTTGAGTCTTACGCTAGCGGAATTGAGTATGATTTAAGTGGTGATGAGGTTTTAATTTATCACAAAAGCTTTGAATATCTTTCCACAAAAGAAAAGACGATTCTTCATATTGATGGAGCTGATAATCACACAGTTGTTTATTTAAACGGAGAAAGAGTCGGCGAAAACATTGGAGGGTATTTACCTTTTAGTTTTGATGTTAGTAGATTAATTAGAAAAACAAACGATTTAATTGTTATAGTTAGTGATAATCTAGATTTTAATTATCCTTATGGCAAGCAATCAAAGGAAAGCCATGGCATTTGGTATACTAAATGTAGTGGTATTTGGAAAAGCGTTTGGCTTGAAAGCGTAGATAGTGATGCTATTACTAAAATAAAGATTGATACTGATATTGATAAAAAAGAATTAAAGATTGACTTTTTTAAAGAAGAAAAAGCATCTATAAAGATTATTTTTAATAATGAATTAATAAGAAAAATCGATGAATATAAATCAAATGAAGTAATCAAGTTTGATAGCATCAATTTATGGAGCCCTGAAGAGCCTAATTTATATGATTTAGTTATTAGTTATAAAGATGATAGCGTTAAGTCTTATTTTGCTTTCCGTAAGATTAGTATTGTAGAGCATAATGGGTTTAAAGTTTTCGCTTTAAACAATAAACCTTATTTTATGCATGGGCTACTTGATCAAGGATATTATCCTGAATCGCTTCTTGCTATTAGTAGTATAGAGACTTTAGAAAGCGACTTAAAGAAAATAAAAGAATATGGTTTTAATACTTTAAGAAAGCACATCAAGATAGAAGAAGAGATTTGGTATTATCTATGTGACAAACTTGGAATCATCGTTTGGCAAGATTTTGTTAATTCCTTTAAATATAATTTCTTCTTTGATTCTGCCTTACCTACAATAGGTTTAAAAGGTAAAAGCTTAAAAATAGCGTCTTATAAAAGAGAAGCAAAAGATTTCTTTACCAATCATTCTATTGAAACCATCGAGTATTTATATAATCACCCTTCAATTGTCCTTTGGACTATATTTAATGAGGGATGGGGACAATTTGAAACTAAAAAAGTTTATGATTTAATAAAACCTCACGATTCTACAAGAATCTTTGATAGTGCTAGTGGTTGGTTTAACGATCATAAGGAAAGAGAAATCGAAAGTAAGCACATTTATTTTAAACCAATTAAGATTAAAAAGACTTACGATAAGCCTTTAGTGATTAGTGAATTTGGTGGATATGCGCTTAAAATAGATAACCATACTTATTATGATAAAGCTTTTGGTTACAAAGTATTTAATACGCAAGAGGAATACAATGAAGCATTGTTTGATTTATACAAAAATGATATCTATGAAAACATTAAAAAAGGTGTTTGTGCTTCGATTTATACTCAAGTAAGCGATGTTGAAGAAGAGATTAATGGAATTATGACCTATGATCGAAAGGTTATGAAACTAGATAAAGAGGTAGCTATTAAGATTAGCAAGATGCTTAAATTATAAAAAAAGGAGATGAGGTTAAATGTTTAATACACTGTATTGGATTAACGCTATTTTTATGAGCGTTGTTTCAGTTATTTATTTTAACCAAATATTTAATCTCATTGTTTCTATTTTTACTAAAGTTAAGAAGTATGAAGATGCAAAAGAGAGTCATAATTATGCATATCTAATTTGTGCAAGGAACGAAGAGGGTGTAATTAGTGATTTAATTAATAGCATTTATAGCCAAGATTACCCTAAAGAACTCATGCATGTGTTTGTTGTGGCAGATAATTCGCTTGATGCAACAGCTATTAATGCTAAAAACGCTGGAGCCATCGTCTTTGAGAGAACAGATAAAGAGTTTGTTGGGAAAAGCTATGCAATGGACTGGGCATTAAATAAGATTATTAATGAATATAGCGATTTAAAAATCGAAGCTTTTATCATTTTAGATGCTGATAATTTAGTTGATATTAATTTCACTAAAGAAATGAATAAAGCTTTTGATTACGCTATTAACAATAAGAAAACCAAAGTGATTACTGGCTTTCGTTCTTCAAAGAACTTTAAAGCTAGTTGGGTTTCAGCAGGTAGCAGTTACTTACAATTAAGAGAAGCACGTCAAATGCATCACTCAAGGAGCGCTTTAGGTGTTGGAACTTATGTTTCTGGAACAGGTTATTTAGTTGATTATGACGTTATAAAGAACCAAGGTGGATGGCCTTATCATACATTAGTAGAAGATATTGAGATTTCTACTGATTTAACAGCAAAAGGTGAAAAAATATTGTTTTGTGAAGATGCCATATTTTATGATGAGCAACCAACGACACTAAAATATTCATGGCGTCAGAGGATGAGATGGTGTAGAGGAACACATCAAGTATTTAAAAGATACTTTTTTAAGCTTTTAAAAAGCTTACTAAAGAAACCTACACTAACTAAATGGGGAATGTTAGTTCACATTTTGCCACTTCCTGCATTATCATTCCTTTGGATCTTAGTTTATATGTTTATTGGTGGACTTTATTCAATTATCTATAATGTACCATTTGCTGAATATTTTAATGGCTGTATGTTATTTGCTTTAATGGATATAGCAGGGTCACTTGCTTTTGCATTTCTTGTTGGGATTGTAGCAATGATTGAAGAATGGAAAAAAATCGATGCAAGTTGGTTTTTAAAGATTCTTTATTTAATTACTTTCCCAATCTTTATGGGTTTATATCTTCCTATTACAACATTTGCTTTATTTGTTAGAGTAAGATGGAAAGAAATAAAGCATGTTAATTATGATAAGAAGAAGGCATAAAAAAAGCTCCTTATAAAATAAGGAGTTTTTTTATCGTTCAATAGTAGTTAATTGTTTAAATACTTTTTTAGATACTACTAAATATGTTACAAAATGTACCAAGAATGTGATCGTCCAGCTAATTGGGTATGATACATAAAGCATGTTTAGATCAGTTACATCCTGGAAAGAAGAATATTGATAGAAGAATCCTAAAATCCAAGCAACTCTAAATCCACACACCCCAACAATCGATACGATCATTGGCATTACCGAGTAACCTATTCCTCTTAAGATCCCAACCATTACGTCCATTATGCCACAGAGGAAATATGGTAAAGTTAGGTAATGAAGTCTAATATATGCTACTTCAATTTCAACTGGTACTTTAGTATAAAGTGAAATAACACTACGTCCAAACCAAAATAGTGGTTGACCGATGATTAAAGCGAACATTGTAACAATTATTAATGAATATAAAGTTACTTTTTTGATGTTTTTAACGTTTCTTGCTCCGTAGTTTTGACCAGTAAAAGCTAGTGATGCATGATATACAGAGTTCATTGATGTGTAAACGAAGCCTTCTATTGATTGGGCTGCAGTGTTACCATTCATAGCTACTGTACCAAACATATTTACTGATGACTGAATCAAAACATTTGAAATAGAGAAAATTGATGATTGGATTCCGGCAGGGAGTCCAATTTTAATGATTTGCTTTAATTCGTTAAGACTAATCTTAAGTTCTTTTAATTTTAGTTTGTAACACTCATTTGTCTTAATTAGAGTAACAATTATCATTAAGAATGATAAGAATTGACTGATTACAGTTGCCATTGCAACACCGGCAACGCTTAAGCGAAAGACGATAACAAATAAAAGGTTAAGTAAGACATTTACAAATCCTGATATTGTTAAGAAATAAAGGGGACGTTTTGTGTCTCCTACGGCTCTTAGGACGGCTGCTGCAAAGTTATAACATAGGTTAAATGGCATTCCCACAAAATATATTCTTAAGTAGATCCTAGATAACTCTAGATCATTATTCATTAAAAGAAGTAGTTCTTTACAGAATAAGAATCCCAAAATTCCTAGAACAATTCCTATTAAAAAACTCATTAGAATTGATGTGTGGACTACTTTACCAACTCTATTTTTCTCATTTGCCCCAAATAGCCTTGCACAAACAACATTGGTTCCTACTGATAATCCCATAAATAGATTTATAAATAGATTAATCAGTGAACCTGTTGAGCCAACAGCACCTAGGGCTTCACTATCACCACTAAAGTTCCCCACAACAATCAAGTCTGCTGTGTTATAAAGTAGTTGTAAGATACCCATTAAAGCTAGGGGAATAGAGAACCTAATGATCTTTATAAATAGGTTTCCATTCACCATATCTATTTCATATCTTTTTTGTCTTTTTGGTTTAATATTTTCTTCCATATTTATATTCTTCTATATGCAAATATTATACTCTTTTTTTAGATTGTTGCATAGATGAAAACATTGTCAATTTGACACAAGAAAAAACGTATTTGTCTTTTTGGTTAAGAAGTGATATAATAAGGAACAATGGAAGTATAAAAATATGAGAATTATTATTGTTGGATTAGGAAAAATAGGTGTTTCAGTATTGGAACACATATCAAAAGAAGGTCATGATTTGTGTATTATCGATAGCGATAGCAATATCGTAAGTGGCTTAGTTGACACATATGATATTTCTGGAGTTACCGGAAATGGCGCAAGTTATGACATTTTGATGAAGGCTGAGTGTGCTAAGGCTGACCTTGTAATCACATGCACTTCAACTGATGAAGTTAACTTACTTGCATGTTTGGTTGCTAAGAAGATTGGTGCTAAACACACAATTGCTCGTATTCGTAATCATGATTACTATAAACAAATCAATATGATGAAAGAAGATTTAGGTTTATCAATGATTATTAACCCTGAGCAAGAAGCCGCAAACGAAATTGGTAGGATTTTAGACTTTCCTCAAGCAAATAAGATTGATACCTTTGCTAAAGGTAAAATCGATTTGATGGAAATATTAATTAGTGATGATAATTTGCTTTGTGGGATGACGCTCCAACAAATCCGTCAAAAATACCAATTCCAAGTTCTAGTTTGTGCTGTTCAAAGAGGAGAAGATGTCTTCATTCCTGGTGGTGATTTTAGAATCGAAGCCAAAGATAAGATTCATGTAACTGCTCCTCGTGATGAAATCATCAAACTTCTTGATAAATTAGGAATGATTAAAACTAAAATCAAGTCAGTTATGATTATCGGTGGTAGTAAGATTGCTTTCTACTTAGCTAGTAATTTACTTGATAGTGGTTATAGAGTAATAATCGTTGATAATGATAAGAAACGTTGCGATGAATTAGGATTATTACTTCCTGGTGTTGATATTATATGTGGAGACGGAACTGATCAAGATTTATTAATCGATGAAGGAATTAATGAAGTTGATGCTTTCATTGCATTAACTGGTATGGATGAAGAAAACATCATCACATCAATGTTTGCTAATGGAATTAAAGTTCCTAAAGTTATTTGTAAAATCAATCGTACAAGTTTAGTTTCCATGGCTGAGTCAACAGGTGTAGCTAGCATTGTTTCGCCAAAGAGCATTGCTGGTAACCGCGTTGTTAGTTACATTAGAGCCTTAGGTGCTAGTCACGGTAGTGGTGTTGTAACTCTATATAAGCTAGTTAATAACGAAGTTGAAGCGATGGAATTTAATGTCAATAGTGTAGGAAGATTCGAAGATATTCCTATCAAAGACTTGAATATGAAGAAAGGAATTCTGATTTGTTCAATTATTAGAGGTGATAAATCATTTATCCCTAGTGCCAACGACTATATTAAAGAAGGCGATAGTATCATCATCGTTACTAATAGGCACATAATTGAAAAATTAGATGATATCCTGATTGATTAATTATGAAATTTAAAGTTATACTGAATTACATTGGTAGAATTTTACTGCTTGAAGCAGCAGTAATGATTCTACCTTTGATTGTTTCATTGTTATATCAAGAAGGATTTAGGCTCTACATTTCATTCTTAATTCCAATAGCAGTTGCTAGTGGAACAGGGCTTTTATTAAATATTAAAAAAACAAAAAGTAAATTAAGAGCAAAAGAAGGATTTGTAATAGTAGCCTTAAGCTGGATTCTTATGTCACTAGTTGGATCTATTCCACTGATGGTATCTGGTGACATTCCTAATTTCTTTGATGCATTCTTTGAAATAACTTCAGGTTTCACAACAACTGGTGCTTGTGTATTAAATAATGTTGAACTATTACACAAAAGCATAATGTTTTGGCGATGCTTTAGTCACTGGTTAGGTGGAATGGGTATATTAGTTTTAATCCTTGCCTTCATTCCTGAAGATAGCGATGGAACTACTGTTCATATCTTAAGAGCAGAGAGCCCTGGACCACAAGTTGGTAAACTTGTTAGTAAGATGAGAGTATCATCAAGAATCCTTTATTTGATTTATATTGGCATTACTTTGATTGAATTGATATTCTTGCTTGTAGGACCTGATAAAAATATCGGGTTGTTTGAAGCAACAGTAATATCATTTTCAACTGCAGGAACTGGTGGTTTTGCCCCACTATCTACAAGTATCATTACATATTCAGCTTACACTCAATATGTAATTGCATGTTTTATGCTTGTATTTGCGGGGAACTTTACTTTATATTATTTAGTTTTAATAGGAAAAGTAAAAGAAGCTCTTAAGAGCGAAGAACTTCACTGGTATTTGTTCTTCATCATCGGTTCAGTTATCATCATTTGTTCAAATATTTTTAGATTATATAACACTTTTGAAGAAGCATTTAGGTTATCATTCTTTGAAGTTGCTACAACTATTTCAACAACCGGCTTCACAGTCGTCGATTATTCGGTTTGGCCATCTGTTGCTAAATGGGTAATTGTAATGCTTATGCTTGTTGGTGGATGTGCTGGTTCAACAGGTGGAGCAATCAAAGTATCACGTTTTGCGATTCTTTTTAAGACTGCTTTTTATAAGATTAAGAAGATGATCAACCCAAGACATGTTCATGTTGTGAAGTTTGAAGGAGCTCCACTTAGTAGTGAAGTGATCGATTCAACACAAAACTTCTTTATTGTTTATATTTTGCTTGTTGGTACAATTACACTTGCTATATCTTTGCTTAACCCAACGATCGACATCTTGTCTAACCTCACCGCAACACTTTCATGTATCGGTAATGTTGGACCAGCTATGGGA
>CAKJYW010000029.1 GCA_918272565.1 Bacilli bacterium
CAGGATAGATATTGTAATTAGGGAAGCTTTTTATTTTATTAATGGTTTTAATTGATTCATTAATATCGCTACTATATAAATCATATCTACCAATAGATCCTTTAAAAATAGCATCTCCTGAAAACAAATTATTATCAATTATATATCCTATAGAGCAATTAGTATGACCAAATAGTTCTATAACGTTAATACAAATTCCATTTAAATCTATCTTTGTACCTTCTTTAACAAATATCAATTCTTCTTTATCTAAATCAGTTTCAAATCCGTGTCTAAAAAGAGCTGAACAATTGAATTCTTTGTTTTTAAGTTTGTTATAGGCATCTTTGTGCATATAAAAATTTAAATTATGATCTTTATATGAATCAATCTTTGTAAAGTGATCATAATGGCCATGAGTTAATAAAACTGCTTTTAAGTTATCTTTATATTCAGTAGGTAAATCATCAAAAGATATTGTTGGATCGATGATTATTGAAAAATCATCAAAGGAAACTAAATAAGTATTAGTTCCCATAATATTTTTATTATAATTAATTATTCTCATTTAATTTTCCCTAATATGTTTTGATAATTTCCATAAATGCCTGCATCATTTCCTAAAACCGCTAAAGCAAATTTTGTGGAAAATCGAAGAGAGTAGAAAGCATAATTAACGAATTTCTCTTCTACTTTTTTAAGTAAGAAGCTTCCTGCTGCACTTACTCCACCACCAAGGATTACAATTTCCGGATTAATTGTGTTACAAATTGAAGCGATCCCACATGCTAAATCATCAGTTACTCTTTCAGTAACTTCAATTGCAAGTTTATCACCTACTTTTGCGCTATCAAATATCAATTTTGAAGTTAAATCTTTATCTCTTAAAATAGATTCTTCTTTGCTATTTAAAAGCACTTCTTTAGCTGTTCTAACAATTCCTGTAGCACTAACATATTGTTCAAGGCAACCTTTAAGACCACATGTGCAGCTTCTACCATTTCTTTCTAAGCAAATATGGCCAACTTCGCCACTAGAGCCTGTTGCCCCTTCATAAACTTCGCCACCAATTAAGATTCCACCACCAAGTCCAGTACCAAGTGTTAACATAACTAAATCTTTATAGCCTTTACCAGAGCCAAAGTAGCATTCACCAAGTAAAGCTGCATTAGCATCATTTAATACCCCTACAATAATATTTGGAAAGAATTTGTGAAACTCCTTTTCAACATCGACTTTTAGCCAGTTAATGTTTTGAGCACCTAGTACAACGCCACAAGCTACAGGTCCTGGCACTCCAATTGATAATCCTACCAATTCTTCATCTTTTTTTAGATTTCCTTTAATGAAACTAGCAATATCAGGGATGATATGGCTACCCTCATCACTAATATTAGTATCAATGGCATATTTATCAATTAAGCCATCAAAATCAAACTTACCAAGTTTAATTTGAGTTCCACCTAAATCAACGCCAAAAATAATCTTTTTCATTATTCATTTTCCTTTGCTTTTTTTCTAGGAAGTTTCTTCCATAAATGAACTAAATCATATTTGTCTCTAGCTTCCTTAGTAAAGAGGTTAACAACAATATCACCCAAATCGGCTAAAACCCATTCAACTGAATTTGTTCCTTCAATTCCTTTAATAGTAAATTCACCTTTAGCTTCTTCTTCCTTCAAGTACCCACAAAACGCATTAAGTGATCTACTTGATAGAGCTGTTGCTATAATCATGTATTCAAAGAAAGGTGTAGAGTCTCTAGTATCACAGATTTCAACATCTTTAGCGTTAACCTTATCTAAAATTTTAATAATGTCTTCGATTTTTTTATCCATTAATTATTCTCCAAATATTTTTTATAAAACTCATATGTATCAATTGTTTCATGACATATAAAGAAATTCTTCTTTCTTAAATGATCAACTGTCAATTTAGCTTCAACAGCACATGCTTTATCGATACTAATGAATGATGCTTTTCTTACTTCATCAAACATCGGATCTATTCTTGTATTAGTTTCTGTGAAGTCACTTACAAAAATAAGTTTTTCTAGATTAGTCATGTTTGCTCTACCAGTTGTGTGGTAGTAAATAGCATTTAAAATCTCTTCATCATCTATCTTTAAATCCCTTTTAATAAATAAGACACCATAAAAACTATGCCATAATTTAGGGCTAAGTGTCTCATCAAACACCATATTGTTTTCTTTAAGTATTTCTTTGATAGAATCGACTGTTTCAAATTTAGCATAATCGTGAAGGAGGGCAGCAGTAGTTATTTTTTCTTCATCAACTTTAAGATTATGGAGTTTATTTAGATATAAAGCCATATCACAAACGCCAATTGAATGAAGAATTCTCTCTTCCACTGTATTATCTTTATCACCTTTAGATGAATTGAATTTATCGATGATAATCTTTTCTAATTCGCTTCTAGTCATACTAAACTTTCCCTCATAGACACTTTGATATTTTCAAATGTCTCTACTTCAACTTTTCCCTTGCCATGGATAGTTACAAAACCTAACCCACTAATAGATATGTCTTTTTTGCCATCAACAAAGAACTCTTCTTTTTTGATACTACCTAGTCTTTCTCTTTCGTCTTTATTAGGTAGAAGTAAGATATCATCTTTATGCTTTTCATAAAAATCTAAGTGATTTTCATATTTAGTTCTATGAATCACTAATTCATTAGAGAAAGTCATAACAAATGATGCCTTTTCTCCACTAACAAAGCTAATAGATGCAAATCCCCCAACAAACACACTTTGAAGAGGATTTAATTGGAACACTTTTGGTTTAATAAACTTCTTAGGCAAAACTTTGTTAATTGTTTCTTTATCTAAGTAATAAGTCATTTGATGCTTATTTATAATTCCTGGCATATCATATAGATATGTTTTATCATTTAGAGGGATTTTGATTAAATCGAGGGTTGTTGAAGGCATATTACTTATCGTAATATCGCTTTTCTTTTCTAAAGTTAATCTAGTTAAGGCATTAATAAATGTTGATTTTCCAACATTAGTCATCCCAAAAGCATAAACATCGCTATTATCTCTTAGTCTTAAGATTTCTTTAAAGATTCTTAAAACATCTTCATCTTTTTTACTTGAGATAATTTGAACTGATGAAACTTTTATGTTCTTTTCTTTAAGCATTTCAATGATGTAATTCTTTAATTTCATCACTTTTGTTGAAGAAAGGAAAAGATCAAACTTATTTAAAACTAAGATGATCTTTTGAGTAGGGAACAAATCGTTGATGTTTTCAACAAATGTCCCTTCTAAATCAAATAAATCAACTAAATAAATAATTAAAGCATTCTCATTGATCTTTTTGATATTCTCATAGAACTTCTTTTCATCAATTTTAGTTTCTTGATAAATATTTCTGTGTTTTAAGTTATAACACCTTTGACACAAAAAACTATCAGGATTCCTAATATATACATCAGGATCAATATAGCCTGGCATTAAAGGATTCGTTGTTTGAATTTTAACTCCGCATCCATCGCACTTTGTCTTCATTAATCTTTTCCTCGGACTTCGATTATTTTTTGATATTCTAAAGGATAATTCTTTTCTAAACCTTTAAGGATATTCTTTTCTCTTCTCCTATTTAATTTAGTGTACCATTTTTCACTAGAGCGCTTCAAGCATCTAACTAAGATAGCATCAAGTCCCACTCTATTAGAGCCTAAAATATCTGTCATTATTTGATCACCAACAGTGATGATTTCTTCTTTACTATACTTAGTAAGCTTCAAAGCTTTCTTAAATCCCCCTTTAAGAGGTTTTCTAGTCTTATAAAAGTATGAAACTCCAAGTTCATCCGCCACAAGTTTTACTCTTTTTCGTCTGTTATTTGATAAGATAATGATTTCATATCCCATCTCTTTTAGATGACTGAATAGATCTTTAACCGCTTTAGTTGGTTTAGCTAAATCATAGCTAATCATCGTGTTATCAATATCAATAAAGACTGATCTTTTTCCTTCTTGATATAGCTTTAAAAAAGGAATTTCATATATAGTTAAATAGCAGTATTTAGGAATATAAAGTTTTAAATCAAAGATTTTTTCTATCATAATTACCCTCTATCACTTATTAAATTATATTCAATAACGAATTATTTGTAAAGTCGTTACTATTTAAAAGGAGTGTAGATAGCTACACTCTTATAATAATTCGATTTTTTGTTTCTTCAATTCTTCAATATCTTCACTACTCCAAAGTGAGGCTTGGACTTCTCCAATATGCACTTTTTCAAGCATTACAAGGCAAATTCTTGATTGACCAATTCCTCCACCAATTGAAAGTGGAACCTTATCTTCCATGATTGCTTTATGAAAATCAAGATTTAACCTATCTAGGCAATTACGCTCAGCCAGTTGAGCAAGTAATCTTTCTTTATTTACTCTAATACCCATACTTGATAATTCAACAGCCCTATTTAGGGGTTCATACCAAACTAAGATGTCACCATTAAGTAGCCAATCATCATAGTCAGGAGCACGATTGTCGTGCATTGAGCCATCAGATAAAGTGTTACCAATTTGAGTGATAAATACGGTTTTGTGTTCTTTACAAATCGCATTTTCTCTTTCTTTGCTTGATAAATCAGGGTATTTTTTAAGTAATTCTTCACTAGTAATAAAATAAACATCGTTAGAAAACTCTAATTTCAATTCTTTAAATTCATTATTTATGATTTTCTTTGTATCAGCTAAAGCTTTAACGATTTTTCTAACTACTTCTTTTAGATAATCGAAATTACGGTCATCTTTAGATATTACTTTTTCCCAGTCCCATTGGTCAACATAGATTGAGTGAAGATTATCAAGTTCTTCATCACGACGAATAGCGTTCATGTCGGTATAGATTCCTTTACCTACTTCTATACCATATTTAGCAAGTGCCATTCTTTTCCACTTAGCTAAGCTTTGAACGATCTCAGCATCACGCTTCGTATCTAAGATATCAAACTTAACAGGACGTTCAACTCCATTCAAGTTATCATTTAGACCAGTTTCAGGATATACAAATAAAGGAGCTGATACTCTTATTAAATCAAGACTATCAGCTAGTTTTTTCTCAAATGTGTCTTTAGCAAGTTTAATTGCTTTTTGGGTGTCAACTAAAGACAACTTATTTTGATAATTATTAACTTTAAAAATCATATTTTCTCCTAATCAATTTTAGGAAGACTTGCGGCGGCTACACTTTGACCAACACGACGACTCTTTTCATCAGGCATCATAATATTGATATCTTTTAGGTTAGGGAATTCTTCATGAAGAACTTTCTTACTAAATTCTAAAATAGTATCTCCACCTTTACCACTAACAACACGTCCTAGTAGTAATACATTCTTAATATCATAGAAATGAGCGTAGAATGCTAAACTATATCCTAAATAAATACCGATGTTTTCAAAGATTTCGTTAGCTAATTCATTGCCTTCTTCATTCAATTTTTGAATGACTTTAAGCTTTTGAGCAGGAGCAAGTCCATCCTCAAATTTGTATCCAGACATTTCAGCAAGTTTAATTACACCATCTTGTGAGAAGTATTTAACACCGCAACCAGCGTCTCCACTCCATTCATCAACCATAGCATCTTTATTGAAATCAACTGGAACAAAGGCAAGTTCATTTAACCAACCCTTTAAGTGACGTTCTTTATCAACGTAACCAGCAGCTTCACTAGTACCCATAGCGATACCTAGTACTTCGCCTTCATCAAGTTCCATAGCTCCAGCTAAAGCAGTAACATCACCATCATTAGCTACAACAATAGGAACATTATTAAATTCATTCTTAGCGATGTCGATATACATGTTCTTAACATATTTATCAAAGTCATCTTTGCTAACCTTTAAGAACAAAGAAGCAACCATAATTCTATTATCAACGTAGATTCCAGCGCTACTTACACCAATTGCATCAACTCTTGGCATATAAGATGCTGCTTTCTTCATAGAATCTAAGATTCCCGCATATTGATAATTAGGATTAGAGTTTACTTTTGGATACCAAACAGTTTCTTCACTATATAATACTTTACCATCAACAACAGCAGATACTTTTCTATCGCTTCCACCAGCATCAAATCCGATTCTACAACCGTTTAGATTAGGCTTAATGTCAACTTTTTCTTCTTTTGGTAATGGTAAATCTTTCTTATTAACTTTAACAACTTCGAACTTCTTCTCATAAACACCAGCCATGAATTCGAAGTCGAACTTTCTTTCACCATTAGCTGAATATGCACTGTGAAGTCTACTATAAATATAGTTAGATCCACAAACATAAATCTTATATCCACCAACAACCCATAATAATGCTTTAACTATTCTTTCAACAATCTCGTAGTTTTCTTCATCATGGCCAGTACCATCTTTAAAAATGTTAATTTTATAAAAATAGTTGTAACCTTGATTACGTTCTAGACAAATAATTAATTCGTTAGTCTTATCACTTGCACTAACTTTCTCTTTAAATTCTTCAAGTTTTAGAATTAATGGAGTGAAATTCTTATCGATAGAAGGGATATAATTCATTTTTTTCATATTCTCGCCTCTTATTCAATTTTAATTATCTCTAATGTGAATTCTTCTTCTGTTTCAGACTTGATAATTACTTTATCTCCGACTTTACTTGAAATGATAGCACGTCCAACAGGTGATTCATTGCTGATTGTTCCTGATAGAGGATCACTTTCAAGTGTACCAACTAATGTGTATGAACCAACCATACCATCATTGAAACGAATTGTTATTTTCTTACCTAAGTTATTACTTCTCTTATCAGCATCGATAACAACTGCATTCTTGATGATTTGTTCTAATTCTTTAATTCTATTCTCAATACGAGCTTGTTCATCACGCGCTGCATCATATTCAGCATTTTCAGACAAGTCACCTTGAGCTCTAGCTTCTTTTAAAGCTTCAATGTTACGAGCACGGTCAACTGTTTGAAGTTGCTCTAACTCAGCCTTATATTTTTCTAAACCTTCAGCTGTAATTTGATGTTTTCCATTCATAAAAATATACCTCCATTTGAGTATGTTCTTTTTCTAATCCACCTTTATATTATACCAAAATAGGCTCTTAAAATCAATAAAACTATTATTTTTTTCTGAGCATGTCAAATTCACTCACAACAAACGGAATTTTAATCTTTAAAATCTCTAAAGGGTGACGTGCTACATCAACATTTTCACCTTCTAGATTTCTCATCTCCGTTAATACAAATGTAGTATTTTCAAGCTTTGGACCAAAAGCTTCTATAGTTGAACCAACTTCAAAATAATTACGAACTTCAATTATCGCTTCCTTAGTTTCTTTATCGTAACTATTAACGATAGCTAAGAAATCTTTTGTAGGTTCTTCACTTCTTATGTTATAAAGTTGCTCAGTTACCTTTGGATCTCCATTAAAGAAACCGATTGATGTTTGTCTGTTTTCTGCTTTTTTGATTTCTTCAAAATAATAATCTAAATCGATTTTTGTTCTATCAAAGGAAGCCTCATAATATTTATCAATCAAATTACGATAGCATCTAACAACAGTTGCTATGTAATATAAAGACTTCATTCTTCCTTCAATTTTTAAGCTTGTAACTCCAATATCTAATAGGTCAAATATAAAGTTAGGTGCTGCCAAGTCTTTTGAACCGATGTTAAAATAGCAACTATCGTTTAGTTTCTTACCTTCATCATACAAATCATAATTCCATCTACAACTATGAGCACAACCACCACGATTAGCATCACGATTAGTCATATGATTTGATAACATACAACGACCTGAGTGACTTACGCACATTCCACCATGGATAAATACTTCTAAATCGATATCGCTACTTGCTTTCAACTTTCTTATTTCATCAATTGAAAGTTCTCTACCTAAAACAACTCTATCAAACCCTAGTTTTTTATAAGCATCAACTGCTAAATGGTTTAAAGTACTTGCTTGAGTTGATAGATGTACTTCAAGGAGCGGTGCTATCCTTTTAGCTACACTAGCAATATAGAGGCTAGAAACGATAATAGCATCGACTTTAAATGATTCTAATTCTTTTAAATATTCTTCTAGACCATTAAAATCCTCATCGTGAGGTACGATGTTCATTGTAACAAACACTTTAGCGTTGTGCTTGTGAGCAAATGCTGTTCCTTCTTTAATATCTTCCATAGAGAAGTTACTAGCTCTAGCTCTTAAGCTAAACTTCTTCCCTCCGATATAAACCGCATCAGCACCATACAAAACCGCAATCTTTAATTTCTCTAAAGACCCACAAGGTGCAAGTAATTCAACTTTATTCATCACTTTCACCTCCAGAGTTCTTTAATAAAACTGACTTCTTTAATAAAAATCCTTTATCAAGTTTATAACCAATTGATAATAATTCCTTTTCTAATTCTAACGTATCTCCATCACTAATTAATTCATTATATAGGCTAATTACATAAAGATAAGTATTTAAATCAATAAAAGCACTATTTATATAGACCATATCAACGTTATTAAGTTTATCTAATTCACTAAATAAATAATAACAATAATCAGTATAAATTAATGTACCCTTATCAGTTTCAAAAATAGGATAAAATTCATCCCTAAGCTCTTCTTTAATAAATAGTTCTTTGTTTTTAACGTTTGTTTCAATATTAAACCATTCTTTATATAGACTAAGCAGATGCCTTTTTGAATAAAACATCTGGTGAAAACCAAACACTTCAAGTGAGTAAGGAATATTTGCTTTATCAATATCTTCTATTTCTTCAAATGATAATTCATTAGACAAAAATGATTTAATATTTAGTTTGCTATAAGCTTTTAATTCGTTAGTGCTACTAATGTAAGTCTTTGGGTAATAGATTAATTTAGAATAATCATTTACCATAGTTAAAACACTCATATCACTATAGATATAAAAATCAAACAAATCATAGATCTTTTTAAAGTAAGAAACAAATTCGTCAATTTCTTCTTCTTTAATCAATCGATCGACATTGATAAATGATTTTAAATTGTACTTTTTTAATTCTTTATTTAGATTTAATAATTCATCAATTTTTAATCCATCTAAAGGATTCAAGGAATATTCCTCGCTATTTAATATAACGCCATAAACGTTATTATTAACTAGAGTGTCGAAGAACATTCCTTTTTTGTAATCAACAATAATCTTTTTCATTTTTTCACACTCACACTAATCCCATCCCCTATTTTAAAGAAGTAGGAATCAAAATCTTGGTTATTCTTTAAATAATCGTTATAACTCTCTATCTTAGTTACAAGACTCCTCAAATTCTTACTTAAGTCATCCTTATTTCCATATACAAGTCCATGGAATAATAGATTATCAGTAAAGACAATACCACCTTTTTTTAGTAGTTTAGTAAATTTATCAAAGAATTTAATGTATTGAGCTTTTGCGGCATCGATAAAGATTAAATCGTAATCTTTTTCTAGTT
>CAKJYW010000030.1 GCA_918272565.1 Bacilli bacterium
TAACAAATGTTCCTATTAAATTCATGGGTGTTGGTGAGAAGCTTGATCAACTAGAAGTCTTCCATCCTGATAGAATGGCAGGACGTATTCTAGGAATGGGGGATGTTGTATCACTAATAGAAAAAGCTGAAGCTGAAGTAAGTGAAGAAGAAGCAGAAAAACTTGCAAATAAGATGCAAAAAGGTACATTTGATTACAATGATTTTATGGATCAAATGAAGATGATTAAGCGTCTAGGAAGTTTAAAAGGAATTTTATCACTAATTCCAGGTTTAGGTAGTCAAATAAAGAATTTAGAAATTGATGATAAACAATTTTCGTACATTGAAGCAATCATTAAATCAATGACACCTGCTGAACGTAAGAACCCTGAGTTACTTGCTAAAAGTTATTCAAGACGAGAGAGACTTGCTAAAGGTAGTGGTCGACCTTATACCGAAGTAAACGGCTTAACAAAGAGATTTGAAGATATGAAGCGTCAGGTTCAAATGATGTCTAATATGGACCCTGATAAGCTAAATAGTCAAATGCAAAGGGGGCAAATGCCTGGAGGCTATCAACCTAAAGCCAAAAAAGGCAAAGGTAAAGGAAAAGGTAATTTTAGAATTTGAGGATAGATTATGGAAAGTCGCATTTATGAAGAGAGATTTTTAGAATTAAGAAATTCTATTTTTAGTTTGCTTAAAACTAAAAACACTAAAGCAATTGAATACGAAGAAAAAGCTGTAAGTGAATATATCGAAAGATTATCTAAAGGCGATTTTCAAACAAAATCTCTTAAATCTAAAGCGATATATTTTGAAGGGCAAAGAGAAAAATATCTAGCTGAAGTAAAAGAAATAATAGCTAGTTCATATAAAGCAATTAGAGACTTCTTAGATGATGTCATGGTGCAAATGGAAGCAGAAAAAGATAGCTTAGAAATCCAAGAGCGTCGTAATGACCTACTTTTAATTAACCAAGAAGTTAAAAGAAAGCGTCAAGATAACGCTAATAAGATGAATGCTCTAGACCGTGACTACCAACAAAGACTTAAAGATTTAGCGAGTGTAGCGCAAGATACAGAAAAAGCTTCACTTAATTATTTAAATGAAGCTAGTCGTAAGATATCACAAGACGCTCAAAAAGTAATTGATAATTATAACAAAAAGAGTCTTCCTATTGAAAAGAGTTTACTTGAGGTAGATGAGAAAGCTAAGATTTTAGAAATCAAAGCAAAGATCAAAGAGATTAGAACTTTGATGCTAAAAGAAGAGCATGAATTAAAACTAGATAGCTTTAAAAAGAATAATGAAGAATTAATTAATTTACTTAATGATGCTTTTAACGCTACAATTGAACTAGAAAAAGTAAAAAGTGAATATCAATTAATTAGATTAGAAAATAATAAGAGTAATGATTTACTTTCAGTTGAAAGTGAAGAGAATATCTTTAATTATGATGTAGCTAAGCGTGATAAGGGAATTGAATTAATTAATGATATCTTTAATCAAAAAGTTGATTATTATAATATCATTAGAGATCAAAAGAGAAACGTTTATGCGCGTGAACTTTATTTAAAGAAAAAATATAACGATAAATTATTCTTAATAGCTACAACTAATCCAATTCATCCTTTCTTAAGCTTAATTAATCATATTTTAAAAGAATATAATGAATATGCTTCTTATTTTAATGAATTAATTGAAGAAGGAAATAAGAAAAGAAATGATTCACTGCTTGATGCTGGGGAATTGGTTTTGAAGCTTAATCTAGATTTATTTAATGGTAAAGCTAAAGAAAGAAGAAAATTAGATGAAACAGTGCGTAGGTCAATTAGTAGCTTGCTTAGTACTGATTTATTTAATGATGAATATAATGAGATTATCGACTTCTTTGATAAGATTTTAAATATTTTTAAAACAAATGACAAAGAATTAGATAAAAAAGATGAATTCTTGAATAATATATATGTGTATGAGAAAACAATCAATAGATATGATGCTAAAGAGAAGTTTGATTTAGATATGGCATATATATCTAGTGAGTTTACTAAATACAAAGATAATTACAATGATGTAAGGGCTAAAGACTTAAAAGCTTTTAATGGTTCAATAGATGAAAAGAAGAAAGCTTTAGAAAACAAATTTGAAAATAATAAGAGAAAAAT
Source organism: Bacilli bacterium (assembly GCA_918272565.1). Taxonomy (GTDB): domain Bacteria; phylum Bacillota_I; class Bacilli_A; order ML615J-28; family CAG-698; genus Tener-01. The sequence continues at coordinate 2,150 of CAKJYW010000030.1, forward strand.
AGAAGACGATTTAGCTAAAATAATTAATGATGAGAAATTAAAATTAGATAAGAAAATTAGTGATGCTAATAATGAATATGAAAGAAGCGTAGCGTTAGAAGAGAAGAATTACAAGACAAGAACTTTGACTTTATAAAAAAAATAGAATCAAATGATTCTATTTTGTAGCGAGTTTCTTTAAAGCGATACGAATAAGCTCTGATTCGCTTTTATCGATATTTTCTTCTAATACTGGATTTAAGAACTTAAGTTCACTGTTAGTGTATCCCATGTTCTTTAGAGCTTCTTTAATGTTAGTAATCTTAGGATTTTCAAATGTTGAAGCGTAGGCTTTATTGAAGTTGATTTTTCCATGAAGGTCTAAGACGATTTGTTGGCTAGCTTTAGCGCCAATTCCTGGGAATTTCTGTAGGTATTTGCTGTCGGCGTTATTGATAGCGTTAATTACTTCATCAATTTTACCACTAGCTAGAATCGCTAGTGCTCCTTTTGGTCCTAATCCTTTTACACTTATTAATTGTAAGAATAGGTCGCGCTCTTCAACTGTAGAGAAGCCGTATAATTCAATTAAATCTTCTCTTAAGTGAAGATAAGTGTAAATGATAGTTGTATCACCAACTGTATATTTAAAAGGAGTTGGAGATTTAACTAAATAACCGATTGATGAAGCTTCAATTGTAACATTGTTACCTTCAATCATTGTGATTTGTCCTTTGATGTAACTTAACATAAATTTATACCTCTTGAGGTATTATAGCACAAATAAAAAAGATTGTAAAATAAAAATGGAGGCTATATATGGAAAGAAATGATGATGTTCTTTTAACTGAATATGACAAGAGCTTAAGGCCTAAAAGGTTAGCTGATTATGTTGGTCAAAAAGAGATCAAAGAGATGCTTAATATTTATATTAAAGCAGCTATTAAAAGAGAAGAAACTTTAGACCATGTGCTTTTATATGGCCCTCCAGGACTAGGAAAGACTACACTTGCTAACATTATTGCAAATGAAATGGGAGCAAACTGGCACAGTGTTAGTGCTCCTTCAATCGATAGAGTTGGAGACTTAGCCGCAATCCTCTCTAGCCTTGATGCAGGGGATGTGCTATTTATCGATGAAATCCATAGGCTTCCTAAGGTTGTTGAAGAAGTGCTTTATTCAGCAATGGAAGATTATTCAATCGATATCGTTGTTGGTAAAGACTCTACCGCATCAACCATTAAGCTTGACCTTCCTCCATTTACTCTAATTGGTGCCACAACTCGTTGTGGGGACTTATCAGCGCCATTAAGAGATAGATTTGGAATTGTTGAACAACTTGATTATTATAGTGTTGATGATTTACAAAATATTGTAAAAAGAACTGCTAAGATTTTTAATTATAAAATAGATGAAGATTCCTCTTATGAAATCGCTAAGCGTTCAAGAGGAACTCCAAGAATTGCTAATCGTTTGTTTAGACGTGTACGTGACTTTGCACAATTTCTAGACGAAGATGCTTCAAGCATCCATCTAGATGTAACACGCTTATCACTTAAGAAACAAAATATTGATGAAGAAGGTTTAAATCAAACCGACTATAAATATCTTAATGCTATTATCGATTTATTTAATGGTGGACCAGTTGGACTTAATGCTTTAAGTGCATCTATTAGTGAAGATCCAATTACTCTAGAAGATGTTTATGAACCATATTTGTTACAAAATGGTTTCATTATTAGAACACCTCGAGGAAGAATGGTTACCGATAAAGCTTATAAACATTTAGGAAAAAAAGATGAGAGTAGATTATTTTAATTATGACTTACCATCTGAGTTAATTGCGCAAATTCCTCTAATTGATAGGAGCGCATCACGCTTAATGGTAGTTGATAGATTTAATGGTGATATTAGTCATCACCATTTTTATGATATCGTAGATTTATTAGATAAAAATAGTGTTTTAGTAATTAATGATACTAAAGTATTGCCTTCTAGAATCTATGGAGAAAAAGTAGATACCAAAGCAAAAATAGAAATCTTACTATTAAAAGAAGATGGAGACTCTTGGGAAGCTTTATGCCGCCCAGCAAGACGTATTAAAATCGGAACTAAAATTGATTTTAGTGGATTACTTTTAGGTGAAATTGTTAGTAAAGAAGATGAAGGAATCTGCCATATCAAATTTAGTTATGAAGGAATCTTTTTAGAAAAGCTAGAAAAATTAGGTGAAATGCCACTACCTCCTTATATTCATAAGAAACTTAAAGATCAAAACCGTTATCAAACAGTTTATGCATCTAACCTAGGTAGTGCTGCTGCTCCTACTGCTGGTCTTCATTTTACTAATGAAATATTAGAAAAGATTAAAGAAAAAGGTATTCCAATTTATCATGTGACTCTACACATTGGTTTAGGTACATTTCGTCCTGTAAGTGTAGATACTGTTGAAGAGCATCATATGCATAGTGAGCACTATTATGTAACGGAAGAGGTTGCTAGTGCCCTAAATAAAGCAAAAGAAGAAGGAAAAAAGATAATTAGTGTTGGTACCACTACAACTCGTACCTTAGAAGCAATGTATGCTAAGTATGGCAGGTTTGTTTGTGCGAGTGAAGACACTAATATCTTTATTTACCCAGGATTTAAGTTTAAGGCAATCGATGGTCTTATTACTAATTTCCATCTTCCAAAATCAACTCTACTAATGCTTGTTAGTGCTTTTAGTAGTCGTGATATTATCATTAATGCATATAATGAAGCAGTAAAAGAAAAATATCGTTTCTTCTCCTTTGGAGATAGTATGTTTATTAGATAGGTTATATTATGGAAAATAAGAAACACGTAATTAAATATGAATTATTAAAAGAAGATAAGCGTTCAATGGCGCGTCTTGGAAGGATTACTACCCCTCATGGGACTTTTGAAACTCCTGTTTTTATGGCTGTAGGTACCCAAGCAACAGTTAAAACCCTAACAAAAGAAGAGTTAGAAGCAATCGGCTCTAATATAATTTTAGGTAATACTTATCATCTTTGGTGTCAACCAGGTAGCGAGATTGTTCGTGATGCCGGGGGATTACATAAGTTCATGAATTGGGATAGATCAATTCTAACTGATAGCGGTGGCTTCCAAGTCTTTTCACTAGCTAAACTTCGTGATATCAAAGAAGAAGGTGTAACCTTTAAACACCATAAAAACGGTGCTAAATTGTTCTTATCACCAGAGATATCAATCAAGATTCAAAATGATTTAGGTAGTGACATCATGATGTGCTTTGATGAATGTCCTCCATATCCTTCAACTTATAAATATTTACAAGAATCAGTTGATAGGACTTTGCGTTGGGCTAAAAGATGTCAAGACGCTAACCGTAACCCAGATACCCAAGGTTTATTTGGAATAGTTCAAGGTGGAGAATATGAAGATTTAAGACGCCATAGTGCGGAAGAGCTTGTTAAGATGGACTTTGATGGCTATTCTATTGGTGGCTTAAGTGTTGGTGAACCTAAAGAAATTCAAAATAGAGTTTTAGCTTTTACTACTCCACTTTTACCTAAAGATAAGCCAAGATATCTAATGGGAGTAGGCTCACCTGGAGCAATATTAGACGCTGTCGAGCGTGGTATAGATATGTTTGACTGTGTCTTACCAACTAGAATCGCTCGTCATGGAACTGCTATGACTTCATATGGTAGAGTCCTAATTAAGAACAAAGAATACGAAAGAGACTTTACACCACTAGATCCTAAGTGCGATTGTTATTGTTGCAAAAATTATACTAAGGCATATCTAAGACATCTATTTAAAGCAGATGAAATGTTAGTATATCGTCTTTTAAGTATTCATAATATTAATTTCTTACTTAGATTAACTGAAGGTATAAGAAACGCTATAAAAGAAGATCGTTTCTTAGAATTCAAAGAACAAGTTTATAAAGAATATGGTATCGAAGATGACAAAGATTTCTAAGATTTTGTTATTAGTTTTATTTAGTTTATCTTTATTTCTTTTATCTAGTTGTAAGATGTTTGAAACTGAAACATATGAATGTAATGACGAAATAGAACTACATATTAAAGATGAATTCTATGAATATATGCCATACGCTAAAGAAGATGTCCCAACATATACTTACCAATTTGGTGGTAAACTTAATTTCACTGTTAATACTACTGGACCTAATGAGATAGTATTTAGTAATAATGATGACTTTATAGTTAGTGAAAAGATTAGAGAGTTTTTATCTTACTTCGATCAAAACGGAATAATCTCTTATCGTGAGGTAAGTGTTACTAAAAAATATGAAACTCATCTTAATAAAAAGACTATTGATGATAATGGTAAAATTAAAAATGAGCGAGTTTATTTTAAAGTAACAGATGGCGATTTGCACAACATGATTGCATATATCACTCTACCTAATGGCCTTCAATTAACTATCAATTATTGTACATTTGAAGGAGAAAATGAGGGAATAAAGAGGATATATTATGCCTGGGAATACACTCAATCTATTAGGATGAGCTTATATTATCCACTGATGGTAGTTGATCTAAATGGAGCTAGAAGGATACTAATTGTAGCCTTACCTAATGGGGTAATAAACAAGGTAGAACCTCGATATGACCCTAAGGGACTAACATCAAAAGATGTCTATTTAGAAGATAGTTTTTATACTTACCCATATAGTGATTATAACGAAGATGAGCCAAAAGGGTATGATAATAGTAATAGTGTTGCTTTAATTAGAGATTATTATATCGATAATTTTAACGGCCACTTAGATAGTGAAGGGCACTTGTATTACACATATTTAGGATATGATTTTATGGTTACTTTTGGTGATACTCACTTTAAGATTTCCTTTATTGGAGAAAGCAAATAGTAGGAATTAATCATTTAGTAATAAAGCATAAATAGGTTTTCACAAGACTCTTGTGAGAATCTTTTTTTATCGATTCTGTTGTAATAAAATTAAGACAAGCAAAAATATTAAAAAAATATAAAAGTAATTGTTATTTTGTTAGTTTGTAAATGATGTGAGACTAAAAAGTGTATTAAATAATAACATATATGATAGTATTTTAAAATATATGTTATTACTAGATATTAATGATTAACTAAAGTATTGAAA
>CAKJYW010000031.1 GCA_918272565.1 Bacilli bacterium
TAGATTTATATTATAAAAAGAAATAAGGAGGTCATAATGGAAGATATTAAAATGATTGTTGCGAAAAACATTACTGATTTAAGAATATTAAACAATATGACTCAAGCAGAACTTGGTGAAAAACTTAATTATTCAGATAAAGCGATATCTAAATGGGAAAGAGGAGAATCGATTCCTGATGTTAGTGTTTTAGTTGAAATAAGCAAATTATTTGGAGTAAGCTTAGATTATTTAGTTAAATCTGATTGCATTAATGAAATGCAAGTAGATGAAAAGAAAGAAAAGAAGACATATAACCTAAGAGCAATAAGTTACATCAGTGCCACATCCGTTTGGTTTGTAGCGATATTTGCGTTTATTATTACATCACTAATTACTAAAGAAGCTACATGGCAATGGTTATATTTTGCTTATGCTTTTCCTGTTTTCTTTATTGTAGCGTTAGTGTTTAATTCTATTTGGTTTAACCCAAGACATAACTACGTTATCGTTAGTGGCTTAATGTGGGCAACACTTGCTTCAATTCATTTTTCATTTCTTTATTTTAATAAAAATGTGGCACTAATTTATCTACTTGGTGTTATTGGTCAAATAATCATTATTCTTTGGTCATTTATTAGTAAACCTAAAAAGAAATAATTATGGATAAAGAAGAATTAAGAGAAGAAATAAAAATAATTATTGATAATATTAATGATAAAGAAGAAAGATCTAAAAGAATTGAAGATAAGGTTATTAATCTAGCTAAAGACTTTTATAATATTGCTCTATATGCATCAATGGAAAGTGAAGTAGCAACACTAAATATTATTAATAAATTATTAGAAATGGGTAAAAACGTGTATCTACCAAAGATTGAGGGAGATATCATTAGTTTTTATAAAATTGCATCAGTAGGCGATTTAGTTTTAAGCAAAGGTAAATATAAAATATATGAACCTGTAACTAGCAACTTAGTTAATCCTAGTGACCTAGATTTAATCATTTGCCCAGGGCTTGCTTTTGATAAAAGTAATAATAGATTAGGCCGTGGCAAAGGTTATTATGATAAATATTTAGCTAAAACTAGAAGCTATAAAGTAGGGATTTGTTTTAAAGAGCAAATGGTTGATAGTATCGAAGTAACTCCCAATGATATAAAGATGGATTTAGTGATTTTTGAATGAAAAAGCCCTAATTCTACTATTAGTAGAGTAGAACTCGTGGGTAGTAGAGATAATAAAATAATAAGTAGAGAGCATTTATTAGTAGTAGGTTTACTAATAAGTGCTCTTTTTTTATAATCGAATTAAGGATGGAAAAGTATTTATGAATTTAATGTATTGTGGGGATAAGAATATAAAAAAAGGAATATTTTTATCTTTAGCTTCTATTATTAAATATACTAAGAAAAAACTAAATGTCTATATCTTAACCGCTTCAATTGATAATCATGAAGCAATTAATGAAGATTTTAGAGTGTTTTTAGAAGACTATATAAAAAAAGAAAATAGCTTAAGTAGAGTTCATTTATTTGATATAAGTAGCGAATTTAATGGCTATTTACCACTTGCTAATATGGCTACCCGCTTTACACCATTTTGTATGCTTAGATTATTTAGCGATAAAGTGAATGAAATAAAGGGTAAAGTCTTGTATCTAGATACTGATGTTTTAGCGTTAAGTGATTTTAGTTCATTTTATGAAACAGATATTAAAGGATATGACTTAGCAGGGTGTGCTGATAGGTATGGTAGCTTAGTGTTTGGTAACATCTTAAAACGCGATTATTTTAATAGTGGAGTGCTTTTACTAAATATGGATCAAATAAGAAAAGATGATTTGTTTAGTAAATGTAGAAAGATGTGTAGAGATGAAAAGATGTTTATGCCTGATCAAAGTGCGCTAAATAAACTAGCAATAAAGAAGAGAGTTGAGAGGTGCTTTAACGAACAAGGAAGGATTAGAAAAAATACAGTATTTAAACACTTCACAACATTCTTCCGCTTTTTCCCTTGGTTTAAAGCGATTACTATTAAACCATGGGATATCGATAAAGTTCATAACAAGTTAAAGATACATCAGTTTGATGATGTGTTAGAGGAATATATTAATAATAAAACTAAAATAGAAGGAGAATAATAATATGAAAGAATTAAGAAGAGAAATCCCAATTTTTTTTACAATCGATGACAATTATGCCCCATTTTTAGCTGTGGCTTTAAGAAGCTTAGTTAGACACGCAAGTTGCGAAAGGACTTACCGTGCCATAGTTTTACATCAAGGATTAAATGAAGAAAACATAATAAAACTAAAATCTTTAGAAACTGATAATGTAAAAATTGAACTACTTCCAATGAGAGAAAACTTCTTGAAATTAGAAGATAGAATTGAAAATAGACTTCGTTGTGACTATTTCACACTAACTATTTACTTTAGGCTTTTTATTCCTGAGATGTTTGTTGAATACGATAAGGGAATATATATCGATAGTGATGTTGTTTTAACAACTGACATCAGTAAATTATATGATATCGATTTAGGTGATAATTATATCGGAGCTTGCCCTGATTATTCCATTTCCACAACCCCCGAGATAGTTGATTATACTATTAGAGCAGTAGGAGTTAAAAAGGGCGAATACATTAATTCTGGTGTGTTACTAATGAATTTAAAGAAGATGCGTGATGAAGGGTTCGAAAAACATTTTCTAGATTTACTTAACACATATCATTTTGATAGCATTGCTCCTGATCAAGATTATTTAAATGCTATTTGTAATGGTAAGATTTTATATCTGGATCAAAGGTGGAATTCAATGCCTAATTACGATTTAGAGCCTTTTAGTGATACTTTTTTAGTTCATTACAACTTGTTTAAAAAACCTTGGTGTTATAGTGGCGTTCAATATGAAGATGTGTTTTGGCTTAACGCTTTAGAGTGTCCTTATTATAATAAGCTTCTTGATTTAAGAGAATCTTATACCGAAGAGAAGAAACAAAACGATGAGAAATGTTTTCGCATGTTAATGGATAGAGGTCAAGAAATCATCGATAAAGATATTACATTTTCTAAACTACATGAAAGCGGTGTGAGGATTAGGCTATGATTGTAGGGACAAAAAGAGATTTAGTGATTGAAAATATAAAGAAGAATGCGTGCCTTGGTTTATTTAATGATAAAGTAGAGCTTGATGATCCTATACTCACTGAAGAAGATGAAAAAGAAATAACTGATAATTATATTTATAATAGAAACACATTTAGTTATAAAACTAAGACGGTTGTAGCAACAATTATGCAAAATGTAGCAACGCACATGATTAATAAAGATACTGTTATTTTGGGGATAGAAAAGTTACCTAAAGACTTAAAAGGAGCAATAATCACATCTAATCATTTTAGTCCTTTAGAAAATACCGTTATTAAACATATGTGTAATAAAATCCATAAAAAGCTATCTATTATTAGTCAAACATCTAATTTTAAGATGAAAGGCTTGATTGGGTTTTTATTAAATTATGCTAATACTATTCCTATTAACCATGATGCAAGGTACCTTGCTAAAGGTTTTTATGGAGTATTAAAAGAGAAAATAGTTGAAAAGGAAGAGATGGTTTTATTATATCCTGAGCAAGAGATGTGGTTTAATTACCGTAAGCCTCGCCCACCAAAGAAAGGTGCTTATTTCTTTGCTTCTAAACTAAATGTTCCAATTATCTCTTGTTTTGTTGAAATGGTTGATATGGACAAAGATGATACAGAAGAATTTAAGAAAGTTAGATATGTACTTCATATTTTAGATGTCATATATCCTAATCCTAATCTAGATACAAAAGAAAACAGTGAATATTTAGCCTCAACCGATTATGAAAAGAAAGTAAAGTGCTATGAAGAAGTATATGATAAAAGCCTTTCTTATGATTTTGAAAAGTGTGATATCGCTGGTTGGAAGGTATGAAAAAGGTAATTTATTATAATAGTTTAGATTGCGATGTAATAGAAGCTAAGAATCAAGATTATAAACTAAAAGATAATTACAAGTGGGTTAGAACTGATTTTTTATCTAAAGTGTTATCAGGTATTATTTATTTTTTAGCTTTAATTATATCTTTTGTTTATCTTCATTTCGTTTTAAGAATGAAGATTATTAAAAATAAGGAACTAAAAAAAGAAAAAGAAGGATATTTCATATATTCTAACCACACTCAAGTTGTGGGAGATGTCTTTATAGCAGCGCACGTTGCGTTTATTAAAAGGATTTATACAATTGTTTCTCCCTCAAATTTCTCTATTCCTTTTATTGGAAAGTTATTACCTTATTTAGGGGCACTCCCAACATCAAGAGATTTAAGTGGATTAAAGGAACTAAATAAAGCGATTAATTATAGAATTAATAAAGGACATCCTGTTGTCATTTTTCCTGAAGCCCATGTTTGGCCGTATTGTACTTTTATTAGGCCTTATAGTGACACATCTTTTAAGTACCCTATTAAATTAGATAAGAATTCTTATTCAGTCACAGTTACATACCTTAAAACCAAGCTAAGGAAAAGACCTAAGATGATTATCTATGTTGATGGGCCATTTAAGGAAGAAACTAAAGAATTGCTAAAAGAAAAGATAGAAGCTGTAATGACAGAAAGAAGCAAGTTAAATAATATAGATTATATTAGATATGAAAAGAGTTAATCGAATGGTTGGCTCTTTTTTAATTGATTTATGAGGTGTTTTAGTGTAAAATAATAAATGTGCATTTTTATATTTTTGGAGTTTTTATGGAAAATTTAAACAAATATATAAATAAACAAAATAAAGCATTACTTGAATCAAGCTTCACTATGGAGGGATTATTTAATATCATCCATGATCAAGATGAAAGAGTGTTTGCTGAATACATTGATAATTACGAAATTAAGAAAATTAAATATAAAGACTTTAGAAGTTATGCTTTAAAATTTGCTAGATATGTTTCTTTAAACGTAAAAAGTGAAAAAGGCGAATTTGTTGGTATATATTTAGAGAATTGCTTAAATTTTGTGGCGGCTTTTTGGGGACTCTTAGCATCAGGCTACAAAGTAGCACTACTTAACGTAAGGCTTCCTAAAGAAATAAACGAACATATCATCGATATGTTAGATATCAAAGATGTAATTAGTTATAAGGAAGAATTTAGTATCAATGAAATAGTTATTAATAATAGTAATAATTATTTAGATGAAGTAGTGAGCCTAGATGAGATTAGTAACCCTACTTGGGAAAACGAAATAGCCTTATCCACAACTGCCACATCTAAAAATTATAAGGTATGTATTTATAATGGATCTGACCTTACATATCAAGCATTAAATGCTAAATCAATCATTAAGAAAAACTCAATGATAAAAAGGCACTATAATGAATCATTAAAACTATTAACATTCTTACCTTTCTATCATATCTTTGGTTTAGTTGCCACATATTTTTGGTTTAGTTTGTTTGGTAGGACATTTGTATTTCTAAATGACTACTCAAGTGAGACCATTTTAAAGACTATTCAACGTCACAAAGTGACTCATGTCTTTAGTGTGCCACTTCTTTGGAATACTTTAGTTAGAGAAATCAAAAAAGAGATTAAATTATTAAACGATAAAGATAAGAAGAAGTTAGAAAAAGGATATAAGATTTCGAGATTCATTCAAAATATAGCTCCAGAAGCTGGGCTTAAACTTGCAAGGTGCATGTTTAGTAAAATCACTCAAGCAACCCTAGGTGACTCTATCAAGTTTTTAATTAGTGGTGGGGGTTATATCAGTGATGAGACACTAGAAATCATCAATTCTATTGGCTATCCTTTATATAATGGATATGGATCAACAGAAATTGGTATTACTTCTGTTGAACTAAGAAAGAAATATAAATATAGAGTAAAAGGAACTGTCGGTGTTTCATTTGATTCCGTTAGCTACAAGATAATAGATGATACTCTTTATGTAAAAGGTAAATCAACTTGTTCAATTATTATTAATAAAGATAAAACAAAGAGTGTTATTAATAAGGACGAATATTTTAATACATGTGATAATGTTAAAGTTGATAAAGATGGCTATTATTATATTTTAGGTAGATGTGACGATGTTTGTTTGAATGAAAATGGGGAAAAGATTAACCCAGATATTATCGAAAAGAAGTGCTTACTTACAACAGTCTCTAACTACGCAATAATTGATTTAGATTCTAAATTATCATTTGTGTTTGAAGTTAATCGTTATTTAAGTAGCTTAAAGATTAAGAATATCTATAATGAAGTAAGTTCTACAATTAACAACCTTAATAAAGAAGGATATATGATTAATAAGGTTTATTTCACCTATGATAAATTAGTTAATCCTAATGCTATTAAGGTATCAAGAAAAATATTAAAAGATGATATTAATAGTGGAAAAATCAAGCTAATTGATTTTAGCGAATTAAAGAAATATCAAGAACTATCAAGCGAAGAAGTTAATAATGAAATCTATAATAAAGTTAAAGAAATCTTTGCTTTAGTTTTAGAAAAAGATGTAAAAGATATTAGTAATGATGCTCACTTCATTTTTGATTTAGGTGGAAGTAGTCTAGATTATTTCTCACTACTAATTAAGATGAAAAATGAGTTTAATATGGAATTTAATTTTGGTAGTGAAAGTTATTCAACAGTAAAGGAATTTGGTAATTACATTATTGATAAGATGAAAGATCAATAAAAGGTAAGATAAAGAGAAAGAGTTATGAATAGAATAGTTTTATGGTTTACTAAAATTACTGGTTTACCTATTCAATATTTTTATTATAAGAAAAAGATATATACTCATAATGATGATAAGTCATTAAGGAAAATCAAAGGTGGTGCCTTACTTATTTGTAATCACACATCGCTCCACGACTTCCCTTTAGTTATGTATACATTCTTAAGGCGAAGTATATATACACTAACAGCTGAAGTAGTATATGAAAAAGGTAAACTTATGAGCTGGTTTGTTAATTCTATTGGTTGTATTAGAGTTAATAGAAGTAGTTACAATTTCTCATTCACAACTCCAATGATAGAAGTATTAAAAAAAGATAAGTTAGGACTAATATTCCCAGAATCAAAAATTCCAGACGATGAAAGTGAAAGATTTGATTTTAAGCCTAGCTATATTTATGTAGCACTAGAAGCAAATGTTCCAATTGTTCCTATTTATGTTAATGGAATCTATGGAAAAGATAAGAAGAAATTTAAAGATAGAGCTAAAGTAATGATTGGGGAAAAGATCTATTTAGATACCTTAATCGATAAAGAGAAAAGCGAAAAAGAGAATTTTGAATATATTAATAATTATGTTATTAATTATATGAAGAGTCTAAAGAAAGAATTAGAGAGCAAATAATATGGAAAAAAAGAGGCCACTAATAAAGAGAATATTCGATTATAAAATGTTATTACATGACTTTGTTGTGGCTACAGGGCTCCTCCCAACATGGCTTTTCTTTAGACACAAATTAATTTATGTAAATGGTAGGAAGCCAAAGAAACTATTTAGAGGTAGTTACATCATTTCATCCAACCACAACACGCTCCTTGATCCTATCATTGTTTGTGAAGCGTTTTGGTTTAGAAGAGTTGGTTTTGTGTGTACTAAGGATTTGTTTGATAAAAGTAAACTGTTAGCGTTTCTTTTAAGAAAATATGGAGTTGTTTCAGTTGATAAAAGTGATCCATCACTAAAAATCTTTAAAGACAGCGAAAAACACATAAATAGAGGACATATCATGTGCTTTTTCCCTGAAGGAATGGTTGTTAGAGAAGAAGAGATGGGAACATTTAAATCAGGAATCATCATGCTATCAATAATGACTGGTGCTGATATTCTACCTATTTATTTAGTTAAAAGAGAAAAGTACATTAAACGTCAAAGGATTTTAGTTGGGGAAAAGATTAAGGTGAGTGACTATTTAAGTGGACCTTTCCCATCAATTGAGGAAGTTAATAAAGTGACTGCCTTATTAAAAGAAAAAGAACAAGAATTAATTGATAAATATAATCTACTTTTAAAGGAGAAGAAGAAATGATAGTAAGTTTTACTAAAGAAGATTTTAGAAAGTATTCTACTAAAGAAGATTTTGAAAGAATCGTTGAAGTTAGTACAATGACTGAATTTTTGTATCATATCAAAGATTATTATGGAGAAAATGGCGCAATCTATAAAGAAGATGGCACTATTGCTACATATAATGACCTATTTTCTGATACTAATCATGTGGCTAGAATCTTACTTAATAAAGGTATTAAAAAAGGTGACAATGTTGGTTTATTATCACTAAACAATTATTCATTTGTTATCTACACTCTAGCTACAATGTCCCTTGGTGCTATCTCAGTTTTACTTCCTCCTCAGTTAGATGAAAAACAAGTTTTTGGTTTATCTAAAAAATTTATGCTTAATGCTTTGATTTATCAAGAAGAGTTAGAAAGTAAGACTGCTTTAGTAAAAGATTTATTATTAATTAATACAAATGAATATAAAGATGAAACTTTAGAAATCGTTGTATTTAGCGATGATGTAAAAGCAACTGATCCTGCTTGTATTATTCTAACAGGTGGAACAACAGGTAAAAGTAAAGGTGCTCTTTTAAGTCACGAAGCAATTATTAATGGTACATTAAATGGCTGTTATGGACTAAAAGACTGCTTTAATAAGAGATATTATTCAATAATGCCTCTAACTCATGTTTTTGGTTTTATTCGTAATATGCTTTCATCTTTGTATACTGGTGGATTAATCTTTTTTAATAAAGATAAAAAGCAAATGTTTAATGAAATCCAAATGGTTAAACCAGAGATTTTAGTAATCGTTCCTGCACTTGCTGAACTTTTCCTAAATCTAATTAAAGCATATGAACCTGGAATGCTTGGAGGGTGCGTTAAACATATAGTTTGTGGAGGGGCGAGTGTAGCTCCATATTTAGTCACTGAATATCATAAACTTGGCATCAACTTCTGTGCTGGCTACGGCCTAACTGAATTTAGTAATATGGTAAGTGGTAATCCTGAAGGATTAAAGAAGCCAGAATCTGTTGGAATGCTTTTCCCTAACCAAGAAGGAAAAATCGTCGATGGTGAGCTTTGGTTAAGAGGAAAGAACATGATGATGTGCTACTATAATGACGAAGAAGAAACCAAAAATGCATTTTGTGATGGTTGGTTTAAAACTGGTGATTTAGCAAGGTTTGATAGTGACAATGATTTATTTATTATCGGTAGAATCAAAGATGTCATTGTTTTACAAAACGGAGAAAATGTATCACCTGCCTATATAGAAACAAAAATTAATGAACTTGATTTCATTCAAGATAGCTTAGTAACTGAAAGTGTAAGTGATTTGGGTGCTGAAATATTACAAGCAGAAGTTTATTTACGTGCTTCAGTTATTAATCAAATGGGATTAAAGGCTGAAGAGGTCAATGATTTTGTAACTAAGAAGGTATTAGAAGTTAATAATCAATTATTTGATTATGAGAGAATTTCTAAAGTAGTGATTAGAGATAAAGACTTTGATCGCACTCCAGCAATGAAAATAATCCGTCCTAAGAAGGTGTTCTAGTGGAAAAAAAAGAAATATTAGAAAAGCTTAAAGAAATATTTAAAATGGTGGTTAGTTCCAAGGTTGATTTATCTAAAGTGACTTACGAAAATGATATTGTTAGAGATTTAGGGATAAATTCAGTTGGCGTTTTATATATGGCAATTGCTATTGAAAAAGTATTTAATGTTGATATGACTCAAACTTCAGTCACTTCATTTAATACTGTTGGTGATGTTGTTAGTTTTATCGAAGAAAACACTAAATAAGAGGGAAATATGAAAGAAGGAACTTGGGAGTTAGTTGATTTATACCCAGGGTGTCATATTAGGGTAAAAACTAATAATTTCTACCATCATGCAATTTACATTGGTGATGGAGAAGTGGTTCAGTTTGGTTTACCTTTTGACCCTTATAATAATACTAATTATAAAGATATTAAAGTAATAAGATCACCCCTAAAAGACTTTTCTAAAAGTATGTTTATAGAAGTCTACGTCTATTCTAAGAAAGAATTAAAGAAGAAAAAGAAAGATAGTGAGATTATTAAAACGGCTTTGTCCATGGTCGGGGAAGGTGGCTATGATATTTTAAAAAACAACTGTGAGCACTTTGTAAATTACTGTATTTTTGGTAAAGCAGAAAGCCATCAAGTTGATGAAATATATAAAGAAGTTGAAGAAAAACTGAAGCGATAAAGGGTTTAAGTAGGAAATAATTGTTGCTATTTAGAAAATAAATGCTATAATAAAAGAAGTATTTGAGAGAAATGGTATGAAAAAATTTAAAATTAGCTCTTCAATTAAATATGTTTTTATTGTTTGTTTAATCTTGCTATTAATTGATTTAGCGGTTGGGCTAGTTTTAGTGCGCCGTTCTAAAGATACAATCAAAAACCTTGTCAGTCAAAGAATGATTGGAATCAGCGATACTGCTGCTTATTTGATTGATGGAGATTTGCTTGATTCAGTAACTGAAGCTGATGTTAAAAATAAAACAGATAAATATCAAGAGATATATGATATCTTACATTCATTCAAAGAAAACAATTCCTTTGAATATATTTATACTATTAAAGCAAGCGAAGAAAAAGAAGGAGCATTTGTCTTTGTTATCGATGAAGATCCTATTTCTCCAGGTGAATTTGGAGAAGAAATCGTTTATACTGAAGCTCTTTATAAAGCAAGCAAAGGTACTGCTGCTGTAGACTTCACCGCCACAACCGATGAATGGGGAAGCTTCTATAGTGCTTTTAGCCCTATTAAAAATAATAAGGGGGAGGTTGTTGGGGTAGTAGGTGTCGATTTTGATTCATCAGTCTATGAAAAAGAAATATCTGTAAATAGTTCTCATTTTATTATTATGAGTGCTGTTTCCCTTTTGCTTGGTGCTTTTATCGTTTTGCTTGTAGCGACAGAATTTAGAAAAAAATTCATTTCTCTTAAAAAAGAAGTGCTTGTTCTTGCTAATGATATCGATTCATTAACTGATGAAATTAATAAAGAAATATCTGAAGGTGAAGATGTAAAGATAGAAGAAAAGCAAGAAGCTGAAGCAACTAGCGAAATGGATGTATTAAACGAAAAGATGCATCAAATGCAAGATGAGATGAGAAAATACATTTCATATGTTAATAAACGTGCCTTCTTAGATACTATGACAGGAGTAGCTAATAAGTCTGCTTACCTTGATAAAGTAAAAGAAATTGATGCTAATATTATTAATAAGAAAGCTGACTTCACAATCATCGTATTTGACCTAAATGGACTAAAGAACATCAATGATGAATATGGACATGAATGTGGAGATAGATTCATTAATAATACTGCCGTTGTTATTAAGAACTTGTTTGGAGCAGAAAATTCATACCGTATTGGTGGTGATGAATTCATCGCTATCTTACAAGGCAAAAAACAAAAATTAAAAGAAGTTATTGAACAAGAAATTCTAAATGAGATCGAAAAATTCAATGAAGTTGTTGAAGAGGGAGATTTTAAAGTTTCTGTTTCATTTGGTGTAGCTGCATACATCAAAGAAAGCGACTTAGAATTTAGGCAAGTATTTAAGAGAGCTGACGAAGAGATGTATCGCTTTAAAGCTGAATACTACCGTCAGTTTGGTGATAGACGTAAGAAAGAATCATAGATTTATCTATGATTTTTTTGTTTTTTTAAAAAATAAGCAAAAAAGTATTGACATAATTTTTAAATAAGGTATCATTTATGTAACAAGTCATTAAACCTACGATGTGGAAGAGTAACTTTTAATAAGTAAAGCGTAGAGAGTTCTGGGGTGGTGAAACAGGACATTTACTTAAAAGCGAATGGACCATTGAGGGCTGTTAATAGCAGACGGCATCACTCCGTAACCAAGTGAAAGTGTATGATGGTACACGAATAGACAAAATAGGTGGCATAATAAAAGTTACAAGGCTTTTATCCTTTTTGGATTAAAGCCTTTATTTTTTTATAAGGAGAAAGATATGAAAAGATTAGAAAAATTATTCTTTCGATGGTACGCTTTATAATCATTAATTAAATAATTATTATAAAGAAGGGAGAAAGAAAAATGAAAAAATTAATTTATAAATTATTTATTGTTTTAGTACTAGTATCAGTTTTAAGCGTTTTTGCTTCATGTGGAAGTAAGAAAGAAGTAATTGGAATTATTCAATTTGGTGAACATGATTCTTTAAATGATTGTTATAACGGGATTATCGAAGGATTAAAGAAAGAACTTGGAAGTGATTTTGATAAATACGTTATCGATTTACAAAATAGTAACTTTGATGCTTCTTTAAGTGCTGCTCAAGCTAACACTTTTGTTAGTAAAAATGTAAAAGTAATCGGCGCTATCGCTACACCTTCTGCTATGGCAGCAGCATTAAGCGCTAATGGTAATATTCCAGTAATATATTGTGCCGTATCTGACCCAGCATCAGCTGGCCTAACTACACTTAAAAACGTTACAGGATCATCAGATGTCTTAGATTTTGATAGTCAACTAGCATTAATTAAAAGATTTATTCCTAATGTTAAAAAAATAGGTGTTTTATATACATTAGGAGAAGCTAATTCAATTAGTCAAATTGAAACACTAACGGAAAAAGCTAACGCTTTAGGTATTGAAATTGTTAGACAAGCGATTACTAATGCTAACGAAATCCCTAGTGCAACAGATACGTTGTTATCAAAAGGAATTGATTGTATCACTAATCTAACAGATAACACTGTTGTTGGGGCATTAGATATAATTTTAAGTAAAACTAATGCTAAAAAGATTCCAGTATTTGGTAGTGAAATCGATCAAGTTAAAAATGGATGCTTAGCTAGTGCTTCACTTGACTATGTAGCATTAGGAGAAAGAACTGGTGTTATTATGGCTAAGGTATTAAAAGGAGAAGTAGTAGCTAGTAATGATATAGCAATAAAAGTTGAAGATAGCTTTAACTGCTACTCTTTAAAAGTAGCAAATCTTCTAGGTATTAGCCTACCTGATTTAACTAATGTAACTAATGTTGATGAATAAAAAACATTAAGAAAGGAGTAAACATGGCTGTTAACGTCTTACTAAACATTCTCCAACAGGGCCTTTGTTATGCTTTAGTTGCCCTTGGAGTCTATATTAGTTATAAAATCTTAAATTTTCCAGATTTAACAGTAGATAGCTCATTTCCTTTAGGTGGAGTAGTTTGTATTGGGTTAATTCAAGTTGGTTGTCCTTATATTCTTGCTATAATTGTAGCGTTTATTGCGGGGGCATCAGCTGGATTAATTACCGCTTTTTTACATCTAAAATTTAAAATCAATAATTTGTTATCAGGAATTATTACAATGACGGCTCTTCTATCAATTAATATTGCCTTATCTAAAGGAAGAACCTTAATACCTTATAATGATAATAAGACATTATTCAATAATAATCTAACTAGCCATTTTGCTTTTAATCAATATAGCAGTGCGATAACTAATATTATTATTTTAATAATAATTGTAATAGCACTTAAACTAATACTTGATTTGTTCTTTAAGACTAAAAGAGGTTTTATGCTTAGAGCTGTTGGTGATAATGAACAAATGAGCGTTTCTTTAGGCTCTAATAGTGGTTTATATAAGCTTTTAGGGTTGTGTCTAGCTAATGGGATTGTTGGAGTGGCAGGTGCAATATATAGTCAATATATGCGCTATTTTGATAATACTAGCGGCACAGGAATGGTTGTTATCGCCTTAGCTAGTGTAATAATTGGTACTGGAATATTTAGAAAGTCTTTAATTATTAAAGGAACAACATCAGTTATTATTGGGGCATTAATATATACTGCTAGCTTAAATATTGTTATTGCAATAGGTGTTCCTTCAACTTATCTTAAATTATTTATGGCTTTGATATTTGCTATTGTATTAATCATCAATAATTATTTGCCTGATAAAAAACGAGGCAAAAGAAAGATGGAGGATATAAGCAATGCCTAATTTATTATCATTAGTTCATATCGATAAGAACTTTTATAAAGAAACAATCGATGAAGTAAAAGTTTTTAGTGATTTTAATTTAGAGGTAGAAAGTGGCGAATTTGTTTCGATTGTTGGATCTAATGGTAGTGGTAAAACAACTTTACTTAATATCATTAGTGGATCAATCGATATTGATAAAGGAGAAATCAAACTATTTGATAAAAGGATTGATAAAGAAAAAGAATATATTAGGGCACGCTCAATCGGAAGAGTGTATCAAGACCCATCTCGAGGCACTTCTCCTAATATGACAATAGCAGAAAACTTAGCTCTAGCGGAGAATAAAGGTAATATTTATGGACTTTCCTTTGCCTTAAATAAGAAAAAGATAAGTGAATATAAAGAATTACTTAAAACTCTTAATCTAGGACTAGAAGATAAGATCAATGTTAAAGTATCAGCTCTATCTGGTGGAGAGCGTCAAGCGCTAGCTCTCCTTATGGTAACAATGAAACCAATTGATTTATTACTTTTAGATGAGCATACAGCAGCTTTGGACCCTAACACTAGTCAAAAAATAATGGAACTAACCGAAAGAATAGTTAAAGAAAAACATATAACAACATTAATGGTTACTCACAACTTGAGGTTTGCGGTTGAATATGGTTCTAGATTATTGATGTTAAATAAGGGTGAAGTAGTTATTGATAAATGCGGAAAAGAAAAAGAAGAATTGGTTGTAGATGATATCTTAAAGACATTTAATGAGATATCAATCGAATGTGGAAACTAAAAAAGGCATTTTTATAGATTATATCCAACAAGGATATAGTCTTTTTTATTATGATGTAATTTAAAAAATCTACAATCTTGGGAATCAAAATGTCACAATCTTGGGAATCAAAATGTCACAATCTTGGGAATCAAAATGTCACAATTTTGGGAATTTGGCTTGACAAATGCTTTAATAGTTGATAAAATGCTACTAGAAGGAGTCTGAAAAATGTATTTAAAGAGATTAATAGAAAAAACAATTGAAAGAAAATTAAAGTCATCAGGTGCTGTAGAAGTCAGAGGTCCTAAGTTTTGTGGGAAAACGACAACATCAGATCGATTTTGCAATAGCAAGATACAATTAATTACTAATGATATAATCGAAATTGTTTCTGCCGATCCTAAATCAGCACTAAAGGGAGAATATCCACGTTTAATTGATGAGTGGCAAAATGTTCCTGAGATTTGGAATTGTGTAAGAGAGAAGGTTGACGAAGATAATACATTTGGTGAGTATATTTTAACTGGAAGTTCTACTCCACCCAATCAAGAAAAGATTCATCATTCAGGAGCTGGTCGTATAACACCAATTAAAATGAGATCTCTAACTTTATATGAATCATTAGAATCTAAAGGAAGTGTTTCGTTATTAGAATTATTTGATAATGAAGATTTTTCAATATTGGATTTAAACGAGGAACATAGTTTGAATGACACTGCTTTTTATATTTGTAGAGGCGGATGGCCAAAATCTATAAATGATGATAAAAATGTATCTCTTGATGTGACTAGAAACTATTATGAAGGGTTATTTAATTTTAAAAATAGTGAAAATCCTAAATATAAAAAGAAAAATCCGAATTTATTAAGAATGATTCTAAAGAGTTATGCTAGAAATATATCAACAGAAGCGACATATCAGACAATACTAAATGATGTTATGATATCAAATAGTAGAGTGATGGATATTAAGACTTTTGAATCATATTTAGAAATTGCAGAAGAATTATATATAATTGAAGATATTGAAGCTTGGACTCCAAACATTAGAAGCAAAGCAGCAATCAGGACGACTAATACTCGTCATTTTGTTGACACATCAATTGCATGTTGTGCTCTTAACGTGTCTCCTTCAGATTTGATGAATGATCCAAAGACTTTTGGTTTCTTCTTTGAAGACTTTGCGATTCACGAATTAAAAGTGTATGCGGAATCATTAGGCGGAGAAGTAAAACACTACCGCGATAGCAACGGATTAGAATGTGATGCAATAGTACATCTAAGCGATGGAAGATGGGCTGCTATTGAAGTTAAACTTGGTAGTGAAAACGGAATAAATGAAGGTGTGGAAAGTTTAAATGCTCTAGAAAATAATATTGACGAGAATTATAAGAAGCCATCTTTCAAAATGATTCTCACTGCAACAGGTAAAGCATATAGAAGAAAAGATGGAATATATGTAATTCCTATTAATTTATTGCGAAATTAATATAGTAAAAAATGAATTGTTTTTAATCTTTACATCAAAAGAGAGAGTGAAAAAATGGAAGTCAAGAAAGTTTTTCTAAAAGATTATTATCATAATCTAAGTTATAATCCATATATCGAGATAACTACTATTTTTCCTATTATAGGAAAATTGAAAAAGAGAATTATGGTAGTTATTCCTGGTGGTGGGTATGATGTTGTTTCAACTCGTGAGGGGGATCCTATTTGCCTAGAGTTTTTAAAAAGAGGTTATATTAGTTGTAAATTAGTGTATTCCACCGATCCAATTAACCATAGTATTACATATCCTAATCAAGTGCTTGAACTAATGGCGGCTATAGATTATTTAAAAAACAATTATCCTCTTTACTCTATTAGCCTTTGTGGGTTCTCAGCGGGAGGGCACTTAGCAGGAACTTTCGCTTATTTGAATAATTATAAAGCGCTCCTTGCTATTTTAGGGATTAATAACGACTTAAAAGTTGATGCTTTAGTTTTAGCTTATCCTGTTGTTAGTATGGTTGAATCATGGGAAGAAGCCACAAGAAGCGTTGTTACTGGAAATAATAGTGATCTATTTGATTTATTATCAATTGAAAAACATGTTGATAAGAATTATCCCCCAACATATGTATGGACAACGAAAGATGATGATTTAGTGTCTAGCAATAATACGATTATGCTAGATAAAGCACTAACAAAATATAATGTTAAACATAAGACTCATATCTTTGATAGTGGTGTTCATGGACTTGCTCTAGCTACTCCACTAACAGTGCCTTTTGGAGTAGAGGGTTATGATAAAGAAATATCTAGTTGGATTGATGAAGCGAGTGATTTTTTAGATGAGGTGTTAGAATGAAAAAGTTTTTTAGGAATTTACTTTCAGGTTATTTATTAGTTCTTTTAATATTACTAGTACAGATTGCCGTAGTAATATATATGAATTTCTATATGGATGACCTTATTTCTAAATGGTTAAATGATGGAAATAGTACTACTCAAGTAAAAGCAATTATTATGCTTAGTTATCTTCTTTTTAAAGTGTTGTTATTTGTAATTGAGGTTGTAATCTTCTTTAAGATTATTAATAAAGAAGAAGATCCTGAATTCAAAGTGCCTTGGCTCGTTTGTTTGTTCTTGATGCCACTATTTTGTATGTTTATGTTCTTAATCTTTGGTAATCACGGATTAAGGAAGAAAGATAGAAGAGTTCTTACTGAAACAATCAAAGCTTATAAGAGTAATACACCTGAAGCAAATGATGAATCAGTATTTGAGGGAAGCGTTGGAGCTTTTAACTATTTATCTAATACTACTCATCTTGCACCACATAAAAACAATAAGGTATCTTATTATAAATGTGGGCGTGATTTCTTCCCTGAACTTTATAAATGTTTAAATGAAGCAAAAGAATTCATCTTTATGGAATTCTTCATTGTTCATGATGGTGAGGTTTGGACTACTATTTCTGATATTTTAAAGAAGAAAGCAGCAGAAGGTGTTAAAGTAATCTTCTTATATGATGATATGGGTTGTAGCGGAACAATTAGTGCTAGAACTCCTAGACTATTAAAGAAGTTTGGTATTGAGTGCCATAAGTTCCATCCATTTAGACCGATTCTATCAGGTGTTTATAATAACCGTGACCATAGAAAGATTGCAGTTATCGATCATAAGTACGGATTTACTGGCGGAATGAACTTAGGTGATGAATATGCTAACATCATCGAAAGATTTGGTTTTTGGAAAGATACGATGATTAAGATTGAAGGAAGTGCAATTAACAATCTAATTGATATCTTCTTACAAAATTATAGTTTATGTACTTATAAAGTAAGTGATTATAATAAATATTTATCATATGACTATGAAAAGTTTGATTGTGGTGGACATGTAATGCCATTTGGTGATGGACCTGGAGGAATTGATGATGCTTTAGTTGGTGAACAAAACTACATCAATATCTTGCATTATGCTAAGCACGAAGTGTTTATCTCTACTCCTTATTTAGTCCCAACATATGAACTCCTTGATACATTAAGAAATACGGCTCTAAGAGGCGTAAAAGTTCATTTGATTTTACCAGGAATTCCTGATAAAAAGTTGGTATTTAAGGTAGCTACATCTCACTTTAGATATTTACTTGATGCTGGTGTAGATATCTATTTATATAAAAAAGGCTTTAATCATATGAAGACAATGCTAGCTGATGAGAAATTAGGGTTTGTTGGAACAATTAATTTTGACTTTAGAAGTTTAGTCCATCACTTCGAGTGTGGAACTCTACTTTATAAAACGGAATGCTTAAAAGATATCAAAGAAGATTTCTTAGAAATGTTAGCGGATTGCGAGAAAGTTCCTAAAGACTTCAAGCTTAAAAAAGGAACTAAGCGTATGTGTAATTTAATTAAGCTAATATCTCCACTTCTATAGAGGCAATAATGGATAATTTAAAAATAAAGATAAAGAAAAAGTTTTTCAATATATTCATCTATGGTGATAGTAATACTTGGGGCTATGTTCCTACACTCACTCCATATTCAGGTGATGATAATAAAACAGATAGATATGATAGTGATGATATTTGGTGGAACACATTAAATGATGATTATTTCTTATTTGTTAACGGAGTGAATGGCAGGACTATTAGTCTAGATCATCCTGATTTAGAGGGAAGAAACGCCCTTAAAACAATTGATGCTGACTTCACCCCTGCCGCAATCAACCTATCAATCATAATGTTAGGAACTAACGACTTAAAAGATTGTTATAAAAAAGCACCAAGTGATTTAATAGATGATATGGACGGGTTAGTTAATAAAATTAATGATAGATATCATTCACTTGTATTATTAATCTCTCCTCCTTTAATCCTTCCTAGTCCTATTACGAGCGCTAAATACACTAATGGAATAGAAAAGATTAATGAATATGAGAAATTATTAAAGGAATATGCGCATAGTAAAGGATATCTCTTTGCATCAGCTAAGGGTTGCGAAGTTGGGATTGATGGCGAGCATTTAACTAAAGAGGGCCATAAGAAGTTAGGCAAAATAGTATACGAAAAAGTAAAGGAAATAAAATGGAACTAAATCAAGAATCAATTAAGTTATTAGTTAATAAGCAAAGAGAGTTTTTTAAGTCAGGCAAAACACTTGATGTAAACTATCGAATAGAAGCTTTAAAGAAATTAAAAGAAGCAGTTATTAAAAACCAAGATAAAATCATGAAAGCTTTAAACACTGACTTAGGTAGAAGTGAGTGTGAGGCATATTTTTGTGATGTTGGGACTGTGATAATTGAGATTAATGAAGCACTTCATTCATTAAAGAAATGGAATAAGCCTAAGAGATTAAATAGTGGACTATTATGTTTTCCTTCAACAAAAACTCTAGTTTATAGGAAACCATATGGAGTAACATTAATTATTAGTCCATTTAATTTTCCATTTATCCTATCTTTAGGAGTTTTGGTTGCGAGCCTAAGTGCTGGTAACACCGCAATCATTAAAACTAGTTCAAAGTCTATAGCATCAAGTGCTGTTTTAGAAGAAATCATCAGTGAAACATTTAGCGAAGAATATGTTAAAGTGGTTTTAGGTGGCCATGATGTAGCTGATATGTTACTAGCTGAGCGTTTTGATAAGATATTCTATACTGGTTCACCTAGAGTTGCTAAACACATTTTAGAAGAAGCTAGTAAGAATTTAACTCCTGTTGCTTTAGAGTTAGGTGGAGAAAATGGTAACTGGTGCATTGTAGCTAGTGATGCTGCTTTAGAAGATGCGGCACGTAAGATTGCTTTCTTTAAAGCAGCAAACAGCGGTCAAATATGCATTAATATTAATCAAGTAGCTGTTAGTAAGACTGTTGCCCCTCGTTTTATTGAATTATTAAAACAAGAATTTAAGCGCCAATTAGGAGAAGACATCCATAATAATAAAGAATACGCTAAGATGATTAACGAAGGTGCTTTTAATTATTGTTTAAAAGAAATGGAAGAATATAAAGATAGGATTGTCTTTGGTGGTAAGTCTAATAAAGAAACACTTAGAATTGAACCTACTATTATTTATCCCGTTGATATAAATGAAAAAATTGTTAATCACGAACTATTTAATCCAATGTTACCTATTGTTGAATATGACGATGGTGAGTTAGACAGTTTAATTGATACAATAAATTCTAGAGAACACCCACTTGCTTTTTATATTTTCTCTAAAAATGTTAAGTGGGCACATAATATAATGAAAAAGAGCCACTTTGGTGGTGGATGTATCAATGAAGTTTGTGTTCATTTTATGGTTAAAGGTGCTCCATTTAATGGAGTTGGTCACTCAGGAATGGGTGCATACCATGGAGTTTGGGGATTTAATGAATTCACATATCCTTCAACTTTATTATTTGGTAAAAACCATATGAATTTATCTTTAAGAGAACACCCATATTCTGATAAAAAACTAAAAGCGATTAAGAAGTTTGAAAAATAATGGAAACTAAAAAGAAAAAAAGATTTAAAGAACATAAGAATTATGAATTAACTGGTGAAGATATCGAACTACTTAGGGAACAAAGAGAAAAAAGAAAAGGAGAAAAACCTAAGTGCGATACGCATCAAGATGGAGCATAATATGAAAATATTAGTACTAAATGGTAGTCCTAGAAAAGATAGTGACACTATGATTCTAACTAGTGCTTTCCTAGAAGGATTAAAGGATAACGATATAGAGATAATTAATATCATTGAAAAAGATATCAAGCCTTGTGTGGGATGCTTTAGTTGTTTAAAAAGGGATGAAATAAAGTGTGCTATAGATGACTATCAAAACGAAATATTAGATAAGATTATAGATAGTGATGTTATCATTTATAGTTTTCCACTATATTTTTATAGTGTGCCTTCTCACCTTAAAGCTTCTTGGGATAGGTTATTACCTCTAACTAAGTGGGAACTAATTAAAACAGGTGATAGATATGATCACGTATTAAAGTGCGATTTATCAAAGAAGAAGTTCATTATAATTAGTGGATGCGGCTTACCTGACTTTGAAGATAATTTTAAAGCTTTAAAGATTATGTGTAAAAACACATTCTATTACCCTATTTGTATCTTCGCTAGGGAAACTCCTATCTTACATAACCCTAATGCTAATCCAATTACAGCTCCTTTTATTAATAAATTTAGAGAAGCTGGAATTGAGTTTAGTAAAACTTTAGATTTAAAAGAAGAAACAATCGAAGAGTTAGAAAAGCCAATGCTTTGTAGCGATATTTATATGGAGATAGTTAATAAGATTCATGGATAAAAGATGGTTATTAATATTATTACTATTTATAGTATTTGGTTTTTGTGGTTGTGGCAAGGGTGATGTAAAAGATGAAGTTAAAGAAGATGACAAAAAAGAAGAAGAGATTATAGAAGAGCATGTTCACACTTTGGTTCATGTAAGTGGAATTGACGCTACATGTACAACTGATGGCTATAGTGATTATGATTATTGCACTGGTTGTGACTATTCTACTATTTCAACAATTCCTGCTTTAGGTCACGATTATGAGATTGTTGAAACAAAAGAAGCTACATGTGAAGATGATGCCTATATAAAGTATAAGTGTAGTAGATGTGGTGATATATATACTGCAACAATAAAAACATTAGGACATAACTATGTTCATGTTGAGGGAAAAGCCGCTACATATGAAGAAGATGGTTACACTGATTATTATAGGTGTGATAGATGTGGCAGGGAGGAAGGAAAAGAGATTATTCCCAAGCTAGAGCATCATGAGATTCATGAATATGAGGTTGTTGATTCCGTCCCTCAAACCCTAGAAGAAGCTGGATATATTATTTATAAATGCAAACATTGTGAGGATGAAATGATTGAATATTTAAACCCATTTAATAAAAGCGCTAGTGAAATTGATAATATCAAGATATTGCTTGTTGGGAACAGTTTTACTAACTATAACACTTTGATGAAGTGTTTAGAAGGTATGTTTAAAGGTGAAGGTAAGAACATTACTGTTGATAAGTGTGCTTATGGTAGCCAGTATTTACACAACTACATTAAGGGAGCTGACCACTATAAATATTTAGTTGGAATGACTTCATCAACTAAATACGACCTAGCCTTTTTACAAGAGCAATCAAAGAATACAATGGTTGATCCAGGGGACTTCTATTCAAGTTCTAGAGAATTAGTTGATTTCTTTAAAGAAAAAGGAACAAAAGTAGCGTTCTATTCAACTTGGAGTGATAAGAACGGTTATCCTAATAG
>CAKJYW010000032.1 GCA_918272565.1 Bacilli bacterium
AGATAAAAACATAAAAGGAGAAAAATATGAAGAAATTATTAGCATTTTTATTTGTTTTATTATTTGCTTTTGTTTTAGTTGGCTGTGGTGGAGAAAATGAACCAACACCAGACCCTACTCCAACACCAGACCCTACACCAGTAGAAGTAACTAAATACACAGTTAAATTCTTAGTTGATGGTAAAGTAATTGATACTCAAGAAGTTGAAGAAGGAAAAGCTGCAACTCGTCCTGCTGACCCAACTAAAGAAGGTTATGAATTTTCAGGTTGGGATAAAGACTTTAGTAACGTAAAAGCTAATTTAGAAATAAACGCTCAATTTAAAGAAATTATAAAAGAAGCTACAAAATATACTGTTAAATTCTTAGTTGATGGTAAAGTTGTAGATACTCAAGAAGTTGAAGAAGGTAAAGCTGCAACTAAACCAGCTGATCCAACAAAAGAAGGTTATGAATTTACAGGTTGGGATAAAGATTTTAGTAATGTTAAATCTAATCTAGAAATAAATGCTACATTTAAAGAAAATGCTCCAGCTGGTAAATATTACACAGTTGAATTTGTTGTTGATGGAAAAGTAATCGATTCTCAACAAGTTCTAGAAGGCACTGCTGCAGTTCTACCTAAGCAACCAGATCCTGTTGGTAATAAGTATTTTGCTGGATGGAGAAAAGACACATCTAATGTAACTAGCGACATGAAAGTTACTGCTATTATGACTGAAGTAAACTTTGACAGTAAAACTGTTAATATCCCACTTCCTATTGGCAAGTGCGAACTTAACATCTTCGTTAAATCTTCAGAATTAAATGTTAAATATCTTGATACTAACTTACAAAACACAATGGTTGGTTTCTCTGATGGCTACTATGGTTTAACTTGGTGGTATAGAGTATTAATTAACAATGTTGGTGGTGAATTAGTTGTTATTGAGACTGTTGAAAGAGGTAAATCAGCTGAGAATACTAAGTGCGATTATTACATCTATGCATATAATGATAACATTTGTAAGAAGATCACTGATACAGGCGTTCAAGCTGGAGATATTATCACATTCTCAACTCATCCAAGTACTTTCTTTGAAACAAAAGAAGTTAAAGAATCATTCACAGTTAAGAGATATCAAGAAGTAACTCAATATGAATTAAATAGTGATGTTGCTCATACTGTTATTGCTTTGCATCGTATGGAAGAATATTTTGCAACACTTGGTGATGTTATTAAAGTTGAAGCACTAGAATTAACTACACTTGACGCTTCAACTGAAGCTACTATCACTTGGGAAAGCTCAAATCCAAATGTTATAGCTCCTACTGGTGCTGTTAACTTGCCAGACACAGAAACTGAAGTAACTCTAACAGCTACAGCTACTTACGGAACATCAACTTATGTTTGGGTTTATACATTGAAAGTGAGCAAATAAAAATGAAATTTGATAAACAATGGATTATAGCCCATCGTGGTGCTAGTGGCTTAGTTGAGCATGAGAACACTATCGAAGCTTTCCAAAGAGCATACGAAGTAGGTAGTGACAGCTTTGAATGTGACATTAGAAAAACTAAAGATGGTAAGATTATAGTAGTACATAATGCTGACTATAAAGGTAAACTAATAAAAGATTATACTTACGATGAACTTTGTAAAGAGACTCTAAAAGAAGACTTCATTATGCCTTTATATGAAGATACATTAAAGTTTTCTAAAGAGAAGCTTTTTATGGATGTTGAATTAAAGGAAGCAGGGTATGAAGAAGAAGTTGTTGAAATGACACTTAAATACTTAACAGTTGAAGAGTTCTTTGTACGTAGCTTTATAGGAGATGCTATAAAGAAAATAAAAGAGATTAACCCTAATATTAAAACAGTGCTACTAGTGGGGAAAGAAAAAGTTAAATTTGGATTTTTCTCAAGGTTACTAGAGATTTATCCATATCACTCAATAAAGAAATATAAAGCTGATATGGTTTCTCCTCACTACTTGCTAGTTAGATGGGGCTTTACAAAAAGAATGCATCGCCATGAAGTTCCTGTCTTAGTATGGACTGTAAACGAAGAAGAACTAATGAATAAACTCTTGAACAAAGAAAAAGTGGATGCGATTATTACAAATTACCCTGATTTAGGTCTTAAAATAAGACAAAATTAGTGAAAATAATGTTCACGTTTTCATGAAAATAATATCGTTTTCATTATTTACATTTTCCTAAATAAGCGTATAATACTTATGATTACAAGAAAGGAGATGTTAATAATGTTAGTATTTATTAATGTAATGTTTTTACTAGTGGTACTTATTTCTGTTGTTTGTGCAATTGCTAGTGCTAGAAGTATCGATAACGATAACTTTAAATACACAAGAACTGAAACATCTGCCAAATGTAATGATGATGATTACGAATACTGTAATAGAAAATAATTACAATTTGTAGAGTACCAGATAAATAACTTTAATAAATATATAGAGCACAATCTTAATGATTGTGCTTTTTTGTTAACTAGTGTATAATACCATCTAGAGGTTTTAAAAATGAGAATATCATTAAGTGATCATTTTAATTATAAAAAAAAAATAAGACTTACAATCTCACCAATACTAATGATGATATTCATTTCTTTGTATACTATAGTAGATGGATATTTTGAAAAATAATGAATTAAATGTGGTAAATATTTATGCCACATTTTTTTATTGATTATTCCTAAAAAGCGGTTGCAAAGTAATTGAAAATGATACAAAAATATGATAAAATATAATATATATTTTGGGGCGATTTTGTCTTAAAAATTTATGGTAATAATAAGAAAAGAGGAGTTATAAAAATGGGTGTAAAAATTGTTGATACTGTTTTAAGAGATGGACATCAATCATTATTTGCAACTCGTATGAACACTGAAGAAGTTCTTTGTGCTTTAGAAGAACTTGATAAAGTAGGTTATCATGCTTTAGAAGTGTGGGGAGGAGCAACATTTGACTCTTGTTTAAGATTCTTAGACGAAGATCCATGGGAAAGATTACGTAAAGTAAGAAAGGTTTGTAAGAACACTAAACTTCAAATGCTATTCCGTGGTCAAAACATCTTAGGTTACAGACATTATGCTGATGATGTTGTTGACAAATTTGTTCAAAAATCAATTGAAAACGGAATTGATATCATTAGAGTATTCGATGCTTTAAATGATGTTAGAAATCTAAAACAAGCTGTTGATTCAACAAACAAATATGGTGGACATTGTCAAATAGCATTAAGTTATACTACTAGTCCAGTTCATACTGTTGATTATTATGTAGCATTAGCCAAAGAAGTAGAAAAGATGGGAGCTCATTCTTTATGTATTAAAGATATGGCTGGTGTACTTTTACCTGAGGCTGCTTATGAGTTATTCTCAAGATTAAAAGCTAACACTAAATTACCACTTGAACTTCATACACACTGCACAGGTGGAATTGCGGAAATGACAGTAAGACGTGCCATCGAAGCTGGTTGCGATATCGTTGATACAGCTTTATCATCACTAGCTGGTGGAACAAGTCAACCTTGTACAGAAGCGCTACAGTACGCTCTACAAGGAACAGAATATGATCCTAAGCTAGATATTAAGATGCTAGAAGCTGCAGCTGCTAAGATGAATAAAGTTAGAGACAAATATTTAGCTAATGGCTTACTTAAACCTAAAGCATTATGCGTTAACCCTAACATCTTGAAATATCAAGTTCCTGGTGGAATGCTTTCTAATTTGATGAATCAATTAGAAAAACAAGGAGCCATGGATAAATACGAAGAAGTACTAAAAGAAGTTCCAAGAGTTAGAAAAGACTTAGGTTATCCTCCACTAGTAACACCTCTATCACAAATGGTTGGTACACAATCAGTTATGAATGTTTTGACTGGTGAAAGATACAAGATGGTTCCAAAAGAAATCAACGAATATGTTAGAGGACTTTATGGAAAGAGCCCTGCTCCAATTGATGAAGAAGTTAAGGCTAAGATTTTAAAAGGTGCTGATGTTAAGATCATCACTCACCGTCCTGCAGATGATATTGAACCTGAATTTGAAAAACTAAAGGAACAATACAAAGATATTTGTAAGACTGATGAGGATGTATTGATTGTGGCACTATTCCCTGAAGTTGGACAAAAATTCTTAGAAAAGAAATACAACCCACAACCTCAAGATGAAGTTGTTGAGGTAAATCTATACATATAGGATAGGTATAAAGATGAGAAGCTTATTATTTTTAAGTGTCTTTGATGGCTCTTTATATTTAGGTGAAGAAGGCCAAAACTTTGGTGTAGCCGCAATAATCGCTTTAATTGCAATTCTAATCGTATTTGTAATTCTAGCAATCATTATTTGCGCTATCAAGTTAATGGAAATAATCTATAAAAAAGCCGCAAAGAAAAAAGAAGTTCCTGTTACTGATGAGGTTAGTGAAAAGGTAGAAGAAGTTAAAAACACTAACATTGAAGATGATGATATGATGGCAGCTGTCTTAGTTGCTACAATTGATTATGTTAATGAAACAAAGAAAGATGTAAGATTAA
Source organism: Bacilli bacterium (assembly GCA_918272565.1). GTDB lineage: Bacteria > Bacillota_I > Bacilli_A > ML615J-28 > CAG-698 > Tener-01. Next base: position 4,542 of record CAKJYW010000032.1, read on the forward strand.
AATCTGTTAAAAGAATTGGATAAAGGAGAAATAATATGAAAATCTATAAAGTTAAAGTTAATGGTAAATTATATGAAGTAGAATTAGAAAGTGTATCTGAAAACGAAGGAAAAGTTGAAGCTCCAAAACAAGAAGCTCCAAAGACTGCTCCAGTTAGTGATGGACAAGGAACTACTTTAAAAGCTCCTTTACAAGGAACTATTCTTAGAATCAATGTAGCTGTTGGCGATACAGTTAAAAAAGGACAAGCTGTTGTTATATTAGAAGCTATGAAGCTTGAAAACGAAGTTGTAGCACCATGTGATGGTGTTGTTAAAGAAATAAAGGTTAGCAAAGGACAAAGCGTTAACAATCAAGATGCATTGTTAATCATTGGGTAATTAATAATGTTTGAGAAACTTTGGGATTTGATTAAAGAGTTCGCAATGACCTCTGGTATTGCTGGATTCTTCGATGATGGAGGATGGAAAAACTTAATAATGATTGCTATTGCAATCGTATTATTATGTTTAGCAATATTCAAAGGTGTCGAACCATATTTGTTAATACCTATTTCCTTTGGTATGTTACTTGCTAACTTACCTTTAGGTGGCGTTTTTGTTCGTGAAGCAGATGGTACTTATTCTGGTTTACTTGGTATTTTATATATTGGTGTAAAGAAAGGTATTTATCCTTGCTTAATCTTCTTAGGCATTGGAGCTACGACCGACTTTGGACCATTAATCGCTAATCCTAAGAGCTTGCTTTTAGGTGCAGCTGCTCAAATTGGTATTTTTATTACATTCTTAGGAGCATTACTTCTTGGATTTAATTTCAATGAAGCATCTTCAATTGGAATTATTGGTGGTGCTGATGGACCAACTGCGATCCTAACAACATCAATCCTAGCACCAAATCTGCTAGCTCCAATTAGTATTGCCGCATATTCTTATATGGCACTTGTTCCTGTAATTCAACCTCCAATTATTAGACTTCTTACAACTAAGAAGGAAAGAGGAATTAAGATGGAACAACTAAGAAGCGTTTCTAAGACTGAAAAGATTTTATTCCCAATCTTAGTTACTGTTGTTTGTGTATTATTAATCCCTAGCTGTGCTCCATTAATTGGTATGTTAATGCTTGGTAACTTAATTAAAGAATCAGGTGTTGTTCCTAACCTAGTTAATGCAGCTGGTAATTTTATTCTTTATATCGTAACTATTTTACTAGGCGTTTGCGTTGGTGCAACTGCAACAGCTGATATCTTCCTAACATTAGACACATTAAAGATCGTCTTATTAGGTGTTATCGCCTTCAGTTTCGCTACTGCAAGTGGTGTATTATTTGGTAAAGTTATGTGTAAAGCAACTCGTGGTAAGATTAACCCAATGATTGGTGCTGCTGGTGTTAGTGCTGTACCAATGGCTGCGAGAGTTGTTCAAAAAGAAGGTCAAAGAGAAGATCCTTCTAACTTCCTATTAATGCATGCAATGGGACCAAATGTTGCTGGTGTAATTGGAAGTGCTGTAGCAGCTGGTATCTTATTAACATTATTTGGTTGATAATCGTATAATATAAAAAATGCTAGTCACCAAACTAGCATTTTTATGTTTTTTTAAGGAGTGCATGATGATTACATATTTTGATATCCTTCCTTCAACAAATCTTTACTTAAAAGAAATGGCAGAGAACTACGATAACCTTGATGCCATAGTTGCGCACCATCAAACAGAGGGACGTGGCAGAATGGATAGAACTTGGGTTGATGAAGATGATCTATTAATGTCTATTTTAGTTAAAGATGACGTTAAGGACCCAGAGAAATTGAGCCTTTTAATCTGTGCTACAATCTTTAAAACATTAAATAAATATCTAAACGGTTTAAAAGTTAAATGGCCTAATGATATTTTATGTAATAATAAGAAGATTTGTGGGATACTTTTAGAAGGGAAATCAGATGGCGAAAAAAACATAATCGTCGTTGGTTTTGGTGTTAACGTTAATAGCACTAATTTTACTGGTGAGTTAAAACAAAAAGCAACATCTATGAAATTAGAACTAAATAAAGACTTTGATATTAATAAATTATCAAAAGAGATATATCAAGAGTTCATTAATGATTATAACCATTTTATTAATGGTGATGAAGACTATTTAAAAATATGTAAAGATAATTCATGCCTTATTGGAAAAATAGTTAATATATATTATAATGATATTATTAAAGAAGCAAAGGTAATTGATATTTTAGATAATGGCCATATCTTACTTGAAATAGATGGAGAAAGATTAGAAAAAAGTAGTGGTGAAGTAACTCTACACATGAATTATTAAAGGTGAATGTATGTTTTTAAAAATACTGTTTTTAGTTTTAGCATACCTTATTGGGGCGATTCCTTTTGGCTTCCTCTTTGGGAAAATGAAAGGCGTTGATATTAGAACCATGGGTTCTAATAACATCGGTGCCACAAACACAGGTAGAATCTTAGGAAAGAAATATGCTATCTTTACTTATATCTTAGATATGATTAAAGGTGGAATCTTTGTCTTTTTGTTTAGGTTTTGTATTATTCCAGTTAATTACTGCGTCTTATCTCCAATGCTATATGGGTTTGTGGCAGTTGTTGGTCACACTTTCCCAATCTATTTAGGTTTTAAAGGTGGAAAGAGCGTTGCTTGTGGAAGCGGGGCAATAGCAGGTTACTGTCCTTGGATGCTACCTATTTTAATGATAATCTTCTTTATCATTAAAAAACTAAGTAGCCTAGTGTCACTTGGATCCCTAATTTCAACTCTTATCTGCTTTGTGATGGTTCTAGCTACTTCCCTAATTAAACAAGAATTCTTAATTAGTGTTATAGACTATCCGGCGTCCGTCTTATGGCCAGTTAATTATTGGTGTGTTATTTTCACATTTTTGATTGTTTTAATCATCTTTATTAGGCACGCTAGTAATATTAAAAGAATTTTAAATCATACTGAAAAACCAATTAATTATTAATAAAAGGAGTAAAAAATGAAAAGCTTTAGAAAAATCATTATTTATGTTTTAGTTATTACTTTCTCTATCACTTTGTTTGGTTGTAAGGGAAGTACTAAATTTGAGTACTGGAATGACTGTGATGCTCTAAATCAACTAAAAAAATATGTAGCTACAGTTACAAACAAAAATTCCAAAGATTATATTCCAGTAGAGGATAGAATTGCGGTATTCGATATGGATGGTACATTGTGTGGTGAACTATTCCCTGAATATTTAGAATATTTACTTTTAGCATATCGCTGCCTAGATGATCCAAATTACGAAGCAAGCGATGAACTAAAAGAAGTAGCTACCCTAATTCGTGAATCTGGTAAAAACTATAAAACTCCAGATGTTCCTAATTTTGATTTGGTTCATGGACGTGCTCAAGCCAAAGCTTTTGCGGGGCTTACTCCAGATGAATTCATTGCTTATGTTAAGAATTTCTTAAATATGGATGCTAGTGGATTTGAGAACTTGAAATATGCTGATTCTCTATATAAACCAATGATAGAAGTAGTGGCATATTTACAAGATAACGACTTTACTTGCTATGTTGTTAGTGGATCTGACAGAATGATTTGTAGAGCTGTTGCTTGTGAAAAGCTTAATATTCCTGAAAACAATATAATTGGAATGGATGTAACACTTGTAGCGACTCACCAAGATGGTAAAGATGGCTTGCAATATCAATTTAATTCTGGTGGCGATGATACATTAATTAGAGGAGATGAACTTTGGATTAAGAATCTTAAGATGAACAAAGTTTTCCAAATCGCTCAAGAGATTGGTAAACAACCAGTATTATCGTTTGGTAATAGTAGTGGTGATGTTAGTATGCATGAATACACTATCACTAATAACAAATACAAAGCATTAGCATTTATGCTTATTGCGGATGATACAGAACGCGATCATGCTGATTTAAATGAAACAAACAAGCGCCTTGCATCATGGATAGAACATGGATATGTAGTTATATCTATGAAAAACGATTTTAAGACTATCTATGGCTATGATGTAAAGATGGTTAAATAATATATCTAAATGAATAAGCACTTAAGATATTATTAGTCTTGAGTGCTTTTTTTATTTTGTTTTGAATAAAAAATCAAATAATGATGTAATAATATAAGTGGGAGGTGAAAAAATGAACAAATGTTAAGTATTAATATTCAAAATGTAAATGTGAAATTGATAGTAATTGAACTAGTGCTAAATTTGCACAAGTTCAACTTGATAAAAAAGCATAAGTGCGGAACACACACATGTGGTGTATTTAATACTTCAACTAATGAGAATGCTTTTTGGTTAACTAACTGTCAATTACTTCTATGCATTTTTCGCACAGAAGTGATAATTATCCAAAAATGAATTTGCAAATATATTAATATTATTTAATCTTTTATATATACATTGTATTATAAATATAGTATAATATATTTGGAGGTGCTAGTATGACTGTTTTACAAGTGAGAGTAGATGAAGAATTAAAAAATCAAGCAGGAGCAATTTATAACGAATTAGGGATGGATCTATCCACAGCTATTAGAATGTTTTTAAAGAGATCAGTTTTAGTTGGAGGAATTCCTTTTGACACAAAAATAGATGAGTCAACATTAAAAGCTATATTAGCTGTAGATAAGATGCGTACGATATCTGAGGAAAATGGCAATTCGGAAATGACTCTAGATGAAATTAATGAAGAGATTAGACTGGCAAGACTTGAAAGGAAAAATAAAAAATGAAATACTATGCAGTGATTGATACTAATGTTATTGTATCATCAATGCTAAAACATAATTCGATACCAGGTAAAGTAGTCGATTTGATATTCTCAAAAACAATTATCCCACTATTAAATGATGAAATAATAAATGAATACTATGAAGTTTTAATGAGAAATATGTTTGGGTTTGATAAGAATCAAATTGAGAATACAATTCGTGAGATTAAAATATCTGGTATTTTTTTAGAAAAAGAACAAGTGTTAGAAGACTTTATTGATTCTGATGATATTGTTTTTTATGAGATAGTAATGAGCGCACGAAATACAATGGATGCTTATTTGATTACTGGAAATAAAAAACATTATCCTATAAAATCATTTGTTGTAACACCAAGAGAAATGATAGAAATAATAGAAAAAGATAATAGATGATGATATTGTATTATTTAGAGATTAATTGTAGGAAAGTTCAATTATTTCCAAAAAGGAAATTGATCGATACTGAAGTTATTGAAAAGTAAAAGGGAAATTTGTATTAGAAGTGATAGATAATGCATTTTTGTTTTCTTACTTGAAAAAGACGTAATTGAAAGAACAACAATTAATACAACTAAAAAGTAACATGAGAATCCAGTTTTAGTAAATATATGACTATAATAGTTTGCGAAAGTGTATTAATGTTGTGTTGACATAATTAACACAAAAGAGTATAATACATTTGATAAGAGAGGTGCTAAAAGTGGCTAATGTTAATGTTAGAATAGATAATGAGATAAAAACTAATGCAGAAAAAGTATTTAAGAGTTTAGGTATTACTCCAACTGCAGCTATTACTTTGTTTTATAATCAAGTAATTAGGACTAATAGTATTCCATTTGAGCTTAAAGCAGATGTCCCTAATAAAGTCACAATGGATGCAATTAATGAACTTGATGATATGAAAAAGAATCCCAAGAATTATAAAGCATATCATAGTTCTACAGAATTAATGGAGGATTTACTAAAGTGATTTATGAAATTAAACCTACAAATCAATTTAAAAAAGATTTTAAGGTGTGTATCAAAAGAGGTTTAGATCCTAATGAATTTAAAATAGTTTTAGATTTACTTCAAAATGGTGCACATCTACCAGAGAAATATCGTGACCATCCTTTGCAACCATCAAAGGATTATAAGAATTGTCGCGAACTACACATAGAACCAGATTGGCTATTAATTTACAAATATGAAGATAATGACTTAATTCTTTATTTGGTTAGAACAGGAAGCCATTCTGAATTATTTTAATATAATAATAGATTTTTATATGCCTAGGATTAATCTTTTATCTTAGGCTTTTTTTAAAAGATAACTATCGCAATTACACTAAAGAATAGGTATGACAGATATTGCTTTAGATGCAAACTTCTTGGTAACATATGTTACCAAGAAGTTTTTATGTGGATACTTATCGAAACGAAATTGATTATATGTTATAATAATATAGGGTGAGGTAAGTTATGAAGAAAAAAATAATATTTGTATTACTAACTTTTTTAGGATTCTTTTTAGGGGGTGTTTTCGTGAAAGCAGCTGAAAATCCATCAATTTACCATATTGTTACTACAGCAGGAGTTGATGCCTCAAGAGAGATTACGATCAATTATCATGCCGATGATAGTGGTAGTTATGTGCTTTTAACAGAAGCAACTGATAAAGAATTTGAAAAAGCTTTGAAATATAAACCTACAATGGAGAAGTTTTGGTCAACTGAAGGTGTAAAGAACGCTAGTACTACTGATTCATTCTACACAAAAAGACGTTATGTTTGTTATTTGGAATTAACTGATTTGACTCCAAGAACAAAATACATTTACAAAGTATGTTTGAAAGATGAAGAAAGCGCAGTTTACTATTTCACTACAGCGGGTCTAACTAACGAATGGAAGTTTACCGCATTCTGCGATTATCAAAATAAATACAATAGTGTAGCTCATGACTTAATTGATAGAATCAATAGAATTGCTGGCAATCCATCACTTGTTGTTTGTAGTGGTGACTTAACTGACACTGCCGCATTTGAGGCTGAATGGACTTGGCTATTTGATGATAGTAAGAATACTTTCTCTAATTTTATATTTATGAGTGCTCCTGGTGACCATGAATATTGGGGAAGTGATACTAGCCCAATCCCAATGATGCCAGAACCTGCCACATACAATAACCTTTTAAAGAATCCTTCAAATGGCGCATCATTAAGTAAAAATAGTAATTACTATTTCTATTATAATAATGTATTATTTGTAAGCCTTGACTTCTTAGACAGTAATACCGTATCAAATGCTAAGATTGATGAAGAGGCTACATGGTTTAGAAATACTATTAAGAGCCTAGAAGGAACATTCCAATACTTAGTTGTATTTGGTCACAAATCAATCTACGGTTCAACAATCGAAGATTCAAGCGTTAGTAAAAAGATTAGACCACAGTGGTATCCTATTTTTGATGAGTGTAAGGTTGACTTAGTTATTAGTGGTCATGACCACATGCATTCAAGAACTTACCAACTATACAATAATATGGTATCAGAAGATCCAATGCTTGGTACTTACTATATGGATTTAGGTTCATCAGGAAATAAGAGAAGAACTCTTGATAATTCAACAGTTGAAGATGGACTTCACCAAAAAATCTTAGATATTAAGACTTTGGGAATTTCACTTGGTGCCGTTATTTCTGTTACTGACAGCGCAATGCTTGTTGAATGTTATGACCAAGAAGGCGTTAGAAGAGATCAATTTACAATCAAAGCTAAAAGAAGTGCTCCTGATCTTGGTGAAAACGACTTTAACCAAGAGAAGTTCTTAAGTGATATTGAGATAACTCCATTAGCTGTCCATGAAAAAATAGCTACACTAAAACTTAATAATTCAAGCGAATTAAAATATGTTAAGTTAATTGAAGTAGTTTCTAAAAAGACAATTTTAAGTCAATTAATAAATTATAATAATATCCCTAATAAATTTGATTTATATGATGTTGAGGGTAATAAGTTAAAAATTAGAGTAACTTTGTGGGATAAAAGAACTATCGAAATGGAAAAATATGTTAGAGTAGATGGTGAGATTAAAGACTTCAGTGAAAAACTTAGTACTGAATATAAGGTGTCAATAATTAATGATTATAAATCTTTCTCAAAATTAAATTATAAGTTCTATGTTGATGGTGCACTTTATAGTGAATACGAAGAAGCATCATATATGAACCATTCATTTACTTTTGACTTTGACCAAATTACAAGCGATCACACATATAAACTTGAAGTATATAGTGGCGATGAACTAATTGGTGAAAAAGAAGCCACATTTACTAAAAAGTGCGATCACTACTTGAATATGAAAGAGTATGGCTCTGGTAGTACAATTGATTCATTAAAAGTTGGAGATAAGGTATTACTAGTAGGCTTAGCTGAGGGAACTGAAGTTCATGGAGAAGTAAATGATGGAGTTATAAAACTTACTAAAGACTTAGTTTTAGAGGTTGTAGGTGAAGGTGAATCTTATTTTGAAACAATTAATGGATGCATCGTTTTTATATTTGATGTAAAAGTAGGTGATGGTAAGACAAACGAGGAAACTACACCAACTGACCCAGTTGACAAAGATCCAACTACTCCAACTGATCCAAAACCAACTGAACCTGAACCAGTTAATGAAGACCCAGTTGTTGTTGAACCAGCTAAAAAAGGATGTGCTTCAGCTGCTATTCAATCTATCTATAGTATTCTAGCGCTTCTAGCTTTAGCGTTTATTATTAGAAGGAAATATGCATAATATTTATAGAGATATCAAATTCAAAGTAGAGGATTTTGAATAATTGATATCTCTTTTGATTTTGTCATATATTTTTAGCACTCTACTTGACAGAGTGCCAAAAGGTGCTATAATATAAATGTATAAAACAAATATTATATTATTTGGAGGTATGAATAATGAGTGAAATTAGAGAGTTCAAAACTGAGTCAAAGAGACTATTAGAGTTGATGATTAATTCTATTTATTCAAACAAAGAAATATTCTTAAGAGAATTAATTTCTAATGCTAGTGATGCTATTGATAAACATCATTATTTATCACTAACTGATGATAGATTAGAACGTGGAAGAGAATACGAAATCGATATAAGCTTTGATAAAGCTAAAAGACTAATATCAATTAAAGATAATGGTATTGGTATGACTAAAGATGAGATGATTAATAGTTTAGGTACTATTGCTAAGAGTGGATCTAGCGAATTTATGGAGAAATTAAAGGATGCTAGTGAAAAAGAAAAGCTTGAGATCATCGGTCAATTTGGTGTTGGTTTCTATTCTAGTTATATGGTTGCTGATAAGGTAAGTGTTATTAGTAAGTCTGAGCTAGATCAAAAAGCTTATAAGTTTGAAAGTGAAGGAACTGAAAGCTATGAGATTAGCGAAGTAGAGCCTACTTTTAGTGGAACTGAAGTTACACTACACTTAAGAAAAGGTGAAGAATTTGATACTTATCTAGACCAATGGGAAATCCAAAGTTTAGTAAGAAAATATTCTGATTATATCCGTTATCCTATTAAGATGGATTTTGAAAAAGAAGAACAAGACTTAGATGAAGATGGAAAACCAATTGAAGGTAAATATCATAAAGTTATAGAAAACAGAACACTTAATTCTATGACTCCTATTTGGAAGAAAAAGAAGAATGAAGTGACTGATGAAGAACTAAATGAGTTCTATAAACAAAAATATTATGATTACCAAGATCCTCTAACTAATATCTTTATTAATGTTGAAGGTAAACTAAATTATACTGCATTGATCTTTATTCCTAAGAAAGCTCCTTATGATTTGTATTCTGATAAATTTGAAAAAGGATTACAACTTTATTCTAAGAGCGTCTTCATCATGGATAAGTGCAAAGACTTAGTTCCTGATTATTTAAGATTTATTAAGGGTTTAGTTGATTCTAGTGATCTTAACTTAAACATTAGCCGTGAAATCTTACAAAAGAGCAAAGATATTGAAGATATCGCTAATAATGTTGAAAAGAAGATTGTTTCTAAGTTAGAGACAATGCTTAAGAATGAAAGAGAAAAATACATTGAATTCTTTGATACTTACGGAGTGAATATCAAATATGGTATTTATGATAAGTTTGGTTTGAAGAAGGATTTATTAAAAGACTTAGTTTTGTATCATACTATTAGTAATGATGGCTACACTACTTTAGGTGAGTATGTTGAAGCGATGAAGGAAGGTCAAGAATTTATTTATTACGCTTCTGGTAAAAACAAAGAAGCGGTTATGGCTCTTCCTCAAATGGATTTAGTTAAGAAGAAAGGCTATGATGTCTTAGTATTAACTGATGATGTTGATGAATTTGCTATTAGTATTATGCAAGATTATAATGGCAAGAAATTCAAATCAATTAATCAAGGAGACTTAGATCTACTTACTGAAGAAGAAAAAGAGAAGATCAAACAAACAGCAGAAGATAAGAAGTCACTTTTAGAAAAACTAAAAGAGATCTTAAAAGATGATGTTAAAGATGTTGTTTTAAGTGAAAGATTACAAGAATCTCCTGTTTGCTTAGTTAGTGAAGATGGAATAAGCTTTGAGATGGAAAAGGTTATGGCTCAAAACCCTATGGGTAGCGATGTTAAAGCAACTAGAATTCTAGAGATTAACCCTAACCATAAATTATTTGAAGCTATTGAAAACTTATATAATGATAATGATCCGTCCCTTGAAACTTATGCTAAATTACTATATGATCAAGCTTTGTTAATTGAAGGAATTAGTCTAAAGGATCCTGTTGAATTTAGTAACCTAATGTGTGAGCTTATGATTAAGGGTGCTAAATATTAAGAAAATAGAGTCGAAATTTAAAGCATTTGTTTTAAATTTTGACTTTTTTTTATTGGGAATTTGTAGTATAATATTATAGTTGAAAGGGAAGAGATATATGGAAAAGAAATATGATGTAATAATTGTTGGGGCTGGTCCTTGTGGAATATTTGCAGCTTATGAGCTAATGCTTAAGCGCCCAAATAAGAAAGTCTTATTAATAGACAAAGGTCATGACCTAGACAATCGTCATTGCCCTATTTTAGCAAAGAAAATCAAGAAATGTCCAATCATTAAGGGTGAGTCAGGGTGCGTACCTGCATGTTCTATGACTGCTGGTTTTGGTGGTAGTGGAGCATATTCTGATGGTAAATTCAACATTACTGATGAATTTGGTGGTTGGTTAAACGAATATCTAGATGACGAAGAAGTTTTAAAATTGATTAAATATGTTGATGAAATCAATCTAAAACATGGAGCACCTAAAGAATTAACAGATCCTACCACAAAAGAAGTTTATGAAATTGAGCGTCAAGGAATTGCGGTTGGACTTAAACTATTAAAAGGTCAAGTGCGTCACTTAGGAACTGAAGTTAATCTAGAAGTTCTTCGTAGCATCAATAAGACTCTAAAAGAACACATCGACATGATTTTTGAAACAAATGTTGAAGACATTTTAGTTGAAGATGAAGTTGTTAAAGGTGTAGTTTTATCTAATGGAGAAAAGATCTTAGGTGATTATGTTCTACTTGGTGTTGGTCGTGGTGGAAGTGAATGGTTAAGAGAGATCTTAGCTAAACACGATGTCAACTTCAAAAACAACCGTGTTGATATCGGTGTTAGAGTAGAAACTAACGATATCATTATGAATGATATCAATAAATATTTGTATGAAGGTAAGTTCATTTATAATACTAGTGTAGGTACACAAGTAAGAACTTTTTGTAGCAACCCTAGTGGACATGTTGTTGTAGAGAATCATGAGGGTATTATGGTTTGTAATGGACACTCATACCATGATGTTAAATTAGGTTCAAAGAACACTAATTTTGCTCTTTTAGTTTCTCATGAATTTGATGATCCATTTAAAGATCCTAACGAATATGCTAAATCAATCGCTCATTTGGCTAATAAACTAAGTGGTGGAGGCGTAATCGTTCAAAAATATGGAGATATTTTAAAAGGACGTCGTTCAACAAAGAAACGTATTGAAGAAGGATTTGTTAAACCTACATTAAAAGAAGCTGTTCCTGGAGATTTAGGGTTAATTCTTCCTTATAACACAATGAAATCACTTGTTGAAATGATTGAAGCATTAAACCATGTTACTCCTGGTATTGCTAGTGATCATACACTATTTTATGGAGTTGAGGCTAAATTCTATTCAGATAGAGTAGAAGTTAATAATAAATTTGAAACAAAGATTAAGAATCTATATGTTGGTGGCGATGGAGCTGGTATCACAAGAGGCTTAGCACAAGCTGGAGCTAATGGTGTAGCTATTGCTAGAGATATTTGTCATAAATGTAAAGGTGAATAAAGATGGCAAAAAGTAAAAGAAAGAATGTTGGTGTTTATAACATTAATCTAACAAGATTAAGTAAGATTTTATGTTTTCTAATTATAGGTTTAGGAGTACTTGCAACTGTTTTTATACTTGCACCAGGCCTAATTAGTCAAACAGATGATATTCATACAGGCTTACAAATCACATTTGGTGAAAAATGGTTTGCAACTGACTATGTTAGACAATACATTCCATTTAGCATTTTAGCATTTATGGGATATTTCTTTCCACTAGGTGCAGCTGTATTAATGGTTTTAAATATCGACAAAGAAAACAAGTGGTTCGATATAGCATCAAGCGTCCTTCTACTTGCTAGTGTAATATTAATTGCTTTAATTCCTAGATACATTTCATTTGTTAAAGAAAATGAAATCACTGCAACAGTTACTAAAGCATTAGTTGAAGGTAAACTTGGCTGGGGAAGTCAACTAACACTTGCATTTAGTTTTGTTGGAACAATTGCATCATTACTAAAATGGTTTAGTGATGCATATGAAGTAAAATAAGAAAGATTAAGCAAATTGCAAATTGAGAAAAATCAATTTGTGGTTTGCTTTTTTTGTTTAAATGTATTGAATTTTTCTGAAAAAGTAGTATAATATTAATTAGTTTTAAAACTAATTAATAGGAGATAATATGGAAGAAAAAATCGAAAGTACATTGATGTTAGCCAATCTCACTAGTAGAGTATTTAGGCAACTAATGCGCGAGAAAACAGAAGAAGCGGGATTAAATGAAACTTATCGTCCGTTTTTTATGATGTTATCTAAAGGTGATGCTATTAATCAATTAGAGTTCGTTAAAAGATTGCACTTCTCTGCTCCTTCAATTTCTTTAACTTTACAAAAGATGGAAATGGATGGGTACATTATTAAAGAAGTTGACGAGAATGACAAACGAAACACTAATGTTCGCCTGACAGAAAAAGGAAAGGAATACGATAGAAAATTCAAAAATCTTTTATTAGAAGTAGAAGAAGAGATTTATAAAGATATTCCTAAAGAGGAAAGGTTAGAAGCAAATGAATTGCTTCTAAAACTAATTAAGAAGATTACGGAAGTGGGAGGAATGCCACATGAAGATATTTAAGTTTTTAGGTAAATATTGGGGATGGGCAGTTGGTGCTTCACTTTTTATGATTGCTGAAGTAGCATTTGACTTGATACTTCCTCAAATCATGTCAACGATTGTTGATGATGGAGTACTATCTGATTTTGCTGCAAACGAAAAAACTGCGATTGTTGTGAAATTTGGTCTTATTATGTTAGGCTGTTTGATTCTCGGAGGATTTTGTGGAATAAGTAGTGGTGTTTGTGCTAGTACTGCCTCAAATTCATTTGGTGATGATGTAAGACGTGCTCTATTTAAGAAAGTTACTAATCTATCTTATGAGCAAACAGATAAATTCTCAACAGGTTCTTTAGTAACAAGAATTACAAATGATGTAACACAAGTACAAAACTTTGTTTCAATGGCAATAAGAATGTTCGTTAGAACAATCATGTTATTCTTTGGTGGAATAATCATGATGTATCTAACATGTAAGGAATTCTCTTATGTTTTAGCTATAGTACTTCCTATACAAGTAGTAATAATGATCATCTTTTTAAAGAAAGCTACACCTGTATTTAAAGTTGTACAAAGCAAGATTGATAAAGTTAATTCTGTTGTTCAAGAAAACGTTGGTGGTGTTAGAGTTGTTAAAGCGTATGTTAGAGAAGATTACGAAAGCGATAGATTTAACGATGCTAATGTCGATTTGTCTTTAACAACATTAAAGGTACAAAAGATTCTAGCAATCATTATGCCACTACTAACTATTTTCTTAAATGTTATTGTTGTAGCAATAATTTATATTGGTGGATATAAGATCGTTAATGTTAACCCTACTCTTTTACCTACTGATAGTGATTACATGACAGTTGGTAAAGTTATGGCTGGTTTAACTTACATCGCTCAAGTTTTGATCGGTGTAATGCAAATGGCCATGATAGCATCAGCTATTACAAGAGCTAAAGTTAGTATTGGTCGTATTAACGAAGTAATGGACTGTGAACCAGTAATTACTAGCGATGTTGAAGAAAATCATAAATACGAAATTGATCCAAAAGATTTAGGAACAATTGAATTTAAAAATGTTTCATTCGCTTACCCTAATTCTAGTGGACAAAATGTTGTTAGTGACTTTAGTTTGAAAGTTAGTAAGGGAGAGCGTCTTGCAATACTTGGAGCAACAGGTAGTGGTAAAAGTAGTATTGTTAACTTAATTCCAAGGTTCTATGATGTTGATAGTGGTGAAGTCTTAGTTGATGGAATCAATGTTAAAGAATATAACCTTAAAGATTTAAGAAATAAAATCAGTATGGTTTTACAAAAGACTGAGCTATTTAGCGGATCAATTGAAGAAAATGTTAAATGGGGTAAAGTTGATGCTACAAGCGAAGAAATAGAAGAAGCTACATCAATTGCACAAGTTAAAGACTTTATTGATGGACTAGAAGATGGATATAATTACGAAGTTGGAGAGCGTGGAAATAACCTAAGTGGTGGTCAAAAACAAAGAGTTTCTATCGCCCGTGGTTTGGTTAGAAAACCTGAATTCATCGTCTTCGATGATTCAACAAGCGCTCTAGACTTAGCAACTGAAGCTAGACTTCATAAAGCACTAAAAGAGAAGATGCAAGGCGTAACAACAATCTTCATTGCTCAACGTGTTGCTAGTGCTCGTCATGCTGATAAGATTGCGGTTATCGATAATGGTAAGTTAGTTGCCTTAGGAACTCACGATGAGTTAATTAATAATTCTCCAATTTATCAAGATATTTATAATTCTCAATTAAAGCGAGGTGAACAAGATGAACAATAATCAAGGACCTCGTAAAAATCAAGTTAGACCAGGTGGAGGTCCTCCACGTGGTAGAATGTTGTTTGTTGAAAAACCAAAGGACATGAAAGGAACTTTAAAGAGAATCTTTAAATATATTGGTAAAAATAGACTTTTGTTCTTTGGATTATTATTTATCACTTTGATTGTAACAGTTGTTGGTTTGGTTGGACCATACTTACAAGGAAAAGCAATTGATGCTATAACTATAAGTGAATCAAGACTTCAAGTTGACTGGGATAGCATGATTTTATATTTATCATTAATATTAATCATCTATGTATCTTCATCAGCTTTTACTTATTTCCAAGGATTATTATCTGCTCACTTATCACAAAACACTGTTCGTGAGATGAGAAAGGATTTATTTAACCATATTGTTAAACTTCCTGTTAAATACACTGACACTCATGCTCATGGTGACATCATGAGTAGAATGACAAATGATGTTGATATTATCAGTAATACAATATCTCAATCAATTGGATCACTATTTAGTGGTGTGTTGACTGTTGTTGGGGTACTAGCTATCATGCTTTACCTTAACTGGTTCTTAACATTAGTTAGTTTATCAACTGTATTTCTAACAATCCTTTCAACAAAATATCTTTCAAAATTAATGAGAAAGTATTACAAGAAGCAACAAGAGCTTCTAGGTAATTTGAATGGTCATGTTGAAGAGATGGTTACAGGTTATAAGACTGTTGCTGCATACTCTAAGGAGAAGAAGGCACAAGATGAATTTGATGAAGTAAGTGGAAACTTAAAGAAAGTATCAATTAAAGCCAATATCTTTGGTGGTGTAATGGGACCTGTAATGAACTGCATTAGTAACTTTGGATTCTTACTAATCTGTGGTTTTGGTGGATACCTAGCCGCCACAAAGAGTGGCTTAGGAAATTGGTGGTTTAGTGTTGGTACCTTTGTTACTGTAGGTACAATTCAAATGTTCATCCAGTATTCAAAGAGATTCTCTCGTCCTATCAATGAAATAGCTAACCTTTGGGCTCAATTCCAAACATCAATCGCAGCTGCTGAGCGTGTGTTTGAAATAATGGACACTCCACTTGAAGTAAATGATGGCAAAGAACGAATTGATGGTAACAAATTTGTTGGTAACATTTCATTTAAAGATGTTAACTTCTCATATACTGAAGGTAAACAAATAATCTATGACTTCAATTTGGATGTTAAACCGGGTCAAAAGATTGCCCTAGTTGGCGCAACAGGTAGTGGTAAGACCACAATTGTTAATCTTCTAATGAGATTCTATGATATCGATAGCGGATCTATAAAGATTGATGGTGTTGATATTAGAGATATTAGAAAAGAAGATTTACGTAGTACGGTAGCTATCGTATTACAAGATACAATTCTTTTCTCAACATCAATCAAAGATAATATCAAATATGGTCACTTAGATGCTTCAATTGATGAAATTATCAACGCAAGTAAACTTGCTAACTCTGATTATTTTGTTGAACGTCTTCCTGAAAAATATGATACTATTTTGGCTGAGTCTGGTAGTAACCTAAGTCAAGGTCAACGTCAGCTATTATCTATTGCTAGAGCAATTTTAGCTGATCCTAAGATTTTGATTTTAGATGAAGCAACATCTAGTGTCGATACTAGAACAGAAAAGAACATACAAGATGCGATGTTCACTCTAATGAAGAATAGAACTTCACTTGTTATCGCTCACCGTCTTTCAACAATCCAAGATGCTGATGTAATCATCGTAATGGATCATGGTAGAATTGTTGAATCAGGTAATCATTATGAACTTCTTAAGAAAGAAGGAAGATATTACAATCTTTACCAAACACAATTTGCTGGTAACGAGATTTAAGCTAAGCCACCTACGGGTGGCTTTTTTATTGACTTTTCTTTATAAAAAGCGTAAAATTAAATAGGTGCAAAGGAGAAGCAATATGCTTGTTTTAGTTGGTCCAAGTGCAAGTGGAAAAACAGAAGTAGCTAATTTACTTATTAATAAATTCGGTATGAAGAGGATGATAACATACACTACTCGCCCTATTAGGTTTGGAGAAGAAAATCATGTTTCATACCACTTTGTTAGTGAAGATGAATTTAGAGAATTAATTAAAAAAGACGAATTCATCGAATATACAACATATAATGGCTATTATTATGGAAGTAATAAAAAAGATGCTGGACCTGATAAGATTGTTATTCTTGAACCAAGTGGAGCTAATAACTTCTTTGATAAAATGGGAAATGATGCCACAATTTGTTTTATCGAATCAAGTGAAGCATTAAGAGTCGATAGGATGTATCATAGAGGAGATAGTGCACTACAAGTTAGTAGTAGGATAGAAAATGATGAGAAAGTGTTTAAGAAAGAGACTTTGCATCATATCGATAATATATTTATAAATGAGAATAAATCGCTAGATGATTTAGCACTAGAAATATATAATTTTTATAAAGAAAGAAAATAATGGAGGATAAAAATGGGAAATAGTGTTTTAATTGAAACTTCTGCAAGACATGTACATGTTACTGAAGCTGATTTAGTCAAATTATTTGGAGAAGGAGCAAAGCTAACTGTTAAGAAGATGCTTTCTCAACCTGGTCAATTTGCTAGTGAACAAAAAGTTACTTTAGTTGGTCCTAAAAAGGAAATCGCTAATGTATCTATCTTAGGTCCAACAAGAAAAGAAACTCAAGTTGAGATTTCAGCAACTGATGCTAGAACTTTAGGCGTTGATGTAGCTATTAGAGAAAGTGGAAACATCAAAGGAACTCCTGGAATTAAGATCGTTGGTCCTGCTGGCGAACTTGAAATACAAGAAGGCGTAATTGTAGCTAAACGTCACATTCACTTAACTCCAGCTGATGCAGCTGAATTAGGCTTAGAAGATAAACAAATCGTAAAAGTAGAAGTTAAAAACGACTATCGTTCTTTAGTGTTTGGCGATGTTGTTGTTAGAGTTAACCCTAACTTTGCAAAAGCAATGCACATCGATACAGACGAATCAAATGCTGGATGTGTAGCACCTGGAACAATGGGAGAAATCATTAAATAATAGAATATGGGAAGTGGTAAACCGCTTCCTTCTTTTTTTTATTGGAGATTTATGGTATAATATCAAAGACTGAAGAAAGGAGGACCTATAATGATTAAAGGGTTTATAAGTAAATTTTTTAATTCTAAAATCTACTATTACATTGTAATGGCAATCTTTTTTGTTCTCTGGTTACTTTCTTTCTTGTCAGTTAATGGGAAATTAAGTGAAGCAACTTTAGGCAAATGCGAGTGGATTGCGATGATTTTTGTTGGGGGATCAATTTTAGCACTTTCTATTCTATCAAAAGAAATAGATCCAATAACACCATTCATTGCATTTACACCATTTGTCTTTGCGCATCCTTTTTATGTCATTAATATGCCATATCCATTGTTTTTGGGAATAGGATGTTTAATAGTTGGGTTTATTCTACACCAAATAATATACAAAGTTCCTT
>CAKJYW010000033.1 GCA_918272565.1 Bacilli bacterium
AGTAAAGCAATAAAGAAGCTAATTGAAATAAGTAATAAGTACGATTTAAATAGAGCTGATGAAATACAGTTTAGATATGCTTATGATATAGAGGAAGCATATAATAGCATTACATGCTTTGAATATATGATTTATTATTTGCAGTTTTCTAATATAAGGCAAGATGTATTAGATAACATGAATAAAATAGAAAAAAGCAAAGAGATCTATAGGGATTATACTAATAGCACTATTAATAATATTACATATGGTGAGTATCTAGAAGAAACTAAATTAAGAAAGAAAAGATTAGATAAGATAGAAAAGAAGCTCTTAGCTAGATATATGCTTAAACCAGTTAGTGACTTTAAATTAAATGTTGAACTAAGATATGTTTCTAGTAGTAGTGGTAAGACACTAAAAACAAAAGAGAAATCTTTTGATTATAGTGAAGTTTCATCTATTATTGATTTATTAAAAGAAAAAAGTGGAAAGAATTTCAAAAGTGATTTTATAAAGGATGCAATCTATAAAGTAGAAGCTTCTAAAGTCACTAAGAAGATGAAACTTAAAATAATGAGACGCGAAAACTTTATATGTAGTAAGTGTGGTAAGAAATATAGGGCTAGTGAGCTTGATACTTATTTTGTTATTCCTATTGAAAAGAACGGTAAAGCTCAAATAGAAAATATGAAATGTATATGTAATAATTGTAAAGAACAAAGCAATGAGAATTAACTCATTGCTTTGTTTTTATAGTAAGTGATTCTTATTAAAAAAGTGATAAAAAGAATCTATTTAATAAAAGGTGATGGTGTGGTATAATATGATAAAAGGGAGAGTTTGCTTAATATGAGTAATAATTCAAAAGAATCATACAGAGAGTTTATTAAATACGAGAATGATTCCGTTACTAATTACAAAACTAGTAGCGAACGAATTCAAAAGATTAATGCAAACTTTAAACTGTGTGAAGCAAAACTTAAAGAGATTGATAGAAACATAAGTATCTTATCACTTTTTATTAAAACAACTTTAGAAACAGAAGAATTCTATGAAGACTTTAATGTTGTTAAAGGTTACGTTGATAGATGCAAAGGTTATTTTAAAGAAGCGCTTAATAGAAAACCAACTGTTACAGTAGATTCACCAAGTGGCTCGATTGTTGATATGTTTTACGAGGTGAGTGATCTTCTTGATGCTTTAACTGAAGTATCTAAGGAAGTAAAGAGCTTTGAAGCTCATTACTACCCTAAGATGAAGATGACAACATATAATGCTATTAAGAATTTATCAAATAGTGAGATTGATAAATTAACTAAAGATGTAAATAGTTATATAGAAACATTTGATAGTTTGACTGATGCTAGTGACTTTATATCATATAATAGTGGTGATTTAGTTGTTAGTACTGTAGCGGAACTAATTAGTGAACTAAAGAAAAATAGAGCTTTAGTTAAAATTAATCTAGAAAAGGAATATTTCTTAGCTAGCGATGTAATACTCTTTATGGATTTAATTGATTGGATTAATCTATTTTCAAGGTTACAATACGTCTTTGAAAGAGTTGATAAAGCATTATATAAAAGTGAGAAACTAGATGGAATGTTAAATGATCTACTTATTAGATATCTAGTTGTTTTAATTAATAACGAAAAGAGGAGTGTTTAAATGAATAGAGGAGATTTTCATATTCACACTACTTATTCTGATGGGAAACTGACAGTAGATGAAGTTTTAGAATTTGCTAAAACAAAGGTTAATTATCTTGCAATCACTGATCATGATGAAGTTGATGGAGCAATTGAAGCATATAATAAAGCTACAGACTATGGATTAAATTTGATACTTGGAACAGAAGTTTCAACATATAATAACAATGAATCTGTGCATATCTTAGGTTATTTCAAAAGTGTTGATGATATGCTTAAGGTAAGAGATTACTTAAAAGAAAAGACCATCAAAAGAAGAATTAGATGTATTGAAATAGCTGAGCTTTTAAAAGTTCACTATAATATTGAGCTAGATGTAGCGCCACTAATGAAGCGAAGTAGTGTTACAAGAGGTAGCATCGCTCATGAGATGTTTAATCAAGGGCTAGTATCTACAGTTAAAGAAGCTTTTGAAAAATATATTGGTAGAGACTGTAAAGCATATATCCCTTCTAACCACACCCCTACAATTGAAGTAATTAATCTACTAAAAGAAGCTGGAGCTAAAGTGTTTTTAGCTCACCCTGTTAGATTTACTAAAAACGATCCAGAAGAAATTATTAAGATGGGAGTTGATGGAATAGAAGCATTCTATTCAATCAATACTAAAGAGGATGACGAGAAGTATCTAGCGCTAGCTAAAAAATACAATTTAGTTGTCAGTGCTGGTAGTGACTTCCATTTATTTAATGATAGTGAACATGGCGATATTGGCTGTGTTTATTTAGAAGGAGAATTATTAGAAAAATTTGTTAAATTTGTAAAGGAATAGAAAATGAACGTTCGTAAGTTAGCACTTGAAGCCATTGAAAAAATCACAACAAAGCACGCTTTTTCAAACATTGTTGTTAATGAATATTTAAACAAGTTTGAACTATCACAAGAAGATAGAGCGCTCTTTACTAATGTTGTTTATGGCACTATTCAAAACTTAATAACTATTGAATATTATTTAGAGCCTTTCATCAAGAAAAAGCAAAAGACTTGGGTTAAGTGCTTACTTTTAATGAGCATCTATCAACTAGTTTATCTTGATATCCCAGAATATGCGGTTGTTAATGAGGCTGTTAATATCGCTAATATGAAAGATAGGATGATTGCTAACTTCGTTAATGCGGTTTTACGAAACTTCTTAAGAACGCCTCTTAGGACTTTAGATAACCTAGATGAGATTAATTATCTAAGTATCAAATATTCTCACCCTGCATGGCTAGTAGCCTTTTTACTTAAAGACTATAAATATGGTGTTGTTGAAAAGATCTTAATAGAAAACTCTAACATCAAAGATAATGCTATTAGAGTAAACACTCTAAAAGCTAAAAAAGAGGATGTCATTGATATTTTGGATAAAGAAGGTATCGAATACACTGTAAGTAACCTAGTTGATAATGGTATTGTAATTCATGGAAATATCACTAGAAATGATTTATTTACTAGTGGTAAGGTGACTGTCCAAGATATCTCTAGTCAGATGGTAGCTGAAGTTACTAATCCATATTTAAATAGCCATATCTTAGATTTGTGTAGTGCTCCAGGGGGAAAGGTTGCGCACCTTGCTGCAATCATGCGTAATACTGGAGAAATCTACGCTTGTGATATCTACGCTAAAAAGATTAAGCTAATGGAAAAGACATTTAGACGCTTGGGTGTAAAGAATGTTAAATGCCAACTAATCGATGCTAGAAACGTCAAAAATTATGTTAAAGAAAGATCATTTGATTATGTCTTAGCTGATGCACCATGCTCCGGATTAGGAGTATTAAGCCATAAGGTAGATCTAAAATATAATATCGACCCTAAGTCGATTGAAGAAGTAACCTTCCTTCAAGAAGAAATTTTAGAATCAACTTGCGCTTTAGTTAAGATTGGTGGCTATTATGTTTATTCAACATGTACTATCAACAAAGATGAGAACGAGCGTCAAATTGCTAAGTTCTTAAGGAAACATAAAGAATTTGTTAAAGAAGAAGAAAAGAAGATATTACCATTTGAAAATCATAATGATGGTTTCTATATTTGTAAGATGAGGAGAATATAATATGGATAAATATTGTATCTATGATTATTCTAAAGCTCATCTAGAAGATCTTTTAGCGTTACTTGGTGAAAAGAAATTTAGAGCTACTCAAATATATGAAGCAATCTATAAAGAAAATAAAACTAATCTTAATGATATAACTACATTATCAAAAGCTAGTAGAGAATATTTAAGTGATATCTTTTATTTTAACAATCTAAATATTAAAGATATTAAAAAATCAAGTGATGGAACTATCAAATTCTTGTTTGAGCTCGAAGACAAAAACTTAATTGAAACAGTTTTAATGGTTCATGATTATGGTTATAGTGTCTGTGTTACTACTGAAGTTGGTTGTAATATGGGCTGTAAGTTTTGCGCTAGTGGTGAGCTTAAAAAGATTAGAAACTTATCTACTAGTGAAATCGTCTTACAAGTATTAGAAGTTAATAGGTATTTAGTAAAAGAGAATAAGAAAGTAAGCCATGTAGTTGTTATGGGAATTGGTGAACCATTTGATAATTATGATAACGTAATGGAAGCTTTACTTATTTTAAATGATAATAAAGGCTTAGAAATAGGAAGTCGTCATATCACTGTTTCTACATGTGGCTTAGTTCCTAAAATCATGGATTTTAGCGATTTTCCTTTGCAAGTTAATCTAGCTATATCTTTACACTTTGCAACTGATGAAAAGCGCACTAAATACATGCCAATAAACAAAAAATATAATCTAGAAGAATTAATCGAAGCTATTAAATATTATTACAATAAAACAAATAGAAGAGTAACATTTGAATATATTCTTTTAGATAATATCAATGATTCAACTAGCGATGCCTACGATTTAATCAAATTATTAAAAGGATTAAATTGCTATGTCAATTTAATACCTTATAATGAAACTAATGGAATCTTTAAAAGAACAAAAGAAGAGCGTCGTGATGCTTTCTTCGATATTCTTTTAAAGAATGGAATCCAAGCAGTTGTTAGACGTGAATTTGGTCACGATATCGATGCTGCTTGTGGGCAGTTAAGAGCAAAAGCAATTAAGAAAATGGAGTAAAAATGGAAAGAGAAAACGGACTAATTGTAAAATCAATAAGTGGTGAATACACTATTCTACATGATAATATAAGATATATCTGTAAACCTCGTGGTGTGTTTCGCTATAAAGGAATGACACCAAAAGTTGGAGATTATGTCACTTTTAATGATAATACTATCATTAAAATTAACGACCGTAAAAACGATCTTATTCGTCCGTTTGTAGCTAACATTGATAAAGCTTTCCTAGTGTTCTCTGTTAAAGAACCTCTACTTAATTTAAATCTTTTAGATAGACTACTTGCCTTAATGGAATATAATGATATTATTCCAATCATTGTTTTTACTAAGCTTGATTTACTTGGAAAGGACGAAGTAGAAGATTACGAGAAGATAAAAGACTATTATGAAAAAATAGGATATAAGACATATTCATCTAGAATTGATGCTCTTCCTAGTGACTTACTCGGTGAGGTGACTAACGCTATAATTACCCTTGCAGGGCAAAGCGGAGTAGGAAAAAGTACCTTGTTAAATCTATATGATAGCACTCTCAAATTAAAGACAGACACGATTTCTTATGCCTTGGGGCGTGGTAAACACACCACTAGAGTTACGGAACTTTTAGAGCTAAACGGTGGATTTATAATAGATACTCCGGGATTTGGTTCTGTTGAATTTGGTGATATGGATGTAGCAAGTTTATCTCACTCATTCAAAGAATTCTTTGAATATAGTAAAGACTGTAAATACAATATGTGCTTACATCTAAATGAACCAAATTGTAAAGTAAAAGAACTTGTTGAAAAAGGTGAAATATTACAAAGTAGATATAACAACTATTTGCTTTTTGTTGATGAAATAAAAGGACAAAGAGTAGTCTATAGAAAAAATGATGGAAAGAAGGAAATTAAGAAATGATTTGTTCTCCCTCAATTTTAGCTTGTGATTTTAGTAACATCAAAAACGAAATCGAAATGGTTTATAAAGCTGGAGCTACTTGGCTTCATATCGATGTAATGGATGGACACTTTGTTCCAAACATCACCTTTGGTCCATCGATTTTTAAATCTTTTGCTAGGCGTGATATGCTAATGGATGTTCATCTAATGATTAGTGATCCTTTGTTTTATGCTCCTAAATTTGTGAGCGCTGGAGCTGACCTTATTACTTTCCACTATGAAGCAGTGGATGATGTTAAAGACACAATTAATAAAATAAAAGCATTAGGTGTTAAATGCGGTATAAGCATTAAACCTAATACTCAAGCTGATGTCTTAGATGATTATTTAAGTGAACTTGATCTAATCTTAGTAATGAGTGTTGAACCAGGGTTTGGTGGTCAAAAATTCATGGATAGTGCACTAGACAAGATTAAATATTTATCAGATAAAAAGAAAAAAGAAGGATATAATTACTTAATAGAAGTAGATGGCGGAATTGATCTAGTAACTGGTAAGCTTTGTAAAGACGCGGGATGTGAAGTTTTGGTTGCAGGGACATCAATCTTTAAAGCAAGTGACCCTAGTTTAATAGTAAAAAAGATGAAAGAAATGTAAAAATAAAAAAGAGGCATCTAAGCCTCTTTTTTATTAGCACTAAATTATGCGCGTTCAACAAGTCCGCTTCTTAGAGCACGAGTTGAAACATATACGCGTTTAATTTTACCATCTTCATCTTTAATTCTAACTTTTTGAAGGTTAGCTTTCCATGTTCTCTTAGAAACATGTAATGAGTGAGGACGGTTGTTGCCTGATACAGTTCCTAAACCAGTTACATAGCATTTACGAGCCATAATTATATACCTCCATTGATTATTACTTTTTCACTTTCATTATTATATCATAGTGAAAATGAAAAATCAAGCAAAAAGTGATATTTTTGCGTTATTGAGCCAATATCGCTCATTTTGTAAAATTTTACATTATTTTTAGAAATATTGACATTCGAATGGGGGTAAAAAGTGATTGATTTAGAGAGGCGTTTGTGGTATAATATTGAATATAATTTGGGCTAAGCCCCTAGGAGAAAATATGAAAGTAAACAAAATGGATGGCACGCTTTTTAAAGCAATGGTCATCGGTGGTGCTGAAAATTTAAAAGCCTACTATACAGAAATTGATAAATTAAATGTTTTCCCTGTACCTGATGGAGATACAGGAACTAACATGAAAATGACTATTGAAGGTGGTATAAATGAAATTTATAACCTTCATGATACTAGCGTTCAAGCTATTTCAAAAAAGCTTTCTCGTGGTATGCTAATGGGAGCAAGAGGTAATAGTGGTGTTATCTTATCACAACTATTCCGTGGCTTAACTAAAGGCTTTGATGGTTTCGAACAAGTTGATGCAATTCGTCTTGCTCATGCTTTCCAAAGCGGTGTAGAGCAAGCTTATAAAGCAGTTATGAAACCTACTGAAGGAACTATTCTAACTGTTGCTAGAGAAGCAAGCGAAAAGCTTAATTTAATATGTTCATCTCGTATGAGTATTAATGAATTCTTTGAAGAATACATTAATGAAGCTAGAGCATCATTAGAGAGAACTCCAGAATTACTTCCTGTATTAAAGGAAGCTGGTGTTGTTGATTCTGGTGGAGCTGGATACATTTGCATTCTAGAAGGTATGCAAAAAGTATTAAATGGTGAAGAAGTAGAAGTTTGTGGATGTGGAATGGATCATTCTCATTTCTCTACTGAACATGCTGCTCAGCTAGAAGAACATAGGCATGAAGAAGGATACTGCGTTGAATTTGTATTAAAGCTAAAAGAAAGAATCGATTTAGAAAAATTCGATGATCGTATCATTAGCGATGACTTAGCTAAAGTTGGAGAAGAAATCGCTGTTGTAACTGAAGCTGGTTTGATTAAAGGTCACTTACATTCTAAAAAACCTGGTGAAGTTTTAAACGCAGCTCAAAAATATGGTGAATTCGAATCTGTTAAAATCGATTCACTTTCTACATTAGAACAACAAAATGAAATCAAACACGTAGCTGAAGGCGTTTGTGAATGTGGTGAAGAACATCAACCTAAACCTGTTAAACCAGCTGAAAGAAAGAAATATGCAGTTGTAACTGTTGCTAGCGGTGAGGGATTAGTTAAGACATTCAAAGACTTAGGTGCTGACTACGTTGTAAGTGGTGGTCAAAGTATGAATCCATCTACTGAAGATTTCATTAGAGGTTATGATACATTAAATGCTGAACATATTTTTGTTTTACCAAACAACAAAAATATCATCTTAGCTGCTAACCAATCTGCTAAGATTTATTCAGAAGCTAAGATTCACGTTGTAGCTACAACAACAATCGCTCAAGGCTTCTCAGCTCTAACAATGATTGATTTGACTGGTGAGGTTGATGAAATCATCGAAGGTATCAAAGAAACTATCGCTAATGTAACAACTGGTCAAATTACTTATTCAATTCGTGATACTAAAGTTGAAGGAATTGATATTAAGAAAGACGACTTCATTGGTATTCGTGATAACAAGATTGTTTGTGCAAACCGTCGTAAATACGATTGTGCAAAAGCACTAATTAAAGCATCAGTTAATGATGAAAAATCATTAATTACTATCATCTATGGTAAAGATACAAATATCAAAGAAGTTAATGATTTACAAAAACATATCGAGAAAAATTATAGCAATCTTGAAGTAGTAGTTATTGAAGGAAATCAAGAAGTCTATAGTTACATTCTAGCAATAGAATAATAAGGGCTTTCAAGCCCTTTTGTTTTCTAAAATAAGAGGTGTTTATGAAAGAAGTACTATTAAGTGAATTAGAATATATTACACCAAAAGCCGCCGCAACCTTAAAGAAAAGTGGAATAGCAACAGTTGAAGACTTGCTATTCTCTTTCCCAACAAAGTTCGATGACTATACTATTGTTAAGTATGATGATGCCATCCCTAATACAACTGTAACTGTCGGTGGTGTTGTTCAAAACAAAGCAACAGTAACTAATGCAAGAACTAAATTATCAATAATGAGTTTTTTTGTTGATATAGATGGGGCTAAGGTTAGGTGTACTATTTTTAACCGTCACTTCTTAAAGAGTAAAATAAATTATGGCGTTTATGTTAGATTAACAGGAAAATTCAATGATTTAAAGAAAGGTTTCACCGCAAGTGAAATCAGCTTTAATGAATTTTCTAATAACATTAACCCTGTATTTAATATAAAAGGCTTATCAGATGAAAAGATCTTAGAGCTAAAAGAAAAAGTCTACGATGATTTCTTTACAGAAATCGAAGAGACTCTTCCTAAAGAATTAATGCAAAAGCTTAATTTGATTCCTCTAAAGCGTGCTATTAAATACATCAACATTCCAGAATCTAATGAAGAGATATCTAAAGCGATTAGAAGAATCAAATACGAAGAGTTATTAACTTACCAATTAAAGATTAAATATTTGCTTTATATGCGTAAGTGTCATCCTCAAGGAGTATCTATTAACTATAATAGAGAAAAGATTGATGAATTTATTCATCTTTTACCATTTGAGTTAACTATTGACCAAAAGAGGTCAATAGAAGAAATCTTAAATGACTTAAAAGCTCCATATAAGATGAATAGGTTATTACAAGGAGAAGTTGGTAGTGGTAAGACTGTTGTAGCGGCTATTGCTTTATATGCGGTAATTACTGCAGGATACCAAGGAGCAATCATGGTACCAACTGAAGTTCTAGCTAATCAACACTACGCTACATTTAAATATTTCTTTGGTAAAGAAGGAGTAAATGTAGCATTACTTACTTCATCAGTTAACCCTAAAGATCGTATTGCCATTTTAGCAAAACTAAAGAATAGAGAAATCGATATCTTAATTGGTACTCACGCCTTGTTCCAAAAGGATGTTGAATTTGGTAAATTAGGTTTAGTAATAACCGATGAAGAGCATCGTTTTGGTGTTCGTCAAAGAGTTTCAATTGTTGGTAAAGGATATTTGATTGATCATTTGAAGATGAGTGCTACTCCAATCCCTAGAACTCTAGCGATTAGTGTTTTGGGTGAATCTGATATCTCAATGATTAAGACTTTACCATCAAACAGAAAAGAAGCAATTACTAGATATCTAAAATATAGTGATAGACGTGAAGTCTTTGACCACATGAGAAAAGAAATCGAAAATGGTCATCAAGTTTACGTCATTGTTCCAATGATTGAAGAAAGTGAAGCCATCGATTTAATAAACGCTACCGAAGTTTATGAACGTATGGTAAAATATTATGAGGGGTTCTGTACTGTTGGTTTGATTCATAGTCGACTTAAGAAAGAAGAAAAAGACCAAGTAATGAAGGACTTCAATGATAATAAGATTCAAATCCTCGTTTCAACAAGCGTAATAGAGGTTGGAGTTAACGTCATTAATGCCACAACCATGGTCATCTTAAACGCTGATAGGTTTGGTATTGCCCAACTTCACCAAATGAGAGGACGTGTAAGAAGAAGTGAATTCCAACCTTACTGCTTCTTAATTAGCGATACAACTAACCAACCATCTATTGATAGGCTAAAGCTCGTTGAAGAAAATAGCGACGGATTTGTTTTAGCAGAAGAAGATTTAATTATCCGTGGTCCTGGTGACTTCTTTGGAGAAAAACAATCAGGAATGGTTCCGTTTAAAATGGCTAACTTAGTTACTGATAGAGATATCTTAGAAGAAGTTAACGTTGTAGCAGATGAGATTATTGATAATGAGAAATTATTCAATGATCCAGGATATAATAAATTATATGAAATTGTTGATACAAATTATAAGAATAACAAAGAAATGTTAGATTAATAAGGAGATAATCATGATTAAACTTGCAATTGATGCTATGGGTGGAGATTACGCACCACAAGAAATCGTTAAAGGTGTTAACTTAGCTTTAAAGGAATTTAACGATATCGAACTTGTTTTATATGGTGACGAAGCTGAAATTAAAAAATACTTAGTTCCAAGTGACAAAGTTACAATCGTTCATGCACCTAGTAAAATCGATATGGGCGAAAAAGACCCTATTGGTGAAATCAGAAGAAACAGAGAAACATCTCTTGTTAGAGCTTTCCAAGCTGTTAAAGACAAGGAAGTTGATGGCGTAGTTACAGCTGGTCCAACCCAAGCTGTTATTAGTGCTGCTCACTTAATCATTCGTAGAATCAAAGGCATGAAGCGTGTTGCTCTTTGCCCAACAATGCCTAATATGGGAGATAAAGCAAGAATCTTGCTTGATGTTGGGGCTAATGTTGAACTAAGAAGTGAACATTTAGTTCAACTTGCTGAATATGCCACAATCTACCTTAGAGAAGTTAAAAAAATAGATGACCCAGTAGTAGGTTTATTAAATATTGGAACAGAACCTGGTAAAGGTAGAGAAGTTGATAAAGAAACATATTATGCAATGGAAGCATGTAAGAATATCCACTTCTATGGTAATGTTGAACCTAAGGAATTATTCTCTACTCCATGTGATGCTTTAATTACTGATGGATTTACTGGTAATATGGTAATTAAGACTTGTGAAGGTAGTGCTAAAGCAATTGGTGGATTCTTAAAGAAAGAAATCAAAGCATCATTCTTTGCAAAAATTGGATATTTATTCATGAATAAAGTATTCAAGAAATTTAAAAAAGTTATGAACCCTGATGAAATCGGTGGAGCCGTATTGTTTGGAGTTGACGGTGTTGTTGTTAAATCACACGGATCAAGTAGCGATTATGCTTTCTACCGTGCTATTGAAAAAGCTAAAGCGATAGCTGAAGCTAAGGTTGTGGATAAGATGAAAAAGATTATCGAAGATAGTGGAGTTTTAGATGAATAATATCATTAAAGGGAAATTAGCTGCTATCTTTAATGAGTTAGGTATTAAAATAAATGACCCAAGTCTTTATTTAAATGCCTTTACTCATACATCTTACGCTAATGAGCATCCTGATTCAGTATCTAATGAAAGATTAGAGTTCTTAGGAGATGCCATTTTAGATTTCCTATTTGGTGAATATCTATATAAAACATATAAAGATATGCCAGAAGGAGACATGAGTAAGATAAGAAGCAAATATGTTTGCGCTAATGCTAACTGTGAATATGCTCTTGAACTTGACTTAGAAAACTATTTAAGGTTAGGAAAAGGAGAAAAAGAGCAAGGAGGATCAACTAAAGTCAACGTTTTAGCTGATGCATTTGAAGCATTTTTAGGCGCAATGTATTTAGATAGTGGTATTGATAGTGTTAGAAAGATCTTATCTAAAGTAATATTCAATAATATCGAGTATATAAACAAAGGTTTCTTTGTTGATTACAAGAGTCGCTTGCAAGAAGATATTCAAGCTGAAAGTAGACTTGCTATTGAATATAGATTAGAAAAAGAAGAGGGACCTGCTCATGATAAAGTGTTCACGATGAGTGTTTATCATGATGGAATGAAGCTCGGAGTTGGTACTGCTAAGAGCAAAAAAGAAGCAGAGCAACTTGCCGCAAAAGACGCACTAAGCAAAAAAGTAACAAAATAAGGGGAAGATTATGAAAAGCTATTATGATTTATTGAAAAATAGCATCATCGATTTTGATAAGCTTATCGTCTATAAATACCATTTAATGGGATTAGATGAAATCGACGCTATTATTTTAATAAAGCTTAACAACTTACTTAAAAAAGGAGACGAATCTATTTCTTTAAATAGAATCGCCCCAACAATGTCCATTTCCATCGAAGAATTATCTACTAGAGTAATGAACTTAGTTAATAACGGTTATGTTACTTTACTAAAAAAAGATAACAGGGAAGTATTTAGCTTAGATGAAGCTTTTAAGCGCTTATCGATTGTAATTAGTGATGAAGATAATATTAAAGAAGTAGCAAATAAAAATAACGATGTAAAATACGTCGTTACTATTTTAGAGCGCGAACTTAAAAAGATTTTATCATCAATCGAGCGTGAGATTGTTAATAGATGGATCTATGAATATAATTATTCTACTGATGATATCGTTGATGCGTTAAACGAATGTTTAAAATATAAAAATAGAGGTATCAATTATATCGATAAGATTCTTTATAGGAAAAACCATAAAGAAGAAGCTGAGCCTCTAAAGAAATCATCAGAAATCCAAGATTTATTCCAAAAAGTAGTTTATGACAAAAAGAAATAAAGATATCTTTATAAAGCTAGGAAAGATGTTTCCTTTAGCTCACTGTGAGCTTGATTATCATAATAACTATGAATTATTAATAATGATTAGCTTATCAGCTCAAACAACGGATAAGAAAGTTAATAATGTGTCATTAGAACTATTTAATAAATATCATAATTATTTGGAATTATCTAATGCTAATATTGATGATTTAATTAATATTATTAAGCCACTAGGCTTAGCAAAAACGAAAGCTAAAAATTTAATCGAATTAAGT
Source organism: Bacilli bacterium (assembly GCA_918272565.1). Classification (GTDB taxonomy): domain Bacteria; phylum Bacillota_I; class Bacilli_A; order ML615J-28; family CAG-698; genus Tener-01. The sequence goes on from CAKJYW010000033.1 coordinate 13,161, forward strand.
AAAAAGCTAGTTAGTGATGGCTATGCTACAGCTCCTGCTGACTATGACTATCTAGTAGGGCTAGCTGGTGTTGGTAGAAAGAGCGCTCATTGCTATTTAAGTGAAGCGTATGCTTTAAACTATCTAGCAGTTGATACCCATGTTGCACGTGTTGCATACCGCCTAAAGCTTACAAGTGAAACTGATCCATTAAAAGTGGAAAAAGATTTAATAAAAGAGTATAATGATATTAAGCTAATAGATTTGCATCATAGAATGATAGCTTTTGGTAGATACGTTTGTAAAAAACAAAAGCCTATGTGTAGCGCATGCCCATTTATTAAAGATTGTAGGGAGAGAGAAAATGGATAAAAAGATATTAAAAGAATTATCTTTAATACCAATTGCGATGTTTATATTAACTATTATTTACACCATGTTGGTAAAATTTGTTGATGT
>CAKJYW010000034.1 GCA_918272565.1 Bacilli bacterium
GTTCCCAGCCCGGTTCGTTAAAAGGCAGACACTCTCAACGGTCGCTTGCTGGTACACCCCTCCAGAGAACATGTCAGCGACTATATTTAAGCAAATTCTTTTTTTATTTCTATGCTTGCTTTACCAGTTTAAATATTGAAAATTCTGATAAGATGTCTATTGTTATCTTATTCAGTTACTTTAATAGCTTTGGATTGTAAATTATGTATTCTTTTACAGCTTGATCAAATTCCTCTTGTTCTATTTTAGTAGGCTTTGTATTATGTGGATAATACCAAAATAAGTCTTTTTCTATCTCAAATGGTTCATTCCCATTTCGATATAATTGCGTAAAAAATAATTTTTCTCCACTTTTATAAAAGACCATAGCTAATTCATCATTTGAACCAGCATCATCTATTAGTAGTACTAATTCTTGTTCTTTTATATAATCCAACATTGCTTTATAAAATGTATACACTAATTTATCGCTTTCGATTTTCTCTAATATATTGCACCTTAAAAGCCCGTCTTTTTTATAAATAGATTTTTGAATATTATCATATACCCTTTCATCGATAATTTCGTTTTCTTTTGTACTATAATTAGGGGCATCTTTATATTCCAATCTCTTAAGTAAAAGACAACCTCCAATAATAAGCAAAATAAGGCCAAGAGTAACTAATGGAATAACTATTATAGATGTATTGAACTCATTAGTGTACCTCTCATTACAGTCATCAATACTAATAACCATATTACCATTAGATACAAGCTCAATAATATCATTTTTATATATGCCAAGTTCTAATACATCTCCATTGTTCAATGATTCGACATGTTCATCATCAGCCAAAATATAAGTTATGAAGTACCTGTTGCCGCTTTCACATGTAATTCTATAATGGCCTTTTATTTTATCACTACTCATATATATTTCTGAAACATATTTAAGTTCTTCTTTTTCTATGTTAGCATATCTATATTCTTCAGCTAACATAAAAGAAATAGCAACAATAGCAATTATAGATAAAATAACAAAACATATTATATACTTTAGTTTCATTTATATCATATCCTTATAAAATCATATTATAAAAGCAACAACATTTCATAAATACTCTATTTACGTACAAGTTTTGTTAAAACTTCAATATTAGCTGTTTCAGGGAACATGTCTAAAGGTTCTACATTTGTTACCTTATAAGCTTTTTGTAAGTGGTTAATGTTTTTAACTAATGTTGAAGGGTTGCAAGAAACATAAATTATCTTTTTGATCTTTGCTTTTTGTAAATAATTTAGAATTGTTAGTTCTACTCCTCTTCTTGGTGGGTCCATGATTAGTACATCAGGTAAAGCCCCTTCTTTTGCTAGTCTTTCTAAGAATGTCATTATATTCCCACAATAAAACTCAATATTATCAATCTTATTGAGCTTTGCAAATTCTTTAGCGTTATTAATATTAGATGGGTTATTATCAACTCCATAAACCTTCTTACATGAATCTGCTAAATACATTCCAATTGACCCTATTCCACAGTACAAATCTAGGACAGTTTCGCGTCCTGTTAACGACGCAAAGCGCTTAACTTCATCATAAAGCTTAACCATTTGGGTAGTATTTAGTTGGAAGAAAGAACTTGGGGAAATCTCAAAATCAAGTTTACCTAATTTACCACTGATTTTCTCTTTTCCACTTAAGAAGAAACATTTCTCAGTGATGATTTCAATAGATTTAGGATCATTATTAATTGAATAATAAACTGATTTTATAGCATCGACTTTTTTATCTAAATTTGTAATAACATTAATTAGTTTCTTATCTTCTCTAGTTAAAACGAATGTTGCTTGAACTTCTTTAGTTTCCTTAAATCCACGTAAGACTACATAACGTAAGCTTCCTTCACGAAATCTTGGGTTATAAACGCTGATATTAGCCTTAGTTAGGTAATCTAAAACTTCTTTCATTGTTTTAGAAATCAGTTCTTCTTCAATTAAGCATTTATCAATATAAACTAGTTTGTTTGAATTAAGGGCATACATCCCACAAACTACCTTTTCTCCATCGTGACGAACTGGTAGTTGGGTTTTATTACGATAGCACCATGGGTTATCCATTCCGATTGTTTCGCTCACCAAAATTTCTTCCTTTTCTCCATCAAAGTAGCGGTCAAAAGCTTCCATTACCATCTCTTGTTTTTGGATTAGTTGGCTTTCATATTTTAAATGTTGAAGCTGGCAACCTCCACATTTACCATAATATGGGCATCTTGGAGTAATTCTATCAGGGGAAGTCTTCTTAAATTTAGTCACTTCTCCATAAGCATAGCCATTTAGGGCTTTAGTAATTTCTACTTCAACTTCTTCTTGTGGGAGCGCTCCATTAACAAACACCGCTTGGCGCTTATAGTAACCGATTCCTTCACCATTTATCCCCATTCTTTTAATTGTTAGTAAAATCTTATCACCAATTCTAACTTGTTGTTCCATAATAACCTCTTTTTCTATATAACATTACTATTATATTATACCTAAATTTTGATTAATAAAAAAGGGCAAATTGAACTTCATTCAATTTTGAACTTCGTTCTATTCACCCATTAATATTTATTTTTTAGCGTATACTTTCTTTAGTTTAGCAAATCTTGGAAGATTATCTTCTAAAACGCAATTAGGATTTCCTTGGATTAGTGGCAATGCATAATCATAGAATTCTTGTGTTAATCCTTTGTGATTAGGTAAGATCCACTCTGCAGGAACCTTACGTTCAGTGTTAGCAGCTAAACTTAAGTCAACTAATTTATATTCGATTTCATATTCTTTTTGGTTCTTTCTTTCAAAGATTACCATCTTATCAGTCTCACCAGCAACAGCGTACTTAACAGCCATTCTACCAGCTTCGAATGCTTCTTTGATATCGTTACCACTACCAACATGAGCACCACATCTTTGAAGTAGGCTAAATTCAATAGGACGAACCTTTACGCCTAATTTTTGGTTAAGTAAATTAGCTAAAATAGCGCAAGTTCCACCAAGTTGAGCATGACCGAATGAGTCTTTATTTACACTTGATAAGTATTCAGCAATCAATTTACCATTTTTGTCATGGATACCTTCAGAAATAACAACCATAACTTTGTTATTCTTCTTCTTAGCAACTTCACTAACTTCATTAATAAATTCATCAACATCGAAGTCTTGTTCTGGTAAATAAATTAGATCAGGTCCATAACCTTTTAAGTTAGCAAGTCCTGCAGCTGCTGTAATCCAACCAGCATTACGTCCCATAGCTTCAATTACTGTAATTAAACCTGTATCATAAACATTCATATCTTGGTAAACTTCCATGATAGATGTAGCTACATATCTTGCGGCACTACCATAACCTGGGCAGTGGTCAGTTCCAAATAGGTCGTTATCGATTGTTTTTGGAACACCAATTACATTGATTTCATATCCGTTCTTTTGCATGAACTTAGAAATCTTGTTACAAGTGTCCATTGAGTCATTTCCACCATTGTAGAAGAAATAACGTACATTATATTTCTTAAACACTTCAAGTAGTCTCTTATAATCTGTATCATCAACATTTGCATCTTTTAATTTATATCTAACAGATCCTAGAGCACTTGATGGAGTGTTCTTTAATAATTCTAATTCTTTTTTGTCTTCTTTTCTCATATCGAAGAATTTTTCTTCTAAAATACCACGAATACCATGTTCAGCACCATAGATATCAGTGATGTTTTCTTGTTCTAATGCTTCTAGGAATACACCAGCAGCACTAGCATTAATAACAGATGTAGGTCCTCCTGATTGACCGAACATCAAAGCACCTTTTAAGTTTTTCATACTCTTTCCTCCATTTTTACCTAATTATTATACTCTTTTAATCATTTTTATTCAATAACTACTTAATCTTTATTTTTTGTTTATTATATAGTTTTTGCGTGAAATGTCCCGTATTTCACTAAATTAGGCCCAAAATTCCCCCTGTAATCGTTTATAACCACTTATCTTAATAAGAATTAGGGCCAAAAAATAGGGAAGACTTTTTTTATAAAGATTTCTTAAAGGTGTGGGTTTTATCGTTAATTTTTAAGTATTTTTACTAGAAAAATAGCAAAAAAATGAATCACTAAATTACAAAAAAATCAAGTCTTTTTTTGGTGAAAAGACATGTAAATTTTAGTGAAAAAAATGAAAAAAATATATTAAAAAAAGTGACACATTTCCTTTGACTTATGGTCTTTTGGCTAGTATAATTATAATACAAATATGGGGGAAAAAATTATGTTAAACGTTAAAAAGAGGGATGGGAGCGTAGTCTCATTCGATTTAAAGAAGATTGAAGCTGCAATCGAGAAAGCATTTATTGCGGTGAACAAAAACTATTCTAGTGACATTATCGAGTGCTTAGCACTAAGAGTTACTAGCGACTTTAACAGTAAAGTTAAAGATGATGTTATCGATGTTGAAGACATCCAAGATAGCGTTGAAGTTGTATTAATTCAAGCTAGCTATGTTGATGTTGCGAAGGCTTACATTTTATATCGTAAGCAACATGAAAACATCCGTAACGTTAAGTCAACTATCATCGACTACAAAGACACTGTTAACAACTACTTAAAAGTTAATGACTGGAGAGTTAAAGAAAACTCAACTGTAACTTACTCAGTTGGTGGATTAATTCTTTCTAACTCTGGAGCAGTTACTGCTAACTACTGGTTAAGTGAAGTTTATGATAGTGAAATTGAACAAGCTCACAGAAATGCTGACATCCACATCCACGATTTATCAATGTTAACAGGATATTGTGCTGGATGGAGCTTAAAACAATTAATCCAAGAAGGTCTTGGTGGCGTTCCTGGAAAGATTACTTCTAGCCCAGCTTGTCACTTATCTACATTATGTAACCAAATGACTAACTTCTTAGGTATCATGCAAAATGAATGGGCTGGGGCTCAAGCATTCTCATCATTTGATACTTACTTAGCTCCATTTGTTAAAGTAGATAATCTATCATACAAAGAAGTAAAACAATGTATCCAATCTTTCGTATATGGCGTTAACACTCCAAGTAGATGGGGAACTCAAGCACCATTTACTAATATCACACTTGACTGGGTAGTTCCAAACGACTTAGCAGAATTAAATGCTTTAGTTGGTGGCGTTGAACAAAACTTCAAATATAAAGACTGCGTCAAAGAAATGGCGATGGTTAATAAAGCATTCATCGAAATCATGATTGAAGGTGATGCCAATGGTAGAGGATTCCAATATCCTATCCCAACATATTCAATCACTCGTGACTTCGACTGGAGCGATACTGAAAACAATCGTTTATTATTCGAAATGACTGCTAAATATGGTACTCCTTATTTCTCTAACTATATCAACTCTGATATGGAACCAAGTGATGTAAGAAGTATGTGCTGCCGTCTTCGTCTTGACCTAAGAGAATTAAGAAAGAAATCAGGTGGTTTCTTCGGTAGTGGAGAATCAACTGGATCTGTTGGTGTTGTAACTATCAATATGCCTCGTATCGCATATTTAGCAGAGAATGAAGATGACTTCTTCTCTCGCTTAGAAAAAATGATGGACATTTCTGCTAGATCACTTAAGATTAAGCGTAATGTAATCACTAAGCTTCTAGAAGCTGGACTTTACCCATATACTAAGAAATATTTAGGCACATTTGCTAACCACTTCTCTACAATCGGACTTGTTGGTATGAACGAAGCTTGCTTAAATGCTAAGTGGATTGGTAAAGACTTAACTAGCAAAGAAGCAATCGAATTCACAAAGAAGACATTAAACTTCATGCGTGAGAAATTATCAGATTACCAAGAGAAATATGGTGACCTATACAACTTAGAAGCTACACCTGCTGAATCAACTGCTTATCGTTTAGCTAAACATGATAAGAAACGTTATCCAGACATCATCACAGCAAGTGAAGGAGATAACACTCCATATTACACTAACTCAAGTCACCTACCTGTTGGTTATACTGATGATATTTTTAAAGCCCTTGATATTCAAGATGAACTTCAAACATTATATACTTCAGGAACAGTATTCCATGCCTTCTTAGGACAAAAGCTTCCTTCATGGCAAGCTTGTGCTAAGTTAGTAAGAACTATTGCTGAAAACTACAAACTTCCATATTACACTATGTCACCAACGTATTCTGTATGTCAAACACATGGATATATCACTGGTGAAGAATATGTATGTCCAATTTGTGGTGAAAGAACTGAAGTTTATAGTAGAATTACTGGTTACTATCGTCCTGTTCAAAACTGGAACGAAGGTAAGACAGAAGAATTCAAGAATCGTAAGACATACGATATCGACAATTCTCACTTAACTCATCATGAAGAGACTTGCGAATGTGAAGAACATAAAACTCCAAAAGTAAAAGAATTGATGCTTTTCACAACAAAGACTTGTCCAAACTGCAAGATGGCTAAGATGCTTTTAGATAAAGCTGATATCAAATACCATGTAGTTGATGCGGAAGATGAAAAAGACGTAACAATCGCTTATGGTGTTAGAAAAGCTCCTACACTTCTTGTACCAAATGGTAAATCATTTGATGTATATGAGAATGCAAGTGAAATCAAAGGATTCATAGAAAGATTAAATTAATATGTTTGATATAATAGTAATCGGCGGAGGAGCAGCAGGAATGACTGCTGCCCTTTATGCTTTAAGAAGTGGAAAAAAAGTATTGGTTTTAGAAAAAGAAAACTTTGGTGGTCAAATCGCCAACTCTCCTAGAGTTGAGAACTTCCCATCAATCAAAGAAATCAGCGGAGTTGATTTATCAAGCAACATGTTTGAACAAATCATGGACTTAGGAGCTGAATTCGAACTTGAAGATGTTTTAAACATTGAAAAGAAAGATGATTTCTTTAATGTAGTTACTAATTACAATTCATATGAGGCAAAAGCAGTAATTATCGCTAGTGGCGTTAAGCATCGTAAGATTGGAGTAACTGGTGAAGATGAATTAGTTGGTAAAGGTGTTTCATATTGTGCTGTTTGTGATGGTGCTTTTTATAAAGATCAAGATGTAGCACTAATTGGAGATGCCAACACTGCTTTACAATATGCTCTTCTTTTATCTAATTATTGTAGAAGCGTTCATATTTGTACATTGTTTGATCATTTCTTTGGTGAAGAAATCTTAGTTAATAGAATAAAAGAGCGCGAAAACATCAAAGTCACTCACAATTTATCATTAGAAAAATTCAATTATAATGATACTTTAGAGTCACTAGATTTTGTTGATACAGTAACAAAAGAAAAAGTCAATGTTAAATGTAGTTGTTGCTTCATAGCAATAGGTCAAATTCCTGATAATGATCGTTTCAGTAATCTAGTTGAACTAGATAGAGGATACATTCTAACAGATGACCTATGCCACACTAAGACTCCTGGAATATATGCAGCAGGAGACTGTAGAAGCAAGAAAGTGCGTCAGTTAACTACTGCCGTAAGTGACGGGGCAATTAGCGCAATCGAAGCTGTTAATTACATAGACAATAAATAAAAATAAGGTGATTAAATTGATTTGAACTTCAGTTCATTTTCAATCTAATCACCATTTTTTATTTGTTTATTTCTTCTAAAATCTTTTTATAAGTAGATTCTACTCCATTCTTTCCGCCATTAAACTTTGGCCAAGCAGTAATGCCATCGCCTTTAAATTTTGGAATAATGTGAACATGTAAATGGAAAACAGTTTGACCAGCGTCTTCTCCATTAGCATTTAAGATGTCTACTCCACTATAACCGCACTTTTCAACAAGCATATTTGATACTTTTTTAACAGTATCATATACATGATGCAGTGTCTCATTATCAGCATCTAGCATATTAACCACATGCTTTTTAGGAACCACTAAAATATGACCATCAACATCATTAGCAATATCCATGAACGCTAAAGTAAATTCATCTTCATAAACCTTCATTGAAGGAATATCATTTTTAATAATCTTACAAAAAATACAGTTTTCCATCTTTCCTCCTACTTATTTAAATATTTCTTTAATGTATTATATAATTCAATTACATCTTCTTTTCTAGTACTAAATGAAGTAACAAACCTTACTTGCTTTTCTTCTCCTAAATCACGCCAAAGCTCACAACCAAAATTATTAGTAATAAAGCATGCTTCATCATTACTACATGTTACAAACACTTGGTTAGTATAAACTTCATCTACTTTAAAACCTAATTCTTTTAGCTTACGACTTAATAAATAAGCATTATCGTTAGCGCCTTTTGCTATTTCAAAATAAAGGTTATCTTTTAAAATAGCTTCAAACTCAATTCCGCTAATAAATCCTTTAGCTAACATTGCTCCTTTGTTTTTTATTTGGAATCTAAAATCCTCTTTTAGACTATCATTTATAATAACCAAAGCTTCCCCAAACATAAGACCATTCTTTGTCCCACCCAAATAGAATGAATCACAGTTTTTAGCTACATCTTCTATAGTTAGATCGTTATCTTTGCTAGTTAAAGCTGAAGCAAGTCTAGCTCCATCGATAAATAAATATAGATTATTTTCTTTACATGTCTTATATATCGCTTCTAGTTCTTCTTTTTTATAAATAGTACCAATTTCAGTTGAATTAGAAATATAAACCATTTTAGGCTTAACCATGTGTTCATCAACATGGTTTTTTATTACATCTTTAATATCCGCTGGTCTAATTTTTCCATTCTCTCCTGTAACAGTTAAAATCTTATGTCCACTTGATTCAATTGAACCTGTTTCATGAACATTGATGTGTCCAGTTGCTACCGCTATTACCGCTTCATAGTCTTTTAAAGCGTAAGAAATCATCGTCATATTAGTTTGTGTTCCACCAACCAAAAAATGAACGCTAGCATTATCGTTTTTAATTAAAGATTGAATCATCTTTTTAGCATTCTCTGAATGCTTATCTAGCCCGTAACCAACATTTTGTTCATTTAAGGCATCATTTAATGCTTCAAGTACCCTCTTATGACAAATCTCACTATAATCATTACGAAACATCTTCATATTAATAACCCCTTAAGTAAGTATTAGGTATTTTTTCTTTTAATATATCTACATATTTATTTGCTTCTTCTTTTTCTACTTCATGTAAACCCATTTTTATGCAATTGTCACTTGAAACAAATTTCTGTAAATAGTACTTTTTAGCGCCTTTTATCATTTCACTAATTTCTTTTATGTCATCTATACTAAATAATTCTTTAACAATAGTTGTTCTAAATTCATAATCAACTTTACCACTTAATAAAAAGTTGATACTTTCTTTAACATTTTCAAGTAGTGTAGCGTTATTAGTTCCTATTGTTTTATAGTAACTAGTAAAAGAATTCTTTATATCCATCGCTACATAATCAACTAATCCCTCGCTAACGAGTTCTTTTAACATCTTAGGATTAGTGCCATTAGTATCTAGTTTAGTGATAAAGCCCATATCTTTAAAGATTTTAAAATAGTCTTTTAGATCTTTATGTAAAGTTGGTTCTCCTCCAGTAATACATACAGCATCAACTATTTTTTGCCTTTTATTTAGATATTCCATAATTTCACTAAAGTCAACTTCTTGTAAATGAGCCTCATTAATGACTAGCGATGAATTGTGACAAAAAGGGCAGCGAAAGTTACAACTAGCTGTAAACAAAGTGCAAGTAATCTTTCCATCAAAGTCAACTAGTGAAAGTTTTTCCATTCCATAAAATTTCATAATAACCTCGATATTTACTAATATATATTATTATAATAGATAGATAGATAAATAGCAATTTTAAAAAGAGAAAAACCATTAATGATTTTTCTCTTTGATTACTAAATCAGGTTTTCCAATTGTGACTTTCATAAAACTAGCTACATCTTCAGTCAAAAAGACATTAGCGCCAATTACTGAATCATTTCCAATTGTTACATCACCTAAGATTGATGCACAAGCATAGATTGTAACATTCTCTTTGATTGTTGGGTGACGCTTCTTTCCTTTTACTTTTTCTATATTAGATAAAGATAAAGCTCCTAAAGTCACTCCTTGATACATTTTAACGTGGGAGGAAATCTCAGTTGTTTCACCAATTACAATACCAGTACCATGATCGATGAAAAACGGAGAAGCAATACGCGCTGCTGGGTGAATATCAATTCCAGTTAGGCTATGAGCAAGCTCACTAATCATCCTTGCTTCTAGTTTTAAACCTATCTCATATAAAGCATGAGCTATTCTATAGCAACATATTGCTTTAAAGCCAGGGTATGCATAAATTACTTCTTCTTTTGATAAAATTGCAGGGTCAGATATCATAAAGAAATCTAAATCAGCTTCCAGTTCTTCCTTTACTACCGGTAATTTAGAAGTAAATAAGTCAAAAGCCTCATTACTTTCACTAATATATTTAGTAAAAGGCTCTTTTACTTTATTAATATCATAATTATCATTAGTAATGAAATTGGCTACTTCTTTTAAAAAGCTAATATAACAGTCTCTAGAAAATATGCCTACCATGAATACCTATCTCCTTTATCAGGGAATACCACAACAATCCTTTTACCTTTTATATTGTTATCTTTTAAATAGTGGATTGCTTGGTTTAGACTTGCACCAGATGTATACCCACAATCAATTCCTTCAATCTTCCTAATAGTTCTTGCCATTGCTAAAGCTTCTTCCCCTTTACATGTAATAACTTCATCGATAAATTCTTGTTTTAAGTTATTAGGGATAAAATTAGCACCAATTCCTTGAATTAAGTGAGGGTGAGCTTCACCTTTAGTTACTAAAGGTGACTCATATGGCTCTATTCCTATAATTTTAGTAGCATATTTCTTTTCTTTAAAATATTTACCAATTCCACTTATAGTTCCACCAGTACCAAATCCCGCAAACACATAATCGATTTTTTCCAAGTCTCTATCTAGTTCTCTAGCTGTATTTAAATAGTGAGCTTTAACATTTGAAGGATTATCAAATTGTCCTAAAAACAAAGAATCTTTGATTTTTTCATGTAACTTTTCTGCTTCCAAATTACTTTCCTTCATACCACCATCAACTAAAACGAGCTTAGCACCATATTTTGCTATCATTTCTCTTCGTTCTTTAGTCATTGATTTAGGCATAACGATAATAGCATTAATCTTAAATTCATTTTGGAAGTAAGATAAGCTAATACCTGTATTACCACTTGTAGCCTCAATTACAGTTGTACCTTCTTTTAGTTTTCCTTCTTCTTTAAAGTCAAGAAGCATTTGGTAAACTGCTCTATCTTTTACTGATCCACTTGGATTAGTATTTTCTACTTTTGCATAGATTTCGTTATATATGCCAAATTCTTCTTCTATTTTTTTAAGTCTAACTAACGGAGTATTACCTAACATATATTATTTTAATTCCTTCTTCTTAAATAGAGTTATACCAACAACTGTATTTAGGGCAGTAAAGAGAATCAAGGAAGCTAGCCCCTCAAAGAACATCACATTATTAATCTCAGGATTAATAATAATAGATGTACCATTTGAGAATGTTGGGATAAGGTAAACTAAATATTTAAAGCTTTCGTAATTGATTAATTGAATAACACTGCAAGCAATTCCTAAAACTAGACAGTATAAAACTGTAAAGATAATTGCAGGTGCAGTAGAATTCAAAACAAGTGATAAGAATGTTGTGATAGATGCAACATAGACATAAGATAAAGTACCAATAATAATGATATAAATTAGTCTAGTTACTTCTTCACCCTTTAGTTCTACTCCCCAATCAAAGAAAATAAAACCAAATAGCATTGTGAAAGCAGCATATAAAGTGATAATTAAGACATTAAAGAGGATTGCGGAAATCAAGTGTGATAAATAAATCCTTGTTCTACTCTCTCCAACAATAACCTTATTCCTCAATGTTCCATTTGTAACATCAAGTGAAACAAAGATAGCAGAGAATATTGGTAAAACTAAACCAACATTATCAGTTAATGAGTAAGATGAAGCAAACATTGTTCTAACATTGAACAAGTCAAATCCTAAGCCACCCATATCATCGCTATTAAATAGCTTATTAATTCCAAAATACATTAGTACAATGAATAGTGGCACAGCAACCGCTAAAATCAAACTAATGAACGATAACTTACTTTTTCTAATTCTAAATAGATCGGCTTTTAATAATTTATTCATGTTGGCCTCTCATTACTAGGTTAATATAATAATCTTCAATTGTATCTTCAACTTCATTAATTGAATTAATATTAACCTTATTATTAACTAATACACTCATAACTTCATTAATATCAAGTGTATCGTAGATACTTAATTTATCATTATCGATTTCGTAATCTTTAATACCCATCTTTTCAACAAGCAAATCTTTTAGGCTTTCTACTTCATTTAAAGTAATAACGACCTTTTTTCTAGATTTATTATGTAAATCCTCAATTGTTATTTCTTCTAAAAGTTTACCATGAGAAATAAAACCGATTTTGTTACAGATCTTATCAAGTTCAGCTAAGATGTGACTAGAGATTAAGAAAGTAACACCTTTTTTGCTTAATTTAAGAATAATTTCACGAACATCGATGAAACCTTGAGGATCTAAACCATTCATAGGTTCATCAAGTAAGATAAATTCAGGATTACTAACCATTGCAATAGCTAAACCTAATCTTTGACGCATACCTAGTGAGAAATTACTAGCTTTTTTATTTTTAATCTCTTCATAATTTAGACCAACTAATTTAATCAAATCAATTAATTCTTCATCAGTCTTATTAGTTTTAGTGATTAAACATTGAAGCTTTAAGTTCTCTAAAGCATTCATCGTACGGTTGATAGATACGGCTTCAACGATTCCACTCATCTTTCTTTTTTCTTCATTAATTTCTTTAGAATCACTTTTCTTGCCAAATAGAGCGTAGCTACCGCTTGTTGGGAGAGTTAACCCTGTAACAAGTCTAATGATAGTAGTTTTACCTGCACCATTTTCCCCAACAAATCCATAGATGTCGCCTTTTTCAATGTGCATGTTAACACCACTAACAGCATACAAATCTTTGTATTTCTTGGTCAAGTTATAAGTTTCTAAAACATAACTTTTTTCCATGTTCTTTCCTTTCTACAAATAATAGATTAATAGAATAGTCTATCATTTATTTTTCTATAATATTTTACCACAAATGACCCTTGAAATAAACTAAAATACATCCTAGAAATATAAAAAATCTCTAACAATTATTGTTAGAGATTATCTATCTACTTATTTGTAGTTTCTTTTTTTACATATTCTTTAAAGTTCTTTAAACAATCATTTCTTTTCTCGCAACAACAACATGCACCACTACAATTGCTTTTGCCTTTTTTCCTTCTAATTACCTTTAAGATAATTGGTAAAACGACTAAGCTAATTGCGCAGATTGCAATTATTGGCTCAAACCATTTCATGCGTTTTTAGCCTTTAGTGCTTTTGTATTTCTTCTTTTTAGTAAATATAGACCTAATACAATTAGACCGATAATTACTAAAATTATTAAGATACCTAAGATGATTGATGCTTCAAATAATAATCCAACTAAGAATACTACTAAAGAAATAACATATGATCCAAAGAACCAGAATAATAAAGTAATAGGGAATGCTTTCTTACTACTTTCTGATTTAGCAGTTGCGATTGCGGCAAAGCATGGGAATGTAAACAAGTTATATGCAGCAAAAGCATAGATTCTTGAATTTGTCATCAAAAAGGCAATTGACTCACCAGCATCATCACATAGTCCAAGTTGTGCCATTGTAGCAACTACGTCTTCTTTTGCTATTAGTCCTGTAACTGAAGCTACAGAGAACTTCCAGCCATCAACTCCTTGAGCCCATCCAAGTGGATAGAAGAAATATTTTAAGGCTTTACCGATTGATGCTAGGATACTAGCTTCAATGTCATCTACCATACCATTCCAGAATGCCCATCCAAAGTTAGATAAGAACCAAATAAGGATGATTGCTGCTGTAATTATAGTTGACGCTTTGATGACGAAATGTTTTAATTTTTCCCATAGATGAGCCATCAAGTTCTTAAATTGAGGGGCATGATAGCTTGGAAGTTCCATAATGAAAGGAGGAGCTTCATAATTTTTGTTAAATGCTTTCATGATTATTGCAGCAATTATCGCAACAACAATTCCTAAAATATAAATACTAAATACGAATATATCACCTAAGAACGAACCAGCGATAGCAACTGCTAACATCGCCCAGATTGGTGCTTTGGCACCACAGCTAAAGAATGGTGTTAGTCTAATTGTCATATCACGTTCTTTTTCATCTTCCAAAGTCTTAGCAGCCATCATAGCTGGTACTGAGCAACCAAATCCCATTAGTAGTGGAATAAATGCTTTTCCACTTAAACCGAATTTTCTAAATGCTCTATCCATAATGAAGGCAACTCTCGCCATATATCCACTATCTTCTAAGATAGAAATAAATAAGAACAGTAACAAGATTTGAGGCAAGAAACTAAAGATAGAATCAAGACCAGTCAATAAACCATCACAGATTAAACCAGTATACCATGTACCTTCAGGCATAAAGCTTCTAAATAGATCGATTAGGCTACCAGTTGCAAATCCCATCCAGTTTTGTAAGAACACACCTGGAGAAGGAATACCAGCAAGGGCTGCTACTTCACCAGTCAGCTCATCAACTTCAGCTCCCATTCCTGTTAGGAAATTAATCCAACCTTCACTAGTGATTTCTAAACCAAAAATAGAATTTAGGAATAGTAAATCTTCAGAGAATACCAAGTGGAACACAACAAACATAATTACTAGGAATAGAGGTATACTCCAAATCCTATGAGTCATTACTTTATCAATCTTATCTGACTTTGTTAGTGTTTCTTCTTTTTCACTTTTTACAACAACGCTACTAAACTTACTGCTAATGTATTTGTACCTTAAGTCAGCAACAATCGCTTCATAGTCTCCATTAAATTCATCCTTTGGCTCTTTGTTTTTAAGTTCTTCAACGCCAATGCTAATCTCAGGATGAGCTTTAATTTCTATTTCATCATTTTCAATCAATTTAACAGCATGAAACAATGGACTAGATATTCCTTTATGCTTTAAGTCTTCTTTTGTTTCATCAATCACTTTACCTATTCTACTATTTTCTAAGACACTATAACCAGTTCTTTCTCTTTTAGCTTCAAGGTAAGCAGCTTTCATAAGCTCATTTAAGCCTTGATTCTTCAAAGCTGATATTTCAACAACCTTAACATTTAACTCTTTTTCTAAAGTCTTACTATCAATCTTTCTTCCACTCTTCTTAACTTCATCCATCATATTTAAAGCAATGATGATTGGAGCATCGATCTCAAGTAGTTGAGTTGTTAAATAAAGATTTCTTTCAAGGTTTGTGGCATCAACAACATTGATGATACAATCAGGTTTTTCATCTAAAATAAAGTTCCTTGAAATAACTTCTTCTGGAGTATAAGGTGACAAAGAATAAATACCAGGTAAGTCAATAATTGAAACCTTCTCTTCTAACTTCTTATAAACACCTTCTCTTTTATCTACAGTTACACCAGGCCAGTTACCAACATGACCAGTAGCACCAGTCAAAGAATTAAACAAAGTGGTTTTACCACAGTTAGGATTACCTGCAAGTGCAAATCTCATTATTTAATCACCTCCACCAAAACACATTTTGCTTCATCTTTTCTTAAAGACAAATCATAACCTCTTAAACTAACTTCAATAGGATCACCAAGTGGAGCAACTTTTTTTAAAGTGACTAAAGCTCCAGGAGTAACCCCCATATCAAAGAGTCTTCTTTTAATCTTTCCTTCCGCATTAATACTAATAATCTTTCCGGATTCACCAATGTTAAAATCTTTCAAATACTTTTCCATAATAAACTCCTATCTAACAAATATTTTCAAGGCTACATCTTTATTTAAAGCAAGCCTTCCATCTTTGACTTTCACAATAATATTTCCATCATTTTTAGAAATAACCATAATTTCACTATTAACCAAAACACCTAGATTCTCTAAATGCCTCTTCGTCTTCTCATCAACAAACAATTTAACAATTGTTAAAATTGTATTTAATGGTGCAATTGTAATTGGCATAAATCCTCCTTCCGGCTAGCAACCTAACCTATCAGTTAGCAACCTAACCTATTGGTTAGCTTTTGCTAACCGTTTGCTCTTTTTTTATGGTTAGCAGTTTAACTTTTCAGTTACCAACCTAACCTATCAGTTAGTTTATGCTAACCAACACTTATTTTATATAGTTAGCTAACGCTAACTATGAATATTATAATATTATCTATATATTTTGTCAAGTAATATAACAAAAAAAACGCAATTATCTCTTTTGATAATTACGTTTTCATTTCATGACTTTTCTCTAATATGTTTTTTTATCAGTTCGAATGTTTCTTCACTCAAATCGTGCTCAATCTTACAAGCATCACTTAATGCCACATCTTCACTAACACCAAGTTTAATAAGAACGTCACTTAAGATTTTATGTCTTTCATAAATCTTACTTGCAATTTCATATCCTTTTTCAGTTAATTCTATTTCACCTAAACTATCTACTTTGATGTAACCTAATTCTCTTAGCTTTTTCATCGCTCTACTAACACTAGCTTTAGAATAATTCATAGAATTAGCAATATCAAGTGAAATTACTTTCCCTTGTTTTTCTTTTAGTATTAATATTCTTTCTAAATAATCTTCTGATGATTCATAGATATTATTTGTCATTTACTTCACCACTTTTCTTATTAAACATTTTATTGAATAAATAAACAATCCAACCTAATAATATTGTAACAAAAATCATTACTAAAGTCGATATAATAATTGATGCTACTCCTCCTTGAGCAAAGGTGTACCAATCATATTTTAGATCAACTACGCCATTTTCCATATGCGTTAAAACAACGATATAATAATAGATACCATAAAAAACGGTTGGTAGCGCGCTTAAAAGGCACACTTTCTTCCCCATTTCAATGTATTTGTCAAACCAAATAAAAGTTATAATAGCAAGGAGTGGGGAAATCAGATGGAAAAACAGATTACTATTAGTAAATAAAATGAAATAACTACTACTAGCAAATGGTGCTAGGTAAAAAACAACAGTAACCATCGTTAAGCTAACAGCTACAGTTGCTAGGTATTTAATGATGTGAATCACTTTAGGAATTTCATCTATCTTTCCTTTTAATAAAAGGATTAAATAAATAGAATAAATTAAGCTTATTATTCCCGCTAATAAATTAGAATCAAAAGTGAAAAATTGAAAAGCAGAATATCCTTCTAAGCTTAAGGCAGTTTTATCACCCATAAAATAAAAGCCGGTCATCATTGCAATAATAGCAAAAAGAATGAAAGCCACATTTATTAAATTTAGTATTAATGATATCTTAACTCTTTTCATAATTTATTCCTTTTTTTGATTATAACACTTAATAAAAAAAAGTGCAATCAAATGCACTTTTTTTATGCTAAGCCGTCTTTAATTTCGACTCCTTTTTTTCTTTCTTCACTAAAGTAAAGCTCTTCTGTTGCTAGAGCAATCTTAGTGACATTGAATTTACCACTAGGGTAGATATACCAAGTGTCTTCATTAGTGTTTAGATCGATACAATCACCATGTTTAAATAGATATTGATATTCAATATGACATGAATACATTGCACTAGGTTCAATGTCTAATTCTATCTCATCGTTATCTACATCAATTCCTCTAACGTGGAAACCATTCATATCGTGAACTAATGTTCCTTTTCCTAGATGAATGAATTTATCTTTAGGTAAAGTATCAATAGTAACATCTAACTCGCCTGTTGAATAAGTTCCTTCTTCTACTTCTTTTTTAACACATTCTCTTTCCCATTCATACCAAGAAGGAATGTGAGTAAATTTATTATCTCCATCAAGGGCTTTTAGTTCTCCAAATTCAGTCATTTCCCATTTTTTGCCACAGTTTTTACATTCTAGGGTAGTACCGTATGACGCCATAGAGTGTTCATCACCACATACTGGGCACTTATATAAAACTCTATGAAGGCCATTTGCTCTATTTGGATCATCAATTTTGATTCTTTTATCTAACTGCCACTTAAAATCATCATATTGGAATTCTTTAACAATTCTATCATTAATTTCATCAACTGATAATTTATCAATTTCATCTCTCTCAACTAACAATTTATAAGTTGCCTCAGTCCCAACAACACCTCTATCGTGAGATGTATCCCAAAACGGACTATTAACATGATGTCCGTGACAAATTAAAGTTGCTACAGGTACATTTAACAACTTAACTAGCTTTCCTAGTGACTTAGGTAAAACCGCTGTTGTTCCACATAAGGAGTATCTAGCCTCAGGATATAAAACACAAACATTTCCCATTTCAATTACTCTTTTTAGTTGTCTAATTAAAACGAGGTCTTTAGTGAATTTCCTTTTACAAATGCAACCAACATTTCTTAATAACCATTCTCTATTTAAAAAACCATCTATTGCTACAACGTAATTACCTTCGTTTTTTCCTAAAACATATTCAGCAACCGAAAAATCAAAGAAAGCATTGTGATTACAAAGAAGTAAAAATGGAGCTTTCAAGTTTTCCGTATTTATTTTTGTAATTACTGGTTTATGTTTTTTGATTCCACTATTAACAATTAGGGGAATAATCGGTTTTAAAAACCATTTAACCTTCTTAGGAGGCTTTTTCATATCAAATCTAATAAATTCTTTTTTCATATCTAAATCTCCTAGCGTGTATTATATCATAACAAAGAAATAAATAAAAATAATAACGCTTTCTTTTTTTCGACTTTTGGAGTATAATATACCTACTAAAAGAAAGGAAACAATATGTCATTAATTGAAAAGATTCTTGATAAACTTAATATAACCTCAAGTGTCTCATTAGTAATTATATCAGTAGCTATTATTCTTTTCTTTGGTTTTTTAGGAACGAGAATCACTAAAAAGCTAAAATTACCTAATGTTACTGCTTATATTATTGTTGGGGTGTTGTTAGTTCCAATTTGGACACTAATCCCAGTAGACATCACAGGAATTATTCCAGATAAAGTAATTAATGGCATGGACTTTCTAACAGACATTGCCCTAGCCTTTATCGCTTTTAGCGCTAGTGAATATTTCAAAATAAAGAACCTAAGGGAAGCTGGAGCATCAGTAATTGTAATAACATTGTTTGAAGCACTTTTAGCATCCATCTTGATATTTGTTGTGTGCTTCTTCTTACTTGGAATATCTGTTACATTTTCTTTAGTTCTAGCAGCCCTAGCATCAGCTACCGCACCAGCATCAACTATCATGACCATCCGCCAAACAAGAGCAAAAGGTGAATATGTCAATATCTTGCTTGAAGTTGTGGCACTAGATGATGTTGTGTCTTTAGTTTTATATACTATTGCAATAAGTGTTGCTACAGGTGTAAAAAATGGTGCAAATGCCTTTAATTATGAACTTGTTGTTCTTCCAATCATCAAAAACTTAATTTGTTTGATTATTGGATTTGGAATGGGCTTCTTACTAAAATTACTCATTTCAGCAAAACGAACAACCGATAATAGATTAATAATTGTAATAGCCTTAATCTTTGCGTTTTGTGGAATATGTAGCCTAATGGATCAATCCCCACTTCTAGGCTGCATGGCTATGGGAATGGTTTATATTAACCTATCTGATGATGATAAATTATTCAAACAACTTGCTTACTTCTCTCCACCAATAATGCTTTGTTTCTTTGTTAGAAGTGGAATGAAGTTCAATTTAAAAGCATTCACTGATTCATCACTAATTGGCCTAGTTCCTCTATTTTTAGTAGCAATACTTTATTTCATTATTAGAATAGTTGGTAAATATAGTGGAGCATATCTAGGTTCACTAGTTACAAAAAAAGACAAAAAAATCAGAAATTACCTAGGACTTGGCTTAGTGCCTCAAGCAGGAGTTGCAATTGGACTTGCTTATATGGGAGCAAGAATCTTAGGAGGAGTTGAAGGAGATAACCTTCAAACCATCATTCTAGCATCAAGCGTCCTATATGAACTTGTTGGACCGGGATTATCTAAACTAGGATTATATTTATCTAAATCTTATACTAAAGATTTAGATGAATTAGTTAAGGAAGAAGATTTGAAAGTTAATCTAGAAGGTAAGACTCCAGTTGAAGTCTTAACCCTAAAGATTAATCAAATAAGAGAAAAATATAAAGCTGAAAACATCAATCCTGAAGAGGAAGCCTTTAACGAAGCCATCGACGACTACTATTTAGGAATCGAAGATGAATCAAGAAGAGATTACGGAAACTTTATTAATAGGAGGAGACGTTAATGAAAGATCCCATTTTAGAATTATTTAAAATAGAAGGTGTAGCTTATTTCATCCAAATAATAGCTAGAATCTTTATTAGTGTATTAGTATCAATAATCCTAGGCGTTGAACGTGCTAATAAGCGTCATGCGGCAGGTTTAAGAACATTCATAGTAGTTTCTCTAACTGGAACCGTGAGTGCTTTGATTGATTCATATTTAATGAATAATCATGGACTATTATTCCCTGCAGTATCAGCTGCTCTAGCCATTGGACTAGCAATTATATCTAGTTATACTATCATTTATTCAAGCAAGAACCAAATCAAAGGATTAACTACTTCTGTTGCTTTGTATTCTCAAGCATTCGTAGGTTTTGCTTTCGGATTTGGACTTTATACTATCGGACTGATTTCAGTGTTTATTTTAATTATCTGCCTAAGCGTCTTACCAAAAGCTGAAGTATATTTAAAGAATCGTTCTTCTCATTTTGAAATTCACTTAGAACTTAAAAATAAAACCGATTTAGCTGAATTTGTTACTGTTATTAGAGATTTAGGTTTGATCATCGATGATATTGAATCAAACCCAGCCTACGTTAATTCTGGTTTAAGTGTTTATACAATATCACTAACAATCATTAAAGACGAACTAAAAGACTTCAAGACTCATACTGAGATCATTGAAGCCCTAAAAACAATTCCATATATCAGTTTTATTGAAGAAATTACAATGTAAGGAGAAAATATGTCAATTTACGATTTTAAAGTATTAGATTACAAAGGGAACGTTGTTAGTTTAAGTGATTACAAAGGAAAAGTATTATTAATCGTTAATACCGCAACAGGTTGTGGCTTTACTCCACAATATGAAGGACTTGAAAGTCTTTATAAAGAACTAAACGAAAAAGGATTTGAAATCTTAGATTTCCCATGCAACCAATTCGCTGGTCAAGCTCCAGGAACAGACGAAGAGATTCATGAATTTTGTACATTTAAATACAAAACATCATTCAAGCAATTCAAGAAAATCAAAGTCAATGGTAAAGAGGAAGATCCATTGTACACTTTCCTAAAAGACGCGCAAGGAGGCTCAATGGGTAAAAGAATCAAATGGAATTTCACAAAGTTCTTAGTAAGTAGAGAGGGAGAGGTTGTAGCGAGATTTGCTCCAACAGTTAAACCCGCTGAAATTAAAGAAGACATTTTAAAACTTTTATAAAACAAAAAAGAGTGCATATCATATGATATGCACCATTTTCATTTCTCCTACCTATCAATGTATGTAGGAAGGATTTTAGCATTTGTATAAATAACGTAATTTGAAGCAATTGAAGGAGCATAAGCATTTCCTAAGCTATTCCTCAATTCAACAGTTACATTTATTTCATAGTTACTATAATATTCAGATTTAGCTTCTAAGGCTTCACCAGTTAGAACTGTGCAGTGAATTACTGGCATAGTAATTTCAACACCATTATCACTCAAATTAGCACTTGAAACGACAATTGAGTAGTAATTACCATTGTCAGTTACAGGAGTTAATATTCCTTCGAAACTTACAGTTAAGTATTCAGAAATATCTAAAGGAGCTCCATATCCACTATTACCTTTTTGACAAAGCTCAATCTTAATAAATGCATCAGTGTATCCAACAATCAAATCTCTAATAGGGTTAGCATCTAATACAGCAAGCAAATCAAATTCTTTTGTAGGAGAGCCATCATTATTTAAAGCATTAATTCCTAGTGGGCTGAAGTCACCTAAAGTATCACCGATAGGGTTAAGGTCAAGAGTAGCAGCCTCAGGTTCTGCTTCTGAATAATAAGATTGCTCAGGATTTTCATCGGCACCAATTCTATTTTTAGAACTTGATGTTAAAGATTCATTGAAACTAATATTAGATGAACCAGAAACTGATACACCATTATCTTTTTGGTTTTCATTTCTTCCTGGGAATTGAGCGATAATTCCAGATGGAGTGTATGTCAAACTCAAATTAGAGATGATTTCAAAATTATAACCTGCTGTAAAATATGACTTCAAGTCAGGAGAAACGAATTCAGCAAAGTTCTGATTGATTCTAATCTTTGCGTTAGGATAAGATGTAGAATCGCCATCTGCTGTTCCATTGATTGTTGTATCAATTGAATAAGATCCACTTCCAGTAGGATTACCAATAATAGCTTTAGTAATTTCACCATTTTCTTTTCTACTTAAGTAAATTAAGAAACTTTGATATACACTAACTGAAGTAAACATACTTCTCAAGTCACTCTTTAGTCCAGCAGAAAGTGAACTATTAATACCTAATTCAACTTTCATTGCCACATTCAATGTATTATTAGTATCAGTCATTAACTCTCCACCAATTGGTGTACTGCTAGTTCTAATAGTATAACCATCATGATAGAAAATCTTACCCATAACTAAGTGAACCATTGTATGGTCTAGTGTATCTTTAATCTTAGCAGGGTATGTTCCATCAGTAAGTCTTGAAGCAGCTGTAACGATGAAATAATGGAATAAAGCATCGTTTACTAAATTAGATTTAGTAAACACTGACAAATAATAACTTTCTTCTACATCATCACCACTAACAGTAACTGAGTATTTAGTTACTTCATTATCAGCGATTTCTTCATCTGTAGCATATCTATAGCCTTGAGAACCAATCATCAATGTTAAATTAGGATCGCTACTTAAGCATTGTACTAATTTACCAGCTGCATCAGCAGTAGCTGTAATTGTAAAGAATTCACTAAAGGCAAGTGGTGTGAAACTTTCACCACTAAATGTGTAAGTACTTCCGTCATATGTCATAGTAGTCTTGAATGCACTTAGAGGTAGTTCTCCATTATTAATTGCACTAGCAGGTGCATAATAAGGTGTTCCGCCTCTATTCTTATCAACCAAGACTAAAATAGCATCACTTGGGAATAAATCAATACCATGGTTTTCAAAATACAATGTCTTTTCGTAGAAACGATAAGCTTTTTCACCACCGTTGATTGCACTTTCCCATTCAGCAGCAGTTCTATCATAACTATATTTGAAATAGAATGTTACAGGTGTACCAGTATTTTCAATTAATGCTTGGCCATATTTATCTGTGTATTCGTCTTCTAAATAAGTTGTACCACTTTGTAAAGCAATATCAAATTGATATGTTAATACTTTCTTAATATAAACAGGAACATAGAAATGATAAGCGACTGTAGTAGTATCTGCAGGGTTTAAGAATCTTACATCGATTAGAGAGAATTGTTGCTTGCCACTATCAAACAAAGCTTCTGACATGTGGAATGAACCATTCTTTCTACTTAAGCTTACACCGCTTGTACTAGCTACAAAGCTACCATTTTCATATGCTAACTTATAAATATCAACACTGTAATAATAATTTAAGTCTCCACCATAGTCATAATTAGTGTTTGTTAGAACTCTAATGTAACTATTAATTAATTTATTAATAGCATCATCAGTCATATTTTCAATCATTATTACTGGGAAGTTAGTTCCTAGGTAATCTGTTTCTTCTGTATTAAACATTATGACTTTTGATAAGTCAATAGTATCAACATTTGATGTTCCACTACTACCATTATAATATGCAGTTGCATTAGTATAATAGAAACTTGGAGGAGTATTAGCGTTTGCTCCAGGAGCTTTGATACTATTAATTAATGCTTGAAGATCATCTTTACTTAATTGGAATCCATCACTAGTTATCTTTAATCCACCTATTGTAGCAACTGGATTGATTGTCATATAAGGAGTTTCGAATGAAACATCAGTAAATGTTGCACCAGTTGGTTTAATTGATCTATAGTTAGAATCTTGTCCTACATCAGTTGTTGAATAGTAATTTGATAAAACAACTACTCCTGTAGTCCAATAAGAATTAGATGATGATCCATATGCTTCACCTGTACCATTATAAAGACCACACAATCTACCAGTACTTGTAGTATTATCAATTGAAATACCAACAAACTTTACTGGTGATAAACATTTATTATTACCAATAATTTCACCAATACGTTTATTGCTTCCTGTACCATTCCAAACTGAATAGTCATTTGCGCCAGCTTCGTAGTGTTTAATACTATTACCATCAAGATAAATATTATATCCACAAATCTTGAATTTCTTATCAGCAAAATCATTGGTAAATGTAGAACCTATGATACCTCCAGTTCCACTGTTTTGACAGCCAACGTAACTAGACAATGTATTGCTACTAGTATAATTTGTCTTAATTAGACAGCCAGAAATTGTTGAATTACAAATCAATAATATACGGCTTTGCGTATCAGTAATTTTTACATTACTACCACCATTACCGCCTCCTGGGCTGTTACCATCACCAGGGCCACCAACAACACCAACAAATCCACCTGCAGCACTTTCGCAGTCAGCTGTAGCTGTTGCTTCAATGACATAATCAGTTATAGTTGTATTAGAAATAGCATAATATGCCTCATCACGACATTCAAATATTCCAAATATACCACCAGCAAATCTCGTTCCAGAAATTGATCCACTTTGGCTATTTCCATCGAGCAAAACATTAGTAAGATCAGCGAAGCATCCTTGGCTAACACGACCAACAATACCACCAGCAATTGTAGCATTGACATCAATATCATTTAATTCAACATTATCAATTATCAAGTGACCAAATGAGAACGCTCCTATAATTCCACCTGCATAATTAGACTGGAATCTAAATAAGTTAGCTGTAATAGCTTCACAATTATGTACTCTGATTGAACCAATTGTATCTTTTGATAATTTAATGTTACTAATTGTTATAAGTTTAAGAGCATTATGTGATTGTACAGTTGCACCTGTTTCATCAGTAAAACTAACTTTACTTCCATCAGCACGAGCGTACCATACACCAATTAATCCTCCTGCTCCAACTTCAGAGTTGTTTTTATAAGTTCCACCTTCTTCTTTTGGAGAAGTTGACTTCATAACGATTTCTTTAATCTTAATATCGGTTTTACCACTATATGCACTAGTTATACTTAAATTATAACTCTTATTGCTAGAGTAAGAACGTCCAATAAATCCACCAGCTGCAAGTCCACCAGCAACACTTAAATATCCTGGAAAACTTGTAATTGAATCACTAAATGTTATGGCAGAGTTTGTGGTTGTCAAATTACTATTACTCAGAGAATTATATACAAATCCGATATATCCACCAGCGTATTTAGCACCATCTACTTCAAAACCATTAAATCTAACGTCTTTAATATTAAAATTGTTGTTTTTATCAGTGAAATTAAAGATACCTGCAATACCACCAACAGAAAGGTGAGTAGTCTTTCTAATTCCAGTGAAATTAGCAAAATCATTTCTATCCTTGCCAGCACCAAATGAATAATCGCTTTGAGCACCATTATTTACAGTGTAGACATCATAGAAAATACTACCTGATAATATAAAATTATTAATTGAATTACTTGGATTATTAGTAAGATTTTGATTTGTTGTATAAAGCCTATTGAACAAACCAAATCCAGCATCAGTACCAAAATTACTAGTTTTACTAGAAATATAAGTTGATGATCCAACCAAATTATGGTCATATTCTTGGTATTTCATTCTAAGAGTAATAGTATGATTATTACCATTGAATTGTTGAACCAATATTCTAGTTTTACTATTACTAATATAGAAGCTACCAATTCCCCTAAATCCAGCAGGAACAACACAGTCAGCAGTAATATTGATGTTGCATTGAGCTGAAGTCATTGAACGAGCAGGGTAAACATTTCCAACCTTCTTAGTATAAACCCTAACAATGTATGGAACATTTACTCTACTATTATTATATGTGTTATTAGCATCACTAGCTCCATCACGGCATTCAGTATATTCTGAATATCCTTGCCAAGGTCCACTTAAAGCATCATATGCTTGTTCAGTACTTGCGTTTTGAGTTGCTGAAGCAGCACCACTATTAACTAAAGCACCTAAAATAAACAATGATTGTCCATTAGGAACATTAATTGTATATGTGCTACTACTATATGTTACATCAAGTTTATCGCTATCAGAAGCAGGAACTACCAAATCGCTGATTTCATAGTTCTTATCTCCATTATCAACATAATCGCTAACAACTGAGAATGATGCAGCTTCATGGAATGCATAACCAGCAATTACTCTACCAATTATTGGATTAACATATAAATAACCATCATTATCAATCTTGTTACATTTAGCATTTGTTAATCCTTCGTAATCACTATCCATATTTCTAAAGATTACGCCACCATTGACTAATACACCGATGTACCCACCAACAGGGATTAATCTCTCATAATGGTTACTTACGCCATTTCCAGTAAAGACGAAATTTACACCATTGAATGTTACTTCAACATTATCAATAAATGTATCTCCACCAAGTACTTGACGAATTAGTGCTCCATATGCAGGAGCTCCACCACTAAGTTGGAATGTATCAGCAGCAAGTGGAGATGCTAAACTGATGTCTGGTGAATCATTGTAATCAACATCAACAATGATATCAACATCTTTTATTACACATCCAGTAGATGTATAAACTAATGGGTTAGGTGAAGTGTTTGTAATAGTTGGTTTAACATCAGCTGCTATTACACCTTCAATAACACCATGGAATGCATATTCTTTACTAGTTACAGTTCCTAAAGAAATATAATCGCTTGGTAAAGTTTGAGTTCCACTTACCTTGTAATAAGCTCCAGCTAAATATTTTCTTACTAAATCTTTAGCTCTATTAGCTCCACCATTAGATGAAGTGAAATTAGGATTACCAGCACTATATAAATTCTTTGTGTAGTTTGTTGAAGTCCAGTTTGTTGTAAGTGAACTATCTGTTTCAGTAGGTAAATATAATTGAACTGTACTACCTACATCTATACCATTAATGATTTCACTTATAATTGCAAGCTGGTCACCATCAACAACAAATGGATCGTTTTCTTTTCCACAACCCTCAATAGTAGTTTTTTCAGATTGGTTTATCTTTAATTCATGAGTCTTGTCACCTAAATTATATGCAACATAAACATATCTTAAGAATCCAGTACTAAAATCATATTCACTACCAGCCTCAAATGTAGTTGGGCTAACAAAGAATCCAGATGTGAAGTACTTCTTTTGTTTATTTGAATACTCTGTTGAAGATTTAATCTCATATCCATATGTAACTTTGTGAGTTGCAGTGGATGTTGGCCAGTCTTCAGTCTTTTCAAAGTTATATGTTCCAGATGAATCTGTGTCAAATACAAAACTATTAAGTAAAGTTGCTCTACTAAATATAGATTTATATGTTCCATAAGTAGTATCCATATTATCTAGTGATGTAGCTGTGCTACGACCATCTAAAGTAATACCAGTGAATGCGATATTAATAGCTGAAGCTGAAGTGTCACCAACATCACCAATTAGGCTTGAAGCAGCATAATATCCACTTGCGTTGTATGATGTATATGCTGAAGTTGATTGCTTCAAATTATTAATAGTAATACTTGTCTTCTTACCAGCATTATTAACAAGTAATGGAGCGTAAGTGTTTGTTGTAAAATTAGCTCCAGCATTAGAAACATAAACACCATCAAGTTCAAGTCCAGTAATACTTAATGAAGTATCAGTAGTATTATGTCCACCAAGTGTTCCACTAACCAAGAATCCAACAAATGAATTGCTAATCTTAGGAACATTTCCTTGAATCTTGTTTGTACCAGTAAATGTAACACTGCCAATAACATCTCTAAATATAGCTGTATGCATCAAATAATGTTGAGATGCACTTCTTGTTGTTCTTGTTGAATTATTATTTGAAGCATCATCATAATATGCCCATTTAACATAATCTTCCATTAGATTATTATCTAATTTGATGACGGCACTAGTAAATGAGACACTTCCACTCAAATCTACTGGATAATATGATAATCCAGTCATATCAAGATCACCAGTAAAGCTAGATGTAGGTGATCCAAATTTACTCTTTATGCTACTATGAGCATAGGTCTTAACTGACCAAGTAAAGAAATTATATTTATCTGATGCACTATATAAAGATAGAGCATGAGCAACATTATAATAATATCTTGTGTTAGGATTAGTAAATCCTGTCGCCTTACCATAAGCAGTCTTGTTATGGTAAGTATTATATGTAGATGATGTTGTTGAAATGATATCTCCAGTAGTCTTGATTGAAATAATAGAGTTACCATTACTAACAATATCACCAGCACTTCTACTATCAGCTACAATTTCATCGAAATATGTAAATGATGGAGAAGTGAATGTTACAGCACCAATGTTGTAATGTGTGCTAGTATTGTCTACTTCTAAATATAAGGCACAGCTAGAAGCAAATGTCTTGTTAGCAACAAATCCAAATGAAGTTGCATTAGGTAATTTGAAATTAGCACTTGTTACTGTAATATCTTGAATATCCCAATAACCTGTTGCAGTTTGTACTAATCCACCATAATTTGCAGCTGGGCTATTAGGCAAAGCAACAATTGAAGCAGAATTAATTGTTACGCCATTAACAGTAACATTACATGCTAACCATTCACAACCAAAGATACCACCAAAAACATCATTTAATGGACGACTTGTAGCAT
>CAKJYW010000035.1 GCA_918272565.1 Bacilli bacterium
GGAGATTGCTAAAAAAGTAAACATCGATTATGATGATTTAGAGTTTTATGGAAAATATAAAGCTAAAGTTAATTTTGAAAATATAAAAAGCGATAAAAAGGCAAAATTAATTCTCGTTACCGCAATCAATCCAACTCCTGCCGGAGAAGGAAAAACTACTGTTAGCATAGGACTTGCTGATGCACTTAATTTAATAGATAAAAATACAGTTCTAGCTTTAAGAGAACCTTCACTTGGACCTGTTTTTGGTGTTAAGGGTGGTGCCACAGGTGGTGGATGGAGCCAAGTTGTTCCTATGGAAGATATTAACCTTCATTTTACTGGAGATTTCCACGCTATAACAAGCGCAAACAACTTACTATCAGCTATGATAGATAACCATATTTTCCAAGGAAACGAATTACATATAGATCCTAATAACATTTTGTTTAATAGATGTGTGGATTTAAACGATAGAGCTTTAAGACTTGTTGAAGTGGGAATGGGAAAAGGAAAGAAATATGTTCCTCATATTGATCACTTTAATATCACTGCTGCTAGCGAAGTAATGTCAATTTTATGTTTATCTAAAAACCTAGATGATTTAAAAGAAAACTTGGGTAATATCACTGTAGCACTAGATACTGCAGGTAATCCTGTATATGCTAGAGACTTAAAAGCCGAAAATGCTATGGCGATATTATTAAAAGATGCAATTAAACCAAACTTGGTACAAACACTAGCGGAAACTCCTGCTTTTGTTCATGGTGGACCTTTTGCAAATATTGCTCATGGATGCAACACTATTATAGCAACAGAGACTGCAATGAAATTAGGAGACTATGTAGTAACTGAGGCTGGGTTTGGTGCTGATTTGGGTGCTGAAAAGTTCTTAGATGTTAAATGTAGAAAACTAGGAATCCATCCTGATTGCGTTGTAATTGTAGCCACAATCAGAGCATTAAAGATGCATGGTGGTGTAGAAAAGGAAAATGTAGCTTTAGAAAATGTAGAAGCACTAAAAGAAGGGTGCAAGAATTTAAAGAAGCATATATCTAATATTAAAGATGTGTTTGGATTAAACTGTGTTGTAGCAATCAATAGATTCACTAATGATACAGATAAAGAAATAGAATGCTTAACAAACGAAATTAAACCTCTTTGTGATATTGAATTAATAACAGTTCACCAAGATGGTGGTAAAGGTGCAACAAATCTTGCTAAGAAGGTTGTTGAAATGTGCAACAAGGAAAACAATTTCCATTATTGCTACGAATTAAGCGATTCAATTCCAGAGAAAATTGAAAAGATAGCTAAAAAGATATACGGAGCAAGTAGCGTTTTATTTAAAGACGAAGCTTTGCAAAGATTAGATTTTATTAAAAAACAAGGATATGATAAATATCCTGTTGTAATTGCTAAAACTCAGTATTCTTTAAGTGATGATCCTAAGAAATTAAATGTATTAGAGAATTGTGAGATAACAATTCGTGACCTAGAGGTTAGAAGCGGATCTAAGATGATTGTAGCTTTAGCAGGTGAAATGCTTCTAATGCCAGGACTTTCAAAAGAACCAGCTGCAGTCCATATGAAGATTGAAGACGGAAAGATAGAAGGATTATTCTAATGAAAGTTTTTAGAAGGATTATAATAATTGTTGCCTTAATCATTTTAATTCCTTCAATAATATTTGTAATTAATGGCTTAGTTGAAAGAGTATCTGTAAATAATATGATTAACGAATTTAAAAATAGAGGAGAATTCGTCACAAAGGTTGGAGATACTAATTATTATAAAGTAATTGCAAAAGATGATGAAGACGGAAAAAATGTATTTGATATTTATAACGAAGATAAATACATAGGCACAACTGGCGATATAATCCTAACAAACCGCAACCCTTTAAGATATAGTAATACTATTTTCACAAAAGAGATTGTTGGTATATTTGCTAAAAGCATGTTCTTGGGACATGCGTCATATAATGTTACAGATGATGGAGCAGTAATTGTTGAAATAACTGACCACACAACAAATGATAATAAAAATATTGAAGATGTTAGTGGGGTAAAGTATAGCCAAAACACTTGGATTAGTGAAGACGATGGTTCACCATATATTATTGGATTAAGAATAAAGGGTATAAGTGAAGAAGTAAAAGAAAGAATAGTAGATTTTGCTTCAAATAATATTGGTAAAGAATACAATTACTTATTTATCAAGAGAAAAGAAAGATTCTATTGCACTGATTTAGTTAGTAGAGCATATGAAGATAGTGGAATAAATATTAATTATGATGGATTCTTTGTAACAGGAAATGATATGATTGTTAGTGGAAAAACATACATTATATTTATTAGAGAAAAATATGTTGAAAATGGTGAGGAATATTATAATATATATTACTTACAAGAGGAGTAAAAAATGAACGATACAATTGTGGCTGTTTCAACATCCCATCTAATAGGGGCAATTTCAATAGTCAGATTAAGTGGAGATGAAGCAATTAGTATAGTAAATAAAACCTTTAAGGGTAAAAACTTAGAAAAAGTTCCAACTCATACTATCAATTATGGGCACATCTATGATGGTGCTGATCTAATTGATGAAGTAATGGTTACTATAATGAGGGCTCCAAAGACTTATACTAAAGAAGACGTTGTTGAAATAAACTGTCATGGTGGCCAGTATGTTACTCAAAGAATTCTTGAACTAATGATAAAGAATGGTGCAAGAATGGCGGAAGCAGGAGAGTTTACTAAAAGGGCATTCTTAAACGGTAGAATAGACTTAACTCAAGCTGAAGCGGTAATGGATGTAATAGATGCTAAAACTAAAGAGAGCCTAAAATTAGCCAATGTTGCCTTAAGGGGAGATGTAAAAAAGAAAATAGAAGCATTAAGAAGCAAGTTGGTTACATGCATTGCTAAAATTGAAGTGAATATCGACTATCCAGAATATGAGGATGAAGAGCAAATTACTCAAGAAATCTTAATTCCTATTCTAAACGACACAAAAAAAGATATAGAAGAATTATTAGAGAAGAGTGAAATATCAGAAATCATTAAAGACGGAATAAACACAGCTATTATCGGTAAACCAAACGTTGGTAAATCTAGCCTACTAAACGGCCTCTTAAGAGAAAGAAAAGCAATTGTTACTGATATTGCTGGAACAACAAGAGACATTGTTGAAGGTAAGGTCAATATTGGTGGAATAGTTTTAAATCTAATTGATACTGCTGGAATTCATGCAACAAGCGATGTTATCGAACAAATTGGTGTAAAGAAGAGTATCGACGAATTAAATAAAGCTGATTTAATAATACTAGTGTTTGATAATTCACAAGAATTGTCAAACGATGATGAAGCATTACTTGATCAAACAAAAGATAGAAACAGAATCGTTATTGTAAATAAGAGCGATTTAGAATCTAAGATAGACTTATCTAAGTTTGATGACTACGTTTTGATGTCGGCACTTGATGAAGAAGATATATGCTCATTAGAGAAAAAAATAAGAGAGATGTACTCTCTTAATGATTTGAATAATATCGATGCAACATACATTGGTAACGCAAGACAAAAAGGAAAACTATTTGAAGCGTTAAAGAGTATTAATGATGCATTAGAAAGTGCTAATAGCGGTCAGGTTGTTGATATTATCAACGTTGATATTACTGAAGCATATACTGCTTTAGGAGATATAATAGGAGAAAACTCAAGCGATACATTAGTGAGTGAACTATTCTCTAAGTTCTGCTTGGGTAAATAAAAAAAGGACTGATTAGTCCTTTTTATTTTGTCCTTCTTCATCGATTTGCACGCCTCTCCAAGGAACAGCATCAGCAAATTCGCCTGTGTGGAAACCTTCAATTAATCTAACTAACATAGCGTTTAGATATTCAACAACAGGTTTTTCTTCAGTTGTTGCTTCAACATGGTATCCACCAATTCCTGAATCGTTTGTTAAGTATCCATAAGCTCCATTTGTAACTAAGCAGATAGATCTAAATAAGAATTCAGTTCCTTTATCAATACCGCTTGATGCAACAGTAATAACTCTAATACCTTTTTCAGCAAATTTGTTAGTTTCGTCAACAACTGTTTGTGCATCTTCTCTATGGCAAGGAGCATCTGCTACAAATACAACTAATTTTGTTTTGGCTTCATCATCCCAAGAAAGTTTATTAGTATCTTTGAATGCTGCTTGAACTGCTTCTTCCCAGTCGCCGCCACCATCGGCGTATTGTTTCTTTAAGGCTTCTTGTTGAAGATCGATATCCTTCGTAAAGTCTTTTACTAAAGTAACATAATCATCACCGTAGTCACGATAGAATACAAGAGCAATTTCAATTTCGATATTTCCTAAGTCATCTTTAACTCTATTAATAACACTCTTAAGTTCACTCTTTAGGTAATTAATTTCATCTCCCATAGAACCTGTTGTATCAATAACAAAAGCAATTTGAATCTTTTCTTTTTGTTCAACTTTTGCTGAATCAGTAAGTGTCATTTCTTCTGGGTTTCCATCAATAGTCAATGAATCAACTTTGTTTTTACCGTTGTAAATATCTAATGTATGACTTTCAGCTTTCTTAGGGAATAAATAAACAACACCTTTTGCATTAGTTACACCAGAATATTTTCCGTCCATAACAACTTTAAGTCCAGCAACTCCAGTACGAAGTTCGAATCTATAAGATGTATCAAATGGATAAACACTATTATAATCATAGAACAATCCAGTTTCGTCTTGGCCTTTAGAAATTAATTTTTTCCAAAAAGCGTAGTGATCATTATCAAAAACAACACTTGCAGTTAATTGACCAGATTGAGGTTCGTTATTCATGATAGGTTCTTCTGTTTTAGGATCATCAGGAATAACAACATCAGGATCAACATCTCCTTCTGTTTCTGGGACAGCTGCATCTGAATAAGCTGGAAGACCTTCAGTTTTACCAGCAATTTCTCCATCCATACCTTCGTATGAAATAGATGGTGAAGGTTCATAATAAACATCTCCGCCATCAGGAGCAGGATCAGTAGGATACAACTCTTTTGCACTCTTGCCACAGCACACTAGAAAAATAGATAGCAATAATAATAAATAAAATAAGATTTTCTTTTTCATAATTTGATAGTCCTTTCTACTTGTTTCAATAATAAAACAAATAACTCTTCAATTTTTCTAAAAAAAAGAACAAATTTTTATTGTTCTTTTTTAAATAATACATTTTTAAATATTAAAGGATATAAACCAAGGCAGTTGAATCCTAATGCAAAGTATCTAATTCCATCAAAAATAATCTTGAACGAATTGCCTTCTTGGGGGAAAATAGGTAGCTTGAAGAATAATTTAAGTCCAATGTATGTTATAGCTAGTACTACTACTGCTCCTAAGAATCTAAAGAGATTTGTTGTAAACTTCTTGCTTACTTCAATTTGAACAACTTTTAAATCGATGATTGATGCAATTGAAACACCAAGTAACATGAACCACGCAGTATAGAAGTCTTTATTCCAATACATTAATTCATAATCTTTTCTAAAGAAGATAAATACAAATGGAGTAAATACAGCTAATGTGACAAAGAAAGTTAATATTTGTTTGTTTGCATCGTCTTCAACTTTTCTATATATTATATTACATAATATAGCGATAGATACACCAACAATTAATCCTCCTAAAACATCAGTAGGATAGTGAACTCCAAGGAATAATCTAGAAAAACCAACAAGGACAACTAAAACAATTGCTATAATTGTAATGATCTTTCTCTTAAAATTGATTGCAACTGAAGTTGATAATGTTGAAATGTTTTGTGTGTGTCCACTTGGGAAAGAGTAGCCTGTTGCTGTTTTTAGGGCGTTAGGCGCAGGAATATATTCAGAGTCAACAACCCAAGGCCTTGGACGCTTGAAAAAGCACTTAATAGTATTATTAAAGCACAGACCAGTTAATACAGCATAGCAAATTCTATATCCCATCTTCTTATCTATAAGAAAGAAAATAACAAAGATAACTGCTATTACAAAGTATTGTTCTCCTAAGAAAGAGATGATTCGAAATAGGCTATCAAGAAAAGGATTTGATAGACTTCTAAAAAGTTGTAATACTTGAATTTCTTGCTCGTTCATATTCGTTTACCTCACTATTTTATTTTATAATAAACTTGTAAAAAAAGCAAATGAAACAAAAAAGATATAGGAAATAATTATAAAAAAATACCAGCCATTTAAGTGGCTGGTATGTGAGTTTTTATTTTTCTTTTACTACTTCAGCTAAGCTTGTAGCTAGTCCAGCAAGACCTTGAATGTTTGATGGAACGATAATCTTTGTAGCATTACCTTTTGCTAAAGTTCCTAATGCTTCATAAGCTTTTAGAGTTAATACAGCTTGGTCTGCTTTTGCTTCTTTAATTAATTCAAGACCTTTTGCAGTAGCTTCTTGAAGTTCTAAAATAGCTTGTGCTTCACCTTGTGCCTTTAATACTGCAGCTTGTTTAGCACCTTCTGCTTCTTCAATTAAAACTTGACGTTTTGCTTCAGCTTGAAGAATTGAAGATTCTTTAATACCTTCAGCTTGTAAAATAGCAGCTCTCTTTTCACCTTCTGCCTTAAGGATTTGTTCACGACGTTCACGTTCAGCACGCATTTGCTTTTCCATGGCTTCACGAATATCCTTAGGTGGAAGAATGTTCTTAAGCTCAACACGGTTAACTTTAATTCCCCAAGGGTCAGTAGCTTCATCAAGAATATTTCTCATCTTACTATTAATCAAGTCACGGCTTGTTAATGTTGAGTCTAATTCGATTTCACCAATAATATTACGTAATGTAGTTGCTGTTAATTTTTCAATAGCAACTCTAGGATCTTCTACACCATAGCAATAAGCTTTTGGATCTGTGATTGTATAGAATACAACAGTATCTATTTGCATTGTTACATTATCTTTTGTGATAACTGGTTGAGGATCAAAGTCTAAGATTTGTTCTTTTAGAGAAACTCTCTTAGCAATTCTACAAATGATAGGAGGCAAGAAGTGAATTCCTGTTCCCCATGTAGTATGATAAGTTCCTAACTTTTCAACAACAGCAGCACTTGCTTGAGTAACAATTTTAAAGCTTGAAGCTAAAATAACAACAACGATTAATGCAATAATAATTAATACAATAACTAAAGGGTTTAATCCTTCTAAAAACATTTTTTTATTCCTCCTTATAAAATCTTGATTTCATCGTTTTTAGTATCGATTTTTGATACAACAACTTTATTTCCACTAATACTCTTAACAACAACCTTTTCGCCTGCTTCAATTTTTCCATCATTAGAAATAGCACGCCATAAGTTGTTATCAACTTTTATTTCTCCAATACCGTCTTCAGGAATCTCTACTGTCACAACACCATTCATATCAATAATCTTATCAGCATTTGTGTGAATAATCTCTGTTTGCATCATCTTCTTTGTTAATGGACGAGTTGCAATAACTAAAGCAATTGATAAAAATACAAAGATTACAACTTGAAGTCCAGGATGAGCTTGTAGAGCAGCACACACTAGAGTGATTGCTGAAGAGATACAGAACCAAATTGTAGTTAAATCTGATGTAGCAAGTTCAATGATAAGCGTTGCAATGAAGATTACGCCCCAAATCACAAGCATTGTCCAGCCTAAAGAATCCATACCTTCAAAAATTGCTAGAATCATTGTGATAGTTCCTCCTTAAGATAAATTTTTAAATACTTATTTGCTTGATCCCATTCGCTTCTAAATTTAAATGAGTTTTGTTTAGTGAAGTCTAAAGGGAAGATTTGGCAAATATTCTTGATTAAATTCTTTCCACTGATTCTACCATAACTAGGTTTAATGGCTATAGGATGTAAATCATTCTCATCATAATTATTTACAGCCTCTTCTTTATTTAAGGACTTAATAAATAATATACTATCTTTTTGATTTATCCCAACAATAGTAGAATAGGAATTTTTAAAGTTTTCTGCCGCTACAGTATTTAAAGTAATGTTTGTTTCATATATTGTAGCAACCCCGTCTAAGTTCTTAGAAAACCATTGAATTTCCATATCAATTCTCCTTTCTGATTATATTATACAATATTATACAAAAAAATACAATAGTATTTTATAAAATTTTTAAAAATATTTTTTGTTAGCTTCTTCTTTGTTTGAAAAAAAGGTCCTTTTGTGGTATAGTTTTATAGGGTGATAAAATGAAACTGCGCAAAATTTTATTAATATTAGCTTCAATATTATTCTTAGCAACAGATATTATTAATATGATTGTAAATAGTAATTATAGTTTTTATAATATTGGTAGTTTAATTATTGTTTATATCCCTTTTGTTATATTGATATGTTTTACTGAAAACATATTAGGTAAAATAATAGCCATAGGATTTTGTATTATAGATTTATTAGGAATTATTATCACCAGTGTATCCCTTATTTGGGGAACTGTTGATTTGAGTAGATCAGGAGCTATAAATATAATTATTACTGATTATGGTATAGCTAGCGTTATGAGAGTTTTAATAATAATTTCGATTGTTCAATTTTTAAAAGACAAAAGTAGTAAGTGGATAAATATATCAATAGTATCTTTATACGTTTTATTTATAGCATCAAATATAATAATTATATTTAACAAAAGGTATGGAAATGATGAATTGCTTCCTATTCTTAAGATGTGTTCCCTATATTTATTAATTATTGCATACTTAATTAAGATATCGCTTGATAGGGAAGAGTTCTATGTTGAAGAACATCTTCTTGAAAAAGATAATAGTTTGTGATATCATATTAAAAGAAAAAACGAGGAAAACGGATATGATTAAAAAAATAATTATAATTTGCTTATCAATATTATTACCAATTATTGCTGGTGTATGTGTTTGCTGGTATGGAGTTGGTGTTAGATATAATCCAGAAAAGAACGATGAAATAGCTGGTAAGTTCATCAACAGCATGAATAAAGGCGTTATTACATGCGAAGGAAGAATTAAAAACTATCGAATAATAGAAAACTATTATTATTCTGAAGAACCACTTCTTAAAAAAGATTATCTAAATGATGATGGTGAAAGATTATTTACATTAGAAATATATAGAAATCTTTGCTCATACCAACCAAGCGCTCAAGTTGAAAGAACTTGGAAGGTAATGTTTGAAGTATTTTTATATAATATAGATTATGAATTAATAAAAGATTACTACTATTTGGATGATATGTCAGTTATTGATGGTGCAGGTAATCCTCAATTTAAGGTTACTTTCACACCAACAAACTCAAAAGATCCATTTACTATTACTTTATCAAATAGAAGTAATGTAGTTATCCCTGATTATAATTCTAATCCTGAGTATGCTAATAAAGATAGTAAGACTCGTAACTACTTACAATCAATGATCTTTAGAGAATACGAAACATCTACAACTCTATCAACATTCTCAAATGATGCAAATATCACTATTACTGGAATCTATACAGTAACAAATAGTGATAGCACAACATCTGAAATTGCTCCTACAAAGCCTCTTGCAGAGGATTACATCAGTGATTTCAGACACAAAGGCGAAGAATTTTCTACTGATGAGTTCTTACCTGGATTTAGACAACCAAGTGTAAAAGATACATACAAGAATGCTGGATACTACAAATGGATATTCTGGCATTATCTATGGTGGGAATTTTTAATTGGATTTGTACTAGTTGGTATTGTAACACTTACATACGATATTGTTTATTTTAGCCAAGCAAAAGCAGATAAAGAAAAAGAGCAAGGCAAAAAGAAGAAAAAATAGGAGATTGCTTTGCAATCTTCTTTTATATTTAGGAGATATTTATGAATATTGAAGAAATGGAAAGAGCCTTAATAAAAAGATATAGAACAAAGCTATACACTCCTTTTTGTAAAGCAATTGGAGATTATGATTTAATTCAGCCTAATGATAAAATTGCTGTTTGTATTAGCGGTGGCAAAGACTCTTTAACAATGGCTAAGCTTTTCCAAGAACTAAAAAGGCATGGTAAGATTCCATTTGAAGTTAAATACCTTGTTATGAATCCAGGATATAATGAGGAAAACTTAAATAGTTTGATTGAAAATGCTAAGAAAATGGGAATCCCTATTAAAATAAAAGAATCAAATGTTTTTAAAGTAAGTAACTTATTGGGAGAAGGACATCCATGTTATCTTTGTGCGAAGATGAGAAGAGGATTCTTATATGATTTTGCTAAAGAGGAAGGATGTAATAAGATTGCTTTAGGACATCACTTTAATGACGTTATTGAAACGACACTTCTTAATGTTTTTTACGCTGGTACATTTAAAACAATGGTTCCTAAACTTAAGTCAACTAACCATCCAGGAATGGAACTTATTAGGCCAATGGTTTATGTTGAGGAAAACAATATTAAGAACTATATAGATTATTGTGAAATAAAAGCAATGGGCTGTGGATGTAGTGTTGCTAGCGGAGAGATACCATCTAAAAGAAGAGAAGTTAAAGAGTTTATCGCTAAGATGAAGAAAGAATTTAAGGATTTTGATAAATCAGTTTTTTCAGCTGGCGAAAATGTTAATTTAAATTGTGTTACTGGCTGGTATTTCAAAGATAAGAGGCATAGTTTCTTAGAATACTACGATGAAGAATGTGAAAACGAGGAAAACACATCTTGTTTAGAATGATAAAATATGGTATAATAAATAGGCTGAGAAATACAGGAGGAAAATAATGGCAAAAAAATATGTTTACCAATTTAAAGATGCTTATGGACTAGGAAAAGAATTGCTAGGAGGTAAGGGTGCTGGTTTAGCAGAAATGACTCATATCGGTGTTCCAATCCCTCAAGGATTTACTATTACTACTGAAGCATGTACTTTGTATTATGATGAAGGAAAGAAATTACCAGAATCTGTTATTGAAGAAATCTTCAACAATGTTAAATTAGTTGAAAAAGAAACTGGTAAAAACTTTGGAGGAGATAGTAATCCATTACTTGTTTCTGTTCGTTCTGGTGCAAGAGTATCAATGCCTGGTATGATGGATACAATCCTTAACCTAGGATTAAATGACAAGACTGTTGAAGTTTTAGCAAAAGAAACTAACAACGAAAGATTTGCTTACGATAGTTATCGTCGTTTCATCTTAATGTTTACTAACATCGCAAAAGGACATCCAAGAACTGAAATGGATAAGATGTTAGAACAATTAAAAGAAGAAAAAGGATACAAACTAGATACAGAAGTTACAGCTAGTGAACTTAAAGAACTAGTTAATAAATATAAAGAATATTACAAAGGCGTATTTGGCGAAGACTTCCCAACTGATCCTAAAGATCAATTGATCGAAGCTGTTAAAGCAGTATTTAGATCATGGGATAACCCAAGAGCTAATGTATATCGTATGATGAACGGTATACCTTATTCATGGGGAACTGCTGTTAACGTTCAATCAATGGCATTTGGTAATAAGGGTGAAACTTCAGGAACTGGTGTTGCATTCTCACGTGACCCTGGAACTGGTGAAAAAGTTGTTTCAGCTGAATATTTACCTAACGCACAAGGTGAAGATGTTGTAGCTGGTATTAGAACTCCACTTCACATTGATGAATTAAAGAGAAGAATGCCTAAAGTTTACGATCAATTCATGACTACAATCAAGAAGATGGAAGCTCATTACAGAGATATGCAAGATATGGAATTCACTGTTGAAGAAGGTAAATTATACTTCTTACAAACACGTAATGGTAAGAGAACTCCTGCTGCAGCTTTGAAGATGGCTTGCGATATGGTTGATGAAGGCTTAATTACTACTGATGAAGCAGTTTTAAGAATTGACCCTGTTTCATTCGATAAATTATTATTACCTGCATTCGATAAAGAAGAATTAGATAAAGCAACTCCAATCGCTAGTGGACTTGCAGCTGGACCTGGTGCTGGAACTGGTAAATTAGCATTCAGTGCTGAAGAAGCTGAAGCAAGACACGCTAAAGGTGAAAAAGTTGTATTAGTTCGTGCTGAAACTTCTCCAGAAGATATTATTGGTATGGTAGCAAGTGAAGGTATTTTAACTATGCGTGGTGGTATGACATCTCATGCAGCAGTTGTTGCTCGTGGTATGGGTAAGTGCTGTGTTTGTGGATGCTCACAAGCTCTAATTGATGAAGAAAACAAGACTGTTACAATTGATGGTAAAGTTTATACTGAAAAAGACACATTCTCAATTGATGGATCTACTGGTAAAGTTTACTTAGGTGCAATCAAGACTGTTAACCCTGACTTATCAAGCGGATACTTTGGAAGATTAATGGGTTGGGTTGATGCAGCTAGAAGATTAAAAGTTAGAACTAATGCTGATACTCCAAAAGATGCTAAGCAAGCTAGAGATTTTGGTGCTGAAGGTATTGGACTATGCCGTACAGAACATATGTTCTTCGATAAAGACAGAATCTTCTCTATGAGAAAGATGATTTTAGCTGATACAGTTGAAGAAAGAAAAGCTGCTTTGGCAGAACTTGAACCAATGCAACAAGCTGACTTCGAAGCATTATATGAAATCATGGATGAGATGAATGTAAACGTACGTTTACTTGACCCTCCTCTACATGAATTCTTACCTCAAGAAGAAGATAAGATTGAAGAATTAGCAGAAGCAACAGGAAAGACTGTTGAACAAATTAAGGCAAGATGTGAAGAATTACACGAATTCAACCCTATGATGGGTCATCGTGGATGCCGTTTAGCTGTTTCTTATCCTGAAATCTGTGAAATGCAAACAACTGCAATTATCAAAGCTGCAATAAATGTTCAAAAGAAGACTGGTAAACCTGTAACACCTGAAATCATGGTTCCACTAGTACTTGAAGTTAAGGAATTAAAGTTCGTTAAGAATATTATTTGTGAAACAGCTGATGCATTAATTAAAGAAGCTGGAATCGATATGAAGTATCATGTTGGTACAATGATTGAAATTCCACGTGCTGCATTACTTGCTGATGAAATTGCTCAAGAAGCAGAATTCTTCTCATTTGGTACAAACGACTTAACTCAAATGACATTTGGATTCAGTAGAGATGATGTAACTAAGTTCTTACCTGATTA
>CAKJYW010000036.1 GCA_918272565.1 Bacilli bacterium
CCTTTTAAACATATTTTAATCACCACCTATACAATTTTCCAATATTATTTTACCATATTTTATACACTTTTCCAATACTTTTTTGTGGTTTTTTATACACTTTTCTAATACTTTTTGCACCTCTTTTTGACACTTTTCCAAAAACTCTAATAACATCAAATAAAAAAGATGTCAAAATTTCTTTTGACACCTTTAGTAAATCTATTTGAGTTTAGATTATTTCTTAAATGCTTTTACTGCAGCTTCGCTTCCGTAAACAACCCATTTACCAACTAATGTGTAGTTAGTCTTTCCTTCAGCGTTCTTTGAATCATCAAATGCAGCTTTAGCTTCTTTTGCTGATGCATATAATGTACCAGTTAGGTTATCATCTAGAGCAGAACCGATTTGTGATAAGATGTTACCATCACTCTTCTTAGTACAAACGATAGAAGCAACTTCTCCAGCGTCACCTTTTTCGCTTCTAACTGAAACTACTACGCTGTAATCAGCTTTTTCCATTTTCTTCTTTGCAGCATCAGTAGATGATGGAGCACAAGCAGCGAAAGTAAATGTTAATGCAACAAACATTGCAACAACCAATAATTTAAAAACTTTTTTCATTTAATTATTCTCCTTTCAAATAGTTCAATAATATTTTAGCACAAATTTTATCAACTTTCAATAAATCATTATTTTTTATTAATTTATTTACCTAATAGATAAACAGGATATGTATATACCATTTCGTTTATTGGTCTAATCTTATCACATGTGTCAATGACTAAACCTTCTTTAATCTCAAGTCCATATTTTCTTAACACATTAAAGTTTTTATTTGGCTTACTTGGGTTTTCCCCTTTCTTTATTTCTATTGGATAAATAGCATTATTTTCCACATATAATAAATCCACTTCTTTTTGATCAATGTCACGATAATAGT
This sequence comes from Bacilli bacterium, assembly GCA_918272565.1. Taxonomy (GTDB): domain Bacteria; phylum Bacillota_I; class Bacilli_A; order ML615J-28; family CAG-698; genus Tener-01. The sequence goes on from CAKJYW010000036.1 coordinate 923, forward strand.
ACAAATAGTTTTTAACATTTATATTAAAGTTATAAAAACTTTTTATAATCTCCGATACAACAAATGTTTCAAAAAAGTCACCACTCATCGCGCATTCTTCTAACATTTCTGCACTAGGCCATTTACACAAATATGCGCAAAGACCAGTGTCCATAAAATATAATTTAGGTGCTTTTATAATTCTATTAGAGACATTAGACATATATGGCTCTAAAAGTACTATAATGCCTGAAGTAACTAATATTGATAACCATCTTTTTATAGTATTTGAATCAATTCCTAACTCCCTAGCAAACACCTCATAGTTTACCACTTTTCCAGTTCGTAGTGCCAAGTAAGAGATAAAGCGCCTAAATTGAAGTTCGCTAGAAGCAGATATAAGCTTAAGCACATCTTTTTCTATGTAAGTGTCAAAATATGATTTAAAATAAATCTCTCTTTCTGAATTATTAGTGACTATATCAGGCATTCCACCTCTAAATATTAATTCAAATATTTCTTTTTTATTCTTGTATTTAATATTAGATGTATTTTCTTTTTCAAGTAATTCTTTTATTTTTGGAATAAACTGTGTTCCTGATAATCCCTGTGATTCAATTTGATTCATAGAAGACATATTTAAAACAGCTGCTCTTCCAGCAAGTGATTCTGATATGGTTTGTTGCAACTCAAATTGATTAGAACCAGTTAAAACATACATCAGTTCTCTATCTTTATTTTCTTTTAACCATATTTTTCTTTGTTCATCGATTATAACCTTAATCTCACTTAAAAGATCAGGGGCTTTTTGAACCTCATCTATAATCAATGGCCAAGGATGAACTTCTAAAAAACCTTTAGGATTATTAATAGCAAGTTCTCTTTCTTTTGTATCATCTAAAGTAACACTTTTAAATCTATCTCCAAATAACATATCGACAGTTGTTGATTTACCAACTTGTCTAGGCCCATAAATAACAATAGCTTGAAAAGATTTCTCCGCCTTTATAATTGATTGCTCTATATCTCTTTTAATATACATTATGCCACCTCTACAATAATATTTTACTATTAAGACTTGCTCGTGTCAAGTATTTTTTCGATTAAATGACTAGTCGACTCGCCATTTAATCGAAAGTTCCTTTTAGAGAGCTATACATTTTTTATGACGAGTCGTTTATTCTCTCTAGAGATAACTGGTTTTTTTAGGTTTGCCACATCAGTTATCTATAACTTATTTCGCGTATTGACTCTATTTTCCATAGAGTACCTTCTTTTGTATATTCTTTTTGTTCATTTCTATTAAAAAATGAGCATGGCAAATAATCTTTTACTTCTTTGGCAAAAAATAAAAAAACAAATTCAGTATCATCAATTTTTGTGGTTAGCACAAAATCAGCTTCTATACCTTTAAATTTCCCATGTAATGACTTAAAATATAACGAATTTACACTTAAAAGCTTCTCTATATGTTGAAAATAAAACAAGCGATCTTTAATTTGATCAATATAAACACTATTCTCTATATTTTGATATGTAATCTTTTCGTCAAGGATTTCTTTATATATACTTTTAGCTTTACGTTGAACAATAGGTATATCTTTTAATTTGTTTAAACCAACTAGATGATAAAAATTTGCTATAGGAAAAAAGATAGTTAAAGTCTTGACTTCACCCTTGCGTTTAATACATAGCATATATCTTTTTTCTTTAATTCTTTCATAAACTGATGCAGCGTCTTTTAAAATGTTTTTCTCCATGTTATCCTCAAAAAAAAGACAATCAAAGTGATTGTCTTTAATAATAATGCTTTTCTTTCGGCGAACCTATTTAGGAATTGGATAAGCATTAACCGGTGTAGACCCTCTGAAAGCCACTCCCCTAACCGAGCAACTTCCGTCTTCGGCTTAGCAACTAAAAAATTGCTCTAAGATGCATACATCTTACATATATATTATATTTAATCATCTTAAAAATGTCAATATTTTTAGATTTTTTTCAAATTTTCATCTAGTTGTCTTGTGATATTTACAAAAGATACTAACACAAAAAGTTTGATAATCGGGTCATTAATAATTTTTGACCCGATTATTTGTCAATTTTTAAAAATAAAAACCCCCTTAAATTGTACCACAAGGACAACTTTTGGGGGTAAATTCATCTCATATGGGGCGAACTAAGGGGATCGAACCCTTGCATGCCGGAGCCACAATCCGGAGTGTTAACCACTTCACCAAGTTCGCCATGGCAGGGGTAGAAGGATTCGAACCCTCATCTACGGTTTTGGAGACCGCTGCTCTACCATTGAACTATACCCCTATTTATCTTGCTTAAGTATTATATCAAATAATAGCATTAAAAGCAACACAATTTTAAAAATAACAAGAAAAAGGAGGATAAAAATCCTCCTAACAAACAATTTTTTCGTATTTCTTTTTACCTACTTTTTTAAGTAATACTGATACTAATATATATATTAATAATAACACTACTAAAGTAACAAGATAGCTAACAATCTTAATCTTTGTTATTAAATATAAAGTTATTAGTAATCCACTTAAAAAAGGAACTAAAGCAAATGATATTAACATCGTAAATAAAACAGGTGTTGTTTGCTTGATTACTTTTGCGGGATTATCAAAGTCTAAGATTACTTTATTTAAATTAAATAATAACCCTATCTTAGATATTATTATTACATTAACTGCTGGTATTAATAATATAGCTAGATATTCATACCATTCAAATCTTTTAATAATTAAACTAATAATTAAAACAATAAAGATAAAAGGAAGTGTAACAATGTAACTAACAAAGAGCTTAGAATTAATTATATCTTTATAATTAATAGGGCTACTCTTTATTATCCACATGTTTTTACCTTCTAGGGAGATTGCGGCTGGAGTAGTTGGTGACATAGATGACGCTACACTTAAAATTAGCACAACTAAAAATGGAAGAAGTACACTCATCTCAACTAACTTACCATCACCCAAATCAACAAAATCAGCTTTACTTCTAATCATGATAAATATAGCACCAATTACTCCCATTATAGGACCAATAACAGTATTAGCTACATATACTGGTAAAGTAAAATAACCTCTTAATTCTTTTTTAAGTAATGTAGATATTTTACTACTTGCTTTAATCTTTATTTCTTTATTCTTACTACTAACACTATAATTATCATTTGATTTATTTTTTAAATAGCTGCGACTAGCAAAAGCCATAAAAAGAATAAAAGGAACGATAGAAATAGCAATAAACAATAAATATTTTAAATAATCTCCTCTTAAGCCCTCGTAAGCCAAATATCCAGGATAATAAACTTTAACTAGATTATTATAGATATTAAGAGCAAAATTCTCATCACCTGCTCCACTACTTATGCTAAAAGAAACAAACAAAATACCAATTACTAGAGCTAAATAAAGAATAGTTCTAATAATCTTTTTAACCTTTAAGCTAATCTTTAAAAAACCAAAGAGATAGCTTAGCATTCCAAAGACCGCTATTGGAAGTAGCGGAATTAAGAAAAAGGCAATTATCGCTAAAACAAAATACATGAAGCCTACATCATTATAAAATGTGTAAACGACCATTGAAGGAACATAAATATATAGAAGTGTCACATAATTTAAGATAAGTAAATCTATCGCTTTACTTAAAAAGATTGTTCTAGGCTTAACTGGCATTGCCATAAGCAAATCAAAATCTTTAGGATTAAATAAATAAGCGTTAGTGTTTGTGGCTGAAGTTAGGGCAGTTATAATTGATCCTAGGTTAATAGCTAGAACCATTATGCCTCCATCAACTCCACCTTCATGAAACATCTGTCCATATATAGTCATATAAATAAAAGCAATAACGAAGAAGACAATTCCTAAAACAAGTAATAAGATAATAGGACCTTTTCCTTCTCTCTTTTTGCCTTTAAAGAACCTATTAATTCTTAAAGTATTAATAGTTCCATATTTTAATAATATACCTAATTTACTCATCGACTTGCTCCAAGAAGACATCTTCTAGTGACTTATCGCCTTTAACTTCTTCTACAGTGCCTAAAGTTATAAGTTCACCATTTTTAATAATACCAACTCTATCACAAAGCTTTTCAGCAACCTCTAAAACGTGAGTAGAGAAGAATATGCTACTGCCACTTGCACAAAGTTCCTTCATTAATTCTTTTACATCATGGCTAGCTTTAGGATCAAGCCCAACAAATGGTTCATCTAGAATTAAAAGCTTAGGTTTACGAATAAAAGCACTAATCAAAGCAAGCTTTTGCTTCATACCATGAGACAAACTAGATACTAAATCATTTAAGTTATCTTCTAACTTAAACACTTTAGCATATTTTAATATTAATTCTTTTCTTTCTTCTTTATTTATTTCATAAATATCAGATATAAAATTCAAATATTGAATAGCAGTTAGCTGCTCATATAAATCAGGATTATCAGGTATATATGCTATTACCTTTTTACATTCAATAGGATATTCTTTAATAGATTTGCTATCTATTAATACATCACCAGCTTCAAACGCTAATATCCCAACAACACATTTGATTGTTGTGGTTTTACCAGCACCATTGTGACCGATAAATCCAAAGATTTCACCATCATTAATAGTTAATGACAAATCACTAACAGCATTAGTTTTTCCATCATAAGATTTAGTTAAGTTCTTAATTTCTAACATTTTGTCCTCTTTCTAGTTATTCATTTATAACAATATCTATTATATTATATCAAATTTTATATATCTTTTGCTTCTTTTTTCTTTTATTTTTGTGATAAGCGTGCTATAATTATATTGCAATATTGCCAAAAAGTCTAAAAAGTGGCAAGATTGCAAAAAAAGGAAGTGAATTACTTTGAATAATTTTACATCTAAAAATGAACTCTATAATCAATACAAAAAGAATAATATGAGTCAAAGATCAAAAGCATTATTAATTAACAAATTAATAGAGGATGGTGTAATTGCTAAAATTAATAATGATCAATACAAATTTGTGAATAAAAAGAAATATCATATTTATAGAGAATATGATGAAACAAAAGACTTTATAAATGTATTAAAGGATATAAAATTTGACTATATCATCTATAATATTACTTTTTTAAATGAGTGGTTAAATCACTTAATTGGAAAAAATACAATATTTATTGAAGTAGACAAAAAATATGCAAATACGATATATGAAGTGCTAGTAGATAATAATTATAAAAACATATTACTGAATCCATCATTAGAAGAAATTGATAAATATTCATCTAGTGACTTAATAATTATCAAACCGCTATTTACTAGATCACCAATTAATAGAAAAGATAAATCTTTTACAATAGAAAAAATTATTGTTGATCTGTTTGTTGATGCTATTCTAAAGAGATTCTTCTCTACATCAGAATTGCCTGATATTTACAAACAAATATTTGAAAAATATGCGATTGATGAACTTTCATTAAACGCATATTTAACAAGACGAAAAATAAAAAAATCATTTTTTGAGTTCTTAAGTAATAATAAATTGGAGGACAAAATAAATGATTGATAAAAAGACATACACAAAAGAGCACTTATTATTTTTGTTAGGAAAATATAAGATAGATCCGCAATTACTAGAAAGATCAATATTTGCTTTGGGTTTATTAGAAGCATTATCGAAAGTATCAACTGATTTTTGCTTTAAGGGTGGGAGTTCATTAATGATTTTAACTAACAATCCTAAAAGATTAAGCACAGATATTGATATTTTAGTTGAACCTGATTTCGATATAGAATATCTTATTAAAGAAGCATCGAAGATTTACCCATTTATAAGTTATGAAGAATCTATAAGGAAGGCATCTACAAATATAAGCAAAAAACATTATCGCTTTAATTACAAATCTGTTTTAAGAGAAGGAAAAGAAACGCAAATACTATTAGATGTCTTATTCGAGAAGATACCATTTGATACACTAATAAAAACACCTATTAGAAATGAAATGTTAATCAATGCAAATGAGGATAGTTACGTTAATACACCTACAATCGAAGCACTACTAGGCGACAAATTAACAGCCTTTGCCCCACATACGGTTGGAATCAAATTCCACAATGAAGATTTTAGTAATGATAAGCGATTAGAAGTAATTAAGCAGTTATTAGATATATCTTCTTTATTTAATTTGGCTCATGATATTGAATCAATAAAAAAAAATTATATTTCCGTATGTAATAAAGAAATAAAATATCGAAACTTAAACATCACTTATAAGGAATGTTTGCTTGATTCTTTCAACACTGCTTTATCCATTGTATCAAGAGGCGCATATAATAAAGAAGATTATTCTCTATTAGTAGAAGGAATTATCGCCGTTATTAATCATGTTTATGGGGAAAAGTATTCTGGAGAAAAAGCTGTTGATGATGCAGCTAATGTGATTTTACTTGTTGCTGGTATCTTAACAAATACAAACATCTTTATTGCAGAGATAAATGAACAGCCATTAATAAATAACACGAATTATAATAAGATTAATTTTCAAAAAAAGAATCACTTTGAGGCATTTAATAAATGTGCATATGCAATTGATTTAATGCTAAAAAACAAAATCATACAATAAAATTGTTTTCATTAAAAAAGAGATCATTCGATCTCTTCTTTTATTAGACATACAAAAACACGAAAAAGTAAAGATTTTTAGATGAATAAGTAAAGATTAAATTTATAAAGCCACAAAAAAGGGATATATTGAACAAACCAAAGTCAACATATCCTCTTATTTAAAATATTATTAATTTGTATAATTATCAAAATATCCTTGAATTAATACAATTGGTGTTCCTTTGTCACCACTACCGCTAGTTAGGTCGCATAGTGATCCAATTAGGTCAGTTAAACGACGTGGAGTAGTTCCTTGAGAAACCATTTGGCCTTTTAGGTTACTATCTTTCTTCTTAATGTATTCGCTAATTGCTTTCTTTAGCTCTTCCCCTTTAAGGTCTTTAAAGTCGTTATCTGCTAAATATTTTAGCTTAACTTCATTAGGTTGACCAACTAAGCCACTAGTATAGAATGGAGAAACAACTGGGTCAGCTAATTCCCAAATCTTACCAACAGGGTCTTTAAAGGCACCGTCACCATAAACCATTGCTTCAACGTGTTTACCAGTCTTTTCAAAGATTTCTTTTTGAATTCTTTCAACAACCTTTTGAGCGTCTCTTGGGAATAGTTTAACTTTATCTTCTGTTGCTTTATTTGTGCCTAAAAGTCCATATTTTTCGTTATAGCCACTTCCATCAACTGATTTAGTTAAAATATCATCTAGTCCGTAAACGATTTTTCCACCGTTTTCTTTTAATAAACGTTTGCTACGTTCACGTGTGTGGATATCGCAACATAAAACATTCTTAGTGTATTTTAAAATAGTTCTAGCATCGTTTGCAAAGATGATTTCGCACTTGCAGCCTTCCCCTTCAATTAGTTCTTTATAATATTTAACGTAATCAACACCAGTAAATACGTGTTCTTTATAACCAAATAATTCACGGTATTTAGCTTCAGTTAATACATCACTATAAGGATTGATTCCTTTCTCATCCAAATCATCTAAACTAATTAAGTGATTACCAACTTCATCTGATGGATAGCTTAACATTAAAATGATCTTTTTTAGTCCACGAGCAATTCCCTTTAAACAAATAGCAAAACGATTACGACTTAAAATTGGGAAAATAAGACCAACAGCTTCTTCTCCATATTTAGTCTTAACATCTTTAGCTATTTGGTCAATTGTAGCGTAGTTTCCTTGACTACGAGCAACAACTGCTTCTGTTACACTAATTACATCACGATCTCTTAAGCTAAAGCCTTCAGCTTCACTTGCCTTTAATACACTATCAATAACGATACTAGCGATGTCATCGCCTTCACGAATAATTGGAGCTCTAATTCCACGAGCAACAGTTCCTACTAATCTTTCCATAAAATCACCAATCTAATTTCTTATTCTTCTTTCTTCTAGATTTTAATGCTTTAATATAATAACCTAATCCTATAATAACTACTACTCCAGCGCCAACACCGACTGTTAGCCAAATAGAATATTCACCTAATTTAACACTCTCCCACATCGCTAAAACATTATCGTTTTGGTCTTTGAAGTCTTCCATAATAGCACATCTATCTAGTACTTCAATTGTAGGGTACTGTGTCTCTAGGCCTCTATTTCTTTCGCTTGTTCTAAAGATTACCTTACCATCTTCTAGATATTCATCACTAATTGTGCCATCAAAGAAATATGTTAAATCAATTTCATATTCTCCGTCTTCTTCATAATACATATCATATGCAAGTTCATAGATTTCGTCCCCTGCTATAGGAGATGTATAACCGATATATTCCATGTTACGAGATGCAATGCTTGGATGGCAGATGAAATTAACAAAGTCTTGGGCAAGTTCTTTGTTAGCGCCTTTTGGCATTACCCAGCCATCAAACCAAACATTACCACCTTCAAGTGGAACTTTGTAACTTAAATAAACTTCTTCTTCCTCTTCAGCTGTAGCCATAGAATAAACAGCGTCTCCACTCCAAGCAACATTAATTGCAATTTTGCCTGTAACGATATCGTTTTTACCACTATCAACTTCAAATCCGAAGATGTTCTCTTTCATTTCTTTTAAGACTCTAGCTACACCTTCTAAATCAGATGTATCGTTCATTACACTTGATACAAATGCATTATAACTTTCTGCTGTAATTAAACCATTTAAATATTTTTCTCTTTCAGCCATTAATTTATCATGATTTAAATACATTACACCAGCTACATAAGTATCTCTAACAGAGTCTTTAGCACTAGCTAAATTCTTATAGTCTTCATCCCATAAAGCGCCCCATGAGTCGAGGTCCTCTTCTTCTACCATCTCCGGGTTATAAAGAAGTCCTAAAGTTCCCCACATATAAGGAACAGCATACTCACTTAAGCCACTTTCAGTAAACACTTTTTTAATATAAGGAGATGCATAATCATTATAATTAGTGATATATAGATATTCACCATCATGATCATATTTTTCTAGCATTCCTTCTCTAATCATCTTTTGAATAGCATATTCACTAGGACAACATAGGTCATATGTAGTTTTACCAGTCTTTAGGGTGTTTAGCATTGTTTCATTTGTTTCAAATGTATCATAAACTACGCTAACCACTTTACCAGTTCTATTTTTATAATCTTCTGCCCAGTCTTCCATAACTGATGTTGAAACCTTATTACCAACATCATCTAGTCCTTCATCAATATAATCTTGACAGTTATAAATCCTAAGTACGAGATTTTCTTCTTCAGTGTCGCTACATCCAACTAAACATACCACCATTAAAAGTAAAGCAAATACTAAAACTTTTCTAACATATCTATCTAACATCTTTATGCCTCTTAATAGTTGCTTGATTTTTAGTTTTAGCATTAATTATTAATAATACTACTAAAATAATCAATGTGAGAATTGTTGATAGGGCTCTTAGGGTAGGTGGTAAGGCACCCTTTTTAGCTGTAGCTCCATAAACGTAAGTTGATAAAGTAGAGAAAGAGTTATCTCTAGTAAAAGCAGTGATGATGTAATCATCTAGTGATAATGTTATTGATAACATAAAACCACTAAAGATACCAGGTAAAATCTCAGGAATCACTACTCCCCATAATGCTTTTTTAGGAGTAGCACCTAAGTCTAGCGCTGCTTCATAAATGTTTGGATCAAGTTGCTTTAGCTTTGGAGTAACACTTAATACTACAAAAGGAATTGTTAAAACAACATGACCAATTAATAAAGTTACAAAATTAAATTTAACACCAAAGAAAACAAAGAGGATAGTAAGTGAAATAGCTGTTACAATTTCAGCATTCATTACAGGGATTTGACCAATCATGTCAAAGGCCTTTTTTGTTTTCTTTTTACTATAGAATATTCCAATTGCGCCTAATGTTCCAATTACTGTACTTACCAAAGCACTACTAACAGCTATTAATATTGTATTAAGCAAAGCTGTCATGATTTCTTCATTTTTAAACATATCTAAATAAAGTCTAAATGAAAAACCAGTCCAACTACCGATGTTTTTACTTTCAGTAAAACTAAATACAAATAAAGTTAATATTGGAGCATACATTATAAGAAGAATCAACCAAATGTAGCACTTAGCAAAAATCTTTTTTACCATATACTACCTCTCGCATCTTCTTGCTTTTGAATGTTTCTTGTAAGTAGTGAAATTATTACAATAATTAATAACATTATTAAAGCAATGAGTGATCCATCATTCCATCTACTTTGGTCAAAGTTGAATTGAATAGCATTACCAATCAAACTGATCTTTCTTTCACCCATGATGTCACTAATAACAAATGATGACATTGTTGGCATGAAGACCATTGTGGCAGCTGAAACAATTCCTGGCATAGTCATAGGAATGATAGTCTTAAAGAATGTTTGATGAGGGCGAGCACCTAAGTCGTAGCTAGCCTCAATCAAAGTCTTATCCATCTTAAGCATTGTTGTGTAAAGTGGTAGGATAGTGAAAGGTAGATAGTTATAAACCATACCAATCATTGTAGCGAGATACGGCATCTCACCACCATTAATTCCAATCCAATATAATAAGTCACGAGTTGCGGCTGTTCTTAAAACGAAATTTATCCACATAGGCATGATAAATAGTAAGAAGAGCACCTTACTCTTATTATATTTCTTATTAACAAGTAGCATTGCTATAGGATAACCGATAAGTAAACACAATATTGTGTTTATTAGTCCGATAATAACACTAAATGAAAGCAAACCTAACTTATTCTTATCTTTAAAGAAGTTAACAAAATTCGAGAAGTTTATTGCTCCAGTTTTATCACTAATTGCATAATAAACAATTAATAATAAAGGTAAGATAATAAATAAAATCAAGAATATTGCATAAGGAATAGATAGGTGTTTTCTTTGAAACCTAATCTTTAACATATTCCTTAATATCCTTCTTTAATGTCATTTTAATCTTACTTGGATCAATCTTTAAGCTAACTTTATCAAATTCATTCCAAGTCCATTCAGTGTCAATAACGAAATCATCATAATCAGGAGTTCTAACAATTACTTGATAGTGGTCACCTTTATAAATGATTGATACGATTTCTCCACTCACATTGCCATCATCTTCATTATCGATGATTTCAATGTCTTTTAGACCAACTTCTACTTTTACTAAAGCATCAGTTAAATCATATAATTTACCATTTTTATCTACTAAATAACCATCTTCATCAAGTGATGATCCTGGGAGCAAGTCAGTAACATTACATTCCCACTCGCCTTCAGCAAACAATAGCTTATTGTTTTTATCGATGTAACCATCAAAGATGTTACTAACGAACTCTTTGTGCATGATGTGAATATCAAATGGTTTGATATAGAAACTCATAGTTTCTCCAACTTCATATTCTTTAGTATCTTGGATAACAACTTCGTTCTTACCAACCATCATTACGTATTCATAATGAACACCTTTAAATACTTTACTAACAATCTTACCATTAACCATACCTTTATCTTTTTCAAGTAAAAAGATATCTTCAGGTCTTAGTACTACATCAACCTTTTCATTTTTTTCGAAATCATCAACCATTTCGAATTCATGATTTAAGAAGATTACTTTATGTTCACCAGTAATAGTACCATTATAGATGTTACTTTCACCAATAAAGTCAGCTACAAACGCATTCTTTGGTTCGTTATAAATATCAGTTGGAGTACCGATTTGTTGGATCATACCGTCCTTCATAACTACAATAGTATCACTCATTGTTAGAGCTTCTTCTTGGTCGTGAGTAACATAAATAAATGTGATACCTAACTTCTTGTGCATCTCTTTTAATTCAAGTTGCATATCTTTACGCATCTTTAAGTCAAGTGCACCAAGTGGCTCATCTAAAAGTAAGATTTCTGGTTCATTAACAATCGCACGAGCAATAGCAACACGTTGTTGTTGACCACCAGATAGAGTAGTAATATCTCTAGTTTCAAATTCCTCTAAGTCAACGATCTTTAGTGCTTCCATTACCTTAGTATCGATTTCTTTTCTTGTTAATTTTCGTAAGACAGTCTTTTCGTTACCGTCTTTATCTTTTTTCTTATCTTCTATCTTCTTTAGCTTTAATCCAAAGGCTACGTTATCATAAACATCTAAATGAGGAAACAAAGCATATCTTTGGAATACAGTGTTAATTGGTCTTTTATATGGAGGGATATCAGTAATATCAGTTCCATTTAAATAGATCTTACCTTTTGTTGGCATTTCAAACCCAGCAATCATTCTAAGTGTAGTAGTTTTACCACATCCAGAAGGACCTAAGAAGGTAACAAATTCACCTTTTCTAATGTATAAATTGAAGTCATCCACAACAACATTGTTATCGTATTCTTTACTTACCCCAACAAGTTCAATTATTTTATCGTTCTTTTCCATAATTCACCTCTAAAAATTAGGAGGGCTTGAAACCCATATTATCTTTGCTTCACTATCTTTTACATTCTTTATATAGTGATTCTTATCTGTTGTATAGTAGAATGTTTCACCTTTTTTGCACCTTAATACTTTACTTCCGATATGAACTTCTACTTCACCACATAAAACATATCCAAATTCTTGCCCTTCATGAGGCATATCGATGTCTGTCTTCTTTCCACCGCTTAATTTAAGCAAAATTGGCTCCATCTCGTTTTTTTGAGCATTAGGAACAAGCCAGGTTATTAAGCCATATTCTGCTTCTTTTTCAATGTAATCATCATCACTAAACACAATCTTCTCGTCGTCATCATCACTAAAGAACTCTTTTAGATTGGTGCCTAGAGCACTTAAAATATCAACTAAAGTTGATATCGAAGGACTCGTTAGATCATTCTCTATTTGTGATATAAACCCTTTAGTTAGTTCACACCTATCAGCAAGTTCTTCTTGCGTTAGTTGATTCAAGACTCGAAGGTCTTTTATCTTAGAACCCAAGCTCATAAAACTCCTTTCCACTAAACAAAAAGTTTAGTAAAATTAAACTAATTTAATTATATCATATCTACACTAAATGTCAATAAAATAAAAGAGTTTTCATAAAAAAAACGTGCCTTAATTAAGACACTTATTTCTTTATTTATTCTTCTTATCTTCAAAATATAATCTTTCAACAGCTTCTTTATCTTCGATAGTGTTAACACCCATGATATGATAATCATTTTTAGCAATGTAAGCATCAACTTTTTTGTTATCATTTAACATTATTTCAACAATATCAGTTAGATAATATTCATGTTGATGATTGTTGTTTTGTACTTTATTAATAGCATCAAATAACAAATGAGTATCTGCACAGTAGAAAGCTACATTGATTTCTTTGATCTCTTTTTGTTCATCAGTACAATCTTTAAATTCAATAATACGTTTAAATTTACCATTTTCCCTATAGATTCTACCGTAACTTTTAGCATCATCTAGGATTGTTGTTACAACTGTTAAGTCATTTTTGTTATCTAGGTGATATTTAGTGAGGTTACTAATTAGCTCTTCCCCAATAAAAGGAACGTCTCCAGGAAATACTAAAGTTATTCCGTCTAATCCTTTTAGTGCATCCTTAGCAGCAAGGCAAGCATGAGCAGTGCCATCTTGCACTGTTTGAGTTGCAAAGCTAACTTTAGAATCAATTGAAGCCATCATTTCTTCTTTTTTGTACCCAACAACAACTACTACATCGTCTATATCTGAATTATTTAGAGCATCAACGATATGTTGAGCCATTGACTTACCAGCTACTTTAACACTACATTTAGGTACATCAATATTCATTCTTGTGCCTTTTCCGGCCGCAAGTATTATCGCATGTTTATTCATAATCACTCTTCTCTAGTAACACCTTAGCATTATCTTTAAATAATTTAAGTGCTACACTACTACCAAACTTTCTTAATATAAGATTATATGCTTTATCATAATCGTATTCTCTAGTTGCATGACAGTCACTTGCCACAAAATCAACTAGCCCCTCTTTTATATATTTAAGGGTCTTTCTCTTCATACCAAAGCCATATCTACCAACTATACTACTAGCATTAACTTGAATCAAAGCACCTGTTGCTTTAATCTCTTCAGCTTCTTTTAGTGTTATGTAATTATATTTTTCGATATGAGCAATAATTGCTTTTTTCTTTAATAATTTCAAATTATAAACAACTTCGCTAATATCAATCTCACTATCATAAGAAAACTCAATCAAATAATAGTTAGTATCATTTAAAGGAATAACTTTACCACTTTCTAGATATTCTTTAAAAGAGCCAACTCTTCTAATATAGATCTCTTGACCTAAATATAGATTAATATCGATATTATTTTCTTTAGCTATTTTTTGTAATTCACTAAATCCTTCTTTGATTTTATCAACTGATGCTTCAAACATCCCACGCCTAAAGTGAGGTGTTAGTATCAAATCTTTAATCCCTGCATTTTTAGCTAGCCTTAATAAATAAATGGAAGCTTCAATATTTTCACTTCCATCATCTACTTTGGTGATAATATGGGAATGAATATCAACCAAATTGTCTCTTTCCATAATTATCCTTGATTTTCTTTTTCTTTATCATTCTTTTGATAATAGTAATAATAATATGAACCATTATAGTCATAATATGTACTACTAATCTTAGGATCATAATATGAGAATACTGATCCAATGATATTGATATTGTTATTTCTTAGTAAGTTGACAGCATCAGTAACATATTTCTTCTTTGTAATTCCATATGCTACAACTAATAATACGCCATCAGATAAACGAGCGATGTGCATATAGTCACTTACTAAAACTACTGGAGGGCAGTCTAGAAGAATAAAGTCATATTCTTTCTTTAATTCTTCAATTAAATCAATCATCTTTTGACTTGTGAAAATCATAGAAGAAGATTTAACTGAATGCCCTTTAGTGATTATATCAACGTTTTCATATGATGTCTTTTTAATTAACTCTTCCTTAGTGATATTACCTAAGATGTAGTCATTAACTCCACCATGGTTTTCAACTAAGAATAATCTATGTAAGCATCCTCTAGCAAAGTCGAAGTCGATAGCTACAACCTTCTTGCCACTAGCACCTAAGGCAACAGCAAGGTTAGCGGTTGTGGTAGTTTTACCTTCTTGTTCAACGCTTGATTCAACTTGAATAACTTTCTTGCCATCAACTGCAAAACACAAAATGTTATCTTTTAAACGAGTGTATTGTTCAATTGATTTCCCGTATCCTTCGTTTTCCTTATCAAAAATGATTGCTTCTTCTCTTAGTAATTTCTTACGCTTTTTGCTTAGTATCATTTTTGCCTCCACTACTGTAACGTTCTGGAATACTTGCTAGAACTTCAATTCCATATGTGTTTTCAAATTCACTCTTTGATGTATATGTGTCATTTGCAAGATATTGGATAAATATAATAGCAAATGAAAGAATCAAACCAGCCGCAACTGCAATTAAAACGATCTTTAATGTTCCACGAGAAGCACTTACTTCAGATGCTTCTTGAACGATCTTAAGTTTGTTTGATAGAATCTTGAAACTTGGATCTCCAGTTTCCTCGTCAATACTATTAGCACATTCTTGTGCTGCATGCATCATACTATTAGCAATATCAATTGATAATTTAGGGTCATTAGTAGATGCTGTTAGAGTAACAATCATACTAGCACTTGAAGTTTCAAATTTTACAGCACTCTTAATTGCTCCCTTAGTTAATGTTGGATATTTACCTTTTAAGTTATTATAAGCAATATCAATTACAGGGTCACTAACAACAAACACTTTGAATGTATTTGTTAAGTTGATTGAATAAGAGTAAGCTGTTGCTTCACTGCTACTACTTACAGGCTCAGCTTCAACTAGGCCTGTAGCTTTTGTTGAATAAGTTACATCTTTAATAAAGAAACCATATATTGCTCCAGCTAATCCTAGAACAAACACGATTATAATTATTAAAAGTAAGTTCTTCTTAATTAAGAATAAAATCTGGTTGAGAGATAAGCCATCCTCCACAGTATTATTTACTTTTTCTTCCATGATTTTCCTCCATCATTTTGCGTAACTATTTTAACACAAAACTATAATTTAATCAACCTTTAAAACCAGTTGGAAATTTGTCATTTAAAAACCCACTAGGGTGTTTATCAACAAATCTAAATTCCTTATCAAATCCAAGTTCAATAACGATATTATTGATTATATCAAATATTTCTTTTCTCTTGTCTATGATTTCATCAAATAGCTTTAGTTGGTTTTTAGCTCTATCTAGGTTGTGTGTAGGGTAACTAGTCTTAAAATACTTATCGCCATCTAAGTAGTCATCTAAGAAACGCATTCCAAGTTCCATTGTCATTAAAGCATAAGCATAGAATAAATTTGCTACTTCTTTTGGAGTAATGATACCCTTCATCTCAGCTAACATTCCTTTAGTGAAAGCTTCAACCATTCTTAAATCAACTGTTACTTTGCTTAAATCTTTCTCATCTTCTTTTGCAGTTGAAGCACCACCTCTTAAGGCATCACCATAATCAAACAAAATTGAGCCCTTCATAACAGTATCTAAGTCAATTAGACAAATTGCTTTCTTAGTTTTACTATCAAATAAAACATTAGAAGGCTTTGTGTCATTGTGAGTGACACGACGTGGAATCTCTTTATCTTCAATTAGTTTGTTAATATATGAAAAGCATGGAGAAAAATATTTAATTTTTGCAATCTCTTCTTTTACTTCCTTTACTCTATCACAAGAGTCAAGTTTTACAATTTGTAAGAAATGATCATAACGATAAGCAGTATCATGGAAATGAGGAATAGTGTCCTCTAGGATTCTTGTGTGGAATCCATCAAGCAACCCTTGGAAATCTCCAACAATCCTACCCATCTCATAAAACATCTCAGGGTCATCTAATCTCTCATAAGCAGTAGCGTTATTGATGAATTGAGTACATCTCCAATATTCATCTTCAATAATCGCTAATGTTTGATCATATCTAGTTAAAACGATGTTTAAAACACCTCGTTGAGGGTTTAAGCCAGTATAAACAATCTTCTTTCTAATGAAGTCAGTTACTTCTTGAATGTTGTGCATCATTCCATAAGGACTTCTAAAAACATGAGTATTTATCTTTTGTAAAGTGTACTCAACCTCAGGCATAGTAATCAAATAACTTTCATTAATATGACCACCCTTAAGCTCACTTATTTCAACAACTTTACTAACATCAACAAATTCTTTACAGACTTTTAAAAGATGTTCTTTCTTTTCTAATGTAATCATTTTGTTTCCTCTATTATTATTTACTCTTACATCTAGTTTTTTATTTTATTAATTATCATCCTGACAAATAATAAAAACCAATTGAGAGTAAAAAAAGGTGCCTTATTTAGCGTTTTAATATTCATTTTCTAAAAACTAAATAAAACATTTTATATAATTTCCTATTACATAGATATAATATACTATTCTCATAAAATAGTCAAGTTTATTATAATTAAAAAAACTTTTTCTAAGGAAATTTTCCGAAAAAAAGGCAGTTAGTTTAAGTTAACTAACTGCTTATTTTTTTTATTCACTAATTTTACCTGGATTTAAAATGTCATTTGGATCAAACACTTTCTTAATACCAGCCATTAATCTAATTTGATTTTCTCCAAGCAAGTCTTTCATAAAGCCTTTTTTAGCATAACCAATTCCGTGCTCACCACTTACAAGTCCTCCAACACGGCTAGCTTCTTTATACATTTCATCAAACACTTTAGCAAGTTTCTTTTCAAATTCTTCTTTAGAATAGTCATCTCTACAAATGTAGATATGCAAATTACCGTCCCCCGCATGACCAAAGCTAGGGATACGAATGTTATATTTACTAGCAAGTTCATAAGTGAATTTGATGTAATTAGCAACTTCGCTTCTTGGAACAACTACGTCGCACTCATCCATTTCTGTTGTAGAGGCTTTGATGGCTTCTAAGAATGCTCCACGAGCTTTCCAAACAGAATCTTTTCTTTCTTCAGTATCAACGATTAGTCCGTCAATAGCATTAAGTTTATTAATGCACATATCAGCAGCCTTAGAATAATTAGCTTTTAATTCTTCTTTATTTGCTCCTTCAAATGTTAATAAGATATAAGCATCGCTTTTAGTATCTGGGAACTTCTTTCCCAAGAACTCTTCAGCAAATCCAATAGTATTTCTTTCAAAGAATTCAATAGCGATAGTATTAACTTGAGCTTTAATGATTTCAGGAACAGCATCAAGCGCTTCTTCCTCGCTTCTAAATGGTAAAAGTAAACTTAAAGTTTCAGCTGGTTTTGGAATAACTTTTAAAATGGCTTTTGTAACAATACCTAAAGTACCTTCACTTCCGATAATTAAGTTCTTAAGTGAATAACCTGTTGAATCTTTAACAACTTTTCTTCCGAAATATTCAATATCACCATTAGGTAGGACAACTTCTAGTCCCATTACCCAATCCCTTGTTGTACCGTATTTAACAGCACGCATACCACCAGCGTTTGTTGAAATGTTACCACCGATTGTAGCAGTCTTTTCACCTGGGTCTGGTGCATAGAAATATCCACGAGGTTCTACATATGAATAAATATCCATTAGTAATACACCTGGTTCTACTGTTAAAGTAAGATTTGCTTCATCAAGTTCTAAAATGTGATTCATTTTAGAAGTACACATTACGATTCCGCCTTCAAGAGGAACGCATCCCCCAACAAGTCCAGTTCCGCTACCACGAACGACTACTGGGATATGTCTTTCATTAGCATAGCGCATTACTTTACTAGCTTCTTCCGCATTATTAATAAACACTAATGCTTCAGGCATATTTCTTACAGTAGAAAGTTCATCACGTCCATAGTCTTCACCGATTTCATCACCAAAGAAACAGTCATCACTACTGAAAATACTCTTTAAATATTCGATGTCTTTGTTATTTAACTTATTGTATTTTGCCATATTAAATTCCTCTTTCCTTGTTAATTAAGTCGATTAGATTAGGAACTATCTTATATAAGTCTCCAACAATTCCGTAATGACTTACATCAAAGATTGGAGCATTAGGGTCTTTATTAATACTAATTATAAGTCCACTACCATTCATTCCTGCAACAAACTGTACAGCTCCACTTATTCCAAGGGTGATGATAAGTTTAGGAGCAACAGTCTTGCCACTTAAACCGATTTGGTATTTTGCTTCTTTTAATCCATTTTCTACCAAAGGACGAGAACAAGCAACGATTCCACCTAAAGCATCAGCTAGGTCGTAAGCTATCTTTAAGTCATCTTCGTTCTTAAATGCTCTACCAACAGCCACAATCACATCAGCTTCACTAATATCAACGATTTTCTCTTTTGGAGTGATATTAAGTAATTTAATACTAGATAAAAGTGATAAGCCTTTTGTTTCCATTAAAACTACTTCACCATGAGGAGCCTCAGGTTCTGGCTTTTTAAAGATTTTGTATCTAACTGTTGCCATTTGAGGACGACGGTTAGTACAAATGATTTGAGCCATAACGTTACCACCAAAAGCAGGACGAACTTGGATTAAGTCAGTATTTTCTTTCATACCAAGACGTGTACAGTCAGCAGTTAGTCCTGTATGGAAGTGTGCTGCAATGCGTGGTGCAAAGCTACGTCCAAGTGGAGTTCCTCCGTAGAGGATTGTTGAAGGTTTGATTTTTTCAATAAAGTCTTCTAGGCAGCGTGCATAGCGCTCTGCATTAAAGTATTTATATTCATCATTAACATATACGAACAATTTATCTACGCCATATGATAAGATTTCATCTTTGTACTTTTCTAACTGTTTGCTATCACAAACTAATATAGCGTACACTGGATGATGAGTTACAGAAGCAAGTTCCCTTGCTTTTCCAATTAATTCATAACTAACAGGATGAACATTTTCTAATTCTTGTTCAATGTAAACTGCTATACCTTTCCATTCATCTTTGTTAATAGTTGGTCCTTCTTGCTCTTCAACAAGCTTCATAACACCAGTAGGACCTTTTCTAGCACATATTCCACAAGTCTTACATGCCGCATTGACAATTAACTTACCATCTTTATATTCGATAGCACCAAATGGACAAACATTTATTAATTCTTGGGCAATATCATTTGTAACTTTAGATTGATCAATTACTAGTTTTCTCATAACTTATCACCTATAGGTACTTTCCTTCTTTTAAGATATCTTTTAGTTTATTAGCAAGTTCTTCTTCAGTTCCATTTAATACCACTTTATTAGTGTTCTTATCAGGATTAAACATTCTTTCAACTTGAGTTGGAGATCCTTTTAGTCCATAGCTTGCTTCATTTTGGTCAGGTAAATCATTGAATGTAACAAAATGGAATTCTTTATCTTTAAATTCTACACTTCTTTTATATGAAGGTAGTCTTGGAGTAACGCTACCTTTATCAACTGTGATTAAGCAAGGATAAGCAATTTCTAATGTTTCAAATGTCTTATCCATATTAGTTCTAACAACAATTGATTTATCTTTTACTTCGATGATTTTATCAACGTAACAAGCATAAGGAATACCTAAGTGTTCAGCAAGTTCTGCACCAACTTGAGCAGTATCACCATCTGTTGTTTGTTTTCCACAGATGATTAAGTCATAATCACCCATAAAACGAATGCCTTGACTTAAAGTGTATGATGTAGCTACAACATCAGCACCAGCAAACTTTCTATCAGTCATTAGATATCCATCATCACAACCCATCCAAATAGCTTCTTCTAAGACTGAAGTTGCGGCTGGAGGGCCCATTGTAATGACTTTTACAAAAGCACCATGTTGCTCTTTTATCTTTAGTGCAATCTCTAGTCCATATAAATCATATGGATTCATCTTAGTGTTTTTTCCATCTCTAATCATTGCTCCAGTTTCTGGATCAATCTTTACATCACTAGAAGCAGGAACTTGTTTGATACACGTAATAATATTCATACTGATATTACCTCCATAAATACATTTTTTTCCTTAATTATTATATCACACCACTAATTCTAATACAAAGATTATTACATAATACTTATTATATTTTTATCTACCATTCTATATAATTAGTTTCTTTAAAAAATCTTCTCAATAAGAAAGATAAGAAATAAGGGAAAGTAAATTTATTATTGGAAAATCCTATATTCCCATTTGTCAATTTCACACCATATTTAATGCTATTTGAACTATTCTCAATCACTGTGTTTAATGATGCTGACCTTCCTCTTTCTTTTTTTACTTCTATCGGAATGATTTCGTTTTTAATCCTAATAACAAAATCGAGTTCTACTGTTGAGTCTTTTGATTTATAATAATATATTTTATATCCACTCTTTACTAACGCTTCAGACACCAAACTTTCATACAAAGATCCATTATATATTTCATAATTTGAATTAACTATTAAATCCTCTTTTGATTCCTCATCTAGGTTTGCTATAAAAAGTGAGTGGTCTTGATAATAAACTCTATAGTTATCGCTAATTTCATAAACATCAAACGGAATATTTAATTCGCTTATATTATAAGCAACATTGATAATTCCTGCATCCTTTAGCCAATCTTCTATACCAGTATATTCTCTAAACCTTGCCCCATGTCCGATTTTAGATATTTGATATTTGTGATTGTCTTTGGAAAGTTGACTTGGGATGTGACGATAAAAGTTTTTTACCCTAGCATTATCTAGTCCTTCAACATATTTAGTTATATCATCTTCATAGTCTCTACAAATTCTTTTTTGTATCTCAAAAGCTTCTCCATAACTATTTGTATCAATGAATTTTTTGACAACCTCGGGCATCCCACCAACGAATATATATTCTTTATATATTTTTTGTAAAGTAGAAAAATAACTATCAGGTAGTGGTTTTAATTCTTTCATATAAGAGAATATATCATCAATTTGACTTTCTTTATATCCTCTTGCCCAAAGATATTCCTCAAAATCAAGAGAATGCATTTCATATTCTTCTTTACTTCCTACTGGTATACTTTTAATTTTATTATAATTCACACCAAGTAAAGATCCAGAACAGATCACATCAAATCTTCCATCGGATGCAAATGATTTTAGTGAAGTAACAGCATCAGGATATTCCTGAATTTCATCAAATAAAATAAGAGTATTATTTGGAATAAATCTACATTTTGGGTCTAACAAACTAATCAATTTGATAACATCATTAACAGTATAGCCATCATCAAATATAGACTTAAACTTTGGTTCTAAGACAAAATTAATCTCTATAAACGAATCATAGTTCTTTCCAAACTCTCTAATAGATGTTGTTTTTCCAATTTGTCTTGCGCCACTAACTATCAAAGGTTTATGATCTTCTCGTCTCTTCCAATCAAGTAATACTTTGTCAATTTTTCTTCTTATCATAACTTCCTCACATTTTTGTATATGTTTTCACCTATATTTTACACATTTTTGTATATAATTTCAAGTGCTTTTTACACATTTTTGTATATGTTTTTGGATGCTTTTTACACATTTTTGTGTATAATCATTCGTTAAAGGAAAAAAAGATGACCTATAAAAGGTCATCTATAATTAACTATTTAGCTAATGCTTCACTAACAGCTACAGCTACAGCAACAGTAGCACCAACCATTGGGTTATTACCCATACCGATTAAGCCCATCATTTCAACGTGAGCTGGAACTGAGCTTGAACCAGCAAATTGTGCATCACTATGCATTCTACCCATAGTATCAGTCATACCATATGAAGCAGGTCCTGCTGCCATGTTGTCTGGATGAAGAGTTCTACCAGTTCCACCACCTGATGCAACTGAGAAGTATTTCTTACCTTTTTCAACACATTCCTTCTTGTATGTTCCTGCAACTGGATGTTGGAAACGAGTAGGATTAGTTGAGTTACCAGTGATTGATACATCTACATCTTCAAGGTGCATAATTGCTACACCTTCTCTAACGTCATCGCTACCATAGCAACGTACTTTTCCTCTATCACCAGTTGAATATGGAGTTTCTTTAACGATTCTTACTTTACCAGTCTTATAATCGAATTCAGTTTCAACATGAGTGAATCCATTAACTCTACTGATGATCTTAGCTGCATCTTTTCCTAAACCGTTTAAAATAACTTTTAGAGGTTCTTTACGAACTTTGTTAGCAGTCTTTGCAATACCAATTGCACCTTCAGCAGCTGCAAATGATTCATGACCAGCTAAGAATGCGAAACATTTAGTTTCTTCAGAAAGTAGCATTGCACCTAAATTACCATGTCCTAAACCAACTTTTCTGTCATCAGCAACTGATCCAGGGATACAGAATGATTGAAGTCCAACACCAATTAATTTTGCTGCATCAGCTGCAGTTTTTGCTTTTTCCTTTAATGCGATAGCAGCTCCAACAGTATAAGCCCAACATGCATTTTCAAAGCAAATGGGTTGAATTGACTTAACTAAATTGTAAACATCTAAACCATATTTATCGCAAACTTCTTTTGCTTCTTCAATAGATTTAATTCCGTGTTCATTTAAAGTCTTATTGATTTGATCTATTCTTCTTTCGTAACTTTCAAATAATGCCATGATTTGCCTCCTATTCTTGACGTGGGTCAATGATCTTAACGCCTTCTTCGAAACGTCCGTATTGACCTTTAGCCTTTTCTAAAGCTTCTTCAGCAGGTAAACCCTTCTTCATGAAGTCCATGAATTTACCAAGTGATAAATATTGGTAACCAATGATTTCATTGTTAGCGTCTAGTGCAATCTTAGTAATGTAACCTTCAGTTAATTCTAGATAACGAGGTCCCTTTTCTTTTGTAGCATAGCATGTACCAACTTGACTTCTTAAGCCTTTACCTAAGTCTTCAAGTCCTGCACCGATTGCTAGACCATCTTCACTAAATGCAGATTGTGTACGTCCGTAAACGATTTGTAAGAATAATTCACGCATAGCAGTGTTGATTGCATCACATACTAAGTCAGTGTTAACTGCTTCAAGTATTGTTTTACCAACAATCGCTTCACTAGCCATTGCGGCAGAGTGTGTCATACCAGAGCATCCTAATGTTTCAATTAGAGCTTCCATGATGATTCCACCCTTAACGTTTAAAGTTAACTTACATGCACCTTGTTGAGGAGCACACCAGCCAATACCATGAGTAAAACCATTAATGTCTTTGATTTCACGAGCATATGTCCATTCGCCTTCTTGAGGGATAGGAGCACATCCATGGCTTGCACCGCAAGTTACTTTACACATGTTTTTAATTTGATTTGTGTATTCCATATTTATCCTCTCCTTATATGTTTTTACCATTAGTAATTATACACACATCTTGTCTTTTTTTCAAGATATTTTTATTGTAAGTGCTTTTACATAACTTGTTTGTATCATTTGATACAAACAAGTTATTGACTTTACCTCATCTCTATGTTAAAATTATCATAGAAGCGAGGCATAAAATGGATTATAAAATTAAAAAAGACATTCAACTTATTAGAGACTTCTTTGAACTTACCCAAGAAAACCTAGCCCGTGAACTAGGGGTAGAGCGAGTTAGAATAGCTAGAATTGAAAGTGGCTTAAACTATCCTCGAGAAGAGTTCTTAGATTTATTATATAATTATTGCTTTAATAAAGGTCTAAGACTAAACGCTCAAAAAGAAGCGTTTTATAAAGAGGAATTATTAGCTAACCATATTTTATTAACACACGCTTCACGTAGCGAGCTTGTTGGAGAGATTAAATCAGATTACGGAAAAGCTAATAACGACTTTGGTAAAGGTTTTTACTGTGGAGAGTCTTACGAAAAATCAGCTTCTTTTATTTGTAGATCTAATAATTCATCTATCTATTTTCTAGACTTTTTTGATGATAATCTTAAAAAAGTAGAATTTTCTGTAGATCAAGAATGGATGTTTGCTATAGCATATTTTAGAGGAAGACTAGATGAATATAAAGATAGTGAGATAGTTTTAAAGATAATAAATAAAATAAAGAACGCTGACTATATCATTGCTCCAATAGCTGACAATAGAATGTTTAGTATTATCGATGAATTCATTAATGGCTATATAACAGATGAGCAATGCAAACACTGCCTTGCTGCTACACCCCTTGGTCTTCAATATGTATTATTAACAGAAAAAGCTGTTAAAAACATCAAGATATTAGAAAAATGCTATATCTCAAGTAGTGAAAGAAATTATTATGCAAAAAAGCAAACGGATTTTCAAAAACAAGGCTTCGATAAAACAAAGCTTGCTAGAATTGAGTACAAGGGGAAAGGAAAATACATTGAGGAGATATTCAAATGATCAAAAAAATAGATACTGATGGCCTCTCTTTATGTAAGATTCAAGGCACTCTTTTTGAAGAATCAGCAAATAAAACAAGTACAAGTTCAAGTATCTTCATTAGACGCTTTATGAATTCTAGCGTTTCAAAAGAAATGGATTCAATTGACTTTCTAAATAACACCAAAAGAGTAGATGATATCTTTTTAGAACTTGACGAAGAATTTGGTAAAAGTGATTATGGTAAAATTAAATACAACACCGAAGTGTTGTATTGGATTGGTTACATTTATCGTTATTTTGCATATACTTACAACCTAAGTTCAAAACAAGTTTATAACATGGTTAAACCCGATGAACTAAATAAAAGATATTATGTATTTCACACATTTGACCCTGCTTATGCAATTGATAGGATCCTAGAAGAAAAAGGAATTAGCTTTGATGAAGCAAAACTAAACGATAGATTACTTAAAATGATAAGAGCTAGTGCCTATAAAGAAAACCTCGTAATCTTACCAAAAGAGGAAAGAAGCAAAGATAACGTGCTAAAAGAAGATTCCATCTTTAGTAGCACAATAACATTAATAGTAGAATATAAAGATATGGATGTAGCAAAAGCCATTTTTAATAATACCGTATTTGGCAGTGCAGTGTTTTTAGTTTCATTTTTAAACGAAAAATACAAAAACGAAGAAATGGTCGATGTTATAATTAGAAAAGCTCTACTATATGCTATAGATAATCTTAATTTATCAGCATTAAAAATAGAAAAAGATGATGAATTATTACAAAACGCCTTAATAAAAATAGGCGCCACTTCATATAACGAAGATTTAGATTATAAATATTTTAATATACCAAAGAATATAAAAAGATAGACTTCAAAAGTCTATCTTTTTGTCTTTTATTCACCATATTGCTTAGCAATTGTTTTGAATGTTGTTGATTCGTTTTCAAAACTAATACCACTACTCCAGAAGCTTTGAGATATATATCCTCTATATACTTCTATTTCTACTTCTTCTCCAGCAGCAATCTTTGATAATGCGATATTATAATCTAGTAAAGATGTGATTTCTACACCATTGATTTTATAAATCATATCGTATTCTTTAAATCCAGTTGATGAATCTGAGTTAGTTGACGTTACATATACTATTGTTCTAGTTTGACTGCTCATTGCCTTTTGTGAGATTGTTCCTTCAGCTACTTCAACATTAAATGTTGCTCTACCTAGAATGTAACCATAGCTAATTAAATCATCATAAACTCTTTTAGCAATATTAATAGGAATAGCAAAACAAATTCCTTCGATCTCTTCATCACTTGTTTTGGCATTAACGATTCCAATTAGTTCACCTTTCATGTTAAATAGTCCACCACCAGAGTTTCCTGGGTTGATTGCGGTATCGGTTTGAAGTAGTGTCATTGAATAATTACCTATTTGAATCATTCTTCCTGTTGCAGATAGAATTCCTTTTGTAACAGTTCCACCTAATGAACCAAGTGGGTTACCAATTGCAATCAAGTCTTCACCAATCTCTAAATCATCACTATTACCAATTACTGCTAAGGAAAGTTCCTCGTAAGAAGTTATCTTAACAACAGCAATATCAGCTGAATCATCAGTAGCTACAAGTGTTGCTTTATATGTTACACCATCCCTTGTTGCTACAGTAATATCGTTAGCATCTTCAATTACATGATTATTAGTAATAATATAATAAGTATTATCACTTGCACCAACTATAACACCACTACCAGCACCAGATGAAATATATTGTCTACCCCATGATGTAACAACAGTCTCAGTGCTTATTTCAACAACACTATCAGCCACATTCTTAACAACTTCAGCTGTTGAGGAATATACTTTAGAGTCAGTAGAAACATAAGAAACTACCGTGTTAACAATTGTTTCAGTTTCACACTCTTTGTTACTATCTTCTTTATCATTAATAACTTCAACTTCTTTATCCTTTGGTGTATCAACAACAAAATCAGAAACATTAAAAGAGCATCCACTAAATAAAATAAGCGCAAATGCCATTACTAATACCATAAATCTAATAATCATTTTATTCTTTTTCATATTCTTTACCTCATCTTTACTTATATTATAGTACACTTAACTAAAATTAGCTTAAAAAAAACAGGTATTTTTTAATACCTGCTTTCTTAAATTCGTTTCTCAATTATTTTTTAACAACCTTTGAAGTATGAGGTTGAGGTCCATTGTACCAATAAAGGATTCCATAGATATCTAGTTTGTCACCAATCTTAGCTCCTTCTAAAGCTTTGTAAGTTTCAGAATCAGCATTTTGGTAATCACTTTCAACTACGAATGTGTAAACTTCATCACCAATCTTAACATTGTAATAGATGTCGTCTCCTCTATCTCCACTACCATTGTACTTGTATAGGAATGGATAAGAAGTGTCGTCATCTTTAATAGTTGATGCTACAAGTTCAGCTCCTTTAATAACAACATACATATTTTGGAAATTAACTAATTCTTCTGTTCCAAATTTAGCTGTTACATCAGTTGGATCAGCTGTCCAAAGTTTAGCATCTAAAACTTCAACTTTTGCGTCTTTGATTTCAACTTCGCCACTCCAAGATGTCTTAGTACCAGTAACTTTTACTAAGCTACCAACTTTAACATTGTCATATTCTTCTTGAGTGCATACCCATCTATAAACGAAGTATCCACCATTTTCATCTTGTAAATATAAAGAAGTATTACCATATGCTTCTGCATAAACTTGTTTGCCTTGAACGTATGCAGCAATAACAACTGCTTCGTCATCTGCTTTAGCCATATATTCAGCGTAAGTTAGGCAACCTTCAATCTTATCGGTAGCAGGTGCTTTGTTACTTTTACAAGCACTAACTAATGCTACTGCAAAAACTAAAACTAATAAAGCGAATAATTTTTTCATTTTTTCCCCTCTCTTATTTCTCTTTATATAATCATTATAACAAACATACTATAGAAAGTCAATTTCTATCATGTCTCTTTTTCTTTAAAAACGCATACAAAAAGTAACCACCAATTCCAAGCCAAACAACACCTAAAGTAATTAGTAATGTTTTACTTATATTAGGAATTGGACCTAAATCATTAAGATTAGTATCACCAAGCTCATCAAGTTTGTACAAAATCTTAATGTTTTTGTAAAGTTCATCGTACCACTCATCGCTATCATCATATGTTTTAGATTTAGCTTGTTGGAGAGTGGATTCAATTAATTCTCCTGCTGCACTTCTAACTAAGCTTGATCCATTAAATACTGGAGTAATAAATGTATTATCAATATTATCCATTACTAGCTTACTAGCATCAATTTTAACGTAATAATATTCATCGTTATCTTCACCACTTCTAGATAAATAATCAAGATATGCGCTTGATGAAAGGGCAGTTTTTGTAACAGGAACATACCCTTCAGTTTTACTAAACGCTACTTGTGTTTCGTCATTTAATAAAAACTGTGCAAATAGCCAACTAGCTAAAACTTCACCTTTATCATCTTTATTAAAAATACAAATAGAAGGTCCTTGACTTATCATTTTAGGACTCGCTGAATCAGTTTGAGGGACGCTTCTTACAACCGTTTCAAATTGTTTTACATCATTTTCGTGTATTTCAATTAGAGGCGCATCACTACCAATCCAAGTAGCTCCCGCAGTTGAGTCGATTGCAAATATACAATTACCAGCATTAAAGAAGTTACCAGGATAACTTACACGCTTAAACGTATCAAAATAGTTGTTTAAGCCGTATGTTACTAGTTCTCTTAAAAGCACTTTAGTCTTATCATTGAACAATAAGATGTCGCCACTAGATGTTGAATAATCGATATCTCTTTGTTTTGCTAATTGAATAAACATATTATCTGTTGATTTATAAATCATTGGAATAAATGTTTTTTCCGGATGAACTTCTTTAGCTTTTTTAGATACTTCCCAGATAAAATCCCAAGTGACAATATCAGGAACGCTAAAGCCTAATGCTTCTACTTCTGTTTTGTTGATGTATGTTGCTTCACTACTTCTAACAAAAGGAATTGCATAATATTTATCATTAATGATAAGTTCATCTAAGAATTTATCGACTAAATCTTCTCTTTTAATAGAATCATATTTGATCTCACTACCACCAAAACCATATTTTTCATTATTCATAAGATCATCAAGAGCCACAACAACATTATTTCCTTCTAAGTATGTAGCCACAAAATCAGGATAAGTGATTGATACATTAGGAGTAGTGTTTGTTGAAATGTTTTTGATTACATCATTATAAATCTTAGTGTAATCACTATAGTTTTGAATAGTAACATGAATATTAGGATAGTATGATTCAAATCTTTCAACAGTTTGTTTAAAGATATTCTTTTGAACAGGGTTACTATCGTTCTTCGCCCAGAAAGTAATGTTATATTCTTTGCTTTCATCAAAGCTTTCAGGGACAGTGAATTCACTTGATGCTTTTGCTCCATGACACCCAAAAGCACCACCAATTACAAATATTAATAACAAATAAATAAATATTTTCCTTCTCATTCTTTTACCCCTTAATTCCACTTCTAGAAACGCCTGTCATGATTTGCTTTCTAAATACTAAGAATATAACAAGTAAAGGAACAGAAACGATAACAACAGCAGCCATCATAGCAGGGATGTTTTCTCTACCAAATCCATTAGATTTGATCTCTTCAATCGCATTACTTACTAAATAATATTTACTGTTTGTTGTGATAAGTCTAGGCCAAACAAATGAGTTCCAACATTCAATAACCTTTAATATCAATATTGAAACAAGGGTAGGACGAGCAATAGGAACTAAGACTTTAAGTAAATAATTAAAGTCGGTTGTTCCGTCAACCTTTGCGGCATAATACAGCTCATCAGGAACTTGCATGAATGTCTGACGAAGCAAGTAGATATAGAACACACTCATAATACTAGGAACAATCAAACCAGTATAAGTGTTCCTTAAATTCAAATTAACGATTGTTACATAATTAGTGATAATAACTAATTCATTAGGAATTATCATTAATGATAAGAATAATGTGAATAATAAGTCTTTACCTTTGAAATTAAGTCTAGCAAAAGCATATGCTGCTAGTACTGCTACAATTACCATTACTATAGTAGTAACAGATGCAAAAATAACAGTATTAATCATATATCTACCTAATTCAACTTCTCTAAATGCAGTGATATAGTTTTCTAAAGTTGGTCTTAAGGTAAATAGTTTAGGTACCATTTCACCATTATAATCACTAAATGATTTGATTGATGTTAGAACCATCCAATAGAATGGGAACAAAACAACCAAAGCACAA
Source organism: Bacilli bacterium (assembly GCA_918272565.1). Taxonomy (GTDB): domain Bacteria; phylum Bacillota_I; class Bacilli_A; order ML615J-28; family CAG-698; genus Tener-01. The sequence continues at coordinate 31,664 of CAKJYW010000036.1, forward strand.
ATTCCTAAGAAGGCATAGGTTACCACTTTTCTAACGATTCCTTTTACTTGGGAGGCTTTAGTAATCTTCTTGTAATCTTGATCCATTTTTCCTCCTAGTAATGTACCACTTTCTTATTAACCATTAGGTTAATAACAGTGATAGTAAGTACTATTACAAATAGAATGATTGCGGCACTTGATGCATATGATGGATATCCTCCCGTTTCGTTATAAAGCATGTTATAAACATATCCAACAATTGTATTCATTCCTTGACTATCAAGGTCAGTACCAAACAAAGCCACCGCATCATTATATTGTTTAAATGCTCCAATAAAACCAGTAATAACTAAATATGAAATATATGGTGAAATAATTGGAACAGTAATTCTACTAAAGATTGTGAATTTGCTTGCTTGGTCAACCATAGCCGCATCATAATAATCTTTTTTAACTGATTGTAAAGCAGATAATAATATTAAAACCTTAAATGGCATTACAACCCAAATAATATAGAAACACAAAACGAACATCTTTGCAGCATATGGACCATCGATGAAATCGATTGGTCCTAAGCTAAAGAGCTTCAAAACTAAGTTTGCAAAGCCTATTGAATACGGTGTTTCATCAAATATAATCATAAATACTAATCCTACCGCAATCGTATTAGTTACGTAAGGTAAGAAGAATATTGTTTGGAATAACTTTTGTAATGGTTTGATAGAATTGAGTGCCACTGCCATGAGTAGTGCGATAACAGTAGAAAGAGGCACTGTAATTATAACCACTAGAAAAGTATTCTTAATGGACTTTAAAAAGTATGGATCTCTTAAAACAAAACGATAGTTGTATAAACCTATTCCATTATATGATTGGCTGACAAAACTATAGCTTTCCTCAAACGAGTAGACGATAACATCAACTAGAGGATAAACCATAAAGACCCCAATCAAGATAATCGCAGGTAGTAAGTACAACCACGCTTTTAAGTTGTTCTTCTCAAGCATGTATGCATTCCTTTCTATACACTAATATTATACCACTTTTGCTTATTTAAAAAAATAAACGTTTGGAAACAATTTTGTAAAATATGGTTGCTTTGATATATTTTGGGAAAATGACACAATAAATGATACAATAAATGACACAATAAATGACACAATAAATGATACAATAAAATTAAATGAGATTAAATCTCTGGTTTCATAACTTATTATATGAAAAATGACCAGCACAAATGTACTAGTCTTTTTCCCTTTTTATTTACTTTCACTAAATCTTAATTCATAACAATTTAATTTGAAATTACTAAATGTCATCTTATTACTATCAAATGAGAATAGTCCCATATATCCACCCTTAGGTAGATCAACTCCAATAACATATCCGCTTAATACACCATTTACATAAACACCATATTTTTGTTCACTTATGTTGAAATAGATTTGAATATGATAAATCTTATTAAGTTCAGTAACTAAGTGTTCTACTCTTACTAAATCAAAGCCTCTATCAAATGAATAATATCCGCTTGTGTTGTATTTAGCAGGATCATATACTCTCATAGCTTGCAAAGCGATAGATGTATTATATCTTCTTCTACCTAAGATTAGTGCTTCGTTTCCATCAAAATAAGACAAAGTAGGAGTATAACTAGCTAGTAGTATTCCTCTAGCATAAGTGTAGCTTTCAACTTCTTCTTTTAAAACGAAATCAAATGATAATGTGTACCATAAATCTTTTTCTTCTATTAGTTCTTCTTGGAACATTAGAACTGATTTATCGCTAGTATTAGCAAATGATGTTTTACCTTTACTATCAACTGAAACATTCCAGCTTCCACTAGTTACTTTATAAGTAACATCGATTGTTCCTTCTACACTATTATCAACTTCGATTTTCTTATTAAAGCCTTCTAATTGGTCTAGGTTTCTTTCTACACCAATTGATGAAGTAATGTTTTCTTCACTAACAATACTACTACCAAACATCGCTTCATTACATATTTCGATAATATCATTTTGAAGTTCATCACTAATATGTTCTAAAGTTTTAGCATGGAATGTGATACTACTATCATTTACATAGTCGTTATAAGTATATTGCATTCTTTCTATCTTTTTACCAAACACTAAAATATAGTGACATAAAGACGCAATATATGTACCAATAGTTGATGGGTGGTTACCATCAGATGCATACAGTTCAATCTCTGGGTGCTTTAAACTAAATAAATAGATAGCAACCCCTGTCTTACTAACAAGTGAACCCACTTCACTAGCTATAGCATCGTAAGCTGCTTCAACTTTTTCTGTAACATCAAGTACACTATATGCTCTATTAGGATAACCGTTCTTATCACTCCAAGTTGAATAGAACGCTACTTTTGTTCCTTTTTCTTTAAAGAAATTAACTAGTTCTCTAGAACTTGAATAGAAGTCACCTGGATCAACCATTGTATTCTTTGATTGCTCTTGTAAAAAGGCTAGGTCATATTTAGTTGAGGAAGTCATTCCAACTAAATATTTATAGTGGTCAGCTCCCTTAATGTAGTTGTGTAAATACTGGCTACCATAAGCACACTTATCAACAGTAATGTTCTTGCCTTCACCTTTAAACATAC
>CAKJYW010000037.1 GCA_918272565.1 Bacilli bacterium
GTGCTCATTTAGGCTCTTTTTTTATTGTAAAAGGATGATAAAAGGATTATAATAAATAAGTAGGATTTTTATGAAAGGATGTGGTTTTATGGAAACTAGTGCTTATCCGGCGAATGAATATCTTGAAAATAACATAAATCACATCTGTATAAATAAATGATGTGATTATTTAATTCTTGATGTTCTCTAAAAAATGATTTAGAAAGGAGAATAATATGCAAGAAAATTATTTAATTGAGATTAAAAACATCATTTTGTCAAAAGACATTTCCAAAAAAGAGAAGATTAAACTGCTTGAAAACTACCATAGCAGTGACATCGCCGATGTTTTGGAAGAGTTAACTGAAGAAGAGCGTTTAGAAGCTTATAAGATCTTTGATATTAGCGATATTGCGGAAATATTCACATTCTACGAAGACGTAGATAAATTCGTGGACGAACTTCCACCAGAAAAAGCTGCGGATATCTTGGAAGAGATGGATTCAGATGAGGCCATGGATATCCTAGATGAGTTAGAGGAAGATGATAAACAAGAAATCATCAACTTGATGGAAGATGAGCAAAAGCAAAAGATTGAGGAATTAGATAAGTACGAAGAAGATCAAATTGGTAGTTATATGACTGATAACTATATAACTATTGATAAAGCCTTTAGTATAAAAGAAGCCATGAATGCTTTAGTTAAAGAAGCAGGGGAACATGACAATATCTATACTATCTTTGTTACTGATAATGGCAAGTTCTATGGCTCAATTGATCTAAAAGATTTAATTTGTGCAAGAAAAGAAGATAAACTACTTGATTTTTGTAGAACAAGCTATCCATCAATTTACGATGATGAATCAATGGAAGATGCTATCAATAATTTAACTGACTATAGTGAAAATTCAATACCAGTTATTAACCACGATAACGAGCTTGTTGGGGTAATCACATCTGACATTTTGTTAGGTGCCACAACCGAAGAGTTCGAAGAAGACTATGCTAAGCTCGGTGGTTTGACTGATAGTGAAGATATTGATGAATCAATATTTACATCTATCAAGAAAAGAATCCCTTGGCTAGTAGTTTTACTTGTTTTAGGATTCTTAGTTTCAACTGTTGTTGGGGCATTTGAAGGAGTTATCGCCACTTTGCCTGTTGTTGTATTTTTCCAAAGTACAATTCTAGATATGGCAGGTAATGTTGGTACGCAATCACTTGCGGTTACTATTAGAAATATCACTAGTGGTGATATGGAAGGAAGAAGCGTAAGAAAGAGCATCTTTAAAGAGGTAAGAGTCGGATTTTTAAATGGTGTGATTGTTGGGGCAATTTCATTTATCTTTATTTTTATCTTCTTATGGATAAGAAAACAAGAGATTGTTTCAGGGGATGGCTTTGTTATAGCTGATGTTATTAAAGTTTCCTCAATCATTTCTATTAGTATGTTAGTTGCTATGACTATTAGTAGCTTAACTGGATCATTATTCCCTATCATTTTAGATAAGATTCACATTGACCCAGCAGTTGCAAGTGGACCATTTATCACAACATTAAATGACGTACTAGCTGTATTTTTATATTATGGACTAGCTTATCTTGCTTTTATTTTATTCTTGTAGGTGAAAGATGGATTTTTTGTATAAATATGAAAATAAAATTAAACATAGTGATCTAGATTTATATGATAGATTATCACCTTGGGCTATTTTAGAGCTATTTCAAGAAGCCGCATACACTCACGTAATAGAAGAGGATTGTGGGTACTCTTCAATGCTAGCTAAAAATGCTTTATGGGTATTAATTAGCGTTAGATTTGATTATCTAGATTACAAAGTTGAGTCAAGTGTTGAAGTAAATACTTGGCAAGCAAAAAGAGGAAGAGCAGAATTTATTAGAGGCTATGAGCTTTTATCAAATGGTAAAAGAGTAGTAATTGGCTCTAGTAAGTGGTGCTTAATTGATAAAGATGAGCGTCGCATTTTGCCTGCTAGCCTTGCTGGTAGTGACATTAGTGGCACTTATATAGATCTACCAGAGATTACTAAGCTAATATTTGATAGACCTAAAGAATTAAAAGATAAAGTTAAGGTTGATAAATGCCTAATTGATCATAATTATCATCTTAATAATTGTCATTATGCTAGGATGATTTATAATGCAATTGAATTAGATAAAGATTATATTAAATCATTTGAAATTAGTTTCTTAAATGAAGCTGTCTATAATGATGAAATAACAATCTATAGTGAAAAACGTGATAATTGTTGGTATGTTGAAGGATGTATTTTAGATAAAATATGTTTTAAAGCAAAAGTAGAGGTTTAATATGCGCTATAGTGGAATATTAATGCATGTAAGTAGTTTACCTAATAAATATGGCATTGGTACATTTGGTAAGGAAGCTTATGATTTTGTTGATTTTTTAAATAAGGCAAAGCAAAAATACTGGCAGATTTTGCCACTTGGTCCAACTTCATATGGTGATAGTCCATATCAAGCTTTTAGTGCTTTTGCGGGTAATCCTTACTTTATCGACTTTGATTTGCTTAATAAAGATGGTTTACTTAAAAAAAGTGACTATAAAGAATACCAATATAAAGATAAAAAAGTTAATTATGAATGGCTTTATAAAACTAGATTTATTGTTTTAGAAAAAGCTTATAAAAGATTTGATAAGAACATAAAAGATTATATTAAATTTAAAGAAGATAACAATGGCTGGCTAGACGACTATAGCTTATTTATGGCAATAAAGAATGAAGAAGTTGAAGGAAACTGGCTTGGTTGGAAGAAGTGCTATAGAACAAGAAGCGCTAATGCTATATCTGAGTTTAAAAAGAATAACGAAGAAAAAATCGAATTTTGGAAATTTGTTCAATACGAATTCTATAAACAATGGTTCAATTTAAAGCATTATGCTAATAGCTTAGGAATTGAAATCATTGGTGATATGCCAATTTATGTTGCTTTTGATTCTAGTGATGTTTGGAGTAATCCTAAATATTTCCAATTAGATAAAGATTTAAATCCAGTTGAAGTTGCCGGTTGTCCTCCTGATGCCTTTACTCCTGATGGACAACTTTGGGGTAATCCATTATATAACTATGATTTAATGGAAAAAGAAGGATATAAGTGGTGGATTGAAAGAATCAAAGCTAGTTTGACTTTGTTTGATGTTGTTAGAATTGACCACTTTAGAGGGTTCGAAGCTTATTACGCTATTCCAAATGGTGATGTTAATGCTAGACGTGGCAAGTGGAAATTAGGACCTAACGTAAAACTCTTTAACAAAGTTAAAGAAGTTTTAGGTGATTGTAAGATTATTGCTGAAGATTTGGGCTTTTTAACTGAAGAAGTTCACATCATGCTTAAAGAATGTGGCTACCCAGGAATGGAAATCTTAGAATTTGGATTTGATGCCAGTGGTGATAGTGACTATGCACCTCATAATCATAAAAAGAATGCTATTTGCTATCCTGGTACTCACGATAATCACCCTGTTGGTGGTTGGCTTGATACGCTAGATGAAGAAAACTTAGATTATGTTAAAAAATATCTAATGGCACCAAAAAAAGTTTCAAAAGATAAATTAATCGATTTGATAATTGCTTCATGTTTAGGAAGCGTATCTGATACTGCAATCGTTCCTTTAGTTGATTACCTTCACTTAGGAAATGACGCTAGGTTTAATACTCCATCTACTTTAGGTGATCATAACTGGACATGGAGAGTAGAAAAACGAGCTTTAAACGATAAATTAATCGAAAAAATAAAAGATATGACTATAACTTATAGAAGGGCAAAATGAAAAGACTTATTAAAATTGGTGAATACGAAACTGGAAAACTAAATAATATTTGCGATGTAGCTGGTGTTTTAGTAGGACATGTAACAGTTGAAGAAGGTCCATACCACACTGGTGTAACAGCGATTTTGCCTCACTCTGGCAATATGTTTAAAGAAAAGGTTGTTGCAGCGTCTTTTGCTTACAATGGATTTGGTAAATCAATTGGCTTAATGCAAATAGAAGAACTAGGATCAATAGAAACTCCTATTATCTTAACTGCCACATTAAACGTTAGTAAAGTTGCTGATGGATTAGTTAGTTATATGCTAAAAGATAATCCTGAAATTTGCATAACAACTGGAACTCTAAACCCTGTTGTTATGGAATGCAATGATGGAGCTATGAGCAATTTGAGAGATAGAATATTAGGTGAAAAAGAAGTATTCGAAGCAATTAATAATGCAAAAGGTGACTTTTTAGAAGGTAATATTGGAGCTGGATGTGGTATGAAATGCCATGGCTTTAAAGGTGGAATCGGATCATCTAGTAGAGTTATTACCATTGGTGATAAAAAATACACTTTGGGTGTCTTAGTTAATTCTAATTTTGGTTCTTCTAATGGTCACGATTTAGTGATCAAAGGTCGTGCTATGGGAGAGCTAATTAAAGACTATAACCTAAAGCAAGAAGAAGATAAAGGAAGTATTATTGTAATTGTGGCAACGGATGCTCCACTGGATTACCGCCAGTTAAGAAGAGTTGCTAAAAGATGCGAAATTGGAATTGGTAAAACTGGCAGCTATGCAGGCAACGGTAGTGGAGATGTTATGGTAGCTTTCTCAACTGCTAACACTATCTCTCATTTTGATGAACCAGTTGAAAAGAGTATCGTAAGATTTAGCGAAGATCATATTAATAAGTTCTTTAAAGCAACTGTTGAAGCAACAGAAGAAGCTGTCCTAAATTCTATGCTGCATAGTAAAAGCGTTGTGGGTCGTGACGGAGTTAAAGTTAAATCTTTAAATGAATATAAAGAATTATTTAGTGATTTATTGGAGAAATAATAATGAAAGATTACAAATCTAATTATGATCTTGGGATAATTGGGGGAATGGGAAGTGAAGCAACAGTCGAATTCTTTAGAAGGATAGTTGATGAAACTTACCATGAAGCTGACCAAGACTTCATGAGAATTTGTGTATTAAATGATTCTATTATTCCGGATAGAACTAAATCAATTTTAGAGGGAAGCAATCTTCCCCTTGATTATATTAATAGTGACATCGAAAGATTAGAAAGTTTGGGAGTTAATTATTTTGTAATTCCTTGTAACACTGCTCACTATTATAAAAAGGGTTTTAAAAAAACTAAAGTTAAATTTATAAGTATGGTTGATGAGGCGGTAAGTTTTATTAATGATAATTATCATGATAAACAAATTTGCGTCCTTTCAACAAACGGAACAATTGCTACTGGAGTTTATCACAATTTATTAGAAGAGAATAATCTTAAAATCAAAAGGATAGAAAAAGAGCTTCAAGATAAAGTTATGGAAGTTATCACTTTAACAAAACAAGGTAGAGATAAAGAAGCTAATTTAAAAAAACTTGTAGAAGTAATTGAAAAAGTAAATGATAAAGATGTTTTATTTTTGTTAGCTTGTACTGAACTTTCTTTATATAAAGAGAGATTAAATAAATATTTAGTTGTTGATGCGATGGATATCGCTGTTAAGAAAACTATAACTAAATGTGGATACAAGCTTAAGGAGGAAAAATGAAGAAATTATATAAATATATGATTGCAATAATGCTTGTTGCAGTTATTTTCTTTGTTGCTAGTGGATGTAAGGAAAAAGAAGATCCCAATAAAGAAAAAAATCCTGATCCAATTGTAGATCCTATCGTTGATCCAGAACCTGAACCAGAACCAGAACCTGAGCCAGAACCTGAACCTGAACCAGAGCCTGAACCAGAACCTGAACCAGAAGTAGACCCAAGACCAATTGGAAAATTCATTGGTATTAGTGGATACGGATCAATCAGTAGAACAACTGCTTTAAATCCAACAAACAAGATTTTTAAGTTTTTGATTGATGGAGAAACTAAATATTTTAAGATTTATCCTGGTGATATCATTTATAATAACAATACTAGTTCCGATTATAGTTTGTATAAATGTGAAGATGGTGCATATCCTATTCAAAACGAGTTATGCGAAGGATATGAATATTATTTAACAATTGATGGTGAAACTATTACTGCGGTTGAACAAATAACAGAAGTTCCTAATGACTATGAACCAGTAGTAGAATACACTCCAGGTCTAAAGACACTAAAGAATCTATTAGCTACTGCCTTTGCTCCTTGTGGAACTACTTTATATGTTTATGGTGGTGGATGGGATTATCAAGATGTTGGTTCATCTAATGAAGCAATGTCAATTGGTGTTAGTCCTAATTGGGTTAAGTTCTTTAACGAAAATAACGCTAATTATACTTACAAAGATAGTAATAACAAAGCTAAAAGTTATTATCCATTTGGAAGTTGGAATGAATATTATTATGCTGGACTTGACTGCTCAGGGTATGTTGGATGGGTTATTTATAATGTCATGAATAGTGAAAGCTTGAGTGGTAAAGGCTATGTAATGGGTGCTAGTAAGCAAGCTAAAGTGTTCTCTAGCTATGGATGGGGAACATGGCAACATACAGTAAGCGGCTCAAGTGCATCTAGTTATAACTATGTAGCCCTAGCTGATGCTTTAAAAGTTGGTGATATCTTATCAACAAGCGGTCATGTAATGATTGTTTTAGGTAAGTGCGATGATGGTAGTTTTGTTATTTTACACTCTACTCCAACTGATAGTATTACAGGTCAACCAGGTGCTGGTGTTCAACTTTCCGCAATCAATCCAAAGAATAGCGGAAGTAACGACTGTGAAGCTTATCGTTTATGTAGTGAATACATGAAGAAATACTTCCCTAAATGGAGTGAAAGATACCAAGCATCTACACGTAGTAACTCAACAGCCTTTAATTTCCCAGATGACAAGCCTAATACTGGCTTTATGCACTGGACATTAGATGGTACAGGTGTCTTAACTGACCCTGATGGATACGCTAATATGTCTGCAAAAGAAATCTTAGCTGATTTATTTAATAATAAATAATTGATTAAAAATTGCGCTTATCTTTACTTGAAGTGAGCGCCTTTTTTATAACCTTATTAAAAATGAAAGCCTTTACAAAAAGGGCTAAAAATGGTATAATATCTATAAGAAAGAAGAGTGAAAAGATGTTTAAAATTACAGTAAATAATAATATTATTGAAAGAGAAGATAAGGTGTTGCTTGAAGACTTAGCTAAAGAATTAGGGATAAAAGCATACTGCGCTAAAGTTAATAACCGACTTCGAGAATTAACTTATTATGTTAATTACAATGCAACTGTTGAGTTTTTAGATTTAACTAATTATGATGCGGTTAGAGTTTATGAAACAAGCCTTAATTATGTAATGCTAATGGCACTTGAAAGATTATATCCCGGGCTAAGGGTTAGAATCAGTCAATGCGTTAGTAGAAGTGTTTGTTGCAACGTGCTTGATAAGGGCGTTAGAGTTGATTCTAAGTTCTTAAAAGCTTTACAAGAAGAAATGGATAAAATTATTAAAGCAAATTATCCAATTAGACGTAAGAACGTAACTAAAGAAGAAGCTAAAGAGATTTATAAAAAAGAAGGGTATTTCGATAAGATCGAGGTACTTAAATACCGTGAAGAAGACACTGTTCATATGAGTGAATGTGATGGTTATATTAATTATCTATATGGCTATCAACTTCCTTCAACAGGTTATATTGATAAATATAAATTGAGACTTTATCATCCAGGGTTCTTAATCCAATTCCCTCGTGCTGAATGTGGTGGAGAAATACCTGAATTTGAAGAATCATTGAGTTTTGCGAAGATGTTAAAAGATGCTAGAGACTGGAGCGAGATGATCGGATGTGCTAATATTGCGTCCATCAACAACTACGCAACCGAAATTAGCATGAATGATTTAGTTAATATTTGTGAAACAAAGCATAACAATATGCTTGCTGAACTTGGTGACAAAATCAAAAACGATATTAACAATATCCGTGTTATTTGTATTGCTGGTCCATCAAGTAGTGGTAAAACAACATTCTCTAACCGCTTAAGGCTAGAACTTATGAGTAGAGGTATTATTCCTCTTAAGATTTCAATGGATGATTATTACTTAGATGCGAGCCTTTGCCCAGTAGATGAAAACGGAAAGCCTGATTTTGAGCACATTGAGTCCCTTGATCTAGAATTATTCAATGACAATTTGATTAATTTAATTGAAGGAGAAGAAGTAAATCTACCTACATATGATTTTGAAAAACATGAAAGAGTCTTTGGTAAACCTACAAAGATTAGTAGTACTACTCCAATCATTATTGAAGGAATTCATGCTTTAAACGAAAGAGTAACTAAATTAATACCAAAGAACCAAAAATTCAAAATCTACATTTCCCCAACATCTCAGATTAACATCGACGATCATTCGATTGTTAATGCTACAGATATTAGGTTATTACGTCGAATTGTTCGTGACTTTAGATATCGTAATACTGATCCATCAAGGACTTTTGAGATGTGGCCAAGTGTAAGAAATGGTGAATTCAAGTGGATTTATCCATTCCAAGAAGAAGCTGATTACATTTATAACACTGAACTTACTTATGAACTTGGTGTTATGAAAAAATACGCTTTACCTGCACTAAAAAAGATTGATAACAATGACCCTAATTACATTCAAGCAAATAGGCTTATTAAGTTCTTGAAATATATTAGAGACATTGATGATAAGTACGTTCCATGTAATTCACTTCTTCGTGAATTTATCGGTGGAAGTTGCTTCTATGATGTATAGAATATAATAACCAGATTAATAAACATTAACCTGGTTTTTTATTGAAAATAAGAGGTAATAAGAGTATAATAAAATAGAGAAAATCTGGGTTTTAGGAGGAATTATGCTTAACAAAAAAGAATGTGTTGCAATGTTACTTGCTGGGGGACAAGGAAGCCGTCTTTACACTTTAACTTCAAAGATTGCTAAGCCTGCTGTTCGCTTTGGGGCAAAATATCGTATTATCGATTTTCCTTTATCAAATTGCATTAATTCAGGGATTGACACAGTTGGAGTACTTACTCAATATCAACCATTAGTATTAAATGATTATATTGGAAATGGTCAACCTTGGGACTTAGATAGAACATTTGGTGGTGTTCATGTACTTCCACCTTATCAAGGAAAAAAGAGCTCTGACTGGTACAAAGGAACTGCTAATGCTATTTATCAAAACATTCCTTTTATGAAACGTTATGATCCAAGTTACGTTATCGTCCTATCAGGTGACCACATCTATAAGATGGATTATAGCAAGATGCTTGCTTTCCATAAAGAAAATGGCGCTGATGCTACGATTGCTGTTATTGATGTTGATATTAAAGAAGCATCACGTTTTGGTATCATGAATACTAACGATGACTTAAAGATCTACGAATTCGAAGAAAAACCTAAAAATCCAAAGAGTACTAAAGCTTCTATGGGTATTTATATCTTTAGTAGTGATGTTTTATATAAATATCTAGAAGAAGATGAATTAGATAAAACAAGCGAAAACGACTTTGGTAAAAACATCATTCCAAAGATGTTAAACGATGGGCTTAAACTTTATGCTTATCCATTTAAAGGATATTGGAAAGATGTTGGTACAATTGATTCGTTACATGAAGCTAATATGGATTTACTTGATAATCCAGATTTAGACATATTTGATAAGAATTGGAAGATTTATTCTAGAAACATTCCTTATCATCCTCACTATGTGGCAAGTGGTGCTAAAGTGAGCCACTCTATGATTACTGTTGGCTGTAGAATCGAAGGAACTGTTAAAGATTCTCTAATTAGTAGCAATGTTACAATTGAAGAAGGCGCTGAAGTAATCGATAGTGTTATTTTTGAAAACACAGTGATTAAAAAAGGTGCTAAAGTTCATCACTCAATTGTAGCTAATGATGTAATTGTTGGAAAAAATGCCATAGTTGGTGAAATGGGTGGTAAGATTAGTGTTGTGGGCGAGAATGTAACTATCTTAGATAGTGAGAAAGTAGAAGCTGGAAAGATTATTGAGAGGTAATTATGGACGCACTAGGATTAATATTCTCTAATATTCATAACAAAGAAATATTTGAAGTAACAATTTCAAGAACCATCGCTTCTGCACCAATTGGTGGAAGATATCGTTTGATTGACTTTGCTCTATCTAGTATGGTAAATGCTGGTGTCACTAGTGTTGGTGTAATTACTAAAAACAATTACCAATCATTAATGGACCATGTTGGTAGTGGAAAAGAATGGGACTTAGACCGTAAAAAAGGTGGATTGTGCATCCTTCCTCCTAATTCTACAAGCTTTGAAGATTCTAATTTTAGAACTAGACTAGAAGCTGTTAGAAGCAATAGAAGTTTTATCGCTCATTCAAAAGCAAAATATGTTATTCTAACTGATTGTTACCAAGTATGGAACGTCGATTACAGTGAAGTTTTAAAGAGCCACATCGAAAGTGGTGCTGATATCACATGTGTTTATCGCAAAGCCCAAAAAGGTGATGATTACTTCTTACCAACAACTTCATTTGAACTAGATTCTAATAATAGAGTTACTAAGATGACTTTTATTCAAAAGAAGAACCAAGAATTCAATGAATCAGTTGATACTTGGGTAATGGAAAGAACACTATTACTTAAATTAATTGATGAATCTTTACAAACAAATTATAGAAGTTTTAATAGAGATATCATTAGTCGTAACCTAAATAACTTAAAAGTTTACGGTTATGAATTTAGTGGCTATTTTGGAAACATCTATAATTTACAAACTTACTTAAAAGTTAATATGGATTTACTTAATAAAGATGTTCGAGATGAACTATTTAATAAAGAAAATCATGCGATCTATACTAAAGTTCGTGACTCAGCTCCAACTCTATATAAAGAGGGATGCGTAGTTGAAAATAGTTTAGTTGCAGATGGTTGCATTATTGAAGGTGAAGTTCACAATTCAATTATCTTTAGAGGTAGTAGAATCAAAAAAGGCTGTAAGGTTTATAACTCAGTCTTAATGCAAGACACTGTTGTTGGGGAAAATATCAAATTAGACACTGTTATTACTGACAAGAATGTTCAAATCATTTCTAAAAAAGAAATGATAGGTGATAAAGATCACCCAATTTATGTTAAAAAGAATGGAGTTATTTAGATGAAATATAAGAATATACTGTATGTTACAAGTGAATGTAGCGGGTTTGCATCAAGCGGAGGCCTAGCAGAAGTTGCTGGTAGTCTTCCTCAAGCAATTCAAAATGCGAAAAAGAGTTATAAAGTTAAGGTTGTTATGCCTCTTTATAAGAAAATAGTTGATACTTATCAAAGCGAACTTAAATACATTGGTAATGAAAATGTTGTTTTAGCTTGGAGAAATCTTTATTGTGGGTTATTCACAATGAAGAAAAATGGTATCGATTATTATTTTATCGATAACAAATATTATTTTGATCGTGATAATTTATATGGCTATTTAGATGATGGCGAAAGATTCGCTTTCTTCTCAAAAGCTGTATTTGCAATGATGGACATTTTGAAATATCATCCTGATATCATTCATTGTAATGACTGGCATTCAGCTTTGGTTAATATTTACCTTGATGTAATGTATAAAAAACAAGGTTATATGATGGATGTTAAGTCAATATTCACTATCCATAACATCGAATATCAAGGAGTCTTTGGTATGGACTTCTTAGAGAATGTTATTGGAATTGATGGATATTTTACTGGTATATTAGAATATAATGGTTTAGTTAATCTTATTAAAGGAGCTATTGTTTGCTCTGATTTAGTTACAACTGTTTCTCCAAGATATGCTAGAGAACTTCAAACTGCTCAGTTTGCATGTGGTTTAGAAAATATCATTAGACTTAATAATAACAAGATGGTTGGTATTATTAATGGTATTAATACTGAACTATACGACCCTGCAACTGATAAATTCATCGCATTTAATTATAATAGTGATGATTTTAGTAATAAAGAGAAAAACAAAGAAGAACTTCAAAAAGAATTAGGACTTGAAGTTGATCCTAATAAATGTATGATTTCTTTTATCGCTAGACTAGTTTCTCATAAAGGAATCGACCTAGTCTTAGAGCGTTTTGGCGATATTATGAAAGAAAATGTCCAATTTGTTTTACTTGGTATGGGAGATGAAGCATACCAAAATAAGCTAAAGGAATTTGCTTATTATCATCAAGATAAAGCGCGTATCATTATCGATTATAACAACGCTTTATCTAGAAGAATCTATGCTGCTAGTGACTTATTTTTAATGCCATCTAAGTTTGAACCATGTGGCTTAAGTCAAATGATTGCTAGCCGCTATGGTGCTTTCCCAATCGTTAGAGCAACAGGTGGACTTTATGACTCTATCAAAGATTGGCAAAATGGCGAAGGAAACGGCTTTGTATTTAGAGATTACAATAGCTACGATATGTTAAATAAGATTAAAGAAGCAATTTATTATTACTATAATAAAGAAGAAAGAGATAAGATTATTAAGAAAGTTATGACGACTGATTTCAGTTGGAATGCTTCAGCAGTTCAATATATTGAAGTATACAATAATTTACTTAAAAAATAGAAGGTGATTATTATGGACAATTTTACTAAAGCACAAATCAAGAACGCCTTGGAAGACAATTTATCTAAGATTTTTGGTGTGCAAGGAAGTGAAGCAAGCGTTAATGAATTATACAAAGCTTGTGCCACAACCGTTAATGATATTTTAAGAAGAAAAAGAAGAATTTATAACGCTAAAGTTAGAGAAGAAAAGAGAAAAAGAGTTTACTATCTATCAATGGAATTTTTGATGGGTAGAAGCTTAAAAAATAATCTTTATAACTTAGGCTTAACTGATATCGTAAGTGATGTATTAAAAGATTACGGCGTAAAGTTAGAAGACTTATTTGATGAAGAACCAGATGCAGGACTTGGAAATGGTGGTTTAGGTCGTCTTGGTGCATGTTACCTAGACGCTTTAGCATCTCAAGGATATCCTGCTACAGGCTTCTCACTAAGATATGAATACGGACTCTTTAAACAAAAGATCGTTGATGGCTATCAAACAGAACTACCTGATGTTTGGCTTCCTGGTGGCGAAGTTTGGCTTGCTATGAGAACTGACAAGATTGAAACTGTTAAGTTCGGTGGCTGGTTAGAAGAAAAGACTGTCAATGGTAAAGTTCAATATGACTACCACGATTATCAAGAAGTGGAAGCTGTTCCATATGATATGATGATTAGTGGAGCTAACAATCAAGCAATTAGCGTACTTAGACTATGGAGAAGTAGGTCTATCAAGAATTTCGACGTCAATGCTTTCAATCAAGGCGATTACTTAAAGGCCATGAAAGAAATCAATGATGCGGATATGATTAGTAAGATTTTGTATCCATCTGATGATCATTATGAAGGTAAAGCCCTAAGAATTAAACAACAATATTTCTTAGTTAGTGCTTCAATTCAAAATATCATTAAAGATCATATCAAATATTTTGGTGATATTCTTTTGCTTCCTAAGTTTGCCGCAATCCATATCAATGACACTCACCCAACATTAATTATCCCAGAACTAATGAGGATTTTAATGGATGATTATCATATCGATTTTGATGATGCTTGGGAAATGGTTAAAAAGACTGTTGCCTACACTAACCACACAATCCTAGCTGAAGCTTTAGAAAAGTGGAATGAAGAATTAATTGCTAAGGTACTTCCTAGAATTTATATCATCATTAAACAAATCAATAAGAGATTTATTGAAGAATGCCACTGCGCAGGTGTTAGTGATGATGAAATTAGAGGCCTAGCAGTTTTAGGTGATGGACAAGTAAGAATGGCAAATCTAGCCGTTATTGCTTCACATAAAGTTAATGGCGTAAGTGCTTTACATAGTGAAATCATCAAACAAAGTATCTTTAATGGCTTCTATAAGCTAACTCCTGAAAAATTTGTTAATGTAACTAATGGTATTGCCCATCGTAGATGGTTATGCCAATCTAATCCTGAGTTGACTAAGCTACTTGATGAACTTATTGGACCAGCTTATAAGAAAGATGCTTCTAAATTACTTGATTTATTAAAATATGTTGATGATGATAAAGTATTAAAACGATTAGAAGAAATCAAATACAAGAACAAATGCGAATTTGCGAAATATTTATATAAGAAGAGTGGGGTAGCAGTTAACCCTAACACTAGATTTGATGTCCAAGTAAAGAGACTTCACGAATATAAGAGACAACTTCTTAATGTATTAAAGATTATTGCCTTGTTTATTCAACTTGAAGATAATCCTAATGCGGATATCACTCCTCAAACATTCATTTTTGGAGCTAAAGCTGCACCTTCTTATTACATCGCAAAAGACATTATTAAGCTTATCTGCTCAATTCAAAGCGAAATTAATAAACGCCCTCAAATGAAAGAAAAGCTTAATGTTGTGTTTGTTGAAGACTACAATGTCACAGCAGCTGAAACTCTAATTCCTGCTAGTGAAGTAAGTGAACAAATCTCACTTGCTGGTAAAGAAGCTAGTGGAACTGGTAACATGAAGTTTATGATTAATGGAGCTATCACATTTGGTACATTAGATGGTGCTAATGTTGAAATTAGAGATGCTGTTGGTAGCGAAAATGCTATAATTTTTGGTATGAAGTCTGATGAAGTAGAAGAACTATGGAGAAGGGGCTACTCAAGCTATCAATATTATGAACAAAACTCACTTCTTCGTAGAGTAATCGATAGACTAGATGAAGGATTCAATGGTCAATCATTCTATCATATTAAACAATATCTATTGAATAATTATCCAATGAGCGACCCTTACATGTGCTTAGCTGATTTTGGTGATTACATGAGAGGTCATTATGAGATGGATAGAATGTACAAAGACCGTCGTAGATGGAATCAAATGTCTCTAGTTAACATTGCTCATGCTGGTATATTTGCGGCTGATAGAGCAATCAAAGAATATGCAGAAATGATTTGGGATATAAAACCTACTGATTATGAATAAAATTAAGTTTTTACCAACACTGAAGGAATATAAAGATCCTGTTGGTGCTTGTTTAGTAAACACAAACATTCATTTCCAAATTGCTATAACAAAAGAATATAACATTTGGGATTTAAAGTTAAATATTACAAAGGATGGTACAGATGATACCATCCTTTACTTAATGAATTATGTCTACTCTGATGAGTTTTATAACTTTTATGAAGCTGAAATTGTTGTAAGGAATGCAGGGTTATATTTTTACTGCTTTACATTTAGCGATGTTTATGGCACTCATTTCATTAGTAAAGATAATAATCTAGAAGCAGAGCTAAGCAACAAAAAAGAATCATGGCAACTTTTAATTCATGATAAGTTTAGTGGCGACCTTGACTGGTTTAAAGGTAAAGTAATGTATCAAATAATGGTTGATAGATTCTTTAATGGTGGTGTCACTTACGTTAAAGACTACGCTATAATGCACAATAATTGGAACGATCTACCTAATTATAAGTCAGTAAAAGGAAAAGTCTTAAATAACGATTTCTTTGGTGGAGATTTAAAAGGTATAATTGAAAAGTTAGATTACCTAAAAAGCTTAAATGTTTCAGTAATTCTACTTAACCCGATATTTACCGCTTATTCTAACCATAAATATGATACATCTAATTTTATGGAAATCGATCCAATGTTTGGTGATGATGAAGTGTTTAAAGAACTTTGCATGAAAGCCAAAGAAAAAGGAATGAGCGTAATTCTAGATGGTGTCTTTAACCACACAGGTAGCGATAGCGTCTATTTCAATAAGATGGGTAGATTTAATTCCCTTGGTGCTTATCAATCAAAAGAATCGCCATATTATTCTTGGTATTTCTTTAAAGAATACCCTAACAAATATGAAGCTTGGTGGAATTTTGACACCCTACCAAAGGTTAATCAATTAAATAAATCATATATTGATTATATTTGTGGGGAAAGTGGCGTAATTAATAAATGGATTAATTTAGGAGCACGTGGCTTTAGACTAGATGTAGTTGATGAATACGAAGATTCATTTGTTAATAAGCTTAATGAAGCTGTTAAAAGAAATGACAAAAACAACATCTTATTAGGTGAAGTTTGGGAAGATGCCTCTAATAAGATAGCTTATTCAAAAAGAAGAAGCTATTTTAATGGACATCAACTTGATTCTGTAATGAATTATCCATTTAGGAATGCCATTATCGATATGATTAATACAAGAAACGTAATGGTCTTTCGTAATAGAATTAGATCAATAGTAAATAATTATCCTAAGCACGTCTTAGATAGTTTAATGAATGTTTTAGGAACTCATGATACGATTAGAGCACTAAATAGTTTCTTAGGTGTTAATCCATCATATATGAGTAAAGATGAGCAAGCAAATTACGTTATTAGTCAAAGCGAATATTATAGTGCTCGTCATAAGCTTATGATGGCTAGCGCTGTTCAGTTTACTCTCCCTGGAATTCCATCTTTATATTATGGAGATGAAGCAGGTGTTGACGGCTTTATTGATCCTTTCTGTAGAAAGACTTATCCTTGGAATAATGAAGATAAGACTCTTTTAAACCACTATAAGGCACTAGGAAAGATAAGAAAGCTAGATGTCTTTACTGATGGCGCCTTAAAAGAAGAATATATGGAAAAACACATCTTCGTTTATTCAAGAGAAAAGAATAATAAGAAGGTTTATGTTATTATTAATTTAAGCGATTATGATTTTGAATATAAATTAGATGGAATGGATTTATTAAGTAATACACCATATAATAACATCGCTTTAAAGGATAACGTTTCCATCATTTTTTGTAATAAATAAATAGAAATTGATATTTTCTTATGTTAGAATAATAGAGTATTTTTGGTGAATGGTATGTATGTAGTCACATTAAAGAAAAACGAAGAAAAAAGAATTGTTGATGGTCACCCATGGGTTTATGCTAACGAAGTAGCTAAAATTGATGGGAAAGACGCTCAAGGAAGCATCGCTAAAGTTGTTTCTAATGATAACCGCTTTATTGGCTACGGCTTTATTAACCACTTATCAAAAATAATCGTTAGAATCATTTCTAGAAACGATGAAGAAATTGATAGAGATTTCTTCTATAATAGAATTAATGAAGCTAATAATAGAAGAATATCTTTAGGCTATAATAACAATTATCGTGTTGTTTTTGGGGAAAATGATTTGCTTCCAGGGTTGATTGTTGATAAATACGGAGATTATTTATCATGTCAATTTTTATCACTTGGAATGGATAAAATAAAAGATATGATAGTTAGTATCTTAGTTGAAATCTTTAATCCTAAAGGAATTTACGAAAGAAGCGATGTTAAAGTTAGACTTAAAGAAGGTCTAAAAGAAGTAAAAGGACCTCTTTATGGAGATTTTACCCCAAAAGTAGAAATTGTTGAAAACGGCATAAAGATGATTGTTGATTTAGAAAATGGACAAAAAACAGGCTATTTTTTAGATCAAAAAGAAAATAGAGATAATCTTAAATATTATGTTAAGGATAAAGATGTCTTAGATTGCTTTTCTAATGTTGGTGGGTTTAGCTTAAATGCTAGTAAGAATGGCGCAAAAAGTGTTACTGCGGTTGATATTAGTGAAAAAGCAATAGAAGATGTAAAAGAAAATGCTAGATTAAATGGTTTTACTAATATCAATACAATTTGTGATGATGTATTTAAGTTTTTACGTGATTTAAAGAAAGATAAGAAGAAATATGATGTTATAATTTTAGATCCTCCGGCTTTTACTAAAAGCATTGATACGGTAAAAGAAGGATATAAAGGATATCTAGATATTAACACTATCGCTTTAAAGCTTCTTAATAAAGAAGGGATATTAGTTACATGTAGCTGCTCAGAACATCTTACTTTGAATTTGTTTTTAAAGATGATTAATGAAGCATGCAAATATAGTAAAGTTAATGCTCAGTTAGTTGAGCTAAGAATGCAAGGTAAAGATCATGCATCGCTAATTAATAGTGATGAAGGATTGTATCTAAAATCGGCAGTAATTCGCGTGATATAGGAGAAGAATATGGAATTAGCATTTGATTTAGAGAAGTATTTACGAATTCAAAGAGAAGAAATCAACAAACGAATTGAGAAGTTTGGTGACAAACTTTACATGGAATTTGGTGGAAAGTTGTTTGACGATTATCACGCAGAACGTGTTATCCCTGGATTTGCTCACGACACAAAGCTTAAGATGCTTTTAGGTTTAAAAGATAAGATTGAAATTGTTATTGCGGTTAACAGTAATGACGTTCAAAATAACAAGATTAGAGAAGACTTAGGAATCTCATACGAAGATGAAGTAATTAGACTAATTGAAGCCTTCCAAAGTGTTGATTTGTATGTAAGTAGTGTCGTTTTGTCTAAGTTCCAAGATCAACCATTAACTAACATCTTTAGAAAGAGTTTAGAAAATAGAGGAATTAAGACATATTTACATTATCCTATTCAAGGATATCCTCAAAATGTTGAGCTAGTTTTAAGCGATGATGGACTAGGAAAGAATGATTATATCGAAACAACTCGTCCTTTGGTTGTTGTTACAGCACCGGGACCTGGTAGTGGTAAACTTGCTACATGCTTATCTCAACTTTATCATGAGAATAAGCGTGGTGTTAGAGCTGGTTATGCTAAATTTGAAACATTCCCTATTTGGAATATTCCACTTAAGCATCCAATCAACATCGCCTACGAAGCCGCTACAATCGACCTTAACGATGTCAATCTAATTGACCCATATCATTTAGAACAATATGGATTAATGGCAGTTAATTATAATAGAGATGTTGAAGCATTCCCATTACTAAAGCTTATATTTGAAAAAATTTACGGTTCATCTCCATATTATTCACCTACTGATATGGGTGTAAATATGATTGGTTTCTGTATTAGTAATGATGAAGTAGCACAAAATGCTAGCCGTAAAGAGATTGTTCGTAGATATTATGCTACATTAAAAGGTAAATTCTTTGGTAAATACAGCGAAGAGCAAGTAATGAAAGCTGAAATGCTTATGCAACAAGCCGGAACAAAGATCGAAGATAGGACTGTTGTTAAAGTGGCACTTGACAAAGCTGAAGAAAAAGAAGTTCCTTATATGGCACTAGAACTTCCTGATGGCAGGATCGTAACAGGTAAAACTAGTGAACTATTACGTTCACCAGCATCAGTCATCCTAAATGCTTTAAAGGTTTTAGCAGGAATTAATGATAAGCTACCTCTAATAAGTCAAAAGATTATTAACCCTATTCAAAACTTAAAAGTTAAATCATTAGGTAATCATAATCCTAGACTTCACTTAGATGATGTGCTAGTAGCTTTGTGTATTTGTGCTCAAACAAATCCAGTTGCTGACCTTGCATTAAAAGAAATACCAAATCTTAATGGTAGTGAAGCTCACTCAAGTGTAATCCTTTCTCAAAGTGATTTGTCTTGTTTAAAGAAGTTAGGTATTCAAGTAACTGAAGAACCAAAGCTAAAAGCAAAAAAATTATATCAAGTAACTAAATAGGGTTAAGGTGTTGGGAAACCAACAACCACCCTATTTTTTTAATCCTTGTTTATTGCGAAAGTATACTGTTTGTGTTAAAATAATTATTAGGGATTTTATGCAAAAATGGTTAAATTAATCGGAATAGATTTAGATGACACTTTACTAAATTCTAGTAGAAAAGTGTCTAGTTATGATAAAGAAGTATTAAAGAAAGCTCACGATTTAGGAATTCACATTGTTCTAACAAGTGGGAGGCCACTAGTTGGTAGAACGATAAAATATTATGATGAATTAGAGTTTCTAAAAGATGATTCTTACTTCATTGGCTATAATGGTGGAGCAATCTATAAAGTAAAAACTAAAGAAGAGCTTTATTCGTGCTTTTTAAATGGGAAAGAATTAAAAAGGATTCACACTTCTATCGATAAAAGATTTGATGGCTTAGTGTGCCATTATTTCCATATCCCTGGAAAAGTTAAATATGATTTAATGAATCAATATGTTTATATTGAGAAAACTCATAATGATATTGAAATGGAACTTTTCAATTTAAGTAATATCAAAGATAGCGATTTAAGCTATAAATATATGCTAGCTGGTGACCCAGATTTAATAAAAGAAATATATAAAACAATTCCTAAAGATTTATTTAATGATTTTAATATCGTTATTAGCATGCCATGCTTTATCGAATTCCAAAGTAAAATGGTAAGTAAATGGAATGGACTTAAGTGGCTTGCTAAATACTTAGGAATTAAGGATGATGAAATAATGGCAATCGGAGATAGTGGCAATGATCTATCGATGGTTAAAGAGTCTAAATATGGGGTTGCGATGGCTAATGCAACTGAAGAAGTTAAAAGAAGCGCCAAGTTTATAACATCCACTAATGATGATGGTGGAGTAGGAAAAGCAATAGAAAAAGTTTTAAAGGAGTGTAACCAATGAAAAATTATGTCTTAGCAATTGATCAAGGAACAACTAGTAGTAGAGCTATTATCTTCAACAAAAAAAGTGAAATAGTTTCAAAAGCTCAAATGGAATTTAGTCAGATTACTCCTCAACCAGGTTGGGTCGAGCACAATCCTGATGAGATTTGGGAAACAGTCTATGAAGTTATTAAAGAAGCACTATTTAAAAGTGGACTTCAATTAAAAGACATTAGTGCTATTGGTATTACTAACCAAAGAGAAACAACTATCATTTGGGATAAATTCACAGGTAGACCAATTTATAACGCTGTTGTTTGGCAAAGTCGTCAATCAAAAGAAATCTGTGAAGAATGGGTTAATAAAGGTTATACTGAAAAGATTCATAAGAAGACTGGTTTAATCATCAATCCTTATTTTAGTGCTAGTAAGATTAAATGGATATTAAATAGAGTTAGTGGAGCATACGAAAGAGCTAAGAAAGGTGAATTATTATTTGGTACTATCGATACTTATTTAGTATGGAAATTAACAAATGGTAATTTACATATAACTGACCCTTCAAATGCTTGTAGAACAATGCTATATAATATCAAAGATATGAAGTGGGATGATGAACTACTTGAAATGTTTGATATTCCAAAAGAGTTATTACCTGAAGTAAGAAGCAATTCTGAGATTTATGGTGTAGCTAGTAAGTTATGGGAATTAGATGACTCAGTTGATGTTCCAATTACGGCTTTAATTGGTGACCAACAAGGTTCTCTATTTGGTCAATGTTGTTATGATATCGGAAGTGTTAAAAACACTTATGGAACTGGCTGCTTTATGCTAATGAATACTAAATACAAACCGGTATTTAGTAAAACTGGTTTATTAACAACAATTGCTTGGAACATCGATGGTAAAACTGAATATGCCCTGGAGGGTAGTGTGTTTGTAGCGGGAGCTGCAATTCAGTGGTTAAGAGATGGGCTAAGAATGTTTAAAGCTAGTCGTGATTGTGAAGACTATGCTAATAGAGTAAATGGAAGTGACGGAGTTTATGTCGTTCCTGCTTTTGTTGGCTTAGGTACTCCTTATTGGGATGATGATGCTAGAGGTGCTGTATTTGGCCTAACAAGAGGAACTAAGAAAGAGCACTTCATTACTGCAACACTCGAATCAATTGCTTACCAAACAAAAGATGTTATGGAAGTAATGAAAGAAGAAGCGGGAATTGAAATTAGTTCACTTGCGGTTGATGGTGGAGCTAGTGCTAACGATTATTTGATGCAATTTCAATCAAATATCTTAGATGTTAAGATTGTTAGACCTAGATGCCTTGAAACTACAGCCCTAGGAGCTGCCTACCTTGCAGGATTAGCTGTTAAAGTATGGCGTGATACTGATGAAATTAGAATGTATAATACAGTTGATAAGATCTTCTTAAGTAAGATTGGTGAAAAAGAACGTAAATATTTATATGATGGATGGAAGATTGCGGTTAAAGCAACTCGCGATTTCAAACGTTAGGAGTATATTTTTATGTATGATATTATAATTGTTGGTGCTGGAGTTAATGGATGCTTTATAGCTAGAACCCTAGCCAAATATAAATTAAATATTTTAGTAATTGAAAAAGAAAGTGACGTAGGTGATGGTACAAGTGCTGCTAATAGTGCTATCGTTCACTCAGGTTACGATCCTCATACAGGAACACTAAAAGCTGAACTTAATGTTTTAGGTAATAAGATGTATCCTGAAATTTGTAAAGAACTTGATGTTTCATTTAAGATGAATGGTTCTTTAACTATTTCAACAAACGAAGAAGAAGATAAAAAATTAGATGAACTACTTGCCCTTGGAAAAGCAAATGGAGCAGAAGTTAGAATCGTTGATCGTGATGAACTACTTAAAATGGAACCATTTGTAACTAAAAAAGCTCTTAGAGCCTTATACGCTCCAACAGCAGGAATCATTAATCCATTTGAATTATGCGTTGCGTTAATGGAAAATGCTATGGATAATGGTGTAAGCTTACATCTAAATGAAAAAGTACTTAAAGTTGAAAAGAAAGATGACTTTATTGTTAAAACTGACAAAGGTGAATACAGTGCTAAAGTAGTTATAAACTGTGCTGGTTTATATGGTGATGATGTAAGTAATTCTTTGTTAGATGAAAAGATCAAATTAGTTCCTCGTAAAGGTGAATATTATCTACTTGATCATTTCAATGAACCTTATGTTACTCACACACTATTTAGTGTACCTTCAAGCAAAGGTAAAGGCGTTTTGGTCGCTCCAACAACTTCCGGTAATTACCTAGTTGGTCCATCAAGCAATTTTATAGATGATAAAGATGATGTTAGTACTAATAATGAAATCTTAACTGATGTAGTTAAAGAAGCATATAGAATAGTTGATAACATTCCTATGCAATATGTTATTACTGAATTTGCAGGATTACGTGCTTATCATGAATCTAATGATTTCGTTATTAATGAAAAACTAAAAGGATTCATTAACGTAATTGGAATGCAATCTCCAGGACTAGCTAGTGCCCCAGCTACAGCTTCTAAAGTTGCTTCAATGGTAGCTCGTGATATTGAATTAGTAGAACGCGAAGACTATAATCCAATTAGACGTCCTTATATTAGACTAAAATATAAATCTAATGAAGAGAAGAATAAGATGATTAAAGAAAATCCTTTGTTTGGTAAAATCATTTGTAGGTGCGAAGAGGTAAGTGAAGGTGAAATTATCGATGCTATCCATCGTAACTGCGGTGCCACAACCGTTAAAGGATTAAAGAAGCGTCTTCGTACTGGCTTTGGTAAGTGTCAAGGAGGCTTCTGCCAATCTCTTATTTTAAAGATTTTAGCTAGAGAATTAAATAAAGATATGAAAGATATCACCTTAAAAGGGGAAGCTTCATATATCTTATTAAAGGAAACAAAAGGTGAATAATATGGAAAAGAATTATGAAGCCTTATACGATATAGTAGTTATCGGTGGAGGAAGTGCGGGACTTGCGGCTGCAATTTCTTCATACGATAGTGGAATTAAGAATGTTTTATTACTAGAAAAAGAAGCATATTTAGGTGGTATTTTAAACCAATGCGTTCATAACGGCTTTGGCTTACATACATTTAAAGAAGAATTAACAGGCCCAGAATATGCTGAAAGATTCATCGATGAACTTAAAAAACGTGATATTGAAGTTAGATTAGAAGCTACAGTCCTAGAAATTACTAAAGACAAGGAAATCGAATATTCTGATACTTTGGGCTATCACAAGATTAAAGCGAAGGCTATAATTTGTGCTTGTGGATGTAGCGAAAGGACTAGAGGGCAAATTAGGACCCCTGGTGACCGTTGTAGCGGTGTAATGACAGCGGGACTTGCTCAAAGGTATTTGAATGTTGAAGGATACTTAGTTGGTAAGAAAGTGTTCATTTTAGGTAGCGGTGATATCGGTTTAATCATGGCTAGACGTATGACACTTGAAGGTGCTAAGGTTTTAGGTGTAGCTGAACTTATGCCTTATTCAAATGGACTTAATCGTAACATCGTTCAATGCTTAAATGACTTTAATATTCCACTATATTTAAGTCATACTGTTAAAAGAATAATAGGAAAAAATCGATTAGAGAAAATCGTCATTTGTGAAGTAGATGACAAACTTAACTTCGTTCCCAGAACTGATAAAGAGTTTGAAGTTGATACATTGTTACTTTCAGTTGGATTAATTCCTTATAATCCACTACTAGAAAAAATAGGTGTAGCAATGCATCCAAAGACAAGAGGTCCTTTAGTTGATAGTGATTATCAAACATCAATCCCTGGAATCTTTGCTTGTGGAAATGGGCTACATGTTCATGACTTAGTTGACTTTGTTACAAACGAAAGTAAAAAGGTCGGTGAATGTGCTGCTAAGTACGTTTTAGAAAATGGCTTTGATGCGTCTAAAGTTTTAACTGTTACGCCACTTAACGGCATTGGTTACATTTTACCTGGTAAAGTTTATCTAAAAGATGAAGGGACTATTAAATTCAATTTTAGAGTTAATAAACCATTTAAAGATGTTTCAATAATCGCTAAACTTAATGGTGAAGAGATCAAAAGAACTAAGAAACCATATTTACTTCCTGCAGAAATGGTTGAATATATCCTTGATATGAAACTATTAAAAGAGGGAGAATTAACATTGGAGGTTTCAAATGACTAAATTAATATGTATTGTTTGCCCTAAAGGCTGTCATTTAGAAGTGGATGATAACTTGAATGTTACTGGTAATAGTTGTAAAAGAGGAGAAGTATACGGTAAAAACGAAGTTACTAACCCAACAAGAACTATTACATCAACTGTAATATTAAAGAATTCATGTTACACTCGCCTTCCTGTTAAGACAAGCTTGCCAGTTCCAAAATCGATGATTTTTGATGTTATGGCTGAGATTAATAAAATAGAAGTTAGCGCTCCAGTTAGTTGTGGGGACATATTGTTAAAAAATGTGTTATCAACTGGTAGTGATATTGTTGCTTGTAAAAGTATTAAGTAGTATAATGATTTACGGTATATATAAATTTTAATGAATAGGAGATTTTATAAAATGATTATTGGTGTACCAAAAGAAATTATGCATGGTGAAGCTCGTGTTTCATCTACTCCAGAAACTGTCAAGAAGATGGTTGCTGATGGTTTTAAAGTTTTAGTTGAAAAAGGCGCTGGTTTAGGTTCATTCTATCTTGATGCATCTTACCAAGAAGCTGGTGCTACATTAGTTGAAGATCCAGAAGAAATCTATGAAAAAGCTGATGTTATTCTAAAAGTTAAGGAACCTCAATTTAATGAAAATAAGAACAAACATGAAATTGAAATGATGCATGAAGGTCAAGTTTTAATTACTTTCATTCATCCTGCTGCTCCTGTTAACCATAAAGTTGTTAAGAGAATGGCAGAAAAGAAGGTTGTTGGTTTAACACTTGATGGTATTCCTCGTATCAGTCGTGCTCAATCAATGGATGCTTTATCAAGCATGAGTGTTTGTGCTGGTTATAAAGGAATCTTAATGGCTGCAAACGATATTGGTAAATTCATTCCAATGATTGTAAGTGGTGTAGGAATGCTAAAACCATGTAATGTATTTGTTATTGGTACTGGTGTTGCTGGCTTAAGAGCTGTTGCAACTGCTAAATCATTAGGTGCAGTAGTTTACTCTGCTGATATTCGTCCTGAAGCTAACGAACAAGCAGCATCTTTAGGTGCTAAGATTGTTGACACAGGTGTTCCTGCTGAAATCGCAGTTAGCCCTGATGGAAAACATGCTAATAAATTACCAGAAGAATGGCTAGTTAAAGAAAGAGCAAACTTAGCTGAAACTGTTAAGAACGCTGACATTATCTTCTGTAGCGCTCTATTATTCGGTCAACTTGCTCCAATCCTATTAACTGAAGAAATGGTTAAATCAATGAAACCAGGAACTTGTATAGTTGATATTAGTATCGACCAAGGTGGTAACTGTGCAATCACTTCACCTGGTATCAGAGATATTAAACATGGTGTTGTTATTGAAGGTATTAAGAATATCCCTGGAATGCTTCCTCAAAGCTCTACTTGGATGTTTGCTCAAAACATTTACAATTTGCTTAAGTATTTAACTAAAGATGACAAGATTCAACTTGACTTAAATGACGAAATTGTTTCATCAATTTTAGTTACAAATTATCAAGGTGAAATTGTTCATAAAGGCGCTAAAGAGGCAATGGGATTATAAGAAGGAGAAAAAAGAGACAATTAAATTGTCTCCTTTTATCATAAAAATGACTTTATTTCAAATAATATTACTTGCTGTATTTGTTGTAGCAACAGTGGTTGGTTATTTATTAATTAATAATGTTCCAAGTCTCTTACATACACCTTTAATGAGTGGTATGAATGCTTTATCGGGAATAACAATCATTGGTGCTTTAACTTCAACTGCCGTAGCTTTAGTAAATCCTAACCCAATATTTGGTTACATCTTTGGTTCACTAGCAATCATTTGTGCTATGATCAACGTTGTTGGGGGATTTGGAATTACTGATAGAATGCTAAGGATGATAGCAAGAAAGGAGAAGAAAGATGAATAGATTATTACTCGCTTTCGTTCATCCTTTTGATGCTTGGATTTATTATGTGATTTGTTCAGTTTTATCTTTACTTGTTTTATTTGGAATATTCCTAATGAGCAAAGTAAAGAAATCTGTTCTTGGAAATAGAATTAGTGCTATAAGCATGCTACTAGCTATCGTTACTACCCTTGTTTATAATGATATTTTGCCTTTCTGGCTACTTTATGTAGCAATGGCAGTAGGAGCTATAGTGGGAATTTTCTTTACAGTAAAAGTAAAGATGATCCAAATGCCACAACTAGTAGCTCTATTAAATGGCTTAGGTGGCTTAAGTAGCGCTATCGTTGGTGGATTTTCACTATTCTTTAGTGGTGATAGATTTGGTATTATAACATCTGCTTTAGCAATTGCAGTTGGTGTTGTTACTTTTGTTGGTAGTTTAGTTGCGGCTGGTAAACTTCACAGAGTCCTACCTCAAAAACCAATCGTTATCGCTGGTCATAAGGTATTTACCCTAGCATTTCTATTAATTGATTTAGCTTTAATTATATTACTAGCAATCTTTGGTAAAGATATCGATAGATCATTATTAATTGCTTCATCAATTTGCCTAATTGTTTCATCAATTGGCTTTGGTGCTCTATTTAGTATTAGAGTAGGTGGAGCTGATATGCCAATTACTATTTCTCTACTAAATAGTTTTTCTGGTGTTGCCGCAGCTATAGCAGGACTTGCTACATCCGACTTATTACTTGTAGCTATAGGTGGAATAGTTGGTGCAAGTGGCTTATTGCTTACTCAAATAATGTGTAAAGCAATGAATAGACATTTGTTTGATATCTTGCTTGCTAAAACTTCTACTAGAAAGATAGAACCTAAAAAGGTAGAAGAGCAAAAAGAAGAACCTAAAGAAGAATTAAATGAAACTCCAAAAGAAAAAGACGTAATTGAAGTAATAAAAGAAGCAAAGAGCGTTATAATTGTTCCAGGATATGGAATGGCTATTGCTCAAGCTCAACATTTAGTAAAGAAATTACAAGATTACTTAAAAGCAAATGGTAAAACAGTAAAATATGCAATTCATCCTGTTGCTGGTCGTATGCCAGGACATATGAATGTTCTACTTTGTGAAGCAAACGTTGACTACGAAGACTTATACGAAATGCAAGACATAAACGATGAATTTGAAAAGACTGACCTTACA
>CAKJYW010000038.1 GCA_918272565.1 Bacilli bacterium
AGAGTTTGGTGATGATGGCAAAGTGGATACACCTGTTCCCATCTCGAACACAGAAGTTAAGCACTTTTACGCTGATGATAGTTGGTTTCGACCCGCAAAAGTAGGAAGTTGCCAAACTCCTTTCTATTAAATTATAAATAAGTGGAGGTCTAGCTCAGTTGGGAGAGCATCTGCCTTACAAGCAGAGGGTCAGCGGTTCGAGCCCGTTGATCTCCACCATTGTGCCGACTTAGCTCAATCTGGCAGAGCAACTGACTTGTAATCAGTAGGTTGCGGGTTCAATTCCTGCAGTCGGCACCATTACTTGTCTCCGTAGCTCAGTCGGTAGAGCAACTGACTTTTAATCAGTGGGTCGAGCGTTCGAATCGCTTCGGAGACACCAAATTATTTGGCCCTGTGGCGGAAATGGTAGACGCGAGGGCTTAAAATCCCTTGCCAGCAATGGCGTGCCGGTTCGACTCCGGCCAGGGCCACCAAAACTTAATATTTCAACATGTGGGTCCTTAGCTCAGCTGGGAGAGCGCCTGTTTTGCACGCAGGAGGTCGACGGTTCGATCCCGTTAGGATCCACCATTTTTTTAATAAAGTTGTTTTTCTGGAGGTAACTGGCGGTGTAGCTTAGCTGGCTAGAGCGTCCGGTTCATACCCGGAAGGTCGAGGGTTCAAATCCCCCCGCCGCTACCATTTCTCGATAAGGACCCGTAGCCCAGTTGGTTAGAGCTACCGGCTCATAACCGGTTGGTCGCAGGTTCGAGTCCTGCCGGGTCCACCAGATTATTGACTTTTACTAAAAAAATTATTATAATAATATAGCAATATGGAGGAATACCCAAGCCTGGCTGAAGGGGTCGGTCTTGAAAACCGAAAGGCGTGAGAGCGCGCGCGGGTTCGAATCCTGCTTCCTCCGCCATTTTTATTTTTAAACTTAATATCGCGGAGTGGAGCAGCTGGCAGCTCGTTGGGCTCATAACCCAGAGGTCGAAGGTTCAAATCCTTCCTCCGCAACCAAATGGTCCTGTGGTGTAGCGGTTTATCACGTCTGCCTGTCACGCAGAAGATCGCGAGTTCGATTCTCGTCAGGACCGCCATGTGTGGCTCGGTAGCTCAGTTGGTAGAGCACAGGACTGAAAATCCTGGTGTCGCCAGTTCAATCCTGGCCTGAGCCACCATTTTTTTGTCCAATGTTTTATATAAATAAAAAAGCATTTTGTTTTAAACAAGATGCTTTTTTTCTTTTTATATCTTTTTTATAAATAGGAAATTATTATTAAAAGATAAAGACAAAAATAAAGTTTTTATTCTTTAAATTTATCATTAATTTCGGTAATTACGCTGGTGTATAACACTATCTTTTTATCATTTACAGTCACCACTATTACTCCATATTTACCAGTTTTTTGATGGGTAGCAATAATCGCACAAGTGCCATCAAAGATAACTTTATAAACATGATGGTTTATTTCTTCTTTTGTTTCTTCTATAGGCTTTTCAATTTCTTATACCTCCTCTCTATCTAATATTATAATATTAAAAGAAAATTAGTTTTAATGTTTATTTTGCTTTTCAAAATGTATATTTCATGTTATAATTAAATTAGTTATTGAATCGTTTCAATAAAATTATTAAAGGTGATAAAAAATGTTTGAAAAATTGGAGAGAAAAAAGTACCAAATTAAAGCAGAAAATTTCAATATTTCACTGCTAGAAAGTGGCAATATTTTAGAGATTAGAGATGACATTGTTAGATTAAACACCTATCTAGGGAATAACTTAGAAGAAACTATTGGAAATGTATTTATTAGAGTAAAAGAAAATGGTGAATATTTTTATGCACCGATGATTGGTATTGGATCAAATTCATACTTTGAAATTAACGAGGAAGAAAACTATTGTACTTACAAAGGAGAGTTTAGAGAAGTTCAATACCTTATTATTTTAACAACTTTTGAAAACGCTTGCGTAATTGATGTTAAACTCAAAAAGAACGATAAAGAAAAGATAGTTGATGTAATATTTGGAATAGATGTAGCTATTAACAATATTTATGCTATTAGTAGTAATGAAGCATACGTTAGTCAGTATATTGATCATTATGCTTACCTTAATAGGGATGGCTACACTATTTTATCAAGGCAAAATCAAGGTGGAGGATACTATTTAGAAGTAGGATCACTTACTAAAAATGTTGGGTATACTACTGACGGATTTGATTTTTATAAGAATAGTTATAAAAAAGATAATGTTATTAGTGCTTTAAAAGAAGGTAGACTAGTATCTCGCATTAATCAATATGAGTTTTCTTTTGTTTCGTTAGAGAGTGAAGCAATGGATTTAAGTGAAGATAGAAATGTTATTTTCTATTTTGCTTATACCAAAGATATTAATTATAAAGTTGAAAAGCCGTTATTTAAAGAAAATATCATAAATTACAAAAAGAAAGATATTAAAGTAGGTAAAGGAATTAAATTTAATAATAATATTAATTTTAATGAGTGTATCTTTGGAAAAGAATTAACAGAAGATGAAATAGATAATCTATTTGGGGATAGGCGTTACGAAGAAAAGAAGGAAGGTAAATTATTATCATTCTTTAGAAACGATTATTCACATGTGGTTTTACCTATTAAAGAAGAAATGATGGAAAGACCAAGCGGTAATATCATCATTTCTAATTGTTTAAAGAGTGATGCCACATTCGATTTTGAGAAGATTATTGGTGAAACATCATATATTTACGGAGTATTCCTCTCACAAGTGGTTTTAGGAAACACTTCTTTTAATAAATTATTAACAAATATTCGCAATCCTTTAAATATTAGTAAAATAAGTGGAACCAGAATTTTTATAAAAAGTGATGGAAGTTATAAGTTACTAACAATGCCTTCAGCTTTCATTATGGGGCTTAATTATTTTAGTTGGTATTATAAATTAGATGATGACTTGATTAAGATTAATGTATTAGTTAGTAAAGATAAAGGAAAGATTGAACTTAGTTACGCATCTAGAAAGAATAGAGATATTCTAATTACTAATAATTTAGTCATGGGCGAAAGAGAACATGAGAATGATTATGAAGTAATAAATAATTGTAGTGGAATAGATATTAAGTTTTTAAATAGGTTTATTAGTGATAAATATCCTGACCTTTTCTTTAAGATTAGGATAGATAAAGAATTTGAAGTTTATGATGACGCATTTTTCTTTGAAGATAAAAAAAGAAAAGGCGAAGATATCGTAGTATTTAAATTAAAGAATAAAGAATTTAATTATTTAATATCTTCAGGATATGAAGACGAAAAGCATTTAGACTTTAGTAAAGAAACAAAAAATTATTTAGATGGATTCAATTCAATGCTGAATGGTTTTGAGATAAAGTCAAAAGATGAGAATTTAAATTCATTTAATATCTTAAGTCGTTGGTTTTTACACGATGCGCTTATTCATTACTTATCACCTCACGGGCTTGAACAATATAATGGAGCTGCGTGGGGCTTAAGGGATGTATGTCAAGGACCTGCTGAGTTGATGTTATCTTTAAGTAAATATGAAGAGGTGCGAAACATTATTAAAACAGTTTATTCACATCAATTCTTAGAAACTGGCGATTTCCCTCAATGGTTTATGTTTGATAAGTTCTATCAAATTCAGGATTTATCTAGTCATGGGGATATAATCGTATGGCCTATTAGGATGCTTGCTATGTATTTAAAAGAAAGTGGAGATTATTCAATACTTGAAGAAGAAGTTCCATATACTAAAAAAGAAGGAATTATATTTACTTCAAACACAAAAATAATTGAACATCTAGATTATGAAATAGAGGCAATTAAGAAAAATGTAATTAATGGAACGCATTTACCAATTTATGGTGGCGGAGATTGGGACGATACTCTTCAACCAGCTATAGCTAGTTACAAAAAAGAGATGGTTTCAGGTTGGACACCGTTACTTACATATGAAGCACTAATGAAGATAGCTGATGCTTTATGCTTATATGATAAAAACAGAGCAAGTAGCTATTTGGATTTAGCTTCAAAGATTAAAGCCGATTACAATAAATATGTTATTAAAGATGGAGTTCCTGCGGGATCTATTCGATTTACCGATGATAATATCATCTATGTTTTACATCCAAGTGATGAAGTAACAAAGATTAAATACCGCTTACTTCCACTTACTCGTAGCATAATAAGTGAATTTGTAACACTAGATGATGCACTTAAGTATTCTAAGATAATCGATGAAAACTTAAGTTTTCCTGATGGCGTTAGACTTATGAGTAACGCTGTAGAATATAATGGCGGAATAAAGAAGTTCTTCAATAGAGCTGAAACAGCTTCAAACTTTGGACGTGAGATAGGTTTAATGTACACTCATGCAAATATCAGATACACGGAAGCTATGCATAAATTAGGTGATGGAAACAAAGTTTATTTAGGTTTACAAAAAGTTAATCCAGTTATTTATGATAAATTCGTTTCAAACGCTAAAGAAAGACAAAGGACATCTTATTTCTCTAGTAGCGATGGAGAATTTATTAATCGCTATGAAGCATACCGTAATTTTAATAAATTAAAAGATGGTAGCGTTAAAGTAAAAGGTGGCTGGAGAGTATATTCAAGCGGACCTGGAATTTATTTAAGTATGATTATTAGAGGATTCTTTGGACTAAATAACTATAATGATAAAATCCTAATTGATCCCGTTATTCCAAAAGAGTTATTAGGATTTAGTTTTAAATATAAAATCAATGGAAAGAATGTATTAGTTAAGTATCTAAGTGGAGATAATAACTTAATAGTTAATGGTGAAGTAGTTAACTCTAGAGCCACTAATAAATATCGAGGTGGCGGATTTATCTTTGATAGTAGCTTACTAAACAAAGAAGAAAATGTTATTGAGGTATATTTAAATGGCTAGAGTTCTAACAAAAAAACTCATAATGGAAGAAATCAAAGGTTGCTTTGATTATTTCTGGAATGAGTCGGGAGAAGAAGGTAAAACAGGGTATGGCTTAACGCTTGATAAAGTGTTCTTAAGTAAAGAAGGAGACGACTTATCAAGTATTGCTAGTATTGGTTTTGCTTTAGCAGGTTATGTTATTGGAGCTGAACGAGGGTTTGTGTCATTTGATGATGCTTATAAAAGAACTTTTAAAACTTTAGAAGCACTTCTAAAAATAGAAGACTTTCATGGGTTTTTACCTCATTTCATTTATCAAAAAAGTGCTAAGTCAAATGGAAGTGAGTTTTCAACAATCGATACTGCAATCCTACTTATGGGAGCTGTAACAGCCGGTGAGTATTTTAAAGGTGAAGTTTTAGATTTATCAAATAAACTTATTAATAGAGTTGACTGGCTTCACTTCTTAAAAGAAAACAAAGGCAAGAAGCAATTAATAATGGCTTATTCCAATAAATACTGGGGAGAAAATGGTGGATATAGCCTGGCTTGTTGGGACCATTACGCAGAACAATTAATGATTTATTTATTAATTGGGGGAAGATGCGATATAGATGAAAGAATTGCTTTAGAACTATTTAATGGATTTAATAGAAATATAGGACATTATAAAGGCGATGATTTCGTTTATTGCTTTGCTAATCCATTATTTATTCATCAGTTTACTCATTGTTTCTTTGATTTTAAAAAGTATTTAGATTCAAATGGTTATGATTGGTTTAAAAATAGTGTTGATGCCACAATTGCTAATAGAAGATATTGCATGGATCAAAAGTGGAGTAAGAGCTTTAATAAAGATAGTTGGGGTTTGAGTGCTTTCCAAGGCAAGAATAGATATATGGTTTTAGGAAGTCCGCCTCAAGGATTTGAAGGGATTGAGTGTAAGCAGCACTTAGAAGGGTATGTAGCTCCATATGCGGCACTATCATCTATTTGTTTTACACCAAAAGAATCAATTAAAGCGCTTAGGTACTTTAATAAAATAGATGGGTTAAAACAAAAATATGGTTATACTGATTGTTATAACCTGGATATTAACTATATTAGCGATTGCTATATTGGAATTGATAAAGGGCCAACAATGATTATGCTTGATAATTATTTGTATGGAACTACATGGAAGTATTTCACTAAAAGCAGTACATGTCAAAATGCAATCAAGAGATTGAAATTTATAAATAGAGAATAAAAGGAGAGAAAAATGAAAAAATTCTTATTATTATGTTTAACAATCACTGTTTCTTTGTTACTTTTTGCTTGTGGAGGAGAGAAACAAAACGAACAAAAAGTTAAGAAAACTGTTATTACTTATTGTAACTGGAATATCGGTACAGAAGAAGATAACAATTTGTGTCGTAGAAGAGTTGAAGCTTTCAATAAGAGCCATGATAAAGTTCGTATTGAAATCATTACTCAACCTGATGGAACAAGCTATGATGACTTCTTAGCAACTTTAGCTTCAGGTGGAGATTTACCTGATGTATTTATGGTTAATAGTGTTCCAACAGCAGTTATTAATAAATGGGCACTAGAAATCACTGATATTGCGCTAGGTGATAGCGAATGGAATGATATTCCTCAAGCATTACGTGATTCAATCACTTATGATGGACACATTTATGCTATTCCTGCTGGACAATATTATATGGGATTATTTGCTAACCTTGATTTAATTGAAGGATTCTTGAAGAAAGGTGAAAGTGCAGAAGAAGTATTCGCTCCTGGTGAATTCACTACTGAAAAATGGATTGAAACTGTTAAGGCAATGCGTAACATCACTCCAAGAGACGGAAGTGGAACAATTGGTATGAATGCCGTTGGTGATATGCTTAACTGGTTACCAAGCGTTGTTGATAAGACTGGTCAAACTAAGCACTTCGTATGGGATGGAAAGAAATTTAATTTCACAAGCGATGTTTTACTTGATGCTTTCCAAATCATCGCTGATTTAGGTGATCCTAATAGCCAATATGTTTACGATGCAGTACCTGCAACAGAAGGTGAAGGCGATAACATCACTGAATTCCGTTCTCAAATCTTTGGACCTGGATCTGCTAGTGATGTATTTACTGCTGGTAGAATGGGATTCATTCAAGAAGGTTCATGGGCTGGTGGATATAGCAATGTAGATTTCAATTGCATGTTTACATCATACCCTGATGGTAAAATTGTAGCTGCTACTGACTTTATGGTTATCAGTAAGAGCTGTACACATGTTGAAGAAGCTTATGAAGTAGCTAAATATATGACATTTGGTGCTGAAGGCGCTAATGCAATGTTTGATATTTTAGACAACAATCCAGATAGCAACTTAACACTTACTTGTATTCCTCTAAATACTAATGAAGAAATTTCAACAAAATGGTTTAAATATTTAGATATGAAGGGATTAAAGGAAGTGTTTGAAGCAGTTGAAGCTGGAAAGTGCGAAGTAATTGTTGAAGGTAATAAGACAATTCCTGGATTCTTAAAAGCAAGATACACAGTTAATACTGGTTTATCATTCCCTGGTGTAAGAGAAGGTTCATTACTAACAATTGGTGACTTCTTATGGGAAGTATGCTTAGGTAATATCTCAATTAATGAATATACAGCTAATATGACTCCACAACTAGAAGCAAAGCTTAACGAACAAGTAACAAATGACTATGCTTCTATGGGATTAACTCAGTAATAAACAACAAAAAAGATATTTAAGACAAATAATACTTAGATATTCAAAAATAAAGAAAGAGGATTGCGATGAAAAAAGTAGCAAATCTTATTAAAATTTACATCTTAAGAATATTAGGGGTATTATTTCTCTTTTTCTTGCTTTTAGCAATCATTTCGATTTTTGTAAAACTCGATAAAGAGGCGCTATCTACTAGTGAAGCACCGACCGATGTTTCGATGCTTAACTTTGATGAAAATAGAAAATATGTAAAAATAGAGATTGAAGACATCTTTAACCCAGTAGTACTAGATAATGATTCTGATTATAAAAGTTTAGTATATAAGTGGGAAAGTGGTGAAGATATCACTTTTGAAGTTGATAATTTGAATGGTGAATATGAAATTGCCATAGATTATATGTCGCTTCAAGAAGATGTTCAAAATATCTCGATTAATATATTAGTAGATGGTGAAGGTAGTGATTTATTAACTAATGTTATCCTACCAACTTATTGGACTGATTCAACAAAAGAAAAGATATATGATATTTATCAAAATGAAGTAGTTCCTGTACAACAGGTTTATAAAGAATGGACTAAATATTTCTTATATGACCAAAGGTATTATGGTAAAGACCCACTATCAATTAATTTAAGTAGTGGTAAACACACTATTACCCTTCATAAGAATCATGGTTCACTACTACTTGGTGATATTTATCTATTTGAAAAAGAGAAATATAGTAATTATAAAGAACAAAATGTAAGTAGTAATAGTAACGCGATAATAATTGAAGGAGAGGAGCCTTTGTTTAAGTCTTCTCCTGATATTCGCGGAACATCTAGTCAGCTTACTCATCTTTCTCCTTATTCTACTAGCAAGAATATGATTAATAACTTATCTGGAGATTCATTTAATGAATCTGGATATAGTGTCACATATTCATTTGATGTTAGTGAAGCGGGATATTATAAAATTGCCCTTAAATATTACATTTCCCAGACATTCACAAGCGTCTACTCAAAGATATTAATTGATAATGTTGTGGCGTATGATGAATTAAATGGGTACCGTTTTGATAATAGACTGAATGATAGAAAAGGATCATTTGATTATGAAGTATTAAGTAGTAATGGTGATGAAATGTATTTCTATTTTGAAAAAGGAACACATACTATTACCTTGCAACTAGATGCCTCTCTTCAGTCAGAAATCTATTATGAACTTGTTAGTTTAATTAACGAGATAAATGAACTTTATCTAGAAGTTATTAAATTAACAGGTGGTAACAACGATAAAAACAAAACTTGGAATATTGAATTATATATTCCAACTGCTAAAAGTAGACTTGATGGTTGGTGTGAAAGAGTAGAAGACTTGATGGAACTTATTAGTGAAGTAAGTATGTCAAGTAAGGAAAAAGAAAATAGACTTTACCAACAAATTAAGAATGCTCATAGGAAACTTAAAAAACTTGCGAAAGAGCCTAATAAGTTACCAAGTAGACTTAATATTTTGTATGAAGGAAGTTCTTCAGCATCAATGATGCTATCTAATAGCTTACACACATCAACATTTAATCCACTTTCAATTGATAAAATCTATGTATATGGAAGTGATTATAAGCTTCCTAAGATTAGAAATAACTTCTTTTTAAATTATTTTTCTATAATACAGAGGATTTTTAGATCAAAAGTAACAGAAGCTACAAGCGATGTTGTGGAAATATGGGTTAACAGATCTACTTATTATGTTTCTGTTATGCAACAATTTGCGGATGCTTACTATACTCCAAATAGTGGAATTAAAGTAAGGCTATCACTGCTACCTGATGAATCTAAATTAGTTTATGCTAATGCATCTAACACTGAACCAGATGCGGCACTAGGCGTTGGAGCATCTACCCCTTACTCGCTTGGATTAAGAGGAGCAATATGTGATTTACACACACTAAATGGATTTAGTGAGGTAATTAAGAACTTTGCTCCAGGAGCTTTGCTTAATTATGTTGAGGGAGAGAAGGTTTATGGTCTACCTGAAACCCAAAACTTCCAAGTAACATTCTATCGTAGTGATATTTTAGAGACTTTAAATTTAGAAGTTCCTGAAACTTATCAAGATATCATTGATATTTTACCGACACTTCAAAGGTATGGAATGAATTATTACATGCCAATGGCTGGTGGTAGCGGACTTAAGTCTATCGAAATTACTGCTCCGTTTATTTATCAGTATGGTGGAGATATTTATTCGGCTGATGCGTTTGAGGCAGGAATTGATACAAAAGAAGGTATTGAAGCATTAACGATGATGGTTGATTTATTCACTATCTATAGTTTGCCTCTTACTACTCAAAACTTCTATAACGATTTTAGAACTGGTCTTTCTCCAATTGGAATTGCGGGATTTGGTGAATATTTACAATTATCAAATGCTGCTCCGGAGATTCAAGGTAAGTGGAAACTAGCTTTAGCTCCAGGTGTAGAGCAAAGTAACGGTTCAATTAGGCGTGACCAAACAGCCGGTTCTCAAGCTGTTATGATCTTTGAAAAGAGTGATAAGAAGTTAGAAGCTTGGGATTTTATTAAATGGTGGCTATCAACTGATGTACAATCATCATTTGCTAACACAATTCAAGCAACATATGGCGAGACTTATCTATGGAATACGGCTAACTTAAATGCTTTTAAGACTTTAGCAATTCCTGAAGAAGATAAAGAAATCATCTTAAAACAATGGGAATATATTCATCAAGTTCCTCAAACACCCGCAACCTACATGGTTGAACGTGGAATTAGTAACGCGTGGAACTCATGTGTATTTAATCAAGTGAGCGTAAGAGCTGCTGTTACTGACTATTCACTTGAAATTAATCGTGAGATTAAGCGTAAAATGCAAGAGTTTGGTTACCTTGATAAGAATGGTGAAGTTATTAAACCATATTATATTCCAACTGTTGATGATATTAAAAAATGGATAGAGGAGGGTAAATAGTGAAGAATTTTCTTTTAAAGACTAAGAAATTCTTTTCTAACATGGGCACTAAGATTAGTGAATGGTTAGATAAAGGAAATCGTACTACTGTTTTATTCCTCATCCCTTATGTAACAATGTTTTTGGTATTTATTGTTTTACCAATTATAATCGCTATTGGATTAAGTTTTACTTATTACAATGGAATTAGTGCACCGAAATTTATTGGATTTAATAATTATATTTATTTATTCACTCAAGATTCGGTGTTCATGAAAACAATTTTACCAAACACTTTACTGTTTGCTTTAGTAGTTGGGCCAGGAGGATATGTTTTATCGTTCCTTCTTGCATGGGTTTTATCACAACTACCTCATAAATCTAGAACAGTTCTAGCATTAATTGTTTATTCACCATCAATGACTTCAGGTGTAGCAATGACAGTTTTGTGGAAGACTATCTTTAGTGGTGATGAACAAGGTTACTTAAACTCTATTCTACTTCGTTTCAATTTCATTAACGAGCCTATTCAATGGCTTCAAAGCCCTGAATACTTGATGCCAGTAATGATCTTTGTAACGCTTTGGAGTAGTATGGGTATTGGTTTTTTAGCAATGCTATCTGGACTAATTAATGTAAATAAAGAGTTATATGAAGCGGCATATATCGATGGAGTTAGCAATAGATTCCAAGAGATAATTCATATAACTATCCCATCAATGAAAAACCAAATGTTATTTGGTGCTGTTATGGCGATTGTTGGGGCATTCAGTGCTGGTTCAATTGGTGTACAACTAAGTGGAAGTAATCCGACCCCGCAAAATGCCGGGCAGTTAGTTGTTAACCATATTGATGACTATGGAATATTAAGAAAAGAACTCGGGATGAGCGCGGCGCTTTCAGTAATACTACTTATTATTGTTTATATCTTTAATAGGTTATTCACTCGACTTTTCTCAGAAAGAGAGGCGAAGAAGAATGTCAAAGCTACTAAATAGTTCGCGTTTTAATCCTCAAAAGTTCAATCGTAATCAAATAGTATTCTATGTGATTATGATTCCGATTGCCATTTTTATGGCACTACCGATTGTTTATTTGTTTGTTTCAGCTTTCAAACCTTTGGATGAATTATTAGAATTCCCTCCAAAATTCTTTGTAAGACACATAACATTCCAAAACTTTATTAACCTCTTTGAACAAAGTGGTTCTACAGGACTACCAATTTATAGGTATTTAATCAATAGTATTATTGTTACATCTATTGTTACGGTATTATCAGTTATCCTTAGTTCAACTGCTGGTTATATTCTTTCAAAGAAAAAGTTTAAGATGAGAAAAGTGTTATTTGAAATCAATACTTTATCACTTATGTTTGTTAGCTGTGCTGTTGTTATTCCAAGATTCTTAATTATTAGTAAGATTGGAATAATTAATACTTTATTTGCTCATGTATTGCCACTACTTGCTATTCCAGTCGGACTGTTTTTAATCAAACAATTTATTGATGAGATTCCAAACGAGCTAATTGAAGCAGCAAAGATTGATGGTGCTGGAGATTTCTTTATTTATCTAAAGATAATCTTGCCACTTATTAAACCTGCTTTAATAACAGTAGCAATACTAGCCTTCCAAATGGCATGGAATAATGTTGAAACATCTAATTTGTATGTAAACAAAGAAGAGTTCCAAACATTTGCTTATTACTTGTCCACTTTAACAAATAACTCGAATTCGATTGCGGGGGCTGGTGTTAGTGCGGCTGCTGCCCTCATCATCTTTGTTCCGAATTTAGTTATATTCATCTTCTTACAAGCACAAGTAATGGATACTATGGCTCATTCAGGTATCAAATAATGAGTAAATTAAAAAACGCAAGCCGCGTACTTATTATCCTTTTAACATTAACTATAGTATTAGCACTAAGTAATATTAAATTAAGTGCAAGTGGAGAATTAAATAATGATCCATATGATACTTATACAATAGGGTTAAAAGGCGAAAAGATTGTTTCACCTCTAGCATATGAGGGTGTTAATGTAATTGGACTTGGTTTAGAAGATGCTAAGGATATTTATATTGACGATAATGATGTGGTTTGGATTAGTGATAGAAGCGCTAAAAAGATAATTAGGTACGAAATTAATACCGGGGCAATTAGTAGTGTTGGTGAAGGAATTCTTATGGGACCAACTGGAGTATGCCTTGATAGCGCAGGGAATTTGTATGTAGCGGACTTTGATGGAAAAACTGTTTATAAAATGAAGCAAGACGGAACTGTTTTACAAAAGTTTGAACGTCCGACTGAAGCTTTATTTGGTGAACAAAGTCAGTATAGACCAACCAAGGTTGTTGTGGATAATGAAGGAAACTTATATATTACTTCAGATGGTAATAGTAATGGTATCATTCAAATCAACAAATATGGCGAGTTTATGGGCTACTTTGGACCAAACAATGTCAATCTTACTTTAGAATTATTCTTTAAAAGATTGATGCTTTCTAAAGAAGATAGAGAAACTTATGCTTCCCTTACTCCTAAAGCAACCACAAACCTTTCAATTGATAGTAAGAATATTATCTATACAGTTATTGAAGGTGAAACAGGTGTAAGTTTAAAGAAATATAACATTAGTGGATCTAATGTTTTACCGAAAGATTCGTTCTTCTCATCAACTTATCAAGATATTACTGTTGATAAAAATGG
Source organism: Bacilli bacterium (assembly GCA_918272565.1). Taxonomy (GTDB): domain Bacteria; phylum Bacillota_I; class Bacilli_A; order ML615J-28; family CAG-698; genus Tener-01. Next base: position 13,295 of record CAKJYW010000038.1, read on the forward strand.
ATTTATCTATGCGGTTGATACATCACAATCAGGATGTGTTCAAGTAATGAACCAAGATGGTAGCCTACTATTTATGTTTGGTAGCCAAAAGACTGGTAGTGTATTGATGGGTCAATTTGATAAACCTACAGGTATTAGTGTTGATAGTAATAATAACATTTGGGTTCTTGATGGTGGTGGAAGATGTGTTCAAGTATTTAAGAAAACCGAGTTTGCCACAATCGTTATGGACGCAATACTCGCCTATAACAATGGTGAATATGACAAAGCGGTTGAATTATATAATAGCATTATTAGGCAAAACGCTTCATTTGTTAATGCCTACGTTGGACTTGGTAGAATTAACCAAAGACTAGAAAACTATAAAGAAGCTTTGAATTATTTCAAGATCTCTAATTATAAGAGTGGGTATAGTGAAGCATATTGGGAATTAAGAGATAATTGGTTAGAACGTAATCTTTTATGGCTTATTATTTTAATAATTGTATTAATCTTAATGAAGATATTTAAAGTTTGGGGAAGATTATTCAAACTCTTAAAGATTGACTTTAGTAAGATTAAAGAAAAATTAGGTAGCTATAAGATTACTAAAGAGCTTAGATACCTCTTAAGGATGTTTAAAGACCCTAAAGATGTCTTCTATGATATTAAATATGGAGTAAAAATAAGATATAGAACTGCATGGATATTATTTTTAGTGTTCATTCTAATCAATATCTTCTGTGATTACTTCATTAAAGGATACTTGTTTAGAAGTGTAAATGCATCTGATATGAACTTTGCATATGAGCTTCTTAAATGGGGATTAATTATCATGATATTTGCGGTAGGTAACTATTTGATATCTACTTTGCAAAATGGTGAAGGATTCTTTAGAGATATCTTTATTGGAGCAGTATTTAGTTTTGCACCAATTCTATTATTTAAACTTCCAATAGATTTAATAAGTAATGTTTTAACTTATAATGAAGGATATTTATACAATATCTTAAATGGTGTTTTGTGGATATGGACATTCTTTAATTTGATTTTGATGATTAAAGAGATTCATAACTACACTCTAAAAGAATTAATACTAAATATAATATTGACGTTTGTTGCGGTAATTATATTAGTATTACTATTCTTAGTTGTTTATGTTTTAGCTAACCAACTTATTCAATTTATTGTTGGTTTAGTAAGGGAAGGAGTGTATAGAACATGAGAAAAAGATTATTTCTGTATACTTTACTAATTATTGTTGGGGCTTTCCTTGCTACAATCTTATTCGATGCTAAACAGAAGAATAATGTAGAGATAAAAGTAGATGGTAATGATTATTCAGTTAGTTCTAGTAGCGATGTATTCTTAGAAAGTGGTTTGTTTACTCAAGTTGATGATATGACCATATATAATCAAGGAGAAGTTGATCAAACTGATTTTAGTAAAAAGTTAGAAAATAGTGAATTAGCGCTATTTGTTAATGATGATAATGGCTCTATTAGAGTAGTGAAGAAAGATACAGGCTACGTTTGGGCAAGTGACATTATCGATGAAGAGGATGATGAAATCACTAATGCCATTTATAAGATTGCTGAATCAGCTTTCACTGTTAAATACCTAACAGCTGATAATGCGATTAAAGAGTTTTATGCAATTGATACAAAGACTAAAATCACTAGTAGTGTTAGTGGAAATAAGATTAGTTTTAAAGTTAATAACAGTAATTTAAAGATATCTTTTAATTATTCAATTTCTTTAATTGATAATAAAATTGATGTAGAGCTTGATGCTAGTAGCATTAAAGAGGATGGAGATAATAAGATTTCATCTATTACGATGTATCCATATTTAGGTAGTGAGCATAAGCAAGATATACCAGGATATATCTTTTATCCATCTGAAGCTGGAGCCTTAATTAGATATAATAAGGTCCCAACAATCACTTCAAGTTCGGTTAGTAAGTTCTATGGAACTGATGCTAACATTACCCGTCAACAAGAAGATGAGGTTTTATCACTACCGATTTATGGTGTAGTGCACGGAATTGAACAAAATGGTATGCTTGTTGAAGTAAAAGATGGTACAGGGTTTGCAACTCTCACATACTCACCTTCAACTGTTAAAGAAAATATCAATTTTAATTTGATTTATCCATCATTTAACTACCGTGAGCAATACATTATTTCTATTCCTGGAGCTTCATCAGTCTTAGTTGTTCCTAGTGAATGTTATAAAACTAATGCTAATATCGAATACACTTTCTTAAGTGGAACTGATGCATCTTACTTTGGATTTGCTAAAACATATCAAAAGACTTTAGAAAATCGTGGTGTATTAACAAAGAAAAATGATTACACAAGTGATATTGGAATTCAAATCGAAGCCTTTGGTAGAGATTATACAAAGGGATTAATCTTCAATGAATATCACAATATGACTACAACAAAAGATATTTTATCAATCAATGAATATCTAACTAGTAATAATGTTAAAAATCTAATGTATACGCTACGTGCTTTTAATAGAGGAGGTTACTCAAAACAAAGTGTTAGTAACTACTCGTTTGATAGTAAGCTCGGAAGTTTGCATGATTTAGATGATTTGGAATACTATTTCTACTATAATCCAGTTGAATCTTATAGCAAGAAAAAGCAGTTTCCTAATCAAGTTTTAGTTAATTTGTATAATGAAAAGAGTTTTATTCAAATAAGCGAGAACAAATATAAGTTCTATGCTAATGTTAAAGCGATACTTAAATATACCATCCAAGCAGTAGAGAAGTACGATAGTCGTATTGCTTTGGACGGAATTGGTTATCGTTTGTATGGTGATAAGAATAATAAATATTCTAGGACGGATACTTTAAATAGCTATAGTGAGTTACTTGGTAGTAATAAGGTTGCTATGTATAAACCAAATTATTATTTTCTAGAAAACACTAGTAGTTATTTAAACATGAATCTATATTCAAGTAGGTTTAGATTTGTGTCTGACTCAGTTCCGTTCTTACAAATTCTACTTAATGGATATATGGATTATTTTTCACCATTCTTGAATTTCTCATCTAATATCGAATTAGATGTTCTTAAGTGTGTGGAGTTTGGTTGCAATCCAGCATATTTAGTTACTAATCTCCATAGTTACTTACTTTCTGATGCCTTATCAAGTAATTACTATGCTACTTACTTTGAAGCAATCGAAGAATTGATTGTTAGTGAATATAACTATATCAACACTGCTTTAAAAGAAGTTAGAGGCTCTTCTATGACTAGTAGACAAGTCTTAAAGGCTGGAGTAGTAGTTGTTAGTTACTCAAATGGCAAAAAGATTATAGTAAATTACACTAACAGTGACTATATCTACGGTGGTAGTGTAGTTAAGGGAATGGATTATAAGGTACTATAATATGGAACAAGAATTAACTATTAAGAAGAAAAAGCGTTTGACTAATGCGCAAAAAGATGCGATTGCTGGGTATCTTTTCATTGGTCTTTGGGTTATTGGTTTCTTAGTATTTGGATTATATCCAATACTGTATTCTCTTTTCTTAAGTTTTAATAAAGTAATACCTGGTGCTTTTGGTATTGAAACAACGTGGATAGGACTACAAAATTATCAAGTAGCATTCACAACCGATAGGACGATGCTTGATGCTTTGATTGGCTTCCTAAAAGATGATCTAATTATGGTATTTGTCATCAATGTGTTTGCGGTAATATTTGCGGTACTACTAAGTGGAAATATCAGAGGAAAAGGATTCTTTAGAACAGTTTTCTTCTTACCTGTTGTTATTATTTCAGGTTCAGTTATGGGGCAACTTGTTGATAAGAACATTATCATCATGAATTCGCTTCAAAACTTTAGTATTATTGAAATGATTGGTCAGACATTAGGTAGTGAAGTACAAGAATTTATTGTAAAGATATTTAAAGATTTATTCTATATGTTCTGGTTTAGTGGTGTACAGCTAATTGTTTATATGACTACACTACAAAAGATGGATAAGAGCATGTATGAAGCAAGTCAAATGGATGGAGCATCTGTTTGGGAGCAATTTTGGAAGATTACTTTACCAGCATTAAAGACTGCTATCTTTATCAATTTAGTATATACATTAATTTTACTTGCTACATTTGATAATAATGGTGTAATAGCCACAATCAAGAATGTAATGTTTGATACTCAACCTCAAAGAGGATTTGGATTTGCGGCGGCACTGGCATGGCTTTACTTTATTGTTTTGGTAATAATCATTGTAATATTGTTCTTAATATTCTTTGGCATTCCAAAGAAGAGCAAGAAGCATCATGGATTTAGTGAAGTAAGTTTCAGGCCTAAAACAAGATATGAACTTCAACCTAACTTCTTTAATTCAACAGAAAAAGGAAAGAAGATTAAGAAAATCGTTTTAGGAAAGAACGTAAGTGATGGAATATTAGCTAAAGTATTTAGTTACGCTTTACTAATTGTTGTGTCATTCGCCTTCTTATATCCTCTGCTTTGCTTATTCTTAAAGAGTATTCAGTCTCCTGATGATGTACTTAATCCGATGGTTAGCTTACTACCAACGTCCTTATATCTTGATAACTATGTAAAAGCCTTCAAGGTTTTAGGATTCTGGCATGCTTTAGGACAGTCGTTCCTTTATGCTTTTGTTCCTTCTGTGTTACAAGTTATCTCGACAGGACTTGTTGGGTATGGACTAGCTAAGTTTAAGTTTAAAGGCAAAAAGATTGTATTTGGTTTAATAATTGCGTCATTCGTAATTCCTCCACAAATACTAATGATACCTACATATGTAGCATATTCTAAGATGAATATATTAGGATCAATTTTAACTTTTGCTCTTCCTGCTGCATTTGCACAAGGGTTAAAGAATTCAATATTTATCCTATTATTCTATTCATCATTTAGTGTTTTACCTAAGGAATTAGATGAAGCAGCAATGTTAGATGGTGCAAGTAGACTTAAGATTTTCTTGAGAGTTGCAGTACCTCTATCAGTTCCAATTATTATTGTTTGTTTCATTTTCTCATTTGTTTGGTATTGGAATGAAACATATCTATTATCACTTTATGTAAATGGAGCACAGACATTACCAATGCAACTAAATAGTTTTGCTGCAAGTTTCAATTCTATTTATTCAAGCGCATCAAGTTCTTCATCATACGCTGACAAGTTGAATGAAGCAATTTATATGGCTGGTACTTTAATTAGTATCCTTCCATTGTTGATTGTTTACTTCATCTTACAAAAGTGGTTTGTTAGAGGAATTGACCAAACTGGTCTTGCGGGAATGTAGGTGAGAGATGAAAAATATAATTAAAAAGATATGTATTGTAATAATTGTATTCACTTTTGGCTTTGTTCTTAGTAGTTGTAAAGAAAATAGTTCAAGTGGCAATAACAAAAAGAACCCAGTCACAAATGAGTATATGTTAGCCGAAGAAGAAGCGTGTTTCAATTTCTTCTGGGAAACACAAAACATCAATGAATTATCAAAAGGATGCGGATTAATCCCCGATAGATATCCATCTAATGGACTTGCATCTATTGCATCTGTTGGTTACGGACTAGCCGCATTCGTCGTTGGTGTTAAAAATGGATGGATAACTAAAGAAGAAGGATATGATAGAGCCTTACTTACTCTAACTAAATTAAAAGACATAGAAAGAGTAAAAGGATTCTATTATCACTTCTATTATGAAAAAATAGGTGGAATAGCTAAAGATTCAGAAGTATCAAACATCGATACTGCGATATTCCTTTGTGGAGCTTTAACTGCTGGTAGTTATTTTAAGGGTGATGTTGAGCGTCTTGCAAATGAAATATATGATGAGGTTGATTGGAACTGGTTTATTGATAAGAGTGTAAATCAATTCTATATGTCATATAACGCTTCAACTAGTAAATTCGGTGGACATTGGGACACTTACGCCGAACAACTAATGATGTATTTCTTAGGAGCTGGTAGTAAAACTCATCCAATTGAGAAGAAAGTTTATTATTCATTCAAGAGATATTATGGTAAATATAAAGGAGAAAGATTCATAAATTCTTGGTTTGGCTCAATATTTACTTATCAGTTCTCTCATGCATTTATCGACTTTAGATATATGACAGATGAAAACGGAGTTAACTGGTTTGATAATTCAGTTGAAGCAACCCTTGCTAATTACCATTATTGTGTTAATAACCCTGAAGGATTTAATACGTTTATGAAAGATCAGTGGGGTATTACTGCTTGTGATACACCTACTGGTTATAGTGGCTTGCTCGGTTCACTTCCTAGTGGAAATAACACTAAGATGTTTACAAATGACGGAACTATCGCTCCGTGCGGGGCTATTGGCTCAATTGTATTTGCTCCTGATCTAGTAATTCCTTGTTTTAGAAACTATTCAACATTACTTGATGGTAGTTTAATTGGTGAATATGGATATAAAGATGCCTTTAATTTTGATGGAGTTCGTCCATGGATAGCTTCATCTACTATTGGAATCGATAAAGGTATTAGTTTACTAATGATAGAAAACTATAGAAGTGAACTGATTTGGGAGTATTTCATGCAATGTGAATTCATGGATAGAGCCATTAATGTATTAGGATTTACAAAGGATAGTTAAATCTTATGGCAAAAGTAATTAAATATGAATTTGTTGAAGAGTTGATGAGAAAAATGACGCTATCAGAAAAGATAGGTCAAATGTATCAAACTAATTATGAAGGTTCAGCTCAAACTGGTCCTGCAATCGACACTTCTAAGACAATGGATTTGATTAAAGAAGGAAAATTAGGATCAATTTTGAGCCTTTATGATAACGATACAATCAAAAGACTTCAACTTGCTGCAGTTAATACGAAAAATAAAATACCACTACTCTTTTGTAATGATATTATTCATGGCTGTAGGACAATGCTTCCTATTAATTTAGCTATGAGTACTTCTTGGAATCCTAAACTAGTTGAAGAAAGCTCTAAGATGGTGGCGTATGAAGCAAGTCACAGCGGGGTTCAAGTGACATTCTCACCAATGGTGAATTTAAGTCGTGACCCTAGATGGGGTAGAGTGATGGAATCAAATGGTGAAGATGTCTACCTATCTAAAGAGCTTACTAAAAGTTATATTAAAGGTTACCAACAAGGAAACTTGAAAAGTGAAAACTCAATTGGAGCTTGTATTAAGCACTTTGCCGCATATGGTGCTGCAATTGGGGGAAGAGATTATGACGGAGTTGATATGAGCGAGGGTGAATTATTCAATAATTACCTTGACCCATACAAAGAAGCCATAAAATGTGATGTAGCGATGATGATGTCATCATTTAATAGCTATAACGGAATTCCTGCAGTAGCTAATAAATATCTACTTGATGATGTTTTAAGAAAGAAGTTAGGATTTAATAAAGTTGTAATAACCGACTATGCTTCAGTTAATGAACTAAGAAAGCACAAAGTTGCAAAGGACGAAAAAGAAAGTGCTTATCTTGCTATAAAAGCTAAAAATGATATCGAAATGGCTTCAACAAACTATCTTGACTCTTTAGAAGAATTAGTAAAGTGCGGTATGGTAAGTGAGAGTGAAATAGATGAAGCCTGTAGAAGAGTTCTAAATCTAAAGTATGAACTAGGTTTATTTGAAAATCCTTTAAAAAACATTTATTCAGATTTTCCAAAATATTGGTTAAAAGATGAAAGTAGAGCCATTGCTAAAAAAATGGCAGACGAATCAATTGTTTTACTTGAAAATGATGGAGTGCTTCCTTTAAAGAAAGAAAAAGTTTCCTTCATTGGACCATTTGTTAAAGAAAAGAAGGTTGTTGGTGCTTGGGGTGGTAAGTGTGATTATAATGACACAGTTACAATTTATGAAGCGCTTAACAATAAAAATAAAAAATATAGCTATGCGCTTGGATCTAATATCTTTGATACTTCCGAAGAATTAATTAGTGAAGCGATTAATGTATCTAAAAAAAGTAGCGTAGTTATATTAACAGTTGGTGAAGAGCAGTGGATGAGTGGAGAATCTCATTCAAGAGCACTCCTTGACTTACCTTCTAGTCAAGAAAGGCTTATTGATGAAATCACCAATTTAGGTAAAAAGGTAATACTTATTATCTTTGCTGGTAGACCTCTAGTTTTAACAAAATATAAAAAGATGTATCTAGAAGGCAAAATTAGTGCGATTCTTTATGCATGGTATTTGGGAACAGAAAGTGGAAATACGATTGTTGATACGCTATATGGAGTAAATAATCCATCAGCTAAGTTAACTATGAGTTTTCCATATGATGTTGGGCAAATCCCTGTATATTACAACCACTTACCAAGTGGTAGACCAATTGAAGATAAGAATAATACTGATTACTGTCTTCGTTACATCGATATGCCTCTTGAGCCTTTATATCCATTTGGATATGGTTTGTCCTATTCAGAGGTAAAATACGGTAAAATAGAACTAGATAAAGATAAGTTATTTGATAATAGTAAAATAACTGTATCTATTTCTATTACAAATACTTCTAGCGTTAAAACAAAAGAGGTTGTTGAAATGTATATTGAAGCAATGTATGGCGTTGTCTCTCGTCCTGTAAGGGAACTAAAAGGCTTTAATAAGGTATTATTAAAACCAGGTGAAACTAAGAAAGTGAGCTTTACTATTAACAAAGATACTCTTAGTTACTATAAAGGTTCTAAGAAAGTTAATTGTTATGGTAAATATCGCGTTTATTTAGTCAGTGATTCAAGCAAAGAAAATTTTGTAGAGATTGATTATTCAAAAAATACGAAATAAAAAAAGGAGAGAAAAATGAAAAAAGTATTTTTGGGATTAGTTGTATTCTTTTTAGCTTTAGTATTAATCGCTTGTGGTGGAAAGAATGTAACGGTTACTTTCGAGACTAACGGTGGAAATGAATTATCTCCAATCGTTGTAAAAGCTGGAGCAAGTGTTGAAAAACCTGCTGATCCAACTAAAGAAGATTTAACATTTGGTGGTTGGTATAGCGATGTTGACTTGCTTGAAGCTTGCACATTCCCATTGGTAGTAGAAGCTGATACTACACTTTATGCTAAATGGGTTGTAACTTTGACTTTTGATTCACAAGGTGGACCAGAAGTTGCACCAATTGTTGGTGAAGCTGGACGTACATACACAATGCCTGCTGACCCTACAAGAGATGGTTATGTATTCATTGGATGGTATACAGATAATACTTATACAACTAAGTTATCTTATGTAATGCCTAAGAAGAATACTACAGCTTATGCTAGATGGCAAGTTTATGAAACTGGTTCAAAAGTAAGTGTTCCTGTAAGTAACTTCAGTGACAACGATAAAGTATTTGCTTTAACACCTGAAGGAAACGGTACTAAAGTTACTGCTACATCTGCTAAGGGTGAATGGAGCTATGTAGCTACATTACTTCCTTTTGCTGTAAAGCATAACACAACAATCGTTGTTGAAATTAAAGGTACAGCTGGAACTAAAGTAACACTAAAACTTGAAGGTGGGGATGCATCTCCTACTGAAACAACAGTTGAAATGACTGGTAATGATCAAACTGTTATTTGGACTTGTGAAGAAGCTAACTTAAGTACAGTTGTTGGTCAAAAGTTCTTAGTATTCTTAAATGGTGGAACTGCTGGATGTGGTGATACTCCTGAATATGTAATTATCAAGAGTATAACATTATATCGTACAGTAGAAGCTACTGATGAACAAAAAGCAGCTCTATACTTCGCTACAAACGGTGGAGATGAATATGATGAATTATATGCAGCTCCTGGAACAGCTATCACAATGCCTGCTGACCCAGCTCGTCCTGGATATAGTTTTGCTGGTTGGTTTAAAGACAGTGAATTAACTCAACCATTTGACCTAACTACTTTACCTAAAGACGGCGCTGTTGCTTACGCTAAGTGGGAAAAGGATAAGGAAATCTTAGGTGATATCAACTTATTAGGCCATGAATTTGGTGAAGTTGGTGGATATGAAGTTAAGACAACTGAAGAAGGATACGAATTCAAGAAGTTAGAAAATGGTGAAGAGTGGACTGCTCTAATCGTTCCATTCCCAGAAGGCGCAGATGTTGCTGGATATAACCATGTAAGAATTACATTTGTAGGTCCTAAGGGACAACAACTATTAGTTAAGATTAACGATAGACATGAAGAGTGGATTAATTGTACAGGAGAAGTTCAAGAATTTGACTTTGAAATTGACTTTGATTTAGATTTAACTAAGGGCGCAGTAGTATTATTTGCTAATGCTGGTGTTGCTGGTGAAAGTGGAGTATTCAAAGTTACTCGTCTTGCACTTGGTAACCATGTAAATAAAATTGATTTACTAAAAGAAACTTGGGAAAGCACTCCTGACATTACAACTGTAGATTTAGTTGATGGCAAGGTAGTTATTTCTAAGAACGATGCTGATGGTGCTGAATGGGATTGTGCAAAAGTACTTGTTGATAGTCCTCTAGTTGGATTTAACCGTTTGCACATCGAAGTTAAGGGACCTGATGGAGAAAAACTTCTTGTTAAGATTTATGACGTAAATGCTGGTGAAAATTGGATTACATGTAACGGATCATTACAAGTATTTGATTTCACATATAACCTAGAACTTGCAAAAGGTAGTTATCCTCTAGTAATTTTCGCTAATGCTGGTGAAAAAGGAACAGAACATACATTTGAAATTTCTAGTTTAGCATTCTATCTAGATACTGAAGAAGCTAAACCAGTTGAACCAACTGAAAACTTAGAAGACTTAGACTTATTAAGTGGAAAAGCATCACTTGGTGCTGGATACACTCATGAAGTAGAAGCAACTGTTAAGAAAGTTAATGGTTCTGGTTGGGAAAACTTCGGTCTAAAGGTTGAAGATGCTGACTTTACTGGAATCATTAAATTAGTTGTTGAAGTACAAGGAACAAGTGGCGAACAAATTTTATTCAAGCCTTGGGATGCAAAAGATTGTTGGGTTACAGCTGATGGAACAAAACAAACATTAGAATTTGATTTATCAGATTTAACACCTAACCCTGATAAACCTACTGTTGTAGTATTTGCTAATGCTGGTGCTGCACCTACTGGTAATAGCTTTGTTATTACTAAGCTAATTTTAACAGATGGTGCTGATAAGGTTATCGATCTAATGACAGAAGCTGCATGGCCAGAAGGTGGAGATCATGAAATCAAGACAGTTCATAAATTCACTAAGACTGGTGGAGAAGAATGGGCATTTGTATCATTCAAGTTCGATGGTGATTTATCTGGATATGACACACTTAAATATACAATTAAAGCTGCTAGTGGCAAACAAATCATCTTAAAAGTTAACGACCAAGCTGAAAAGTGGGTTGATATGACTGGTGCAGAATTAAGTGGTGAATTTGAATTTAATATCAATTATGATCCAAATAAGTTAACATTCTTATTCTTCTTAGAACCTGGTGCTTTAGGAAGTGGTGAAACATTTGAAATCACTGAATTAAAGTTTGCTCAAACAAAGAAGGTTGAAGAAAAAGTTGAAGATATCGACTTGTTAACTAAGAAAGCATCTTTAGGAAATGGATTTAGTCACACTGTAGAAGCAACTGTTAAGAAAGTTAATGGTTCTGGTTGGGAAAACTTCGGTCTAAAAGTTGAAGATGCTGACTTTACTGGAATCATTAAATTAGTTGTAGAAGTACAAGGAACAAGTGGCGAACAAATCTTATTCAAGCCTTGGGATGCAAAAGATTGTTGGGTTACAGCTGATGGAACAAAGCAAACATTAGAATTTGATTTATCAGATTTAACACCTAACCCTGACAAACCTACTGTTGTAGTATTCGCTAATGCAGGTGCTGCTCCTACTGGTAATAGCTTTGTTATTACTAAATTAATCTTAACAGATGGTGCTGATAAGGTTATCGATCTAATGACAGAAGCTGCATGGCCAGAAGGTGGAGATCATGAAATCAAGTTAGCTCATACTTTCAGTAAGAACAACGGTGAAGAATGGGCATTTGCATCATACAAGTTTGATGTTGATCTAACTAAATACAATAGCTTAGAATTCACTGTTAAAGGTGATTCTGGTAAGACAATCGTATTTAAAGTTAATGACCAAGTTGAATCATGGGTTAGTATGACTGGTGAACCTGTTACTGCTAATTTCGATTTCAATATCACTCATGACCCTAACAAACTTACACTTCTATTCTTCCTAGAACCAGGAGAAGCAGGATCAGGCGCTGAGTTTGTAATTACAAGTCTTAAGTTTACAAAAAAATAAAAACTAAATAAAAATGTTGGTTGTTCCTATTTTTAGGAACAACCAACCTATCTTTTTGGAGAAAATATGAGTGTAACAATAAAAGATGTTGCAAAAGAAAGTGGATATTCAGTAACTACAGTATCGTATGCATTAAATGATCATGCAGGTATTCCTAGTAAAACCAAAGAAAAAATTAAAGATGTAGCTAAAAAACTTAATTATGTTCCTAGCGCTTATGCTAGTAGCTTAAAGAGTAAGAAGTCTTTTAACATTGGAGTGTTTGTAGCGGACTTTGATGGTCCTGTTCACCAAACAATCATCTCAGGAATTGCTAAAGGAATAAATGAAGTAAAAGGCCCATATAAGATTTTTGTAACAGTTGCTAAAAGTTCAATGAATTTAATCAAAAGTGGTATTGTTGATTTGGCTGTTATTATGGATAGTAGAGTATCTAATGCTGAGGTGACAGAGATATCTAAAATAGTGCCTGTTATCACTTTTGATATGAAAGTTGATGGAGATAATATTTATTATACAGATATTACTAATAAAAGAAGTGTTTATGAAGTAGTAATGTATCTATATAAAAAAGGATTAACTAGAATTGGTTATCTACTTGGAGCTGAAAAATCTTATCACAACCAAATGAGATTTGAAGGATACAAGATGGCACTTGATACTTTAGGATTAAAGCTTGATAAATCGATTGTCTTTAATGGTGGCAAATTTATCGAAGAAGCAGGGTTTGAAGTAATAAACTCTTATCTAAAGAAGGGTAAGATCGAATTTGATGCCTTAGTTTGTGCAAACGATGAACTAGCAATAGGAGCCCTAAAAGCTTTAAGCTTAAATAATATTAATTGCCCTAAAGATGTTAAGGTGACTGGATTTGATAATGATGCTATAGGACAAACAATCAAACCAACCCTTTCAACAATCTCAGTTGACTGGCAAGAGTATGGTAAAAAGATTGCAAGATATGCTATTGACATTATCAGTGGTGAAAAAGTAGATAAACAGATGATTATTGAAACAACATTTATTGAAAGAGATAGTACAAAATAAGGCCCTATAAATTAGTGTAGGGTTTTAAGAAATAGACCTTTAAAGAAGTGTAGGGCTTTACGACCTATAAACTTGTATAGGGTCGTTAATGAAAGAGGCTGTGCGTCATCGCACAGCCCTTTTTTGCTCAATAATTATCTGCTTGTTTATTTGATATTTTTAAATGGTACATCTTTATTAATTGAGTAAATAACTTTTTTATTGTATTATTGGTGGTTCAACTTCAGTTATCTTACTAGAAAATGAAACAATCTTTAAATCTTTAATCTCTACTTCAATTACTCCATACTTACCAGTGTCTCTATGAATTGCCACAATTCCACAAATGCCATCAGAATAGATAGAGATTGTTGAATACTTGTTAATAGTTAGAATTGAAGTATCAGTAGAGAACCAATCATAGCTTACACGTGTAGCTGGGAATGGTTTAGTTTTTTTTGTTAGGATATAACATTGTAATAATCCACCACTGTTTTCTTTAATTTCTAATTCAAATGAAGTCTCATATTTTTCCCAAGTAGGAAGAATAGTGTATTTGTAATAATAAGTGTGGTTATTATAAACAAAATTAAATAAGATATCACCAATTTCTTTTGGATATAACTTATTATCAATAGTTATTAATTTATCACTATCATAAGTAACATTAACACTTACTTTTTCACCTGTTAAATTGTTAGTAACTTCACTTGGAATAACTATTTCACTATCTAAATAATGAATACTGCTTCCTAGTTCTTTAAAATAAGGTGTATAGTTATTATTCTTAGCTAAATCAACTAATTTATCGGCTAGGTTTGTAAATAACCATGTTAGAGTTGTACGATCAAATAAACTAAAAGTAAACTCATTTTTCATTTGTAAGTGGTGAGCGTCCCAAATAAATGTTTTAATATTAAAACTATTAGCGATACTTACATAAGTATCAAGCCATTTTGCACGATCCAAATCATTATTTTTATCTCTACTACCATATTCACCAATATAAACTGAAATACCTTTATCAATAAAATTAGTTTTAATGGTATTAAATACGTCAAATAGTTCTATTTGATAGTCAGCTTCTTTTGCATCCCAACTAGCATTTAAATAATCTTCTTCATGAGTAAATTCAAATGGTGCATAAGAATTAATTCTTACAAATGTGTGATCATCATCAACCATTCTAAAGTATTCATAACCAGTAGATGTGGCACTGCTATTGCCGGTTGTAATGATAATGTTACGATATAAGTTATTACCACCAGTTGATCGTACCATTTCTACATATTCTTTATTAGCGTCGTTTAGTACCCACATTGCTTCTCTATCAATACCGTTATCATCATAATCACGTGGCTCTACTAAGAAGGAAAATACTAATCTTTCATCATAATCTTTAAAATAAATAGCTAATTCTTTTAATGCAGTATCAATTATTCTTAAGAATCTATCATAGTTACGATAATTAAGGCTACTCCAACGATATGAATAATAATCATATGGTGCCACAATCACATACATTCCCTTATTATAGGCAATGTCTATTATTTCTTTTATTTTACTAAGTTCCACTAAATCAAGGTGTTCATAATTTTCATCAACAATTAAATCAAGTTGGAAAGGAAATGTTATGGCGTTAATACCATTTTCTAACAAGAAAGTGATTAATTCTTCGTGATTGATTTCAGTTTCTAAAGAGAATGCTGAGTAATTGTAACCAAAATTGACATTGTTAAGCCATTCATTTGGTGAAATATCTTTAATAGTTAAGTCTTTATAATTAGCAGTATAAGTAATTGTTTTACTTTCTTCATCAATATTTTCGGTAAATGATACAAATTCTTTCAAGTAATATGAATAAGTTGGATAAGTAATATCATCTTTACTTGATACGTACTGCACTTCGTCCCCCTCTACTAGGGTTCCACCATTAGCGTTAAATATAATCTTATAAACATTATGATAAAATGGAGGAGGATTCTCTATTTTTTCATAGATTGGATAAATGATTTTATCGCTTGTAGCTATAAGTGAATCAATATTCCATTTAATGAAATTATATCCATCTATAATTGGAGGGTCGATTAGTGTTATATTTTCACCTTCATCAAGATAGAATTCATTAATTACACCACCATCTTTATCTAAAAATGTCATTTTGTATTGTTCTTTGTTAATTGGATTGTTAGTCTCTTTACAGCTAAAGAGAAATAAAGAGCCTATTATTAATAAAGCATATAATAATTTACGCATAGTACAATCACCTCATATATATATATTATAACAAAAAAAAGCCATTAAATGGCTATTTTCTTTCTTTAAGTTCCTTTAAATTTACTAAGTAGATAAATATTTTCTCAAACGGAACTTCACTTATTTTGATTAAATACTTTTGGAATTTACGAATTTCATCTTTTGTAAGTTTTTTGTGAACGCAGACTGTTAAAGTATTGCTTCTTTGCTCAACGCCTATTACTTTAATGCCACTAATTAAACTCTTTAATACTTCACTTTTACCGCTTAGGTACCTAAAATTGTTTTTTAAGTCCTCGTTAGTGAAATCTTCAATTAGTTTTCCTTTATCTAAGAATAATACTTTATCAAACATATAATCGATTTCATCGATATAATCATTACAAATGATGATTGTTCTTGGATATCTTTGATGATGTTCATAAACAAATTTAAAGAAATCGTAACGATCTTTTATATCTGTTGAATTAATTGCTTCATCAAACAAAGTGATATTAGCTAGACTTGCTAGGCTAATAATAGAATGAAGGATATTCCTTTGATTATCAAGAAGCCTACCATATAAAGTATTTGGCTTAATATTATAATAACTTAAAAGTTCATGAGCATAGAAATTATCCCATTTAGGGAATTTCTTTTCCATTGATGAAAAAATCAATTTAACACTCTCTAAAGGACTAAAGCTAAAATCTTTAGGGAAGTAGCATAGTTTTTGTGTTAGATTGCTATTTTTAGTTAGAACTTCTCCATCTAGGTAGATTGCTCCACTATCGACTTTAGTCTTTGCTCCTAGTAAATCAAGTAAAATAGATTTACCAGAATTACTCTTTCCTAAAATCGCATAGATTTTGCTTTCTAAGAAATTATAATTAAAGTTCTTTATTGAGTTGTGATCTTGGTTTATTTTTGTTATGTTTTCACAAACTAAAACAGACATTTTATCACCTTTTAAATAATTACATTTTTTGATTTTTTCTTATCTTAATTATACACTAAATAGATAAACAAGTAAACAAATTAAAAAGAGGCTTAATAATTTATAAGCCTTTAAATGGATTTAAAATTTATACTACTTACTAATAAAGTTTTGCCTTAAATGCGATTTAGGGCGAAATTAGAGGTCTAAATCAGGCAAATAGAAGCATCAATTAAATGAATTTGGTTAATTTCTCGATTATTTCTATTTTTGCCTTATTTTTAGTGATTTCTTTGATATCTTTTGATATTAAAGAAAAATCATCTTCCTTTAGTTCATAATACAAATAAACATCTTCTAGAAACTTTTTATCATACAATTTGTAATTATTCATATAATTCATAACGGGAGTCACTTGTTGGTATGAGATAGTGAGTTCAATTTTTACGGTTTTTGTTAGTGAGAGAAATGAGGCACTAGTTAGAGATAAAGAAGCACTACTAGAATAGGCTCTAATTAATCCACCTGCCCCTAGTTTTATTCCTCCAAAATAACGAGTAACAATACACAAAACGTTAGTTAGGTCGTTTTTTTCTAAGGTGTTTAATATTGGCATGCCACTTGTTCCGCTTGGTTCACCGTCATCTGATGACTTTTTGATACTAGCATCTTCACCTAAAATATAAGCATAGCAGTTGTGAGTAGCATCATAATACTTTTTCCTTACCTCACTTAAAATAAGTGATACTTCATCAATTGATGAAACAGGGTATAAATTAGTTATAAACTCACTTCTATTAATTGTTTGAGTTACTTGAATGTGTTCTTTTATAGTTTTCATAAATAAATTATATGTTATTTATCTAAACTTAACAAGGGAAATAAAAAAATTAATAGTAAATAAGAATAAATTAGGTTATAATTAAATTAAGTATAGAGGCAGAAAAATGTTTAATTATAAAGAAATATTAGAAAAAGGAAAAATCATATTAAGAGCCATCAATAATAAAGGCTATAAAGCATGGATTAGTGAAGAGAGCGTGATTAATGTGGTTATGGGAATAGACTCTAAAACTCTATCCCTCTCAACAAACGCCCCCCTAGAAGACGTTAAGATGCTATTTAATGGGTATAATACATATAATATCAACGATTATTCATTTTTGATTGATTATGATAATATTCAATTTATTATTATCCACTTAAATAAAGTTGATAGCAGTGGAGATAGAGTATTGTGCTTTGATTTAGAAGAATATCTTTTATCACGCGCCTATTCTGTTAAAGCTTTAGCTATGGGGCTTGACGAGAAAATTACTGATTATGTAGATGGGTATAAAGATATTCAAAATAGATGCCTTCGCTTAAATAAAGGAATTAATAAAAGATTAAAAGAAGATCCTGCTATCATTTTAGAAGGGTTAAAACTTGCATCTTTATATGGCTTTAATATAGCACTAAGTACGGCTTCACAAATTAAAAGAAGTAAAGCGATAAGAAAACTAGAATATAGTGAGTTAGTAGATAGTCTAACTAGTGCTTTAAGAAGCAAAAACCAAAAACAAGTATTAAAATTTGTTAATAAAACGAAGATTTATAAATACATCGATATCTTAGGTGAAGAATTTAAGCATCAAATTAAGAAAAAGCAAAGAGTTGATAGCGACACTTTCATCCAAATGGCACTTGTTAGGGCCAAGATGAGTGGAAGCTATAATGAAGCAAATTACGAAATATGCTTAAACGAGACTACAGATAAAGATAGATCAGAAAGGATTGTGGAACTAGCTTTAAAGAGTAGAGAAGGGCAATACACTAAACTCGATTTATTTAATTACGGGCTTAATATTTCTTTAGTAAGTAATAATATCAATTATTTATTAGGACTTACTCCAAGAAAAGATAAGAAAATTAAAAAAGAATATGGTGATTTGTGCATAAAGTCTAACGCAGATATAAGATATTTTGAAGAAGACATCATCAAAGACTTCAAAGAGATAAGTGTAGCAGGGATTTATGATGTCTTAGAGAAGGTTAAAGAAGCAATACTTGAAGGAAAGCTTTTAAATGATTATTACGAGATCAAAGAATTTGTTTCTCAGTATGCTTATAATGAAAGAAATGTTATTAATAGTACTAAAAAAGTAGAAGAAAAAGAAGAGACTGTTAATAACGACGAAGAAATCTTCAAATTAAAAGAAGAATTAAAGAGAAAAGAAGAGATTATTCAAGAGCTAGAAGAAAATAATCTACTTGAAGAATTAGAAAAAGAAAGCGAAAGGATTGCAAGAAGCATCGTTAAAGACTTAAATATCTATAAAGATGAGAAAGATAAAGTCTATAATGAGTTAAAAGAAGCATATCGAAATATATTAATTAAAAATACACAGAAGTATGAGAGGTTAAAATAGATGAAGATTAAAGATTATAAACCTTTAGATAAAGCCACATTAGTTTTAAAGTTCTCTGATTTATCAATCAAGAAGACTACATCAGGTCAAGACTATGCTAGCTTTTTAGGATTTGATGGTGTTAGTATGATTGAAGCTAAGATTTGGGCACTAAATGAAGACACTAAAGCTATATTAAAAAGCGGTGAAATCTATGTAGCTAGTGGCATGATGAAAGATTACCAAGGAAAGATGCAGTTTAATATTAGTGAAATTAGACTAGCAACTGATGATGATTTGTATGACGAGGGTATGAGTAGAGATGATTATTATGAAAGAGCTAAGCTTGATGTTAATGTTTTAGCTGAGGCTTTGAATCATTATGCTAATTCTATCAGTAATCCAATCCTAAAAGAACTTGTTACATCAATTCTAAAAGAGATTGGTCCAGAGAATTATCTAAATTATCCAGCAGCTTTATCTATGCATCATAATTATTATTCTGGTCTTGCTTATCATGTATATTCAATGCTTACTTTAAGCGATGCTTACCTTGATTTATATCCATTCTTAAATAGAGATCTAATCTATTCAGGAATAATCTTACATGATATTGGAAAATTAAAAGAACTAAGCGGTCCTAAAGGAACTGAATATACTAAAGTTGGTAATTTGTTAGGTCATATTTCAATTGGTGCTAATATGATTTATGCTAAGGCTAAAGAATTAGGCTATGAAGAGACTGACGAAGTGATTAGCTTACTTCATATCGTCTTATCACATCATGGTGTAAACGAATATGGTTCACCAAAAGAACCTCAAATGGCAGAAGCGGTTTTAGTTTATCTACTTGATTTTTCTGATAGTAGAATGGCAGCGCTAGAAAAAGAGATTCCTCAAACTAAAGAGGGAGAGTTCTCAAATCAAATAGGAGCTTTCGATAGAAAGAATTTCTATAAACCTGATATTAAATAAACATAGTAAGAGTAGGTTGAGTTTTGTATCAATTTACTCTTTTTTTATCAAATAATGACAAAATATGTAAATCTATTAGTTGGTTTAAACAAACAAAAGGAATTTTTCTGTTTACTTTTTTTTAAAAAGTAGTATAATATAAACGTTAATGATTTATTTGGTAGCATCATAAGATGCTATTTTACTACTACAGTATATAAAGGAGAACGAACATGAATAGTCAAAATGTTATTAAGAAGACTTTACCATTAATAATCATTTTAGTGCTTATTATTGGATTTGCTGTTACATGTACAGTATTAAAGAAAGATAAATCTAATCCTGTCATCTCTAACAGTGAAGAAGTTTACCTATCTGCTAAAGAAGGTGAATTCACATACAGCATTTCAAAAGGAAAGATGTATGATGAATTAAAATCTAATGTTGGTTTATCAACATTAATTACTCTTGTTAATAAAGATTTATTAACAAAAGAAGGTTACTATGCAAAGGTGACTGATGAAGAAATCGATAAAGCTATCGAAGAAGCTACATTTACTGATGGCAAAGATGATTTAACTGAAGAAGAGATTGCTGAAAAAGAAGCAGACTACGTTGAATCAATGTTTAGTAACTATGGTTTAAGAAACGAAGATGAAATTAGAGAATACCATAGATTAATTTTAGCTAAGAAAGCTTATGCACAAAGTAGATTAGATAAAGAAATCTCTGATAAAAATGCTTCAGCTACAACAAATTCTGAAAAGTATTTCACTGATACAGATTATGCTGATTATTACAATAGCAATTATCAAGAAGAATTCTGGGCAATTATTGTTCCATTCACTACTGAAACTCAAGCTAAGAACGCTTTAGCACAACTTGGTATTAGCTTACACCAAACAAACGCAGAAGTTGCTGATGACTTCAATTATTGGTATTGGACTGATACTGAAGTTACTCTAACTCCTCAAGAAGTTGTTAAAGCTATTATTGATTTATACAATGTTGTTTATCAATACAAGTGTGAAAACTATCCTACTGAAAAGATTTTAGTTAAGGAAGGCGTTCAATATACTATCAATGAATTTGGTGATTATGAATTTAACACTACAGTTGATGAAGAAAATGAATTAAAGAACACATTCCATTATACTTATAGTGAATTATCAACATATCAAACAAGTATTCTTAACTCAATGAAGAACACTTGGGTTGCATACAACGCTAATAGTAAAGTTGAAGCAAACGCTAAATGGTATACACCTGTTGTTCAAAGCTACAATAGTGGCGCTTTATATTGCTATGTATTAAAGATTGCTGAACAAGCAGCAGTTGATATGAGCGATGTTTATGATGAAATCACTGAAGCATTAGTTGAAGCTAAGTTAACAACAACTTACATCGAAACTAAGATGGCTGAATTAAGAGAAGACAATGGCTTCACAATTTATGATGCTGATATGGAAAAGAACTACATCTCTAGTATGACTAACTATGGTGTTACTCATAAAGCTACTAAGAAGTCAAGCAGTAGCGTTGTAGCATTCACAAATGATAAAGAATATACTACTGATGATTTATTCAATGCAATGGATTATAAATATGGTCCATCAATCAGTTTATCTTTATTAAATTACGAAAGATTCTTAACTAATAAGAACTATAACACTTATTATGATTACACTAAAGAAGGTAAAGAAAAAGATAAATGGTTAGATAAAGACAAATACAATAGTCTAAAAGAACAAGTTGCTAATGAAAAGTTAGTATTCACAAGTGGAACATATTCTAGTTATGGATATAGCCCAAGCGATATGACTTGGTTAGAGTTCATCAAAGATATCTACGGAGCTAATGATGAAAACGAACTATTACTTCAATATTTATTCAGTGATTTAGTAAGTGATTATCAAAAGAAATTAGCTGATGTAACTGATCTTGATGAAGCAAGTGAATTATGGCAATACTATCTAAGAAACATGCAACCTAAGGCTGACAAATACTTCAAAGTAACTGGTGTACATATCTTAATTTGTGTATATGTTGATCCAGGAAGCACAACTCCAGTTGATCCTAGTGAATGGAGCGATGCTCAAAGAGAAGTTGCACTTGAACTTCAAGCTGCAATTAACAAGTACTTAACTGAAAACGAAGGTACTGTTCAAGACAAGATGAAAGACATCGTTGATGGATACAAATCTTGCTTAACATATTTACCAACTGTAGATGTTGAAAATCAACCAGAAGTTGAAGGCGCTAAATATAGTTGGAACGAAATCGAATGTGCTAAATACCGTGCTTATGGATTATCACTTAAGTATGAGGATTTAGGCGAATTCGAAAATGGTAAGATGGTTGAAGAATTTGATGCAGCTGTTAAGTCAATTTATGACAAGGATCCTTCAAGTGAATCAATGACTCTTTACACTGATGAACTTAAGACTAAATATGGATACCATGTATATGCTAACCTAACTTGTACTAAACAAGCTACATGGGATGACAATGGTACTGAAAAAGTATTACCTTCATTAGAAATTGTTAAGAAGTACTTAGCTGATTCATCAGACGAATCATTAACTGATGAAATGAAGACTGCAATTACTACATACTTCAATCCAATCAAGACTGAATTATCTGGTAGTTATAATACTTACATCAATGAATACAAAGACTTCAAGGCTTTAACTTATGATCTAAAGAATACTAATTATGACCAAGAAGTATTATTTAAGACAATTGATTCATCAATTGAATCATGGCAAGAGAAATTAACATATACTGAGTAGTATAAAAGGGGCATTAAGATTAAACTTAATGCTTCTTTTTTATGTCCTTGAAATGTGAAAAATAAAATAGTATAATAGCATAAGTAAGGTGAAGAATATGAAGTTTAGCGTAATAAGTAGTGGATCTAGTGGTAATATGACTTACATCGAATTTAGAGATGTAGCGTTTATACTCGACTCTGGGATATCACTACCAAATGCCAAAGAAAGAACTAATATCGATTTTAATAAAGTAAAAGCACTCTTTGTTACTCACGAACATGGAGATCACACAAAGTTCTTAAGAACTGTTAGTAAAAAGCTCGATGTTCCAATCTATATTAGTAAGAAGAGCTTTGGTGGACTATTAAAAAAAGATAGAGATATGATTAAAGAAGACTGCAAAGTGTTCTTTATTGAAGAAGATAGCCATTATAATATCTTAGGAATTGATATTTATACATTGAAGTTATCACACGATGCTAAAAGTTGTTTGGGCTTTATTTTTAAAGAAGATGGTAAATCTTTAGCTTATATTACTGATACCGGCTTTTTCCCAACAAACTATCTTAATGTTGTTAGTGGAGTTAATGCACTAATAATAGAATCTAATCATGATATCGAGATGCTTAAAGAAAGCTCTAGACCTCCTGAATTAATTGCTAGAATATTATCACCAAGAGGCCACATGAGTAATTATATTTGCTATCAAGTGCTAGAAAAAATAGCAGATAACATTGATACGATCGTTTTAGCTCATGTTTCAAGGGAATGTAATAGTATGGAGTGCCTTGCACGTGATGTTATTAATCCACTAAAAGAAAGATATAAGGGTAGGATTGTTGTAGCTAGTCAAGATGAGGCAACGGAGTTAATTGAAATATGATGAATATCAATTTGATTGTTGTGGGGAAGATTAAGGAAGATTATTTAGAAAGTGCAATTAGTGAATACCAAAAAAGGATTAAGCCTTATTGCAATTTAAAGATAATAGAGATTAAAGAAATTAATACCCTAGATACAAACAAGAATCTAAATATGGAAGCCGATTTAATATTAGATAATATTAAGGATGACTATGTTGTGACGCTTGAAATTGAAGGAAAAGAGCTATCAAGCGTAGAATTTAGCCAAATGATAGAGAAGCATTATAGTTATAGCGATAAAGTGATTACTTTTGTAATTGGTTCTAGTTTCGGTTTATCTAATAAAGTGAAGATTAGAAGCGATTATAAGTTATCATTTTCTAAGATGACTTTTCCTCATCAATTGATGAGAGTTATCTTTTTAGAACAATTATATCGAGCTCTAACAATCATTAATAATATAAAGTATCATAAATAGATAAGAAAGGAAGCACAGATGTTTGATTTAGTTACTAAGATGACACCAAGTGGTGATCAACCAAAAGCAATTGAAGAACTAGTTAGTGGCATTAAAAGTGGCAAAAAGCATCAAGTGCTACTTGGAGCAACAGGAACTGGTAAAACATTTACTATGGCAAATGTTATTAAAGAAGTAGGGAAAAAGACTTTGGTTTTAGCTCACAATAAGACTTTAGCGGGTCAACTTTATAGTGAGCTTAAGACTTTGTTTCCTAATAATCATGTTGAATTTTTTATTTCTTATTATGATTATTATCAACCAGAAGCATATGTTGCAAGTAAAGACTTATATATTGAAAAAGATTGTAGCATCAATGATGATATCGATCAAATGAGGCATAGTGCAGTAACTAGCCTACTTGAATATGATGATGTGATTGTTGTAGCGAGTGTTAGTTGTATATATGGAATAGGTGATCCTAGTGATTATAAAGAGAATATGTTACTTCTAAAAGAAGGAGAACACTATAACCTAAAAGATTTACTAGAGAAGCTTGTTAGAATGCAATATACTAGAAACGATTATGAGGTTAAAAGAGGAATCTTTAGATTAAAAGGTGATACATTAGAGATTATCCCACCTTATAGTAAAGATGAAGCGATTAGAGTAGAGTTTTTTGATGATGAGATCGATAAGATTAAGATTATTGATACTATCACTCATAAGACAATCAGTCAAAAAAAGATTATATCTTTAACTCCCGCAACTCTCTTTGCCACAACATCTTCTAAAACTCAAGAAGCAATCAGAAGAATTAAAGAAGAATTAGATGAAAGAATTAAATATTTTAATGATAATCATATGCCACTAGAAGCTGAAAGAATCAAAAGTAGAACTACTTATGATTTAGAGATGCTTACTGAAGTGGGATATTGTTCAGGAATTGAAAACTATTCAAGGCATTTATCATTAAGGGAGGAAGGAGAGACTCCTTATTGTTTAATCGATTTCTTTGGAGATGATTTCCTTTTGATGGTTGATGAAAGCCATGTAACACTACCTCAAGTTAGAGGAATGTATAATGGTGATAGGGCTAGAAAGCTTAGTTTAGTTGAAAACGGCTTCCGTTTACCTAGTGCACTAGATAATAGACCACTAACATTTAGTGAATTTGAAGAAAAAATCAAACAAGTTATATACGTTAGTGCTACACCCGCTGAATATGAACTTGAACTAGCTGGTTCATACACTGAACAAATCATTAGACCAACGGGTCTACTTGATCCATTAATTGAGGTAAGACCTATAAAAGGTCAAATTGATGATCTAATTATTGAAATTAGAAAAAGAATTGCTAAGAATGAGCGTACGTTAGTAGTAACTTTAACTATCAACATGAGTGAAGACTTGACAAAATATTTAAAAGATTTAGGAATAAAAGTAGCATATTTACATAGCGAAGTTAAATCTCTAGAACGTCTTGAAATCATTAGAGCTCTAAGAATGGGTACATATGATTGTTTGGTTGGTATTAATCTACTTAGAGAAGGTCTAGATTTACCAGAAGTATCTCTAATTGCTATTTTAGATAGCGATAAAGAAGGGTTCTTAAGAAGTGAAACATCACTTATTCAAACAATCGGTAGATGTGCAAGAAACGCTAATGGTAAAGTTATAATGTATGCTGATATGATTACTAAATCAATGGAGAATGCTATTAATGAGACTTTCCGTAGACGTAGTATTCAAGATAAATATAATAAAGAGCATGGAATTATACCAAAGACTATCTATAAAGATATCCAAGAAGCCGTTGTTATAACAAATAACGATGTAGATAGTGAAACAGGTGTAGTTGATATGGTTAATCTAGATGAGATGAGTGCTATTGAAAAACGTAAGATTATAGCTGATTTAGAAATAAAGATGAAAGAAGCTGCTAAGAAGCTTGATTTCGAAGAGGCAATGTCACTTCGTGACATTATCTTTGAGCTTAAAGCTAGCTTGTAGGTGAAGTATGGAAAAAAAGAAAGTTGTTGTTGGGCTAAGCGGCGGAGTTGACTCTGCTGTTTGTGTAATTAAACTACTTGAAGCGGGATATGATGTTGAAGGGATGTTTATGAGAAACTGGGATTCATCACTTAATAATGATATTCTAGGTAATCCTCATACATTAGATGACGTATGTCCTCAAGAGGTAGATTACATGGATGCCCTTACTACCGCAAAAGAACTAGGTATAAAATTACATAGAGTTGATTTCGTATTAGAATACTGGGATAGAGTGTTTAAATATTTTATTGACGAATATAAAAATGGTAGAACTCCTAACCCTGATATCTTATGTAATAGTGAAATCAAATTTAAAGCTTTCTTAGAAAAAGCTTTAGACATGGGATATGACTATATCGCTATGGGTCACTATGCTAGAATCACACATCACGATGATGGAAGCTTAGAAGTCTATAGAGGAATAGATAAAAATAAAGATCAAACTTATTTTTTGTGTCAACTAACAAAGAAGCAACTAGAGAAAGCTTTGTTTCCAATTGGCGACTTAGAAAAAAGTGAAGTTAGACGTATTGCTAAAGAGCATAATCTAACTATCGCAAATAAAAAAGATTCTACAGGTGTATGTTTTATTGGAGAAAGAAACTTTAAAGAATTCCTTAAAAACTACATTCCTGCAACCCCTGGTAATATTGAAACCTTAGATGGCGAAATCGTAGGTAGACACGACGGTATAATGTATTATACAATTGGTCAAAGAAAAGGCCTTGGCTTAGGTGGCGCAGGAGATGCTTGGTTTGTCTTAGGTAAAGACATTAAGCGTAATGTTTTAATTGTTGGGCGTGGTGGCGAACAAGAATATCTATATAGTAATAGATGCTTAGTAAGTAAAATGAACTGGATTGGTGAAGAGCTTGATCCTAATAAAGAATATCTAGCTAAATTTAGATATCGTGGTCAAGATTACAAAGTATTTATTAAAGCGCTTGGTGAAGGGATTTATGAAGTAAATTACCCTAGCAAAGCTAAAGCCGTTACTCCTGGTCAGGAAGCGGTATTTTATGATGGTGAGCGCTTAATGGGTGGCGCCACAATCGATAAAGTATATATGGATAACTTAGAAAGGCGTGTATAATGGATAAAATTAGAGGCCTTGTTGAAAGAGTAACTTTTTATAATGAGGATAATGGGTATGGTGTTATAAGACTTCGCCTAGATTATAAAGACGAAATAGTTAAAAAATACATCGATACCTTTTTTTCTAACGTTGTTAGCGTTGTAGCGTTCTTTGATAGAAAGCCACTTGAAGATGAAGAATATATCTTTAGTGGGGATATTGTAACTGATCCTAAGTGGGGACTTCAATTTAAGGCAACTACCTTTGAAAGATGTAATGACACTTTAGAAAGTGTTGTAGCATATCTATCAAGTGATATGTTTCCGGGAGTTGGGGAGAAGATTGCTAAAAAGATTTATAAAGAATTAGGACCTAATTGTATAGATGAAATCACTAAAGATAAAAAAGTATTGGATAAGATTAAAATAAATGAAGGATTAAAAAATACCATCTATAATACAATTAGTGAAAACAAGGAGAAAGAAACGGATATTCTAGGGCTTCTTTCACTTGGGCTAACCATGAAAATGGCAATTAGGATTAGTAGCGTTCTTACTAAAGACGCCTTTGATACTGTTAAAAAGAATCCTTATTTATTAATCGATTTAGTTGATGGAATTGGTTTTATTAGAGCTGACGCTATTGCACTAAACAATGGTATTAAACCTAATAGCCAAATAAGAATAAAAGCCTATATTAATTATTATTTAAATGAATTAATTAATAGAACAGGTGATACTTATATTGAAGAGGATTTATTAAAGGACAAATTATTTGAAGCATTAAACAAAAAAGAAGATTTGATTACTTTAGAATCTTTTAATAGAGGTATTAAAGGATTAATTAGAAACAAAAAGATTTTTGTTGATGAAGATAGGAATGTATATAATTATAGGATTTATAATAGCGAAAATGAGATTGCTAATTTCGTTAGTTCAGTATTAAAGAGTGAAAGCAGTAAAGAATTTAATAAGAAGAATATCGATATTGCAATAGAAAGAATTAAACAAGGATTTAATATTGAATATAACGAAAAGCAAGAAGCAGCTATTAGAAATGCTTTGAAAGAAAACATTTCAATTGTTACTGGTGGTCCAGGAACTGGTAAAACTACCATTATTAAAGGAATAATTGAAGCTTATGTCTTAATTAAGAAAAAAGAAGTAGTTAGAGATAAGATTAGTTTACTTGCTCCAACGGGACGTGCCGCAAAGCGTCTTAGTGAAGTAACACTTCACAAAGCTCAAACAATTCATAAGTTTTTAGGTTATAATAGTGATGGCTTTAAATATGGTAATGATGAAAAAATTGATACTGAGTTAGTGATAATCGATGAATTTTCGATGGTTGATACGCTTCTTTGTGCTCATCTTTTTAGTGCGTTAAATGAAAGCACTAAAATAGTGATTGTTGGGGACGTGAATCAACTACCATCAATTGGAGCTGGTGAGGTTTTAGCAAACCTAATTGAATCAAAAGAAGTCACAACAACCACTCTCAATAAGATTCATCGTCAAGCTCAAGATTCATCTATTATTTCTCTTGCCCATTCTATTAATAATGGGTTAATTCCAGATGATATCTTAGAGAAAAAGAAAGATAGATCATTTAGTATTGTTTATAATGAATATATTGCTTCTAGTACTATCACTATAATAAAAAAAGCCCTAGAAAAAGGGCTAGATATTATTAAAGATATTCAAGTTCTAGTTCCTTTATATAAAGGAAAAAACGGAATTGATGCTTTAAATAAATTAATACAAGCAACAGTTAATCCGCTTGATGGAGTTGAAATAAATAGAAAAGAATATTCATTTAGAGAAAAAGATAAAGTTATTCAATTAGTTAATAGAGCTGATAAAGGTGTAATGAATGGTGATATTGGCTATATAAAAAGGATTGAAAAGATTGATAGCTTGTATAATGTTACAGTTTCATTTGATAATGGTGAAGTTGAATACGATTATGATGAATTAAGTGATTTAAGATTAGCTTATGCTATATCAATTCATAAAGCGCAAGGCAGTGAATTTAGTTGTGTTATCGTTCCTTTTTCTATGGAATACCGCTTTATGCTTCGTAGAAAGCTAATTTATACTGCATTAACTCGTGCTAAAGATTATTTAATAATGCTTGGTAGCATCGAAGCTTTATCACTTGGAGTTGAGGGAATTGAAGCAAGACGAAAGACAAAATTACTAGAAAAAATAAAAAAGGTAGTTAATTCTAATCTGCTTGAAGTAGATATAGATGATAGTGATCTTTCTCCTTTTGATTTTATGGAGTAGATATGAATAAAAAGTTTATTAATAAAACAATCATTTTATATAGATTAATAGTATTTTTGTTTTTAGTTTGTTCTCTTCCTGCTCTAACAATTCTCTTTGGTTTAAAGATTTTTTGTAATGAGAGTTTCTATTCTGTTTATTTAGGAGCATACACTGTAAGTAATATTTGGTTAGTGATTGTTGAAACGGTTCTTTTATTGATTGAGTTGATATCTGCTCTCTTAATTAATAAAGATTTAAAGAAAGTAACACTAGAATATGATAAAAATCTAGAAGAAAACGAAACGGTAATCAAAAATTACAGTAAATATTCTTTAGAATATTACTACGTTATCCCAACATTTTTAGCAGTAGTATTAAGTTTATTATCTCATTTAGATATTTACAAAGAATGTTCTACAGGGTTATTGTTTATAATAATTATTGGGATAGTACAATTATTAATAGGATTAAATGTTTTTTATAATTATATTCAGTACGCTTTATTTTTAGAAAGCAATAACTTAAAGAAAAAACCAAAAAGAAAAGCATATTAGATTAGATAAGCCTAATCCAATATGCTTATTTTTTATGATATATTTCCATATGCATCACAAGAAACACTTAGATTAATATCAATAGTGCTTATTGTGATAAATAGAATTTTCTTTTTAAATGTTCCCTCTCCATAAGCAGTATTAGCTGAATAATAATTGTAAGAATCGTGGAATGACCAATAATTTGAATAAATATCTGTAGAATATGTAGAGTTGTAACAAACACAAGAAACACCAGGATTTATTGTGAAATAACCTGTTAAGGTATACTTCCATGATAATGTGTCGCCATCATAATATGTTTGCTCATTA
>CAKJYW010000039.1 GCA_918272565.1 Bacilli bacterium
AATTTAATTATTCAAGCTTATAAATTTAAAGGTTATGACAAAGGCGTTAATGGCATTTATATGCGATTAAAAAGAATGGGAATAACTTTTAATAAAAAGAAAATAAGACGATTGATGCGTAAATTTGGGCTTAAATGTCCAATACGCAAGCCAAATCCCTATAAAAGAATGTTAAAAGCAATAGGCACAAATAATTACACTGAAAATATATTGAATCGTGAGTTTACTTTACATGGACCAAGATATGTATTACTCACAGATATTACATATTTCTTTTATGGTAATAATAGAACTAAAGCATATCTATCAGTTATAAAAGATGCTTATACTAAAGAGATACTATCATATGAATTAAGTGATAATCTTCAAGTTGATTTTGTTTTAAAGACTGTAAAGAGATTATTAAGAAAGCATCGAAAGGAATTAAATACTAATGTATTAATACATTCTGATCAGGGAGTTCATTATACATCATATAGTTATATAGAGCTTTTGGAAAAAGAAGATATTAGAAGATCAATGTCACGAAGAGGAAACTGTTGGGATAACGCTCCTCAAGAATCTTTCTTTGGACATATGAAAGATGAAATAGAGTCAAAAGTTAAAACATGTGAATCATATATAGGTTTAATTAAAATAATAGATAATTATATGAATTATTACAATAACTACCGTTATCAATGGAACTTAGCAAAATTAAGTCCTAGTGAATATTATAAATACTGTATAACAGGCGAATATCCAGATGATTACAAAAAATAGAGCTGCTAGATTTAAATCTAACAGCTCTATTTAATAATAGTACTCTTTTTTTTATTTTGTACTTGACATAGGGAGTACTTTACAAATTGTTGCATGATTTTTTTAGTTACTTGTACTTGATGAATTTGTTATTAATAATAGGATTGGGAATAGTGCAATTATTATTACTTCAAAGACAACGTCATAGATTAACAATAATTTTGTTTTAAACTGTTTTCTTCCCTTTATGGTGATTGATAAAGTGATAGCGCCGATTATTGCAGTTGCTGCTTCCACAATCAAAAAGAATGGAAGTAAAACGAGCACTAAAGCGATGACACTTCCAAGTTGATCTTTAGAATCAGCTGATTCTTTAAAGATTACACTTAAGGAACTAAAAAAGAAAAAGAGAGTCGCTATTATTGCTATCGTAAATATGACATTTAAAATGATTGAAGCAATCTTAAAACCTTTCTTCTTTTTTGGTGTTACTTGTTCTTCGTTCATAAACTTATCTCCTCATTTCTTCTTTATTATAACATATATTACATTTTTTTATAAAATGACATATAAATATATTTGTATTTATCTAATTATATGATAAAATCTAATTATAAAACTTAAGTAGGTATAACAATGGATTTTAAAAGAAATGAAAAATATTTAGAACAAAGTGCAAGAATGGTCGTTTTAAAAGATGACTATGCACTTAAATACCAAGCAGTGAGTTTAGTTTATTGGCCAAGATATGATAGATATAAAAAATCGATGAAAGATCATATTTATTTGATTGTTGTAACATCGATTTTAGTGGTGCTTGTTACTGTTTGGGTAATACTAGAAGGGCTTAAGAACGAATATCTAATCGGAGCTGCTTACTTACTTACTGGTGGGCTACTTGCTTGGGCTATCATTGCTTTTATTAAGAAGAACAAAGAGCGACTTGCTTTTATGAAAGAGTGGGAAAAAGAGAACAACGAAGTAAAAGCGATATCTGATGAAATAAAAGAATTAGGCGATAGTATGGTTGAAGAGATGATAATGATAATGTGTTATAACGATTATCATTATGACGGAAATATGGAAAGCTGGGAAGAAGATTACGAAAAGGTAAGAAGCGATGTTTTATCTAAAACCGGTGAATCTCTAGCCTATGATGATGTCTTAGAATATTTTAATAATTGGGTTAGTGAAAGAAGTTGATATAAAGCTAAAAGCTTTATATCTTTTTTTTATGCATATTAGATGCAAAGAATTACTCTTTATGTTAGAATACTTAAGGATAAAAAGGTGAAGGTATGAAAAGAACATTAGAAATTAAAGATTTACATGTAAATGTTGAAGGAAAAGAAATATTAAAGGGTGTCAATTTGACTGTTAATACTGGTGAAGTGCATGCTATTATGGGACCTAATGGTACTGGTAAATCAACACTTGCATCAACTATTATGGGTCATTATAAATATGAAGTAACTAGTGGTGAAATTAAGCTAGATGGTGCTAACCTACTTGATATGAAAGTTGATGAAAGAGCGAGAGCTGGCTTATTCCTTGCTATGCAATACCCTAATGAAATTAGTGGTATCACTAATAGTGATTTCATTAAGACAGCAATGGAAGCACGCCTTGATAGTGAAAATCATATATCTTTATTTAAGTTCATTAAAGAACTTGATAAGGCTGTTAGTGACTTAAAGATGAATAGTGACTTACCTCATAGATATTTAAATGAAGGTTTCTCAGGTGGGGAAAAGAAGAGAAACGAAATCCTCCAAATGAAGATGCTTAAACCTAACTTCGCAATTTTAGATGAGATTGACTCTGGACTTGATGTTGATGCGTTGAGGATTGTTGGAGAAAATGTTAATAATATGCGAGGCGAAAACTTCGGTGCTATCGTTATTACTCACTATGAGAGATTACTTGACTATATCGATGTTGACTATGTTCATATTATGATGAATGGTAGAATCGTTAAAACTGGTGGCAAAGAGTTAATTAAGAAGATTGACTTAGAAGGTTACGACTGGATTAAAGAAGAGTTAGGTATCGAAGATGTGGAAGTAGAAAAACGTCAACACGTTGTTTTAGGTAGCTGCGCTATTAATAAAAAGAATGAGGCTAAAAAATGATGTTAGTTGATTTAGTTAAAGATACTAATTACATTTATTTAGTTGATGGAGTTAAATCAAGTGGAAATGTTTCTTCCCTTGATTTACAAGGAGACAAACAAATAAATGTCATCTACGATGTGTTTAATAAAACAAAGATCGTAATTAATGTAAAAAAAGGAAGTAACATCAAATTACTTGAAATCTTTAATAATGTTAATAACGATATTGATTTAGATATTAATGTAGAAGAAGATGCTACTTTAGATTATGTTTCATTAAGGAAAGCTAATGAAAAAATAAATATTAATGTTAATGTAAATCTTTTAGATAATGCTAAGTTCTATGAAAAAAACATTAATTCTTTTAGTGGGGAAGCTAGTATAAAACAAATTAATAATATAAATGGAAAAGGAAGCTCAATGGAATCTTTTGGAGTAATCCTAAATGTAACTAGTAACACTCAAAGGTTCGATTACACAACAATTCACCTAGGAGATGCATCTTTATCTAAAATGCGTAATTTCGTTATCAATAAGAATGCATCAATTACTCATATGGATACTAATGGAGTGATAAAGAAAGGAATCAAGGGAGTCGTGATTAGTCAAAAGACTAAAGGCATCTTACTTGATTACGATAGTGAGATTAGTGCTAATCCACTACTAACAATCGATGAATTTGATTGTAATGCTTCTCACGGTGCATCAATTGGTGCAATCGATGAAGAGGAATTATATTATCTAATGAGTCGTGGGCTAAGTAGGAATGATGCTGAAAAGCTAATTGTTAATGGCTTTGTTGATCCATTTATTAAAGCAATAGAAGACGAAAAGATTCAAGAGGAAGTTAAAGAAAATATTAGTAAATTATTATAGGGGTCTATATGTGTTTAGATAATATTAGAGAACAATTTGAAATATATAAAAATAACCCTGATCTAGTGTATTTAGATACTTGTGCTACATCCCTAAAACCTAAATGCGTTTTAGATAAGATGGAAGAATATTACACTAAATATGGAGTTAATATTCATAGAGGTGTATATAATTTAAGCTATAAGGCATCAAGTGAATATGATGAAGCAAGGGAAAAGGTAGCTAATTTTATTAATTCTAACTTTAATGAAGTCATTTTTAAAAGAAATGCTAGTGAAGCTTTAAATTATGTTGCTCTAACCTATGGAGAACAAAACCTAAAAGAAGGTGATGTTGTTTTAACTACAGAGCTAGAACATCATTCATCAGTTCTACCTTGGATGAAGCTTTGTGAAAGAAAGAAAGCCATACTTCGTTATGTTAAATTAAATGATGAAGGAAGAATCACAGTAGAAGAATTTAAAAAGGCACTTGATAATAAAGTTAAAGTTGTAGCTATAACTTTAGTATCTAATGTTATGGGTTATGTTACGCCTATAAAAGAAATAATTAAGCTATCTCATGAAGCTGGAGCCATCGTTAGTGTTGATGCGGCTCAAGCAGTAGCACATTTTAAAATAGATGTTAAAGATTTAGATTGTGATTTCTTATCTTTTAGTGCTCATAAGATGATGGGACCAACTGGAGTTGGTGTATTATTTGGTAAAGATAAACATTTAAAGAAGATGATGCCACTAGAATATGGTGGAGATATGAACGATGAAGTTGATAAGACAAGCGTTACTATTAAAGAAATACCTTATTGCTTTGAAGCGGGAACTCCTGCGATTGCGGAAGTTTTAGGGTTAGGGGAAGCAATCGACTTTATTAATTCAATTGGATTTGATAAGATTGAGGCTCATTGCAAAGCGCTTCATGAATATGCTTTAAAGTTATTAGAAGATGTTAAAGGAATAACAATTTATAATAAAACTAGCGAATGTAGCATCATTAGTTTTAATGTTGATGGTGTTCATCCACATGATGCTTCAACCCTCTTTGATGAAAACAATGTGTGTTTAAGAGCGGGGCATCACTGTGCGCAACTTATTACTAAGTGGTTAAAAGTTAATGGGACTTTAAGAGCATCATTTTATATTTATAACACTAAAGAAGATGTTGAAAAATTTGTTAAGGTAGTTAAAGAGAATGTGAAATTCTTTTCACAATTTAACTAGGAGGATCTATGAATAACGATTTAGAGAATTTATATAGACAAGTTATAATGGATCATTATAAGAATCCAAGAAATAAAGGACTAAAAGGATATCCTCATATTCACTTAAAGAACCCTTCTTGTGGGGACGATATCACAATTGAAGCTGATATTAGTGAAGGAATTGTTAAAGAAGTGCGTCACGAAGGAAAGGGCTGCTCTATTTGTTGTTCTAGCGCTAGCGTTTTAACTGAAGTAGTTAAGGGTAAAAGTGTAGAAGAAGCAAAAGAGATGGTCGAAGCATATTTTAAGATGATGCGAGGAGAAGGATCAAGCGACGAACTTGAAGAAGCGCTAGTATATGAAGGCGTAAGTAAGTTCCCTGCTCGTATCAAGTGTGCCACAATCTCTTGGAAAGCTTTTGAAAGGCTTTTAAATGGTGAAAAAGATGAGTGATAAAGTGGAAAATAAAGATAAAAAGGTCGATAATAAGCAAATAGATGATATCATCGGTGATTATAAATATGGTTTTACTACTGATGTTAGTAATGTCTATGATACTGGTAAAGGTTTAAGCTTAGAAGTTGTTAAAAAGATAAGCGAATTTAAAGGCGAACCTGACTGGATGCGCGACTTTAGAATTAAAGCTTATAAGAAATTTGCTTCAATGAGTCAACCTTCATTTGGTCCTAGTCTTGATTTTATCGATTTTGATGATTACACATATTACATCAAATCAAGTAAAGGCGTAGAAAATAAATGGGAAAATGTTCCTGATACTATTAAAGATACTTTTGATAAATTAGGAATACCTGAAGCCGAAAAGAAATATTTAGCCGGTGTATCAACACAATTTGAAAGTGAAGTAGTTTACCATAATACGCTAGAAGAATTAAAGTCACTAGGAGTATTATTCTGTGATACTGATACTGCGGTTAAGCTTTATCCTGATATTGTTAAAGAATATTTTGGTAAAGTTGTTCCTTATACTGATAATAAATATGCAGCATTAAATAGTGCTGTTTGGAGTGGAGGATCATTTATCTATGTTCCTAAAGGTGTTAAGTTAGAAAAACCGCTTCAATCATATTTTAGAATCAATTCAGAACAAATGGGACAATTTGAAAGAACATTGATAATTGTTGAAGACGGGGCAAGCCTAAATTATGTTGAAGGATGCACAGCTCCAATTTATTCAAAAGATTCACTTCACGCTGCTGTTGTGGAAATATATGTTAAAAAAGATGCATATTGTAGATATTCAACTGTTCAAAACTGGAGTAATAATATTGTTAATTTAGTAACAAAAAGGGCATCAGTTTTGGACCGTGGTCATATGGAATGGATTGATGGAAATATTGGTTCAATGCTTAATATGAAATACCCTGCTTGTATTTTAGCTGGAGATGGTGCTAAAGGCACAACAATCTCTATCGCCTTTGCTGGTCACGGTCAATACCAAGATACAGGAGCTAAGATGATTCACTTAGCCCCTAATACAACAAGCACTATCG
The DNA here is from genome assembly GCA_918272565.1 of Bacilli bacterium. Lineage (GTDB taxonomy): Bacteria > Bacillota_I > Bacilli_A > ML615J-28 > CAG-698 > Tener-01. The sequence goes on from CAKJYW010000039.1 coordinate 6,440, forward strand.
TATCTAAATCTATTTGTAGAGGCGGAGGTGTTGTTAACTACCGTGGTACTGTTAGACAAAGCAAGAAAGCAGTTGGTGCTAGAAGTCACATTGAGTGCGATACAATCATTTTAGATGGCATATCAAAAAGCGATACTATTCCATTCAATTTTGTTCAAAATAACAAAGCAAGAATCGAACATGAAGCAACAGTATCAAAGGTAAGTGATGATGAACTATTCTATCTAATGAGCCGTGGCTTAACTGAAAGCCAAGCATTAGAGATGATTGTTATGGGATTTATTGAACCGTTCTCAAGAGAACTTCCAATGGAATATGCTATTGAACTTAATCAGTTAATCAAACTAGAAATGAATGGAGCTATCGGATGATAGTTCCTTTATTTTTTTGTTACTTTTTGGTATAATAATTAAAGGTGGTTTTTATGGCATACTTTAGTATTGAAAACTTAATAATTGATGATATTAATTTCACATTTGATATCGATATGCATGAAGCTATTGCTTGTATCTTTGATAAGAAATTAGCAAGAAAGCTTTTTTTGGTATTAGCTGGAATTAATAAAAACGAAGGTAATGTTAAAGTATTAAACGAAAATCCGTTTGATAATGATAATTATTTTAAAACACGTGCTTTAATGGACTTTAGTGAGAAATACCTATCAACATTAAGAAAAGATGAAATAAGTAGCGCATTTTTAAATAAATTTAATAAAGATATCGATATCGATAGATTTATAAAAAACGTCAATGAATTTTCTTTAAGGAAAGAAGCAATATTTGATGTGAAATATACCTTCACTGATCTTGGTAACACTTTACTTAATCTATCTTTGTTTGATGCGCTTAATAGTAAAGTAGGGTTCTTGCTTGATATTTCTCATGGCGCAAATACGAAGGAATTAAAAGAGGTAGTTGAAACAAAACTTCTTAATAAAAGGTACGACGCTTTATTATGTCACGCTTCAACTATCGATGCCGTATATAATTTTGATTCATTTTTATTTCTTTTTGGTAAAGAGATAATAAAGATAGGTGCTAAAGAAGATGTGTTATTATTTAATAGGGCAAGTAACCTGCGTCATGTTATTTATAGTGATAATAAATATTCTATTTGTTTAAACAATTATACAAAAGAGAAATTACATGAATTGAGTAGGGAAAAACAAGAATATAAAAAAATGAATCTAGTTGAAGCACTTAAGATAATAGGTGAGAGCAATGAAAAAAAATAAGGCGTTAATTGAGATAGCATTTATATTACTAATTGTCTTTTTTCTTCTAGCTTTAAGTTTAAACATCTTAAAGGATAGTGAAGTGTTTAATCCTAATGTAGCTATTAAGTTATTATATCTAGCGATTTGTTTTTGTGGGATGTATTATTTTTATAGTGTGGGTAGTAAAATAAGGCTAAGTTTATGCTTTGGTGTTACTAGAAAAGAAATCTTTAAAAATTCAATTAAAAACGGCATTCTAATTGGAGTTTTAGTTTTTGTATTAGAATTAATTACATATCTATTTTATTTAGTATTTAACAGTAAAGGTATTACATTAAAGAGATTGTTTCTAGAATCTGATATGTTACTCCTTTGTACAATCTATTTTGCTAGTTGCTTTATTGGGTTAAATGCTTCATTAATTAATATTAATAAAGTAGTAAAAAACATCTTGATGATTTTGTTGTTTATGGCAATATCACTACTTATTGCAACACAAAATTTATATATTGCTTTGTTACAGGGAGTTGTTGATTTAGCATTATTTATAATAGCAAAAGATATGTTTTATAATAAGAGTTTAGATTAGAGGAAATTATGAAAGATTATTTGATTAATTTTTTAAAAGAGAATAATATCGATTTGAGTGATGAAGTGGTGACTGCTGCGGTATCTACTGGTCTTGATTCGATGAGTTTGCTTCATAGTTTAATTGAAGCGAAGGAAGAGGTCAACTTTAAAATCGTAGTTTGTCACGTCAATCACAATAAAAGAGCTGAATCTAAAGAAGAAGAGGAATTTATTTTAGACTTCTGCATGAAAAAAGGTATAGAGTGCTTTGTTAAGTCAATTGATTTTAAGGACACTACTAATTTCCAAGAAGTTGCAAGAGGCAAAAGGTATGAATTTTTCTATGATGTGATGGATAAGGTCGGAAGTAAGTTTTTATTTTTAGCGCATCACTTAGATGATTTAGCTGAAACTATCATCATGAGAATTATTAGAGGCACTAGCCTAAATGGGTATAGCGGTTTTCATGGGGTAAGTAGTTTTAATAATCATATTATCGTTAGACCTTTTATTAATCTAAGTAAAGAAGACTTATGTAATTATCAAAAAGAAAAAGGGTTTAAGTATTATAACGATTCATCTAATGATCTAGACGATTATACTAGAAATAAGATTAGACACCTTGTTTTAAAAGAACTTAAAAAAATCGATAATAATGTTTTAGAAAAATTCAGTGATTTTAGCTACGACATGGATGAAAGTAGTAAGATTGTAATGAGCAAAGTTCATGAAATCATCGATGAAGTTATAAATGTTGATAGTGAAAGAGTTAGTTTTAATAGAAACGATTTATTAAAATATTCACCATTTCTAGTTAGAGAGGTTTTGTTTGAAGTATTAAAGCCTTACAAATTATCTAAGAAGAACATTAGTGAAATCATTAAATGGATAGAGTCTAATAAAGCTAATTTTAGAAATAGTTATAAAAACATCGAATTTATTAAAGAATATGATTTAATTACAATAGCTAAGATTAGTGAAAAAAGTAATGATAGTTATAGCGAAGTAGTAATTGATGGGTTAGGTGAGTTTAGACTAAATGACAATATTTTGATAAATGTATCACTTAATTTATCTGGTCGTAATGCAAATTCTAATGAACTATGCTATAATATAAAAAAATTGCCAATTACTATAAGAAATAGAGTTCCTGGAGACAAGATTAAGTTGTCTTATGGCTACAAGAAAGTTAAAGACTTGCTTATTAACGAAAAGGTCGAGCTTTCAAGAAGAGAAAAGATCTTAGTAGCATCAAAAGATGATGAAGTTTTATGTATCTTTGGACTTAAGAAAAGTAGTAATTTAAGTAAAGATGACAATGACATTATTATTAGAATCGAGGAAAGATAATGGAAAAATATATTGAAGAAATTCTTTATAGTGAAGCTGACATTAAAAGAGAAGTAAAAAGAATTGGTAAGGAGATTACTAGAGATTACAAAGGTAAGACTCCGATTTTAGTTGGTCTTTTAAAAGGATCTGTTCCTTTTATGGCAGAACTTATCAAATATATTAAAACCGATGTGCAAATTGATTTTATGAAAGTGTCTAGTTACTGTGGAGCTCATTCTAGTGGTAGCGTTAGGATTGTCTCTGACACAACAACATCACTAAAGGATCGTGATGTGGTGATTGTTGAAGACATTGTGGATACAGGTTTAACTTTAAGTGAAGTTATTAAACTTATCAAAGCAAAAGGTGCGGCTTCTATTGCAATATGCACTTTATGCGATAAACCTGAAGCTAGGCTGTACCCTGCTGCTGACCCTAAGTATATTGGATTTAATATTCCAGACAAATTTATTGTTGGGTTTGGCTTAGATTACAATGAATTATATCGTAACTTGCCTTATATTGGAGTATTAAAAAAAGAAGTCTATAGTGACTAATAAGGAGGATTATTGTGGAGAATAATCAAAATAATCGTAGAAAATTTAGAAAATCTGATATAGCCATATTTGTGGTATTTATTCTTCTTTTATTTGGTATTGTTTGGGTTATTAATAGAAGCTTAAATAAAGCTGATAAATTAACACAAAATGATTTCTTCGAATATTTAGAAGAAGGAAAATTCCAAACAATTGTTATTAGCCCTAGTGGGGGAGAAGAAAATACTAGCTTCTATACTATAACAGGTAAATACAAAAATAAAGATGGTGAAATTCATCGTTACGAAATAATTTTGGAACGAGAGATTGTTAAAGACTATTTGCTTGAACCATCATCAATGGCTAAATACAATATTAATCCTGAACTTAAGACTTTGAATAAAGTCGATTGGTTTAGCATTGTTGTTTTAGTGCTTATTCCAGTTGGTTTGTTAATATTCTTCCTAATCTTTATGAGTAGGAATGCTAACAATAGTAATAACAAAGCATTTGAATTTGGTAAGAGTAGAGCTAGAGCTACAAGAAAGACTAATAAGACATTCAAAGATGTAGCTGGATGCGATGAGGAAAAAGAAGAATTAGAAGAGATAATCGACTTCTTGAAGAACCCTAAGAAATATTTCGATATTGGTGCTAGAGTTCCTAAAGGTGTACTTCTAGTTGGTCCTCCTGGAACTGGTAAGACATTACTTGCTAAGGCTGTTGCGGGTGAAGCAAAGGTTCCATTCTTCTCAATCAGTGGATCTGACTTTGTTGAAATGTTCGTTGGTGTTGGTGCCAGCCGTGTAAGAGACATGTTCCAAAACGCTAAGAAGAGCGCTCCTTGCATCATCTTCATCGATGAAATCGATGCTGTTGGTCGTCAAAGAGGTTCTGGTATTGGTGGTGGACACGATGAAAGAGAGCAAACACTTAACCAACTCTTAGTTGAGATGGACGGATTCAGTGAAAATAGTGGTGTTATCGTTATGGCTGCCACAAACCGTGCTGATATCTTAGACCCAGCCCTACTTAGACCTGGACGTTTCGACCGTCAAATTAGAATTAGTAACCCTGATGTTAAGGGTAGAACTGAGATATTAAAAGTTCATGCTCGTAATAAACACTTATCTCCAAGAGTTAATCTAGAAGATGTAGCTAAACGTACTCCTGGATTTAGTGGAGCTGATATTGAAAATCTATTGAATGAAGCTGCACTACTTGCTGCAAGGGAAAACCGTAAAGAAATTAAGATTTACGATATCGATGAAGCAATCGATAGAGTATTAATGGGACCAGCTAAGAAGAGTAGAAAATATACTGACAAAGAAAAGACAATGGTTTCATACCATGAGGCAGGTCATGCGGTTTTAGGTGTAAAGTTAGAAAACGCAGAAATCGTTCAAAAAGTAACAATCGTTCCAAGAGGAGAAGCTGGTGGATATGCTCTAATGACTCCAGAAGAAGAGAACTTCTTAGAGACTGAACAACAATTACTTGATACTATTACTGGTTTACTTGGTGGTAGAATTAGTGAAGAATTATTCTGTGGTGAGATATCTACAGGAGCTCACAATGACTTCCAAAAAGCTACTGCTATTGCTAGAGCAATGGTTACTGAATATGGTATGAGTAATTTAGGTCCCGTTCAATATGAACATGGTAGTCAAAGTGTCTTTTTAGGACGTGACTACTTAAGCGAAAAGAATTTCTCTGATCAAATGGCTCTTGAAATCGACCATGAAGTTCGTAGAATTATCGAAGAATGTTACAAACGTGGTAAAGAAGTATTATCTAATAATAAAGATTTAGTAGAATTAATCGCTAAACACTTAAGAGAAATCGAAACTCTAACAAAAGAAGATATCTACGATTTAGTAAATACTGGCCAACTTACTTGGTGGGAAAAGAAAAAAGCCAAAGAAGAAGCTGCTAGAATTGCTAAAGAGAAAGAAGCTGAACTTGAACAAATCTATCGCAGTCAACTAGAGGCAATGGAAAAATCTAAAAAAGGTGAAGAACCTACTAAAGAAGATTTACCAGATGAAATTAAGCCAGTAGTTACTGAAGAAGACAAGCCAAAAGAAGAAAATCCTGAAGAAGACGTAAACGAAGCATTAAGAAATGCTTTGAATGATGATAAGGAAACTAAAGAATGAGATTAGATAAATTCTTAAAAGTATCTAGAATCATTAAACGTCGTAGTGTTGCTAAAGAAGCAAGTGATGCGGGAAGGATTTCTGTCAATGGTCGTGATGCTAAACCTTCTACAGTTTTAAAAGTTGGTGATACTTTAGAAATCAATTATTACAAAAAGAAAATGATTGTTAAAGTATTATCATTAAATGAAAATGCTAAGAAGGATGAAGCAGACGGAATGTATGAAATAATAGAAGTTAAAGAACTTTAACTTTAATGAGTCTATTTGATGTATTCAAATAGACTTTTTTTATCAATTTGACTAAAATACGTGATTTTATTATAATTAATATATAAGAATTATTTGTTATGAAAGGAGGATAAAAAATGAAAAGTGTTAGATATCTATTATTATTTCTAAGTCTATTCTTTTTAGCAAGTTGTAAAGAAGAAAAGCCAATTAGTGAAGATACTGAAAAAGAACCAGAAATAATAGAAGAACATGTACATGATTTAATTCATCATGAAGCGTTAGAACCAACTTGTACAAAAAGTGGTCATAACGAATATGATGAATGTAGGACATGTGATTATTCAACATTAACCATCATTCCTCCTTTAGGTCATAGTTACGATAGTGGAGTAGTTACAAAAGAAGCTAGTTGTACTGAAGAAGGTATTATCACATATACTTGTACAAGGTGTGGTGACACTTATACTGAAACTATAGAAAAGCTAGAACACGAATATGAATTAGTTGAAGTAATAGATTCCACATATGAGGTAGAAGGTAAGAAGATTTATAGATGTAAAGTATGTGGCGATGAATATTATGAAGTAATAGACAAGAAAGAATACTTATCACTAAGTGATGTTACTGGAAAAGATTCTAATGTTAGTAATTGGAATCTATTTGCAGTATGTTGGGATAGTGTTTTTGTTTTAAAAGAAGTAGAAAACGCAAAAATATTGTTGGGTTGCTTTAATCTCAATTTTCAAGAATCTGAGGAACGAATTACATTTATAGATGACGATGGAAAATATGAGAGATATATATCTATAGATTTTGATTTTCTAAATGAACAAGATTTTTGGTTTTATGTTTATTATGATATAGGTGTTGTTGTGTGCCCTATAACCAAAGATGAGGTAACAAAGTATTATTATTCATATAATTCTTTTAATGACTTTTCTTTTATAAAAGATGTTTATTATAATCTTGAGTTTATAGAAAAATGTGATAATTATATTTTTAATCCATACATTGATATTGTTGAGGGAGAAAAGTATTCATTATTTGAAGTACTATCTTATATTTTAAATAGTGATAAGCTTTTGAGTGTTAAAGATATGGCTATCTTTAGTCATGGCGGGGTAAATTCACGTTTGTTTAAAAATGAGAATATTGAACAATTAATTAAGTTTTACGAGGGAGAATACGAGGCACATTTAGATGACAATTATTATGTAGCGAATAGTAAAAACATTCAAATAAGTCCTAGCTTTTGCTATGTAATGGATTATTTCAATAAAAAACGCCATGATTTAATATTCAATGTTGTAGGTGCTAGTATGAATATTATCTCTGAAGATGATTTTGGATTTACATTTTTGATATATAAAGATGGAGAATTCAAATATATTACATTTAAAGGATGTTTCACCTTGGAAGAGAATGACGTAATCGAAGAATTAGCCTATAAGTTGAGGGATGAAGAAATTAAAGAGGCAGAAGAAAGCGGAATCGAATATTACAAATATTGGACCCAAGTGTATTATGAAAACCATAATAATTAATGAGGTGAAAAATTGAATTATGAAGAAAATCAAGTTAGTTATAATTATTCTATCTATCCTTTGCTTTTTAACATTTTTTGGATGTGAGAGTAAAGAACCAGAAAAGGAAAAAGAACCAGATATTGTTAACGAGGATCCTCAAAAAGAAGATGATGAAAAAGAAAAAGAGCCAGAGAAACCTGTTATTGAATCATATAAAGTTGAATATGATTTAGGTGGTGGTGCTTTCTTGAAAGATTACCCTACATCGTTTGAGAGTGGTAGTGAATTAATAATTCCTAATCCAGAAAAAGAGGGATTTGTTTTTTGGGGGTGGAGAATCTTTGGTTTAAGTAATTTCTTTGATTGTGAAGGTAAGGAATCATTTACTATTCCTAGTTCACTTACAAGTAGCGATATTGGACTAAAAGCTGTTTGGAAAGAAATTAAAATAGAAGTTAAATATACTATCACTTATGAAAACTTAGGTGAAGCTAATTTACCTGGTGATGTTATATTTGAATATAGTGAAGGAACATATTATAAATTACCTAGTATTTATCAAGATGATTTTAACTTTTTAGGATGGAGCCTTGATAGTGAAGGAAAGAATATAGTCACTGAAATAACTAGTGACACTAAAGGTGATTTAGTTTTATATGCTAATTGGGAATATGTATTTGTATCATATAGTGTTGAATATGATCTTGATGGTGGAGAGTTTTTAAGTGAAGTAAAGTATGAATATAACGAAGGAGAAACTTTATATTTACCTAAAGTTAAAAAAGATGGATATCGTTTTTTAGGCTGGACAGAAGAAAAAGGAAGTAAGAACTATATCAATGACATAGTTTATGTAACTGGCAATTTGAAGTTTTATGCTAACTTTGAGAAAGTTGTTGAAGGGGAGTATTTGATTAGTTATGTTTATGAAGATGGACACTACACTCACCACACAGCCACATCACCAGAAGAGTTTATTGAACAATTTTGGAAAGAGTTTTATGAGTGGTGTGATGTTACTATTACTTTAGATAAGTTTATTGAAGCTAATATGACAAGCTGGAAAGCTGGTAATACTAGTAAATATAATCTATATTTACAAAGTGGTAAGGGTGAAGTTGATGATAGATATTTCATAAATGCTAAAGGCAATGAAGCCTGGATGAAGTGGATGGATATCTTTGATGAACAGGTTACTAAAATCAATAAAGATCAAACAGCTTGGAATAGTACATATGTTGGACTACTTAGACTATATAATTATTTAAATGGAAGAACTTCTAGTTATTGGAAAACTGAATATGTTAAAGCAATATATGAAGGTTATCCAATTCCTAATTATTTAATTACTAAATATAATACAAAAGAGAATGTCGAATTAATTGGAATAGAAGTAGATGATGGAAGAGATTTCTTAGGATGGGTGAAAGAAGATGGAATCAAGGTCACTAATACTAAGTCATTAACTGGTGATACCACTTTATATGCATCTTGGAGTGCATCTACTCCTGTTACTAGCTTCAATGTAACTAATATTACTACCAAAATGTATCGATTTGATACATTACAACTTGAATGGATATTTAATCCTCTTGATGCCACAAATCAAAAACTAAAGTTTATTTCAAGTGATAATAGTGTTATTAGTGTAGACGAAGAAGGAAAACTTACAGCTTTGAAAGTTGGTAGTGCTAAAGTCACTGTTGTTTGTCTTGATAATAATGATTTCAATGTTGAGATGAATATCGATGTTGTGATTGATCCGTTTATTGATATTAAAGTAAATGGTTCTAATGTAATAGGAGTTGGTGAAGAACTTAAATTATCTTCTAAGCTTTATGGCGAAAATGGAAATATAGAATATCGAAGTTTAGATAATAGTATTGTAAAAGTTGAAAGTGGAAAGATAATTGGAGTAAGTAATGGCTATACAAAAGTAGAAGCCTTTGTTAGTGGTAAAGAGAATATCAAATTTACATTTGGTGTTACTGTAAGTAGTAAGGAAGATAGCTTCTTTAAAGTTATTAATAATAGTCATAATGCTAATATTCACGTAACAAGAAAACTTCCGGTTGCCTACGTTTATGATACTGATGTATTTTGTAGTGCAAGTGATTTATTATTTAATTATAAATATGAAGTAGATCAAAGCTACGAAGCGTTCCAAGCAGAGATTGATAATAATCCAAATCAAGATAAAAACCATGGTGGCAAAAAGACAAGTAACGAATTTATTTGTGTCCACTATACTGCAGGGGCTAGTAGTGGCTCAACTGGTCGTGCTAATGCTAATTATTTTGCAACCGGTGGTAGTGCTGGTAAGTCATCAATTCACTATACTACTGGTAATGATGGAATCTACCATATCTTAGATGATACGATGGTAGCATGGCATGCAGGGGACGGAACTGGTGTTAAGTTTGAGTGGATTCCAACTGGTGTTAAGACTAACACTAATGATAAGCCTACTTTTGGTGTTGTTAAAAACACTAAGAGTTCTACAGGTTACTATTTCACTGTCAACGGCGTTTTAACAAGCATTGAAGTTCCAATCGATGGTAAAAGTAGTAGTGGGGCTCCAAAGACTTTAAGCGACCCTCTAAATGCATTTACCTATTTTGGACCAAGCTACAAGATAGAAAATGGTGAAATCTATATGGGAACTCCATGGGCTTGCTTCACTCAAGTTTATGGTGGAGTAATTGGCACACGTGGTGGCAATAACAATTCCATTGGAATTGAAACTGCTTGTAATAAGGGTAGTGACTTATGGCTTACTTATCAAATGACTGCTGAGCTTGTGGCTAGACTTATGGATGAGTGGAATTTAGACATCAGTAGAGTTGTTGGTCACAACGCATTTACTGGTAAAGATTGTCCTCAAACATTGCTTTATAATAACGGCGAACTATGGGAATTATTTATTGAATGTGTTCAAGCTGAATTTGATTTGTATGAGGCAATGACTAAAAGTGGCAACTACACTATCAGTGCAAAATCAAGTGATCCAAGTATTCTAAGCGATAATGGCAGAGTCGTTAGAGTTCCTAACTACACAACAAGTGTAGAATACACTGTCACTATTAAGAATAATTCAACCGGTGAAGAAAGAAGCCAAACATATTGTTCTATTATTAATGGAGCATATACTGAATAAGAATAAGTGTATTATACAGAGGTGTATAATACACTTATTTTATAATAGTTTTTGAATAAAACGTTTTAATTATATATACAATTGCCGAATTGTGCTATAATAAAATGGTAATAAAATGGAGGAGAAAGTATGAAGGAATTAAAAATTGCTATTATTGGGGCTGGTAGTACATACACTCCAGAATTAATTGAAGGATTGATTAATAAGCAAAAATCACTTCCTTTGAAAGAATTATATTTAATGGACATCGAAGATCGTAAATTAAATATTGTTGGGGGACTAGCTAAAAGAATGATTGAACATGCCGATATGGGATGTAAGGTTGTTCTAACAAAAGACTTAGATGAAGCACTAAAAGGTGCTAGTTTTGTTTTAGCGCAAATTAGAGTTGGAAAACTTCCTGCAAGAGTACTTGATGAAAAGATTCCACTAAAGTATGGTCTACTAGGCCAAGAAACAAATGGAATTGGCGGTTTCTTTAAAGGCATGCGTACTATTCCTGAGATTATGAAAATCGCCCACAGAATGGAAGAGCTTTGTCCTGATGCTTGGCTAATCAATTTCTCTAATCCAAGTGGAATGATTGCTGAAGCAGTTTTGAATAATACAAAGATTAAGATGTTAGGACTTTGCAATGTTCCAATTAATACAATCGATAGTATTAAGAAAAAGATGGAACTTCCTAATGCTGAAGTTGAATATATTGGACTTAATCATCTTGCTTGGATTACTGGTATTAGGGATAACGGCATAGATTATTTACAAAAAGCAATTGATGAAGGTATCAATGGTCCAGTTATGAGTAATATTCCTGCATTTAACTTTAGCCATGATTTGATTAAAGTTGTTGGGGCAATACCAACATCATATTTGATTTATTATTATTACAAAGATGCACAACTTGAAAAAGCTATGAATGCTGAAAAGTGTCGTGGTGAAGTTTGTATGGAAATAGAAGAAACATTACTAGAAAAATATAGTGATGTTAGCTTGTATTCTAAACCAGAAGAACTATCAAAGCGTGGTGGAGCACGTTATAGTGAAGTAGCAATTAATCTGGTTAATTCAATTTATAATGATATCAACGATATCCAAGTAGTTAATTGCTTAAATAATGGTGCTATTCCATTTATGGATGATAATGACGCTGTTGAAGTATGCGCTAGAATAGGTAAAGATGGAGCTAAAGTAATTAAGACTAATTATCATAATCCTCATATCGAAGAGCTTATGAAGCAAGTAAAAGCTTATGAAAAGCATGCAGTTAAAGCTGCTTTAACTGGTGATAAAGACGAAGCAATGAGAGCATTACTTGTTAATCCATTAGTTGGTGATTATAAGAAAGCTAAACCTTGCTTTGATGAGCTACTTTCAGTTCATAAAGCTCACTTACCTCAATTTTTTAAGGAAGAAAAATAATGAAATATATTGTTGGGGTTGATGGAGGAAACACTAAGACTGATTATTTCTTATTTAGTGATAAGGGAGAGTTTGTTGATTCTTTAAGAAGCGGCACTTGTTCTCATGAAGGTCTTGCTGATAGCTTTAATGGTAGTTACAGAGTCATGAAAGAGTGCTTTGATGAGCTTTTAGGTAGAAACAACATTACTTATTCTGATATAAAAGCATCTGTCTTTGGACTTGCTGGGTGCGATACTCCATATCAAAAAGAAAAATTAGAAGAAGTTGTTAGTAAATTAGGTTTTACTAACTTTAAGATAGTGAATGATTCATTCCTTCCAATCAAAGCCGCCACAACCTCAGGCTATGGTGTATGCTCAATTAACGGCACAGGAACTTGTGCCGGTGGAATTGATGCCAAAGGTAACTATATCCAAGTTGGTGGAATAGGCGGGATTGTTGGGGATGAAGCTGGTGGAAGCTGGCTTGCTAGGCGTGCTATTACTGAAGTATTTAATTCTTTTTATCGTTTTGGAAAAAAGACAATGCTTGAAAAAGATGTATTAGCTTTTTTAGAAATTGATAATCCATATTATATGATGGATTCTATTAGTTATAACTTAGGTAAAAAGCGAAAAGATTTACCGGTTCTATGTAAGAAAGTATTTGAATACGCAAATAAAGGCGATGAAGTATCAATCGATTTATTAAAAGAAATGGCAAATAACTTAGCTAGAAGCGTTGGTGGATGTATCGTTAATTTAGATTTTAGTGGTAAAGTTGAAGTAGTATTAGCTGGTAGCGTTTATGTTAAAGGCGATTCACCTATTTTAATTGATACATTAAAAGAAAAATTAGCTTTATACACTAAAAAAGATCTAAAGTTCATTATTCTAAACGCACCCCCTGCTACAGGCGCAATTATCTGGGCATTAGAACTTGCCACATCTAAATATCCTTCCTTAGACGTTCGCAAAAATCTGTGCAACTTAGTAGAAGCAAAACTAAATCAAATGGAATCTAGGTGAAATTTCATGCTTATTTTGGGCTCTAAATCGCCAAGAAGGAAAGAAATTCTCGAAATGGCTAAAATTCCCTTCAAAGTGGAATTATTAGATGTTGAAGAAGATATTAGTAAAACTGATGCGAAAGATTACGTTTTAGCTACTGCTTTAAAAAAAGGATTAGCATATTCTAATAAATTTAAGAGTGATACAATTTTATGTGCTGATACAGTAGTTGAAGCGGGTGGAGAGATTTTAGAAAAGCCAGTAAGTAAGGATGATGCGAGGATCATGATAGAAAAAATAAGTGGAAAGAGCCACTTAGTTCATACTGGTGTATTTATTGGTAATAGTAAAGATTATGATAATTTTGTTGTAACAACAAAAGTTTATGTTAGAAAAATGACTTTAGAAGAAATTGAAGATTACATTAATACAAGTGAACCATACGATAAAGCTGGAGCATATGCAATTCAAGGAATATTTGGAAAATATATTGAAAAAATCGATGGTGACTATTATAATGTAATGGGATTACCTCTATGTGAGGTTAATAAACATCTTGATAAATATTTTTAAGGAGGATAAAAATGGCTGAAAATAAACAATATTTAGGGATGGAAAAGAACGTTTGCTTTGGATTATCATGGGTTTTATTCCCATTTGCAATTGTAACATTAGCAGTTGAAAAGGAATTAACAGCAGAAGAAAAGAGAAGTTTGGTTTCTTCAATTGTTGTAGCTGCAATCGCTACAATCATTTCAACAATCGCTTCAATCATTAGTTCAATTTGTAGAGTTGCTGAAATATATGATTTTGGTTGGACTGTTGGTATTTTAGGACTTATTCCTTTCATCTTCTGGCTAATTGGATTTATTAAGAACTTCAAAGGAGACTTCGATTGGAAGTGCCCTCTAGCTTATAACATTGCATGTTGCTTTGTTAAAGGTGATGACAAAGAAGAAAAGAAGGAAGAAAAAGAAGAAAAGACTGAAGAATTAGAAGAACCTAAAGAATAAAAAAGATTCGTTGATATGTATCAACGAATTTTTTTAATCTAGGTTATTTAGTTTTTCTAGTAAATAGTTTTTAATACCATCTATTTCAATTCTATTTATATATGTTTTTATCTTAGCTAATTTGTATGAAGATAATGCTTCAACAGTACTAGAAAAGTCATAATCATATTTAATAGAATAATAATTAATTAACATATCTATCAATTCATCTATTATTATTTTAACTTTTTCTTCGCTACTAGTTTTACTACTAATAAATGGTGAGTGGTGAGTAGAAGCTAAGATATCATTAAATAATGGTCCATTTGTATAATAATAACTAGATGAATATAGAACATAGCCATCATGACGCAAGGCTTCATCAATTTCATATAGAGTAGTAAGAACACTTTCAGACATGATTCCCAGGTTAATTTGAGGGATGTTATCTTCACTAAAATAAGTATTAGCATTATTTATAAATTCATCTACACTTTCTGTGTAATTCATTTTTTCAATTCTATCTAAAAGTCCTAATTCTAACCACTTCTTGTAATCTTGCAAGAAGCTTTTTTTAGCATTATCGTATTTTTTTAGTACAGCAGCACTAATAATGATATTAGGGTTGACTTCTTTGATTCCTTCTTTAGTTCTAGTTAGGAAATTTATTAATTCTGTTTCTTTAAATTCAAGCCACATAGCTCTAACATCTAAATCAGTTAGAATTAATTCTTTTAAGTCCCCACTAATATTATATTTTTCTTTGAATTTATTAATAGAATACTCTGTCCAACCTGGGTCAATGATTTGAGTTTTATCTTTAATTTCACCTTTAAAAGAATAAAGGTTAGTAGCGGGATATCTAATGATATCGTACTCGATGAAATCAAAGTCGTAATATGTTGCTACATCAATATAAAATTGATATTTTAAGTCTTGAACTTTGTCATTACAAATATCTAGGTAATAGTTATTCCCTTTTGCTCTTTCTCCACTATAATTTCTTTGGTATAAAGATCTATCAACATTTTTCATTTCTAAGATTTTTGCAGAAAACGTTCCATCAATTATTCCTATTGATATACCTTCATTGTGTGCTAGTTCAATTAAACATTTCAAATAATCGTGACCAAATTCGTTGTAATCGTAATTTTCTAGTTCAGGATATGTTAAAAAATCAGTGGAATTAGCTAAAAGAGTATAATAACCATACCAAGGAGATACTATTAGCATATTTATTCCTGCATCCTTAAAAGACTTAATTGTTGCTTTTATACTATCGTATGAGGTGTCATCGAATGTTTTAAATGGGTAATACCAAACTCCTTTTGTTTTATTAATGTTATTATCTACAATATTAGCTTTTAGTAAAGCGTATAAATCATCAAGTTCGCTTAAAGTCTTAGTCATCTTTTTAACAATATACAAGTTAATATTATCAGTGAAAATGAAATCTAACTTTTTATCTATTTTTTGAATAATTGAATCGATATATGAATAATCATGAGGAATACTTGCTTCTTCAGAGCTATTTACTTCATTAATGAGGGTGTTTCTAATGTCTAAGTAAGACATTTGACTAGCATAGATGAAATCTTTATAAACAGAGAAACCAACATCGTTAAAGACGATTTTATCGTATTTTGATATGTTTTCTTGTAAGAAATCATTTGCACTTAGGTGACCACTTAAGATATAGCCATCAGTAGGTAAATCGACTAATGTTCCTAAATCGATAACTACTCCATCTTTGTTTAGTGCAACCTCAAATCCTGAAGAGTTTCTTTCAACAAGGTTATCTTTGTTATATAGAACCATTGTGTCTCGTGCCCTAACTCCACCATCATAGACTACATTTGTAAAGTCAATGTAATGGATATAGTTGGTTTTAGTTATGGTAGTATTATTTGTTTCATAATGTTTACCTAAATAGTTATAGGAATGATCATGATAGAAGATATTTTTAGAATTATCTTGTGGGATTGTAGATAATATATCTAAGATATAATCAAAAATTGCTTCATCCCCATTATATAAAGAATCTAGTGAATCTTCTAAATCATTTAAGATTCTAACGTAAGAGTTATAAGTTTTAATATCAGTTATATCATCAAGTGATAATATCACTTCATATAGTTTAATAAAGATTGAGTTAGATTTAGTGATTGTTCTATTTTTATAAATAAATAATTTATTAAAAGAATAGATTACTAAATCACCAATATCAATTAAAGCTATTTTTTCTTTTCCTTCACCATTGGCAGATACTACCATACCACCTTCTGGAACATCAACATTGATCCCTTTTTCGATTGCTATACCATCACTATTAATAGCAATTTCATTTCCATAGATATTTGTTTTAACGAACCTGTCGTTATCGTAAACAATAATTCTATCAGATGAACGAGCAACACCATATAGAACATGGTCTATTAATAAGTCATATGAAAGATAATCGATAGAGCAGATTGTTTGATCTAAATATTTGTTTATATCAATATTTAGTTTTATCTTTTCGGTTTCTTCTATTTCTGGCTCAGTTGGTTCATCTAGCTCATCCGTAGGATTGCTATTAGGATCATCTGAAGGATTATCAGGGTCATCCGAAGGATTAACCTTAGGATTGCCGTTTGGATCATCTGGATTATCCGAAGGATTATCAGGGTCATCTTCTTTAGGATCTTCAGTAACATCCTCTATGTTATCTTCTTTATTTGGTTTATCATCTTGTCTATTTGTTTTACAAGAAGTAAAAATAAAAAGAAGAAGGATTATTAATAATATATTAATCTTTTTCATAAGTAATGCCTCTTATATCTATTTTAACATAAAAAGAGTCGCTTTTAAAGGCGACTTCTTTATTTAACGTATGCAATTAATAATTTTAATGTGTTAAGTATTCCATCAAGGTGAGTACGTTCCATTCCGTGTGATGCGTGAACTCCAGGTCCGATTAAGGCACCTTTGATGTTATTACCTGCTTTTAGGGCAGCTGAAACATCACTTGAATAATATGTGTATATATCAACAACATATTTTAGATTGTTTTCTTTTGCTAGTTCGATTAGTTTGTTTGTCATTTCATAGTTATATGGACCAGCTCCATCTTTTGCACAAATACTAACATCATATTCTGTACATTCTAAATCTTTACCGATACATCCCATATCAACTGCTAGCATTTCATCCATTTTAGGAACGTAGCTTGTTCCAAAGCCCATCTCTTCATGAGTTGAGATGATGAACTTTAATGTGTATCTTGGAGTGATGTTATTTTCTTTTAAGTAGTCGATTAGACTAAATAAAATAGCTACACTAATCTTATCATCTAAGAAACGTGATTTGATAAATTTAGAATCAGTCACTGTAGTCTTAGGATCTAATGCTACAAATGCACCATTAGTAATACCTAACTTTAATACATCTTCTTTATTTTTAACAACTTCATCAATTCTAATGTGCATGTTCTCATCAGTTCTAGGTAGGGTACGTGCATCACTATAAACATGAACAGCAGGTGAGTTTGATAAGAATGTTCCGGTGTAAGTTTTACCTTCACGTGTAATAATGTAACAATATTCCCCATCATATGTTGGTAGAATTGGCCCACCTAAAACGCTAAATTTTAGTGTTCCATCATTATTGATAGTCTTTACAATAGCACCAAGGGTATCAACATGAGCTGATAAACCTAAAGTGTAGTCGCTTTTACCTTTTAGTTCAATAATTAAATTACCATTGTTGATTCTTTCGCATTCAAGGTTTCTCTTTTTACATTCTTCCTTAAGAAAGTTAATAACGTTTGTTGTGAAACCTGTTGGTGAAGGAATAGCAAATAGTTTTTTACTGAAGTCCCAAAATCTTTCTTCATTAAATTTAATATCCATTTATTGTCTCCTTTTTAATAATCCTTCTAATTCTTCTTTAGTGTAATTATATCTATTAGCGCAGTAGTGACAAACGACTTCTGCTCCACCATCTTTTTCAATCATCTCTTCGATATCTTTTTTAGGTAAGGTTGCTAGACCTTCTAAGAAATGCTCTTTAGAACAGTTGCATTTAAAACATACATCTTGTTTTTGTAATACAATATAATCTTTATCAAATACAAGCTTTAAGATATCTTCTAGGTCCTTATAATCTAAAAGTAATTTGCTCATGTTTTTAAGTAAATCTAATTTAGATTCGATATAGACGATATCATCTTCAATAGCATTTGGTAAAAGCTGGATGATTAACCCACCACATACTAATACTTTATTATCAGTATCAACCTTTGCTCCTAAGCTACAAACAGAAGGAGTTTGCTCACTAACTGTGAAGTAGTAAGTGAAGTCTTTTGCTAAGTCTCCTGTTTGAAGAGGGATTGTGGAAGTAAATAGGTCTTTTAGATGTAAATCCTTTATTACATCGATATATCCATTATATCCTAGGGTAGATACATCATCTAAACCAAATTTGTTAGTAAAATTGACGTGGCTTCTTTCGGTGTATCCTCTTACTTCTCCTAAGTCATTCGCATCAACTACAACAGTTCCAATAGGGCCGTTACCATCAATTTTAATGGTTAGTGCTTCATCCCCTTTAAGCATCGCTCCCATCATTAAGCCTATTGCCATAGTTTTTCCTAAGACTGATGCAGCACTAGGCCAAAGGTCGTGCTTAATTCTAGCGGTATTAGCTACATCGGTATTACGTACAATATAGACTCTAACTCTTTCATTTAAAGCTAGGGCTTTAATTAAATAATCATTATTATCCATAAAGCGTTATAATCCTTTCTTAATTGATTATTTATCTAATATATATTTTAGTATTATTGTACATTAAAATCAATATATTTCACTTTAATAAAGTGACTAATTATGATATAATATCACAAGTAGGAGATATAAAAACATGAGTACAAAAAATAATGATAATAGAGTAGTTGTTAGAAGTAAATATGATCCTGTCATTCACAAAAGATTTTATTTATTCCACCTTTTCCGTAGATCATTTACTATTTATTTGCTTGTGGCACTTGCTGCATTCGTTCTTTATATTGCAATTAGTAACACTATTAAAGCTAGTAGATCAGAAGAAGCTGCTTCCACAACATCCCTAGTTGCTATTTGGTTAATAGCTTCAATGACTATTTTAATGACACCAATTATTATGTCTATTAGAGTTTCATCTTCAGTTAGAAAAGAGAAGAAGGAACGAGGAGACTCAGTTGAGACTTTGGAATTTACTAAAGACAAGATTGAACGCAGAATTGATGGTCAAGGTAAAGTAGTAATTGGTTGGTATAATATCGATGGAATATACGAAGTAAAAGATTCATTTTACATTTATATAACAGATGATATGGGCCTTGTTGTTAAGAAGGATTCATTTATCGAAGGCGATACAGAATTATTACGTAAGTTTGCTAATAAGTACTTAAAGCCAGGAAAGAAGGGAAAGATTCCTTATAAGAAAGCATACAAGGGAGAATAAGATGAATAAATACAAAGAATATACAGGATTTAGAAAAGATAATGAACAGTTGTTATCTTTGCTTAAGAAGAATAATTCTAAGATTTATGATTATTTTCTAGATGCTTTTAAAGTCTTAGGTCATATCGAATTATTAAGCGATAGAGATGAAGTAGATAGTGACTTAGAGGCAATCTTTGATGCCACATTCCCATTTTTGTTTGAAAGCTTTGAAACAGTAAAAGCTTTTTATGAAGGAATGTTTGATAAAGATTATGAGAAGTTAAAAAAATACGAAGGTGTAATTACTTATTATTTGTTTGTTGAAGATTTGCTTATGATGCTTGAAGCCGAAAAGAAGTATCAAAAATATATTGGTCAAGTAGAAGCAATCTTACAAGAACTAGATGATATATTAGTTCATAATAAGTCTACATCTGGTGTTGTTGATAAGATGAATACGAAATTAGAATTAGTTGCTATTAAAGATAGACCTATGACAATGCATGAGATTTTAGGTGAAATCGTTGATGAACTAAATTTGTAAAAAAAGAAGCGAGTGTTTAACACTCGCTTTCGTTTATTATTAATTCTTCCTCTGTTTCTTCTTTATGCTCATTCTTTTTCTTTTCTTGTTTGTTTATTAATATTCCAGCAACAATTCCAAGTAATAACATAATTGCACTTGTTATATAGATCCATACATTTGTAAAGTCGATTTCATATTTTTTGCTTGTTAGATAGATCATCGCAAATGGAGAACCAACCAGTAGTCCAAGAATGGAACTATAAACTGCTGATGGAGCTTTTTTGAATGCAAATTTGATTATTTTTGATACTAAAATCAAACCTAAAACAACACCAACTAAGAAGCATCCAAATAAAAGAGCATTTGACCAAAAATCATTTAATCTTATTACATTGTTTATAACTTGAATTGTTGGCTCATAGTAACCTATTGCCATCATTATCATACTTCCACTAACACCTGGGATAATCATTGTTCCACTTCCGATTGATCCAACAACTACCATCATGATTAAAGATAGTGGACTAAGTGCAACTTCTTGGTTTTCACCAGCATTTAATAATGTTACAAAGACTAATACCCCAATTGCTATAATAAAACACAATACTTCTTTGAATTTGATTCCTCTTGATTTAACATCGTTAAATGTTTGAGGGATACCACATAGAACCAGACCAACAAAGAAGCATACTGCTTGAAGTGGGAAAGTTCTAAGCAAGTATGATACTGCTATAATATTAACAACAAGTCCCATTAGTAGTCCAACAATCATGAAAAAGTCTTTCTTTAAGAACTTTATTGGATGTTTTGGGGCATCGCTAAAGTCTTCAATCATTCTATCATATATTTTAAGTATGATTGCTAGAGTTCCCATAGAAAAGCCGGGGATTGTTGAATCGAGGCCTAAAAGGAAACCTTTAATAAAATCTATTATTTTGTTTTTCATTTCATTCACCTTAGATATTATATCAAATTTAAGTGATAATCTCAATATTGTGTTTCGCAATTTGAAGTTTAAATTTATAAAAAAAGTAAAAATAAATATCTTTTTTACACATTAAATATGGACTTAGAAATAAAAAAAAGATAGTAGATAATTGATAGCATATTTGTTAAAATGCAATAGAGAAAGGAATGTGATTGTTCAGCAAAGATCCGTTATTAGATAAAAATCTCATCTTGCTGTTTTCATTACACTATGTTGACATTGCACGAATTATAATGTATAATTAAAGTGTGAAAAAAGGAGTGAAACTAATGACTACAAATTTGAATATTAGAACAGAAAAAGAGATAAAAGAAAAATCAGATAGAATATTTGCTGAACTGGGTTTGACAATGACATCTGCTATTAATATGTTTTTAAGAGCTACAATTAGGGAAAATGGAATACCATTTAGTTTAAAACTTGATGTTCCAAATGAAACTACGAAAGAAGCAATTGAAGAGGGAAGAAAAAAGGCTTATGATAAAAATGAAAAAAGCTTTTCTTCAATTGAGGATTTGAGGAAGGAACTTGACATTTGACGAAATACGCAGTTAGATTTACAAACCGCTTCAAAAAAGATTTAAAACTTGCTAAAAAGCAGAAAAGGAATACCAATAATCTTGTAGAAGTGATTGATAAACTAGCTTGTGGGGATATATTAGAAGAAAGATATCATGACCATGTTTTAAGTGGCAATTACGCAGGAGCAAGAGAATGTCATATTGAACCGGATTGGTTACTTATATATGAAACGTTTGATGATGTTCTTGTGTTGTTGCTTTATAGACTTGGATCACATTCTGAATTATTTAAATGAAATAATAAAAAAATACGCTACTAGTTTTCTAGTAGCGCTTTTTGTTATTTAACGTTTCTCATGTGTGGGAATAGTAAGACATCACGAATTGAATCTGCTTGTCCTAGTAACATTACTAATCTATCGATTCCAATTCCTAGTCCACCAGTTGGAGGCATACCATATTCAAGTGCTTCAACATAGTCAGTATCCATCTCACATGCTTCATCGTTTCCTAAGTCTTTTTCTTTTAATTGATTTAGGAATCTTTCTTTTTGGTCAATTGGATCGTTTAATTCAGAGAAGGCATTACCATATTCATGTCCTTTAATGAATAATTCGAATCTTTCTGTGAATCTCTCATCTTTTGCTTTCTTGGCAAGTGGAGAGATTTCTAGTGGATGACCATAAACAAATGTTGGTTGGATTAGAGTATCTTCAACATACTTTTCGAAGAATAAGTTGACGATATGTCCATATGTTCTTTCGTGTTTTCCAACAGGGATTTCGTGTTCTTTAGCAAGTTCTAATAATTCATCTAAGTCGTTTTTGTTCCAGAAGTCGATACCAGTTACTTCTTTAATAGCATCAACCATATGGATTCGCTTGAACTTTTCGCCTAAGTGGATTTCTTCACCATCACAGATGACATCAGTTTTGCCTAATACTTCAAATGTTACTTGGTGGAATAAATCTTCGATTAGATCCATTATTCCTTCCATATCACTATATGCAAGGTAGGCTTCAACTGTAGTAAACTCAGGGTTATGCATTGAGTCCATACCCTCATTTCTAAATAGTCTTCCTATTTCATATACTGCTTCCATTCCACCAACGATTAATCTCTTAAGTGGAAGTTCAGTAGCTATTCTTAGGTAGAAGTTCATATCTAGAGCGTTGTGATGAGTAACAAATGGACGGGCAGCAGCTCCACCTAGGATAGGTTGTAAAATAGGAGTTTCTACTTCAACAAATCCTCTTTCATCAAAGAAGTGTTGGATTGCTCTAATTACTCTAGGGCGAAGGAATGCAAGACGCTTGCTTTCTTCATTTACAATTAGATCAACATAACGATGACGTCTAGCTTCTTCCTTGTCTTGAAGTCCATGGAACTTTTCAGGAAGAGGACGTAGAGCCTTAGATAGATGAGTATATTCATTTGCTCTTAAAGTGATTTCACCAGTATCAGTTCTAATTACTTGTCCTTTGATACCTACGATATCACCAATATCGCTCTTTTTAAAGATTTCATATTGTTCTTCACCGATATTATCAAGTCTTACATAGATTTGAAGAAGACCAAATTTATCTTGAATGTGCATAAAACCTGCTTTTCCACTTCTACGTTTAGACATAATACGTCCCGCAACGCTTTCAGTAACACTTAGTTCTTCAAGCTCTTCTTTAGTGTTCTTTTCAAATCTTGTCTTAATATCTAATGAGTTTGATGTACGTATATACTTGTGTCCAAATGGGTCAATGCCACTATCTTTTAGCATTTGCATTTTCTCACGACGTACTTTTTCTTGATCGGTTAAATTAGTCACATTTAACTTTTCTTCCATTTTAATCACCTCGTATTTCATATTATACCAAAAATAAGACTTTTAAGCAATAAAAAAATGTAAGGGTAACGTGTCGCTTGCCTTACATTTTCATTTGTTATTTATTAAATCCTTCTTTGATTGATAGAAGTAGCTCATCTGTTAGATAGTCGCATCCCCACTCCCAATACATTAAACCTCCCATACCTTCTTCCATGCAATATTTGCATTTAGCAATTAGGCTTCTTGGGTTATCAAATGATATGAATACTGTTCCATCAGTTGAAAGTAAGTATGGCTCTTCGCATCTAGTATCGTAATATAAGTTGTAATCAGGGTTATTCAGATAGTTTTTGATTAAATTGTTATAAAGGATTGTTCCACTTGCTTTAAATGCTCCATCTGTTAGGACTTGCTTTTGACCATAGAAAGCAGCTCCCCAAATCATTTTGCTATTTGGTACACCCTTATCTTGATAGATTTTAGCACTTTCTGCAATCGAGCAGCTATCCATTGTTCTACCAACTTTATTTACTTTATCATTGTATGAAGTATTTTTATATAGCGCTGTGTGATAATAGCCGCTATGAGAAACCATACTATAAGTCATAATGTTAATGTAATCTAAATAGTTGATTGAATTTTCAATATCAAATCTACCACTACTCCACTTACCACCAGCTACAGCTGCTGTTAATAAGTGGTTAGGGTTATTAGCTTTAATAGCACTATATACTTCTTTACAAAGAAGTGTGAAATTTTGTGACTCACTTGATTTTGGTGTTTCCCAGTCAAAGTCGATTCCATCTAGACCTAATTCGTTTATTAGATTAACTAGATTCCTTGCTGCAGCTTTACGTGTAGCTTCACTACTAGCAACAGTCGAGAAGGTTTCAGCTTTATTAAAGGAAGCTAAAACGTAGATTCCTTTTTCTTTACATTTAGGAATTATGTAATTTAACATCTTCGATTTGATTGGATTATTAATCGAGCCATCTGCGTTAAATGTCAAGAAGCAACAAAAGACGATATCATTTACTTCAAAGAAAGCATCAGTTACTTTATCAAAGTTACGATAGATGTAGCCAGCTATGATATTCTTTAATTCTTTATATCCTTTTACCCTGACTTCTAGTTCAACTGTTTTCTTTTGGTTATTTAAATTGATCATAGCAGTTAACCTCACAACTACTTCTTTATAATTAATTGTATATTTACCTTCTTTATTTAATCTTAAAGGATTAGAACTACTCCAAGAGATTGAAGCGTCATTATATGAAGTTATTAGTTCTATATCTTCACTAACTAAAATATCACTATATTTATTAATTAAGAATTCAGCTACTTCGTCAATTTCTCTTGTATCTTCTTTATATATCGCTTTATCTACTCTATATTTTTCACCATTAATTTCTTTATATTCAGTTACTACTTCAATAAAGATATATCCGTCGTACTCTGGTGGTGCCATTTCTAATATTTCACTATCAGAATAAACATCAAATTCAGCGACTAATTCTTCATTAAGTCCATATAAAGTGTAGTGATATAGAAGATAAGGTTCAGTGTTTTCTTCTTCCTTTTCATCAGGAGGAGTTTCTTCTTCACCACTAGAAGGATTATCTATTTCTTCAGTTTCTTTATTGTCTTCTTCTTTATCTTTATCATCAATTACAACTGGAGTAGGTGGATCGTCCGTATTTTTATTATCAGTTGGTGTAACCTCTTTACATGAAGTTAAAAGAAGTAAGAAAAGAAGAAACAAACAAACAAATATATATCTTTTCATACAAATTACCTCATAACTATAATAACAAAAAACGGAACATTTTTCAATGTTCCTATTTGTCAGTTTCTTCATACATCCAACTATTCCATGGAAAATTCTTCCAAGTGTTAACGTGAAGACGATGAAGTTCTTCAACACTTACTAATACTTTACCATTAGCTCCAGGGCGTTTAGGGTAGAATTCATACCATTCTCCATCAACATACCAGCCGAAGTGAGTTGTGTCAGTTACGATTGCGGGTGAGAAGACAGTTTTATAATCTAGGGTGAAATTAAATTCTTTACCATCTTTTGTACCATTATAGTGGACACCTTCGTGATCAATAGTTAAAGTTCCATGACCACAGATTTCAGTTGTCTTTTTATCTTTTAACCATTTGTAGTCAGGAATATTACCTAAATCAACTTCTTCAGTGAATGAATAGTTTGGATTTTTTCTTATTTCTTTAATAGTTTCAACTCTTTCCCATTCAACCCATTTAGATGGAGTGTATGGGAAATATGAATTTTCAGTTGGTACGAACTCATAATAGTCGTTAATTTCTGCTTTGTTCCCGCAAGCTTCACACCAAATAGTGTTATTATCAACTCTCATTGTTAGTTCCTTACCACACTTAGGGCACTTATAACACAAAGTATCAAGGTTAGTAGCCATTCCACCTTTGTTCTTCCATTTTTGTGGATTAGCTTTTTGCCAATCGTATTCGTCGTGTTTAAATGCTAAATTGATTTTATCTTCAATTTCTTGTGCTGATAGTTTTTCTAAATCCTCGCTAGAAAACATTAGCTTAAGTGTAGCATAAGTATTAGCGTAACGCTCATCTAAGCACATTTTGGTTGTTGTTAAGTATTGTCCACGCAATTCTAAGAAATACACAGGGATTTTATGATGCTTAAACAAATGACCAGTTCCTGGAATGATTGGTTGGTTAGTTCCATATATTGAACTCATTCCTTCGGGAGCCAAACAGATGACACCATTTTGTTTGATTATTGATTTCATTCCTTTTATTGATATTAAATCATTAGAATAAATCTTTTTAGGAATGACATTATTAAGTTTAAAAACAGTATGTAAATGACTTCTAAAGAATTCATTGTATCCTGCAACAATATTAATTCTTCTAGGGTATGCAGCTTCTAAGCAGTAAGCATGATCTACACGAGATAGATGGTTAAAGATTAAAAAGCATGGGCCTTTACAATCATTTATGTCATCTATTATTTCAATATGTGGTTTGTATTTCTTAATAATGAATAATTTATCTAAAAAATAATATAACCAATAATAAAATCTATTTGTTATTTTAAATTTTCTTTGAGTTAGTTTTTGTTTGTTTGTTAGTTTTTCTTTCATATAGGATTTCCTCCTTTAAATATAATACTAAAAAATGGTCTTAAATACTATTTTAATAATATCCATAATTTTAGAAAATGTTGATTAAATAAAAAAACTTTGATATTTCTATCAAAGCTAATTATCGAAATGGCAGGACTTACTGGATTCGAACCAGTGAATGTGGGAGTCAAAGTCCCATGCCTTACCGCTTGGCTAAAGTCCTAAAAAAATGGTGGAAAGGAGTGGATTCGAACCACCGAACTCGGAGAGAGTGGATTTACAGTCCACCGCGTTTAGCCACTTCGCTACCTTTCCATTCATTTGCTTTATTATTATACTTCAAAATGATAAAAAAAGCAAGTGTTAATTAAAAAAACATTAATAAAATTGAGAAAACGTAATCATTATAGTATAATATTATTATGTATGATACAATAACTTTGTAAGAAGATGATAATTATGACAATACGTGATTTTATTTCTAAAAATTATTTATTAATATATGAACTAATTGGGCTTTTGATCATTTTGGCTATTAGCGCTCATGTTTCAAGTAGAATGAAGAAGTACACAAAAGTAACTTGTTTTCTTTTGATTGCTTCAGCTGTCGTTCATGCTTTGGAGCTTTGGACTCAAACTATTCCGTATACTACTACTTTAAGAGCCCTTATTACTGCCACAAAATATAGTATCTACCCACTATCACTAATAACATTTATGTCAATTTTATCTCCTGTTGAGAAGAAGAATTGGAAAACAAGAATTGCTATTATTGCCCCATGGGCAGTTTGTACGATACTTTTCTTTACATCTCAGTGGACTGGACTTGTAGCATACTTCAGTGAAGGAGAAGATGGTATCAGCGGATATGGTGGTGGACCATTAAGCTGGCTTCCCTATTTGCTATTTGGTGGTTATTTAGTGCTATTTGTTATTCAAAATATTTATTATTTAAGAAAATATAAAAGAAGAGATAGACTTACATATCTTTATATAGTCTTAGGTGCAATCGGTGGATTTATAGTAAATTTCTTAATTAAGACAGATGACGATGATTACACACCTATTGTTACTACTGCACTAGTATTGTTCTATTTGTTCTATTACATTCATAGAGCAAACATTGATGCTCTAACTGGTCTAATGAATCGTCAGAGTTATTATCAAGATATTAATTTGGGTGAGGCAAGTATTACTGCTACTGCTTCAATCGACATGAATGATCTTAAATTCATCAATGATAATTATGGCCATGAAGCTGGTGATGAAGCGCTTATAAGTATATCTAATGTTTTAGTTAATTGTAAATTGTATAACTCAACAGTTTATCGTGTTGGTGGTGATGAATTTATGATTTTTTATTACAAAGCAACAGAAGAGAAAATTAAAGAAAACATTGCTAAGATGAAAGAAGAACTTGCTAAAACGGATTATTCTTGTGCTTTTGGTTATGCGATGAAACTTCCTAATGAGAAACTTCAATCAACAATCAAAAGAAGTGATGATGAAATGTACATAGATAAAGCTATGATGAAAAAAGAACGCTCAAATTAAGAGCGTTCTTTTTATTCTAGGATATTTGTTGTGAGGAAGTCTACACCTAAAGAAGCAAGCCTTTCGCCAGTTTCTTTATCGTTTACTGTCCAAGCGTTAATAATGATACCATTATCTTTAAATTTCTTTATAGTTTCATTATTAAGTGCTCCATAGTGGATATCTATTCCAAAGTTGTTGTTTTTACATATATTAATTAATTTATCTTCAAATTTACTTGCTAGATACATTATGCTTATATCTTTATTTAGCTTTCTTACCTTTAGTAAATTACTTAAATCAAAAGCAATGATTGTAACATTAGTTAAATTTCTTACACTTTCAATTTCTTTTAAGAGTTTTTTGATTTCAGAGAGTTTTAATACAGGCTTTATTTCAACAACCGAATGCTTCTCATATTTTTCACATAACTCTAGATATTCTTTTAATGTAGGTATCTTTATATATGGCTTAGTTAGAATAGTATTAATGTCATAATAATCGATTTTTATTAAGTCGCTATAATTTAGGTTTTTGATTTCTTCATTAAAAGGACTTACTCTTTTAGTATTAGCATCGTGTGAAATAACAAAGATGTTATCTTTAGTTAGATGAACATCAGTTTCTATTCCATAGTAGCTTCTATTTCCTGCTGCTATAAAGCTAGCACATGTGTTTTCTCTTTCTAAGCCACTTAAGCCACGGTGAGCAATTAGTAATGTATTCTTCTTATCGATTTTAATTGTATTCATAATTAAATCCTCCTTTAATATTATAACTAATAGGGGACTAAAAATAAAGATATGAAAATAATTAATTATGTATTATAATATATACAATAGGTATAGATATGATTAAATATTTTTTGATTGGATTAGGAATTGTTGCTATAGGGTTTATTGTTTTAATGATCGTTAAAGCAAAAAAACGCAAAAAAGAGATTATAAATAAACTTAGTAAATTATCAAGTGATAATGGATATGAATTTATAGTTAATAAAGATAAGACATTTTTAATTAAGGGAGAAAAGACTTTATTAATTGATTATGTTGAAATACCACCAAATTCTAGTGTCACAATTAATAGCAAGTCTACTTGGTGCTTAAGGTGGGGTGGCAAAAGGTATGGAAGAGGCTATCCTAACCAAAGGTATTTGAATGAGTTAAGTGACTTTTTGAAATTAAAAGTAGATTATATAAAAGTAATCATCCTTTATAAAACAACTGAAAAGATACTAATGTATCTAAATGAAAGTGAAATAGCAACAGTTGATGAAGGTGAGAAAGTTTACGATTACAAAGTAGTCACATTTGATAATTTAGAAAATGTGTTTCCTAAGTTGTTTGAATGATAGAGGTGATTAACTATTATTAGTCAATACTTTTTTTCAAAAAATTTATTAATATTTTTAGATAAGCAACGACTAAAAGGCCTTAAAAGACTAATTTTTTAAATTTAAGGCCGTGTTATAGTTATTAAGTTTTATATATTTTTATTTTACAACACTGGCATCAAAATCTACTTTATGCTTTTCTAAATAGAAGATAGTGTTAACTAGTTTTCTTGCCACATGAGACAAAGCAACTCTGTGT
>CAKJYW010000040.1 GCA_918272565.1 Bacilli bacterium
CCTTTGGAGCAGTAGTTTCGTGAATATCATATGCCTCACCTTTAAAGACGGATTCAATCTCTTCTTTAATTTGGTTAACCGAATTTTTCACCCCTGCTTTAGGGTTTACTATAAATAAATGCTTCATCATATCACCAAAATTATTATAGCAAAAATGAAAATCAAACACAAAAGATTATTAATATTTTTAAAAATATCATTACTCAATCGTATTTGATTTGTGTAATTTTATTTTTCTGTTGGAGGAATCATTGTTAATTCAACACGATTCTTAAGCAAGTTAACACTAACAACCCATACTTTAACAATGTCACCAACACTTACCATATCAAGTGGATGTTTGATGAATTTCTTGCTCATTCTTGATAAATGAACTAATCCATCTTCATGAACACCACAGTCAACGAAAGCACCAAAGTCAACAACATTACGAACTGTTCCTTGTAATTCCATTCCTGGCTTTAAGTCTTCTAGGCTTAATACGTCAGTTCTTAAAACTGGTTTATCAAATTTATCACGAGGGTCACGAAGTGGAGAAACGAAAGCATCTAAAATATCATTAAATGTGTATTCACCAACATCAAATTCCTTGATAAATTCTTTTCTATTAAGTTTATTAATCTTATTAACTAATTCAGGAGTACCAATATCTTTCTTAGTAAATCCTAATTTCTTTAGAATTTGTTCTGCGATCTTATAGCTTTCAGGGTGGATTGAAGTCATATCAAGTTTTTCTTTACCATTTGGAATACGTAAGAAACCGATACATTGTTCTAAAGTCTTATCTCCTAAGCCCTTAATCTTAAGATCTTCTCTAGTCTTGAATTCACCATTTTCATCACGGTAATCAACTAAAAGTTTTGCAGTCTTAGCATTTAAGCCAGATACTCTTGTTAAAAGTGGAATAGATGCACTATTGATATTAACACCAACGCTATTAACAGCAGTAGAAACTACGAAATCAAGTGATTCACTTAATTTAGATTGAGTAACATCATATTGATATTGACCAACACCGATTGATTTAGGGTCAATCTTAACAAGTTCGCTTAGTGGGTCTTGAAGACGACGAGCGATTGATACGGCACTACGTTCTTCAACTGCAAAGTCAGGGAATTCTTTTCTTGCAAGTTCACTTGCAGAATAAACTGATGCACCAGCTTCACTTACGATGATGTAGCTTAAGTTCTTCTTACCAATTTGGTGGATACAGTCGATGATGAAACTTTCAGTTTCACGACTAGCAGTACCATTACCAATAGCAATTACTTCAACATCATATTTTTCAACTAACTTCTTAACAGTATCGATATCATGTTGCTTTTCTTCTTCAGTAATATTGTTCTTTGTTGGGAAGATTTTACCTTTTTCTAAGAATTTTCCAGTAACATCAACAACAGCTAACTTACAGCCAGTTCTAAATGCAGGGTCAACACCTAAAACAACTTTACCCTTCATTGGAGGAGTAAGTAAATAACTACGTAAGTTCTCAGAGAAAATCTTAATAGCTTGTTCTTCTGCTAAGTCACTTAATTCACTACGAACTTCACGTTCAATAGAAGTCTTAATTAATCTCTTATAAGCATCTTCGATTGCTTCTTTTACACAAGGAGCAGTAAATGATGCTTCGTTCTTAATAACATTACGATTTAAGAATCTAATAACTCTATCGTAATCTTCTTCAATACTAACTTTTAATACTTTTTCTTTTTCACCACGATCAATTGCTAGAACTCTATGATGACGAATAGTTGATAGAGGTTCATGATAATCGTAATACATTTCATAAACCTTAGTAGGGTCTAGTTTCTCATCTTTTACTGATGTAACTAAAACACCACTTCTATTAAATAATGATCTAATCCATTTACGATATTTAGCTTCATCACTAACCATTTCCGCAATAATATCTTCAGCTCCTTGAATAGCTTCTTTAACAGTCTTAACAACTGTTCCTTCTTTTTCTTGCTCTTCAGTTGGATTAACTGTAACATATTTTGCAGCTTCTTCTAATAAATTACCTTCCATAGGGAATGAAAGCATATATTCAGCTAGTGGGTCAAGACCCTTCTTCTTAGCATCAGTTGCTCTTGTCTTTTTCTTTTCCTTATATGGACGATAGATATCTTCGAGCTCAGATAGTTTATTGCAACTAACGATTTGCTCTTTTAGTTCTTCAGTAAGCTTACCTTTTTCTTCGATAAGTCTCATTATATCTTCTTTTCTAACAGCAAGCTTTTGGCCATAATCCCATTGAGTGTAGATTGCTCTAATTTGTTCTTCATCAAGACCGCCTGTTACTTCTTTACGATAACGAGCGATAAAAGGAACAGTTCCACCTTCCTCAATAAGCTTTAAAACAGCCTTAATTTGACTTACCTTAACATTTAAGTCACTTGCTATTTGATTTAATAATTGTTCATTAATATAATTATTTTCCGCCATAAATTTATCCTCCATGACATATTTTTTCCTTTAATATTATACTATTTTTTGCTTCTTTTATCAATCATTTTAATAACGTTTTTTTTGAATAAAAAAGAGCAAAAATGACACAACTACAAAACTTGCACTTCATTTTTGCTTCTTATTTTTAATTATCACTAGCATTGACAAAAATACAATATAATTTGTTATTATCTATTGAATAATCAACAAAATAATAGTCATCAACTATTACATTATTATCAAATGCTTGTTTGATCTTATCTTTAGTAATCATAAAATTCTTACTAGAGAAATATACATAATAATCGTTCTTTAGTCCTAAAGACTTAATAAGGCTAAATAAATAATCTAACTCTTCCTGGCTATTAATCTCATAATCGATATTGCTATTATAGATATTGATGAATTTTAGAAATTGAATATTGTTATTATCATAAACATCAAAATACTTAGGAATAATCGGATAGAATTTTGTTAAAATAGATGTTTCTTTTAAGAACATGTCGTAGTTAATAAAAGCAACACTTCTAGAATAAAATTCTCCAACTTTTCCTTCGATTGTTGATAAGGTGATAGCATCAGGAATAGAAACTAGATAATTGATATTATCTATTTCTACATAATTCCAATATTTCTTAGTTGATTGGTTGCTACCTTTAACTAGTTTTGCCTTTATTCCTTCAATTCTACACAAAACAACAAACATCTTAGCTATACCTTCTTCAGTAGCGATGCCACTAAAAGCACCTTCAAGGTCGTTAGCTTTCAAGTTCTTCTCACTTGATTGTGATAATGATTTATCTAGATTAACATTTAAAACGATATAATCATAGATTTGTTTAATCTTAGCTACATCATCCATATCATCAGTGATGATTTGTCTTAAAATGTCTTTTGCTTGATTAAAGATAAATTCAGCACGTGAATTGTATAAATTGAAATTAGGTAAATATCCCTTTTCCAAAATAACGAATAGTTCTTGACTTGTTTTAACATTAACAATCTCAGTAGCTATATCATAAATCTTGAAATAATCAAAATCATCACTTCGCCTTTTACCATAATTACCAATAGTAGATAAAAGAATATTAGCATTAACTAGCATTGGATAATTAGTTCTAACGAAGTCTTCTTCAACTGTTCCTCTTAAACCATCTAATGAAAGGAAATCAACCATAATAGTGTGACCCTTTTCGATGTAATATGTGTTAAAAGAAACAAGCATCACTTCATAAATCCTTGGATCAATTAGATCAACAGGATTTCTGCTTTCAATATCGTAATCAAATCTAATATTTACTCTTTGATATTTATTTAAATATGATAGTAGCAAAACATCATTGAATTCTTCAGTTGAAGCAACTGATATTACATCATTATTCTTAATATCAGGAATCACTTC
>CAKJYW010000041.1 GCA_918272565.1 Bacilli bacterium
TACCGAAATTGGATTTGTTATGCAAAATCCAGATAATCAAATAGTAACTGATACTGTTTGGCAAGAATTAGCATTTGGACTTGAGAATTTAAGGCTAGAGCGAAGTGAAATAAGAAAGAGAATAGCTGAAGTTTGTAGCTTCTTTGGAATAAATAGTTATTACCATAAGAAAGTAAACGAACTATCAGGCGGAGAAAAGCAATTATTAACTGTAGCTAGTATATTAGTGATGGAACCTAAAATAATCTTATTTGATGAAGCGACATCACAATTAGACCCTATCGCTACAATCGACTTTATTAATTTACTTGATAGAATTAACAAAGAATTAGGTATTACTATCATAATGGTTAGTCATAATTTTGATGAGTGTTTTGATAAAGCAACTAGATTAATCTTTATGGAAGATGGAAAAATTGTCAACGACTTTAAAAAAGAGGAATTAAAGGATAATCTTTCAAAATTAAGCGAAGTATCAATTAAAGCACTACCTATATTTGATAGAATGTTTGTAACTAGTGATTATCTACCTAATAACATTAATGAAGCGAGATCATATTATTCAAATAACTTTAATAATAAGTTAAAAGATATAGAATATAAAGAATATAGTAATAAAAATAACATCATCGAAATTAAAAATGCTTATTTTAGATATTCTAAAGATGATAAAGATATATTAAAAGACCTTTCACTAAGTGTCAAAGAAGGAGAAATCTTAACTATCTTTGGTGCTAATGGTTCTGGTAAAACAACATTAGTTAAAGTTATTAGTGGAATTAGAAAACTTTACTCAGGTAAGGTTTTAATAAATCATAAGAATATCAAAAAATTAAGTGATTTAGAGCTTTATCATAAAAATATCTCTGTTATTAGTCAAAATCCTTATTCCTTATTTACATGTGATAGTGTATATAGTGATTTATGCGATGTTTGTAAGATGATGAATAATAAAGATAGGTTAGAAGAAGTTGTTAATCTATTAAGAATTGATAATTTACTTAAAACTCATCCATATGATTTAAGTGGTGGGGAAGCTCAAAAGGTTGCTTTAGCTAAGATGCTTATGTTTGAACCAAAGATTATTATCTTAGATGAAGCCACAAAAGGACTTGATGTTTATTACAAAGAAGAATTAGCTAATATCTTACTTAAATTAAAGGAAGAGGGAAAGACAATAATTCTAGTTACTCACGATATGGAATTTGCTTCATCTATTAGTGATAGATGTGCATTATATTTTGATGGAGAGATTGCTAGTATTGAAGAAAAGCACAAATTTTTGAGTGATAATAGCTTCTTTACAACAACCACTGCTAAAATTACAAAAGGTTACAATAATATTGTTACTTTAAAGGAATTTATAGAGGCTCTAAATGGATAAAAAGAATATATTAAAGAAAGTTATTTCTTATTCTATTTATCTATTATTAATTCCACTAGTTGTAGGGATAGGATATTATATATTTAAGAATAAGAACTATAATTTAATTTCAATTATTGTTTGTATTTTAGCTATGGTTCCTTTGTTTATACATTTTGAAGTGGCTAGAACTAGCTCTAGAGAGATTGTAACAATTGGTGTGATGATCGCTTTAAGCGTTGTTGGGAGGATCATATTTAGTGCTACTCCTGGCTTTAAGCCTATAGCCGCAATCATTATAATCACTGGCGTTGCTTTTGGTAAAGAAGCAGGGTTTATTGTTGGGGCATTAAGTGCATTAATTAGTAATATTTTCTTTGGACAAGGTCCTTGGACACCATTTCAGATGTTTTCATGGGGATTTGTTGGGTTTATTAGTGGCTTTTTTAGATTAAAAGAAACTAAATTTAATTTAATTA
Organism: Bacilli bacterium; assembly: GCA_918272565.1. Taxonomy (GTDB): domain Bacteria; phylum Bacillota_I; class Bacilli_A; order ML615J-28; family CAG-698; genus Tener-01. The sequence continues at coordinate 1,843 of CAKJYW010000041.1, forward strand.
TAGTTGTAGCACTAGGTATTGTTAGTGGTGTGATTTATTCAGTATTAATGGATTATTACACAACAGTATCAGTTGATAAAGTGTTTAATTTTAGTAGATATTTAGTATTTTTAGGAAACGGCTTAACATTTATGATCGTTTATGCTATTAGTAATGCTTTATTTTTGATCATTTTGTATTTTCCTCTTACTAAGAAATTACAAAGGATTAAAAATAAATATTTAATCTTTAATTATCATTAATGTTGAATAATTTATAAAACTATAATATAATTTATCTAAATTAATAGGAGGATAATATGTACGCAAAAAATGCTTGGGAAAAATATGATGAAAAAGAATTGAAAGAATTGTTTGATTTCTGTGAAGGATATAAAGAATTTATCTCAAACGGAAAGACTGAAAGAGAATGTGTTAAATTGGCTGAAGCAAAAGCTATCGAAAAAGGATTTAAAGAATTAAAGACTTTTAAGACACTTAAAAAAGGTGACAAGGTTTATGCTATTAATAAAGGAAAGAACTTTGCCGCATTCATTATTGGTAAAGAGAAAATTGAAAATGGACTTAGAGTTTTAGGTGCTCATATTGATTCTCCACGTCTTGATGTTAAACAAAATCCTTTATATGAATCAACTGGATTCTGTTTAATGGATACACATTATTATGGCGGTATCAAGAAATATCAATGGGTTACTATTCCACTAGCAATTTACGGAGTAGTTTGTAAGAAAGATGGTACAAAAGTTGATATTAGAATTGGTGAAGATAAAGATGATCCAGTAGTTGGTATTACTGACCTACTTATCCATTTGTCAGCTGATCAAATGACTAAACCTGCTTCAAAAGTTATTGAAGGTGAACAACTTGATGTATCTATGGGTAGTATTCCACTAAAAGATGCCGAAAAAGAAGGCGTAAAAGCTAATATCTTAAAGATTTTAAAAGATAAATATGGAATTGAAGAAGAAGATTTATTAAGTAGTGAACTAGAAATCGTTCCTGCAGGAATCGCTCGTGATTATGGTCTAGATAAGAGTATGGTTGCTGGTTACGGACATGATGATAGAGTTTGTGCTTATACTTCACTAATGGCTGTCCTAGATTCTCCTAAAGTAGATTACACTTCATGTGCTATTTTAGTTGATAAAGAAGAAGTCGGTTCAATTGGCGCTACAGGTGCTCATTCTAAATGGTTTGAAAATGTTGTAGCTGAAATGATTAATTTACAAGATGAATATAGCGATCTAAAAGTTCGTCATGCATTCGAAGCTACAAAGATGTTATCAAGTGATGTTAGTGCTGGTGTTGATCCACTATTCTTAGGAGTTAACGAAAGCAAGAATAGTGCATATTTAGGAAATGGTATTTGCTTTAACAAATTTACTGGAAGTCGTGGTAAAGGTGGATGCAACGATGCAAATCCTGAATATTTTGCAGAAATTAGAAAAGCAATGGATGATAATAACATCAACTACCAAACTGCTGAACTTGGAAAAGTTGATCAAGGTGGAGGCGGAACTATCGCTTATATCTTAGGTAATTACAATATGAATGTAATTGATGCAGGTATTGCGGTACTTAATATGCATGCACCAATGGAAATTGTATCTAAAGCTGATGTATATGAAGCTTATAAAGGATATAAAGCATTCTTGAAATTGAAATAATGATTAAAATGAATTGTCCTCTTTTATAAGAGGACTTTTTGTGTTAAAATAGACCGGTAGGTAAAAATTATGTTTGTTTTAAAGATTTTAGAAATTATTACAGGTGCTATATTACTAATCTTTGGTTTTTTGATTTACTTTAGAGGTAAATACAATTTAGCAAATGATTATATGGATAGACTTAATAAAGGAGAAGTGACACCACTATATGCTAAAAGCATCGGTCTTATTTATTTCTTGGGTGGACTTGCACTAATTATCTTTGGTGCTTTTGCCTTTATGATGAATGATTTATTCACATTCATTCAACTGTTTGTTATTTTAATTAGTATCGTGTTATTAATTCTAACTAATCCTAAACGATAGAGGTAATGAATTATGGAAAGATTACAAAAATATTTAGCTAGATGTGGTGTTGCTAGTAGAAGAAAAGCAGAAGAAATCATATCTAGTGGAAGAGTCAAAGTTAATGGTGAAGTTATAACTGAAATGGGGTATAAAGTAAGTGGTAATGATACTGTTGAAGTTGATGGAGAAGTTTTAGAAATCAAAGATAAAATCTATCTAGCAATGAATAAGCCTCGTGGAATAATTAGTTCATCTAATGATGAAAAAGGAAGAAAGACTGTTGTATCAATTTTACCTAAAGAAATACAAGATTACCGTGTTTTTCCTGTTGGTAGATTAGATTACGACACTAAAGGTATTTTACTTTTAACTAACGACGGTGAATTCATGAATACTCTAGTTGGCCCTAAGAGTAATCTAGAAAAAGAATATTTAGTAAGAGTTGATGGGATTGCGAGTCGTGATGTCACTAAAAAAATAGCTTATGGTGTTGATATTGGAGGATACACTACTAGACGTGCTTTCTGTGAGATTGTTGAAGTGGATAATGAACATAAATCTACATTAATTAGAGTGATCATTAGAGAAGGTAAATATCATCAAATCAAAAGAATGTTTGAAGCTGTTGGCTATCCTGTCAAGCATTTAACTAGAGTTAGATTTGGAGAAATCACTACAGAAGGACTAAAAGAAGGCGAAGTTAGGTATTTGACTCCACATGAAATTAAAAGATTAGTTGCTATGAGCAAAGAATCAAGTAAAGATGTAATTATTCACAAGGTTGATAGATAAGAAAAGAAAAATCAAAAAATGTTGAATTTGAAAATTTAACATGATATAATATATTGATAGTAAGAGGTAAACTTATGGGATGGCAAATCGCAATTGATGGACCCGCTGGTGCTGGTAAGAGTAGTGTAGCAAAAAGTATTGCTAAAAAACTAAATCTTATTTATATCGATACAGGTGCAATGTATCGTGCTGCAGCACTAAAAGCAATCAATTTAGGAATCAATTTATCTAATGAAGATGAATACAAATTCCTTTATGATACTTCAATTAGATTTAATGAAGAAGGCCATGTTTTATTAGATGGAGAAGATGTTTCATCTTTAATCCGCACAGTTGAAGTTTCAAATGCGGCGTCTTACGCTTCAACATTTGGACTTGTTAGAACAAGACTTGTTTCAGAGCAACAAAAGATTGCATCTGATAACAATGTTATTATGGATGGACGTGACATTGGAACTGTCGTATTAAAAAATGCCAATCTTAAGATCTTCTTAACTGCTTCCTTAGATGAAAGAACTCGTCGTAGGATGAAAGAAAGAGAAGAAAAGAATCAGGAAGTATTTTCATTTGAAGATACTAAGAAAGAAATTGAAGCAAGAGACTATCAAGATAGTCATCGTGCCATAAGCCCACTTACAAAAGCAGATGATGCTGTCGAAATTGACACATCAAATTTAAGTATTGAAGACGTGATTAATAAAATCATGAGTCTAGTTTCAGAGAGAGGTTACAGTATGGAAAATTTAGAACAAAACTTAGAACAAAAACAAGAAGAATTAGAAAAGGAAGAGGAAACAAAGGAAGTTAGTGAAACTTTAGCTGAAGAAACTCCTGTTGAAGAAGCTCCAGTTGAGGAAACTGCTGCTGAAGAACCAGCTGAAGAAGCTGCTGAAGAAGCTCCAGTTGAAGATGAAGAAGCACCAGCTGAAGATGCACCTTCAAAAGCTAAGTATCACGAATTACAAGTTGTTATCGGAACAGTTGTAAAGATTATTCCTGCAAAGCCAGAAACAAAACGTGGCGACAAAGTATTTCCTGCAAAAGAAGAAAAAGCTTTAATCGAATTAGAAGATGGAACTCAAGGTTACTTGAGCGTTAAAGATGAAGCTGAACTTGCTGAAGGCGAAGAATTATTTGATAAGTACATCGAAGGCGATGAAGTAGAAGTTGCTATCAAGAGAATCTTCCCTGATGGTGGAAAGATGGTTTTCTCAACTGCACTTGTTGCTAAGAAACATAAATTAGAAGCATTAGAGGACTTTGTTAACTCACGTCCTGTAATTAAAGTTAAGGTAGTTAAGAATGTTGATGTTGGCCTTCTAACTAAATATGAGGAATTTTCATGCTTAATTCCTAAGAAACCTAAATCTTTATTAAGTTTAACTGATGAAGAAATCGAAGGTTTAATTGGAAAAGAAATCGAAGTAGTTCCTGTTAGAATTGATTACTCAAGAATTCGTATCATTTGTAATCAAACTGCAGCTGTTCAACAAAAAGCTAAAGCAGAAAAGAAAGACTTCCTTGCAAGTTTAGCTGAAGGACAAGTTTACGAAGGAACTGTTAAGAATATTGAAAAATATGGAGCATTCGTTGACATCGGATTTGGTGTTGAAGGATTGCTTCATGTAAGTGAAATTGATCACAATAGAGTATTCAAAGTAGAAAAAGTTCTAAATGTTGGCGATACTGTAAAGGTACAAATAATTAAATTAGAAAAAGACCATATCGGTCTATCTAGAAAATCATTAATTCCTAACTTCTTTGGTGATTTTGTTAACGCTAATGAAGTTGGTAAAGTTGTTAGTGGTAAAGTTGTAGATATTAGAGATGCTGGTTTAACAGTAGAACTTGCTGAAAACGTTAATGGATTCTTACCAAAGAGTGAATATTCTTGGGATAATGATGCTAACATCAATGAAGAAGTTAAACTTGATGATACAGTAGAAGCAAAGATTATTGAAATCGACGTTAATAAGAAACGTATTATCTTATCTAAGAAACAATTAACTGAAAATCCATGGGAAAAATTAACAGTTAAGGTTAACGATATTGTTGATGTAACAGTATTAAAAGCATTAGATAATGGCTTCAAAGTTCAATTAGGTGAAGTTACTGGTTACTTACCAAAAGCAAGTATTCGCTCTAGAGCAGCTGACTCTATCCAAGCTGGCGAAGTATTAAAGACTAAAGTTAGAATCTTCGATGCAGCTAAAGGTAGATTAGTAGTTAATATGAATGAAGCAGAAGAAAGAGTCGAAAGAGAAAACTATAGCAAATATATGAAAGCTCAAGATAAGATTTCTAATACTTTAGGCGATTACTTAAAGGAGAAGAAATAAGATAAACTTATGCGTGGAGTTGTTGCTATAGTTGGTAGACCCAACGTCGGTAAATCAAGTTTATTCAATAGAATAATTGGTGAAAGATTATCGATTACTGATGATGCTAGTGGAATTACTAGGGACCGTATTTATGGCAAAGCTTCATGGCTAAATCAAGAGTTTAGAGTTATTGACACTGGAGGGATCATCTTAAAAGATGAGCCCTTTTCTAAAGAAATTCGAGCTCAAGCAACACTCGCAATTGATGAGGCTGATGTCATAATTATGGTAGTTGATGCAAGAAGTTCTATTACTGATGAAGATAGAGATGTAATGAAGATTTTGCATAAAAGTGAAAAGAAAGTCATTGTTGCCGCAAACAAAGTTGATGATGTTTCATTCTTAAGTGAAATCTATGAATTTTATGCTTTAGGATGTGATGATATCATCGGTGTTAGTGCTTTGCATGGGGTTGGAATTGGTGATTTGCTTGATAAAGTTATCGAATACCTTCCTAAAGAGAGAAAAGATCCATATAAAGAAGGAACTATTAAATTTTGTTTAATTGGTCAACCTAATGTAGGTAAATCAACTTTAGCTAATTCATTGATAGGAAAAGAGCGTACAATTGTTAGTAACATCCCAGGAACAACAAGGGATGCAATTGATACGATGTTTACTTATCATGAGAAGAAGTTCGTTGTTATTGACACAGCTGGTATTCGTAAACAAGGAAAGATTTATGAGAATGCGGAAAAATATAGTGTCTTAAGAGCTATGAGTGCTATTGAAAGAAGCGATATTGCGGTATTAGTTTTAGATGGAACTCTAGAATTAAATGAACAAGATAAGCGTATTGCTGGTTATGCTAGAGAAGCTAATCGTGCTATGATTATCGTAGTTAATAAGTGGGATATTGTTGAAAAAGATGATAAGACAATGAAAAAAATGACAGATAAGATTAAAGTACAAATGCCATTTTTGGACTTTGCTCCCGTTATTTTCCTTTCAGCAATCAAAAAAGAAAGAGTTTATACTCTTTTAGAAAAGATCGAAGAAGTTTATGAAAACTTCTCACGACGCGTCCCAACAAGTCTACTTAACGATGTTATCCAAGATGCTATTATCTTTAACCAACCTCCAATCTTTAATGGAAATAGGTTGAGAGTTACTTATGTTACTCAAGATGATACTAATCCTCCATCATTTGTCTTATTTGTTAATGATGAGAGCCACATGCATTTCTCATATTTACGTTATTTAGATAATTCTTTAAGACAAAGTTTTGAATTTGAAGGCTCTCCTTTGAAATTTACTTTGAGAAAGAACGAATAGATGCATAAAAAATGCATCTATTTTTATTCTATTCTTATATAGAAAAGAAAAAGAAAACATAATGAAAAACTTTCATTTATTATAGGGTTTTAAAAAAATACATTTAATGTTATAATTTTTCAAAAGATGGTGTTTTTATGAAGAGGAAAGAATACATTGATAATATAAGTAAAAAACTTAATATTACCAAAAAAGAGGTTGAACTAGTAACTGATGCTTTTTTAGAGGAACTCGTTTTAACATTAAGCAAGAAAGATTTAGTTACTATCACTAATTTTGGAACTTTCAGAAAAACAATTATTAAAGATTTCGAGTGCTTTAGCCCTGTTGATGGAGCTAAGATTAAGAAAGATATTGTCAAAGTGACATTCTCTATCAGTAGAGATTTATCCAGAAGATTATTGAAAGAAGGCAAATAATGGAAAAAATATGGCGTCTTTATTCTAATACGGGAGATAATAAATCAAAAAACATCAACGAAGCAATCATGAGAAATGATTGTCGTTATGTGATTGATTATTTTGAGGCTGGTGGCGATATCAATATAGTTGATAATAAGAATGAGACTTTGCTTCATAAAGCTGCTCGTAATGATTATTATGAGATGGTCGATTTGCTTATTAAACTAGGCTTAGATCCTAATGCTTCAAATAAATATGGTGATACTCCTTTACATTTATCTGTACAATTCAAAAATGAAGAAGTAGTTCAAAAACTTATTTTTGAAGGTGCTAAGATTAATAAACTTAATAATAAAAAGATGGCGGCTCTTCACATTGCTTCATCCGTTGGAAATGAAAACATCATTAGTGTTTTACTTGATAATGGTGCTAGAATCAATATCTGTGATGAAAATGGAATGCACCCTATTCACTACGCAGTAAGAAGCGGTAAAAGCAATATTTTAAGAATGCTTCTTAACTGTGGTGCAAGTTTAACAGAAGTAGATGATAGAAAAAATAGCGTTTTACACCATGCGGCTGAGCTTGGTAACGATGATTTGGTTCTTTATATCTTAAGATATTTATATATCTCTGACTGTAAGAACATTTATGGAGAAACTCCACTTCACTTAGCTTCAAAAAACTGCACCGTTAAAGCAATTGGGGCACTACTTAATGCTGGTTATAATGTTGATATCAAAAATAACAATGGTGAAACTCCAATTGATGTAGCAACTAGAGAAGGGAAAGAAGAAAATGTTAATTTCTTGAATGATTTTATAAGTAGCAAAGATTATAAAGATCATTTTGTTAGAGCTAAGCTTCATCATGCGGTTGTTTTAAATAATTATCAATATGTTTATGAAAAAGTGACTTCTATGAATGTCAATAACTTTGACTATTTTGGACGTAGTATGTTATATTACGCCATAATGCTAGGATATAATAAGATTGCTATCCTTTTATATAGGAAAGGTGCGCGTATTGATAAGATTGATGAATACAATCACTCTGCTTTATTATTAAGTGTTTATACTGAAAACTTAGAACTTGTTGAATTCTTCTTATCAAAGAAAGCTGATCCTAATGAAGTTTTCTATAATAGAAGTTATTTATATCGAGCAATTCTAAAGAATAATTTAGAAATGACTAAATTATTAATCAAATATGGTGCTGATGTTAACCGTGTTGATAATAGACATAGGACAATTTATTCTTATGCAATGGAATATTCTGATGATGATATTATCGAATTATTACTTGATAGTAAGGCTAGTTTAATTTAGATAGCAATTTTATTGCTATCTTTTTTTATTGATTTAATATATTGATTGTGATAAAATATATAAAGTTATTGGAGAGTACTATGAAGATATTATTTGCTAGTCACAATTTAGATAAAATTAAAGAAATGAAAAAGATTCTATACGATGTTGATTTAGTTACACTCGCTGATTTGAATGATTTTGATGAAGTAGATGAAGATGGATTAACTCTAAAAGAAAACGCTAGAAAGAAAGCGGAATACTTTTTCAAAAAATATCATGTCCCAACATTCTCTGATGATACAGGACTCTTTGTTAATGCATTGAAAGGTGCCCCTGGTGTTAAAAGCGCTAGATACTCCCCTTCAACAAAATACGAAGATAATGTCAAAAAACTAATAAGTGAGATGAAAGATAAGACTGATAGAAGTGCTTATTTTGAAACAGTTATTTGTTACATTGATAAAGATGCTAAAGCACATTATTTTTCTGGTAAAGTAGATGGAGAAATTCTAACAAAAATCCCTGAAATTAAAGGATTTGGATATGACCCTGTCTTTTGTGTAGCTGAATATAAGAAGACTTTTGCTGAAATGGAGAAAGAAATGAAAAATAAGATTAGTCACCGCGCTATTTCAACTGAAAAATTACATAATTATTTAAAAGAAAAGTCATGGAATGATATGATTGTTTTCTTCAGTAATGATATCTTAGATCATAACGATAGTAAAATCATCAAGCGTCTTATGGGTGGAATGAGTAATTACACATATGTTGTAGAGTCCCAAGATGAACTTTATACAATTAGATTCTTAGGAGAATATGCTGAAGAATTTGTTGATAGAAAACAAGAAGCACTAAACATTAAGCTTATGGAAAAGCTTGGTATTACTAATAAGACATTGTATTTTGATATTAGTAGTGGAATAAAGTTTTCTAAATACATTGAAGGTACTCCACTAAGTGAGATGGATCCTAAAGATTATCCTCTTGATAAAGTTTCAGAAACTTTAAAAAAGATTCATAATTCTCACCTAAAAGCAGAACTAGATTATGATCCATTTGGTAGACTAGAAAAATATGAGAAATTGTTAGTTAGTGAAGGTTATAAGATTCCTAAAGAATATTACGATATTAAGAAAGCTTTTGTTTCTTATAAACCATATCTAGATAGTATTGATAAGGTTTTAATACATGGAGATAGCCAACCATCTAATTTTATCTTAGGTGATATGATGTATACTGTTGATTTTGAGTTTACAGGTAATCTTGATCCAATTTACGATATTGCATGTTTTGCTAATATGAGGCTAACTGATGGAGAGAACCTATTAAAAGAATATTATAAAGAAAAGTTAGATAATGACAAATGGAAGAGGTTCTATTTATGGAGAGGCTATCAAGCAGCTCAATGGTTCAATGTTGCAATGTTTAAACATCTAAAAGGAATGAGTGAAACTTTACATATCCCATTTGAAGATGTTGCTTTCAATTATTTACAACTATTTGAACAAATGATAAATAAGGCAAACGAACTTTAAAAAACATTTGACTTATTGAAGCATTTATAGTATAATATATGAGTATAAAAATTTGAGTACGGAAGAAGGTGAGTAGAATGCCAAAAACAATCGTTAGAGAAAATGAATCAATTGAAGATGCATTAAAGCGTTTTAAACGTGACGTGTCTCGTAGCGGAATCCTTCAAGAAGTACGTAAAAGAGAAGTTTACTTGAAACCAAGTGATATCAAGAAAATGAAGAAAAGAGCTATGAAAAAGAATCGTTATAATCATAGCAATTATTAAGAATGGAAATAACCTAGATCATCTAGGTTATTTTTTTACCCTTATTTTTTATTTTTCTTATCAATTTAGTAAATTTATGGTATAATAT
>CAKJYW010000042.1 GCA_918272565.1 Bacilli bacterium
TCACTCTCAGATGAATTCTATTCTGTTGAAGAGCATTTAGTTATTGAGAGATTACAAGAAGCATTTCAAATTAGTGCTAAGAAGAGAACTGAAATCATGAAGACAGTTTACGCTGAAAGAGATTTAAGAGAAAAAGCTAAACGAGTAATTAGTGAATGATTAAATGGAGAAGCCATGTTATTGGCTTTTCTTTTTTTATAAAAAATGGTGGATTTTTTTGTTATATATGTGAAATAAAACGTTTTAGAATAAAATTTTAGTAATTGTAAAAAAAGTTTAAAAGTGGTATAATCATTAGGCTAAAGGATGAAGTATGGAAAGTAGAGAGCTAACAAAAGAAGAGAAGCAGTATATTAAGATGACTACTGGTTCGCCTAGAAAACTAGTAATAAAGTTAGGTATACCAACTATTACTAGTATGCTTATTACCGCAATCTATAATATCTCTGATACTTTCTTTGTTAGTCAGCTTGGTAAAAGTGCAAGTGGTGCTGTTGGTGTTGTTTTTGGACTAACTGCGATTATCCAAGCAATTGGTTTTACTTTTGGTATGGGGTCTAGTAGTCTTATTTCTTCTTTGTTGGGACAGAAGAAGGGAGAAGAAGCTCAAAAGACAGCTAGTAGTGGTTTTTATTTTGCTATTTCAATTGGTGCTATAATTACAATTATTACACTAGCCTTTATGGAGCCAATTTTGAAGCTACTAGGAGCTACCCCTACTGTTTTACCTTATGCTAAAAGCTATGTAACATATATTTCAATTGGCTTTCCAATAATGATTGCTACTTTCGTTTTAAATAATATTTTAAGAGGCGAAGGTAAAGCAAAGCTTGCGATGATTGGTTTAACTAGTGGTGGTATCTTAAATATGCTTTTAGACCCACTATTTATTAATGGGTTTAATTTAGGTATAAGTGGCGCCGCTATTGCCACATTAATTAGCCAAAGTGTTGGAGTAATATTATTACTTTCAATGTTTATCTTTAGAAGGACAATTACAACACTATCTATTAGATTAGTAAGTAAGAGCTTTAAGACCTATTTAGAGATTGTTAAAGTAGGTCTTCCGTCACTTTTTAGACAGGGCCTTGCTAGTATTGCTTCTATTTTATTAAATAGGACAGCAGGAACTTATGGTGATAGTGCCTTAAGTGCTATGACAATTGTTAGTAAAGTCTTTATGGTGATATTCTCTGTTGGACTTGGTATTGGTCAAGGATATCAACCAGTTTGTGGGTACAACTTCTTTGCTAAAAAGTATGGTAGGGTAAAAGAAGCACTGCGCTTTACATACCTTTCTAGTACTATTTTTATGACTTGCTTATGTGTTTTAGTATTCTTACTTTCAACAGAAGTTATGAGGTTTTTCATTGATGATGAAGAAGTAATTAGAATTGGATCACGAGCTTTAAGGTATCAATGCATTACTTTACCTTTCTTAAGCTTAAATGTAATGTGTAATATGACATTCCAATCAATTAGATATAAATGGCGCTCAACATTCTTATCTAGTTTAAGACAAGGGGTATTTTTTATTCCTTTAGTATTTATTTTACCTAATGTACTAGGCCTTGATGGAGTTGAATTAATTCAAGCATCAAGTGACTTTCTAACATTCCTAGTGAGCATTCCTTTTTTCATCTTTATATTTAAGATGTTAAAAGAAAAAGAAGAAAAAGAAAAAATAGAAATTGTTCAAATGGATGATTCTATTGTATAATATATTATTGAGGTGGATTATGAAGAAAAGAATTTTTGCTTTTGTGTTTATTTTAGTTACATGTATCTTTATGGGATTTGGTAGTGGATGCGGTAGTACCGATGAACCTATTGAACCTGAAGAATTAGAGTTTGGAAAGGTTACTTTAACATACGTTTCTAATAGCGTTGTTGAAAAGACCGAAGAATACTCAGCTTCAACAAAACAATATATTCCAGTATATGATGGATTTGATTTTGTTTGTTGGACAATTAATGGTCAAGATATTGACTGGGATAGTTTTGAAACAACTTTAAAACTTTTCTATCAAAAATCATTAAAGACAGAAATCACTTTAACTGCTAGATGGGAACGCCATGTTTATAAAATCAGTCTAGATGTAGATGGTGGTGAAGAGTTAGAACCACTTGGTGTTGAATACAAACAATCTGTTACTAAATTACCTACACCTGTAAAAGATGGTTATACATTCTTAGGTTGGTATAGTGATAAAGAATATACAACAAAATTTGATGTTACTACTTCTGTTGAAAGTGACTTCACAATCTATGCTAAGTGGATTGAAAGTAACTTCAATATTAAGTTTGATACAAATGGTGGAACAGAAGTTCCTGATAAAGTTGTTGAATATAACACAAAAGTTGGAGAATTACCTGAAGTAACTAAAGAAGGACATATCTTCAAAGGATGGTTCACTGATAAAGAACTTACAAAAGCTTTCGATAGTGATACATTAGTTGATAGCCACTTCACATTATATGCTAAATGGGAAATTATGCATTTCACTGTTAAATACATGCAAAGTACATTAGATGATGTTACTGTTGATTATGGTAGTGGTATTGCTGAACTTCCTCAATTAACAAAAGAAGAACATACATTCAAGGGTTGGTATAAAGACCAAGCATTAGAAAACGAATATGTAGCAGGTACTCCTATTAAAGAAAACTTAACATTATATCCTAAGTTTGTTAAGAACAGTTTCGTTGTTAAGTTTGAAACTAATGGTGGTAGCGCTGTTCCTGATGCTGATATTATCTGTAATACAAAACTTGGAAACATCGTTTCAACAAAACTAGGTTATCGTTTTACTGGTTGGTTCAGTGATAGCGAATTAAAGACTCCATTTGGATTCGAAGATATCGTCACTAAAGATATGACATTATATGCTGGTTGGGAAGCTTTAACTTACACAGTTGTATTAAATTACCATGCACCAGAAAGAGAAGATGAAAACCACGAACTAAAACCAATCGATATTGTTAATGAAGTTGGTGGAAATATCACTATTGGTTATGGTGAAAAATTATCTATTAAGACACCTTCTGCTGCTGGATATAAGTTTATGGGATGGTACACTTCTTATAATGAAAATAACAAGACTTATTCTGGAGAATGGGATATGAATGATGGTGTAATTAAGAATATGACACTTCATGCTAAGTGGGAAATTCAAACATTCACTATTACATTCTATTCTACTGGTGGAACTAATGTAGCTGATATTAAGAATATCGCTTATGGAACTCTTGCTTCTAAGCCTGCTAATCCTACACGTATAGGATATGCATTTAGAGGTTGGTATACATCAAGAAATTACACTCAAGAAGATGCATTTGATTGGCAAAAACCTATTACTAGTGATGTCGACTTGTATGCTTTATGGCAAGAAAAGCCAAGTTCATAAAAAAATAATCATGCAACAATAAAATATACCCTGTAAATCGGACACAATAAAAAAAAGGCATGGCCTTGTAATCGTGTTGATTTACAGGGCTATTTTTATGTATAATTGTATAAAGAGGTTTTATTTATGGGTGTGAATTATTTTACTAAAGATCAAGTTGATTTTTTATCTAAAAATAAATATGTTGTTCAAGTATCAGAAAAAGCTATTACTTATTCAGAAGAATTTAAAAATATCTTTATCTGTGAATATGAAAATGGCCTTACACCTAGGGCGATATTTGAAAAATATGGTTTTCCTTTTAAAATAATAGGTAAGAAACGTATTGAAGGTTGTTCAAGTCTTTGGAGAAGACAAGCCAAACGCGAAGAAGGCTTATCAGATACACGCAAAGGTAATTCAGGTCGGCCATTAGAAAGAAATTTATCTGAAGAAGAAAACATTGCTCGTTTAAAGAATAAAATAGCAATACTTGAACAGGAAAATGCATATCTAAAAAAAATTCGTTTGATCGAGAAGGATGCTTTACGAAAAGCACAACGAGACAAAAATACCAATTAATTAATGATTTAATAAATAGCCCTAAAAATAAATTATCTATTAGTTGGTTATGTTTTTACGCTGGAGTATCACGTAGTGGATATTATTCATGGCTAAATAACAAAAATATCAATAAACAGGAGCTAAGAGATCAAGAAGATTTCAATTTAATTATTCAAGCTTATAAATTTAAAGGTTATGACAAAGGCGTTAATGGCATTTATATGCGATTAAAAAGAATGGGAATAACTTTTAATAAAAAGAAAATAAGACGATTGATGCGTAAATTTGGGCTTAAATGTCCA
>CAKJYW010000043.1 GCA_918272565.1 Bacilli bacterium
GAATTCTGCTTTGGTGCTATCACTTATGGAGCAAGCGAAAAAGCTGGAAATAAGATTTATGTAAGTGAACTTAAGTTATTCGAAATCGAAAAAGCTTCAGCAGAAGAAGCAGTTGAAAAACATGACTTCTTAGCTGACGAATTAAAGGGTGAAAATGCTACAGCTACAATCGCTGATGGACTATTAACAATTGATCCAACTGACATTGGTGGATGGGCATCTTACTCTAAGATTAAGATGACAGGCTTCGAAGTTGAAGAAGGAAAGACTTACGAACTAAGAGTTAAAGCTAAGGTTGATGAAGAACGTAGTATTCAATTCAACATTGGTATTGGTTTGTGGGCTGATCCTTGGATGGATAAATTCACTCTAGCTGAAGAAGGAGCTAACGTAATTGCATTAACTACTGATGAAGTTGAATATGTAATTAGATTTACAGCTGATAAAGCTACTCGTGATGGTGGCCCAACAATCGAATTCTGCTTTGGTGCTATCACTTATGGAGCAAGCGAAAAAGCTGGAAATAAGATTTATGTAAGTGAACTTAAGTTATATGAAATTGAGGGTGCTCAATAATAAGAAACTAAAGAACGGATAGTGTAGCTTATGCTATACTATCCCTTTTTTTATTTTCCTAGATTTGCGATTAGCTAAACAAAATGGTAAAATATATATAAGAAAAAGAGGCAAATTATGGAAAAAGATAATGATAAGATTTTATTTTTAGAAAGTCCCCTAAGAGAAATGATATGGGGTGGGAAATATTTTAAAGATGTTTTAAAACTCACTAATGAAGATAAAGACTTTGGAGAATACTGGACAATATCAGGTTATTCTAGTTTTCCTTCAGTTATTAAGAATGGAAAATATAAAGGAATGTCTTTAGATGAATTATATAAAAACCATCATGAACTTTTTAATACTTCTAATTCAAAAGAATTTCCTATCCTCGTTAAACTTATTGCTACATCCGCTGACCTAAGCGTTCAAGTTCACCCAGATGATGAATATGCTAAACGCGATAATGATTTAGGAAAGACTGAATCATGGCTAATTCTAGCTAGTGATAATGGGAAAATCGTTTATGGACACAGTGCAAAAAGTAGGAAAGAATTGCTAGATAAAACAAGCAATAATGACTTTTCTTTTCTTGACTATTATGAAGTTAAGAAAGGAAATTTCATAAAAGTTCCTAGTGGCACCATCCATGCTTTAGGTAAGGGATTAGTTTTACTTGAGGTTCAACAATCATCTAATCTAACATACCGTTTGTATGATTATGATAGAGTTGATAAGAATGGTAAAAAAAGAGAGCTTCATTTAGATAAAGCTCTAGATGTTATAAAGGTTCCAAACAAAGTAGATGTTGATAAAATTGATTATCTTTATGGTCATGATGATCATATCTTGTGGGATAATGATTACTTTAACATTAAGCTAATCAATGTTAAAAGAAAGATTAGGTTCATAAACAAAGATAAGAAATATTATTTGTGTACTGTTGCTAGTGGTTCATTTAAGTATGATGATGAAGTGATTCATGTTGGTGAAAGTTTCATTGTTACAACCCTTGCAAGAGACGAAGAAATAAGCGGAAAGGGCAAACTCTTAGTTGTAGAGTCTTATAAATAGATGGAAAAAGAACTATGTAAGATAAGAACTATAAAACCTCTTGATTTTAGTGAAAAGTGGGAGAGGTGGCTAAAAGAAGTTCATGCGGTTAAAAATAATATTGAAATTGTTGATGTTGATACTCGCCTTGATGGGTTTGGTAAAATCATTAGTTTCTATTATGACTCTGTGCAAAATGGAAAAATCTACGCTAAGCTTTATTTAAGGTGGGAACCTAGTAGAGCGGTTGTAGCGTACTTCCATGGACACATGAGTTTTATTGATGATAAGGATAATGATTGGCATTGTATGAATTTGGTTGCGGCTGGGTTTAATGTTGTAGCTATCGATATGAGATTTCAAAATGGTAAAGCAATCGATAATACAAAATATCGTTATATGGATTATCCATCTGCTTGCTTTAATATCGATGATTTAGAAACTTGCTATAACAAAGTGCTTGATCAAGATGCTTTAAAGATTCTAGATATTATTAAAGACCCTAATATCTTTAAAGACATCAATGGAACGCCACTTTCTAATATGCCACTGCTTGTAGCTGGTCCAAGCCAAGGTGGGGGATTATCACTAATGGTTAGTGCGATGAGTGATTATGATATCAAAGTATCACTGTCAGATGTTCCAAGCGATTGCGCTATTAAAGATAGAATAATAAATAGAGAAGGTAAATATGGTGTAATTGCTGACTTCTTAGCCGATCACCCAGAACTAAAAGAAGTGGTAATGAAAAACCAAGATTATTTTGATGTAGTCAATATGACTGATAGAATCAAAGCGGCAGTTATTGCATCAGTTGGACTAGAAGATACAACTTGTCCACCTAAATATTTCTATCATGCTTATGAAAAAATAAAAAGTGAGAAGCATTTAGACTGTTATGAAGGATTTGGTCATGGAGGATTTGAAGAAATCCATTTACCAAAGAAGATTGCTTTTGCTAAAAAAATATTAAAATGTGATTATTAGTTGCTTATTTATAGGCAACTATTTTATAGAGGTAATTATGAGTGAATTTTATTACATTATCGGTAATGCCTATGCTGGTAAGTCAACTATGCTAAAACTCTTAGCAGAAAAATATGATGGCATTTTGTGTGAAGAGAATTATCATAACAAAATGCTTGATAGCTTAGATAAAAAAGAATTTCCTAATCTTTGCTATACTAGAGACTTGATCGATTGGCATGATTTTGTTCGCAGGTCTCCAGACGAATATGAAAGATGGATTAATGAAGTATCTAAAGAGTGTGAGGTATTAGAGTTAAAGATACTAAAAGAATATGAAAACTTAGATAAAAAGATCTTCGTTGATACAAACATTTCAATTGAAACACTAAAAAAGATATCAGATAAAGATCATGTTTTAGTGATGCTTGCTGATCCTAGTGTATCTATCAATCGCTTCTTTGAGCGTGCTGATCGCGAAAAGCAGTTTCTTTATAAGCTTCTTTTAGAGGAAGAAAACAAAGAAAAAGCACTTGCAAATTTTAAAGAATGCTTAGAAAGAATCAACTCTAAAGAGAATTATAATAAATATCTTAATTCTGGTTTTAATGTTTTATTAAGGGATGATAAAAGAGAAATAGAAGAAACATTAGAAATTGTTTCAAAAATGCTAAAATTGTAATCTATTATTTTGAAAAAAGTTTTATTTACTATTTTTCATAAAAAGAGTATAATAAGTAATGTGTTTTTTGAGGATTGAAAAATGGTTTATTCAAGTGTTGCTTTAATTGCACTAGTTATTACATTTATCATTAACTATGATATATTTAAAGGTGCATTAAATGCAGATTCAAATTTACAAAAAATATTTAGCTCATATAGAGATCTACTAATAGGAGAAATCGTTTTTTTCGTTAGTGATGCTTTATGGGGAATCCTTTATGAGGCTGAATTAATAAAACTAACATATATTGATACAGTTATTTACTTCTTAGCAATGGCTGCCACTGTCTTTTTATGGATTAGGTGTGTTATTGTTTATTTAGCTGAGAAAAATATATCAAGTAAACTACTATTCTTTGGTGGGGTTTTGTTTTTAGCTATTGAAGTAGTATCATTAATTGTTAATATCTTCTACCCAATAGTATTTAGCATGGATGGTGGTGTGTATACCACTGGTCCTATGAGGTTTGTAACACTAGGATTACAAGTTATAATGTTCACTCTAACAACAATCTATGCTTTAATCTTCATTCCTCGTTCAACAGTTGAAAAGAGAAATAGATACATTACAATTGGTGCATTTGGTCTTGTAATGATATTGTTTATTTCTATTCAATTCTATTATCCTTTACTTCCTCTTTATGCAATGGGATTACTTTTAGGTAGTTGTTTGCTTCATACTTTCGTTTTAGAAGGTGAGAGAAAGCTAAGAAGACGAGAACTAGAAGAAGCTTTATCACGTGAAAAACTCCAAGTAGAGGAACTAATAAAAACTAAACTTATGGCTTATACTGATTCTTTGACAGGTGTTAGAAATGGCCATTCGCTAGTTGAAGAAGAAGCAAAAGTTAATGAAGCTATCTTTAATGGTACATTAAAAGAATTTGCTTTAGTTGCTTTTGATATCAACGGACTAAAGATGGTAAATGATACTTATGGCCATAACGAAGGAGATAAATTTATTCAAGATGGGTGCAAATTAATCACTGATACTTTTAAAGAAAGCAAGGTCTATCGAGTTGGTGGCGATGAATTTGTGGCTGTACTTGAAGGAAATGACTATAACAATAGATTCGATTTACTTGAAGAGTTCGAAAGAAAAGTAGATGATAACTTAAGTAAAGGACTTGTTGTTGTATCTAGTGGTCTTGGAGAATTCGATTTGGATATTGATAAAAGATATCGTTCTATTTTTCTTCGTGCTGATAAAAAAATGTATGAAAGAAAGCGTAAATTAAAGAATCTATAGATAAATTTAGTTACAATTTAAATCATAAATGTCATCAATCTGAATTATTCTATTGACTTTTATGTATTTATGTGTTAATATAAAAGCGTATATAAGGCAAAACCGTTGTGAAGCGGTGACGCAAAGCTAAAGGGACTTATAAAGTCAGCCAGTTGCATTTGTTCTGGTTGGCTTTTTTTAATTTTATAGACCCTTTAAGAGGTAAAAAGGAAAAGAATATGAGAAAGAAAATTATTACTTTATTACCCCCTATAATTATGACAATAGTAATTATTTCGATTGTTACTGTTACAACATATACTTGGCTTGCTATGAATGAGGGGGTAAATACAGAAAACCCCGAAATGGCAATCGAAAGTGATACATACGATTTAGTTGTCAGAAGAACTACTGAGTATAATAGAGGTATATACGAAGGCATTGACGGATTGAAAAGCATTATTGGTGGAGAAGGTTATTTATTTGATTATGATACCTACACTTCAACAAGTGACAACACTCGTCTTGCTTATGAAATAGTAAATGAGAACGATTATGAAGGCGATTATTCATTGATGCCGGGAACATATGGCTATATAGACTTCTATATTAGACCACATGCTGGTGTCACTTTGGTTGAAACAACATTCGAAATAACATTATCAGGTTTTAAGAGATCATATAATGAAGTTGGTGAAGGAAATTATGTATTATCATTAAACGAAGTTACTGATTCAGCTAAGCTTGATATGCTTAAAGGACATTTCTTGCTTTTTGAAGGAAGAAGTAGTGAAACTGTGGTTTCATCAAGTGGAACAGTTAATTATTACCGATATTCTGATTTAATAGAAGATGGCATATTAGAGTTCTCATCTTTAGGAAAAGCAAAGTCGACTGATCCAGGATACGAGGATTGTTATAAAGTGACAATCTATTGGTGTTGGCCTGTAACTTATTTTGAAATAAATGATCACTACATTGGTAGTAATCCAGAAGATGGAGAAGAAATGTTCCCAACTACTGTTGCAACATACATTAATAACCATCCAAGTTATTTCTTTGCAACAAACCAAAACTCTTTAGATCCTGATTTAAGAAGTGATGGTTACAATGAAGGAGATCAAGTAATAGGAGATAATTTTAATTATATTGTTGTTTATATTGACGGTACTGAATAAAAAAAGAAAGGAGTAGCTATAAATGAGTGAAAAAGTTGAAACAATTAGCGTTAAAAGGCTAAGTATAGTTACATCATTAATCTTAATACTTTTATTGTTTGTGGCTAGTCCGGTATATGCTTGGCTTAATACAGGCAAAGTGCTATTAGCTTATGCTCCAGTATCAACAGTTTCATCACTGTTCATTGGTGCTGGACATAATGAAGATATTAAATATTTGTATTTCGACGGAATTGATGCGAAAGATCAAGGAGAGCGATATAAATATTATGTATTTTGTATATCTGGAGAATTTGCTCCATATTACAAGATTCAACTTGCTTACACTACAAACAATCAATTTACATATGATATATTCCATGCGACTGAATCAAATAACCCAGCAGGTGCAACTGTTAGTTACATTGCTGCAGAAGATGGAACTACTTATTATTACACCATAAATGGTGGAGCGATATCAGGAACATATTTAAATGGACAAGCAGTCGGTGGTGAATATATTGCTGATAACACTTATCATAGTGATACGTACGGATCATATAACAGCGTTAATAAATACGCTGAACCAATATATTGGCAAACTAGTGGTTTGATTACTGGTAACGTATATGATAAGTTTACTCATTATTACATTTTACGAGTATATTTAGGAAATAAGATAGATAACGATAAGGAGACAGATGTTATTTGCATTGCTGCAAAAACTCAATCTGGTTCTGGCTCATAATAATCATTAAAAAATGAAAGGAGGGAGCCATATGAAGAAAAAGATAATAATTTCAATAATTGTTGGTGTGTTATTACTTTCTTTTGGTGCAATAATCTATGCAGCTTACACTCACAGTTTGAGTGCGCAGAGAACAATTGCTCCATATGATAATATTAATGGTGACCGCTTTTCATCAAACTACTTAACAAAAGTAGCAGATAGTGTTAACAATCACAAAACAGTATTTGTAAGTAGTGGAGAAATTTCTCCTCAAGTCGTAGTTACTATTTGTAACTATATCCAAGGACGTCAAAACAAACCTAATACAGGAACACTAAACTATACAATTACTGCTAGGTTAGTTTATTTAGATAATGGAGTTGTGACTGAAGCAGATAGTGCTTATATTAGTGCTAATTCACTAGGCGCTTATTCAGTTACAATCACTAATGCAAGTGGTTCACCTAGTATTACATTAAATAGTAGCCATTTAAGTGATTCAACATTAACTGGTACACTAACAGCAAACGTTGCTGATAGTGATACTTATGTTGTTGAATTTAGTGCTAATTTTGCTAATAATAAACCTAATTTGTATTTAGAAATGTCAGCAACCGATGGTGATACAATTATTATGGCGTTGTTTAGTGCTGATATTAGAACAGCAGGTGCTTCAAACGCTTGGACTGGACGTTTCAATGACGATGATAATAATGACCCATATGATTATGATGGATACAACTATTTAGTTAGTGGTGTTGGTGCTGGTACAGTAACAATTGAATGGGATAGCGCTCATCTAATATTAAGCTATGAATCAATTGCTGAATTGATTGATAATGGAGCAACTCTTGTTGGAAACACAATAACATTTGATGTCGATTCATCTGTTACAGATCGATATGAATTGCAGTTTTATAAAGTTAGTGTATCATCATCAGCTACTTGGGATACAATGGAAGGATATGTAGATTTCGATTACGAATAGAATGACTTTATAATTTTTAATAGAATTGTAGGTGTTTTTTATGAATACAAAGAAAATAAAAAATAATTTAACAATTTTAATAATAATGATTCTTTCTGCTTTAGTGCTATTATTTTCTAATAATACATTTAAAGCAGTAGGACCAAAAACAATAACTATAAGTACAGCAGCTGCTTTTACTAATTATTCAAAAGCATACTACAATGGTGTTGACACAGTTACATATGATGATAGTACTGTAGCTGTTCCATCAGCTGATGATATTATTGTTATTTCAATCACTGGTGGTAATAGTATTGTTGATGGTGAATTTATCAGCTTGGGAACTGAATCTAAGCCTTTTGCGGGTGAGTTGCAAGTTCCTTATTCTGGAGTTGATACTTTCAAATTATTTAACTGTCCAATATTTGACTATGTTACAACTGATTTTACAATCGGTGGTGCTGGTACTGTTAAAATTAGTAGACAAGTTGCTAGTGAAAGCCCCGCTGCTAATGTATTAACTAGTGGATCATTATTTGCTAATCATGTTGTAGCTGGAACTAATAGCGCTAGTTGGAGCATTGATTTTGTTCCATATTCTGGTGATAGCGATGAAGCATCAACATTTGAGTGCGTTTTTGGTGAAATTGCAACTGGCGCAACTGTTAGCGTTAATTTTAATAATACTGCTTCTTTAGA
This sequence comes from Bacilli bacterium, assembly GCA_918272565.1. Lineage (GTDB taxonomy): Bacteria > Bacillota_I > Bacilli_A > ML615J-28 > CAG-698 > Tener-01. The sequence goes on from CAKJYW010000043.1 coordinate 8,085, forward strand.
TGTTGAAAGAAATGATAATGCTGGATTAATCTGTGGAACACTAAAAAGTAGCGCAATACTTAATGTTACTACATCAGGATCAGCTAGTGGACTTACTGTCACTAGTACTACTGGTGATGCTGGTGGATTAGTTGGAAAGATGGAAGCAGGATCAACTTTACAGTTTGATTCAGTAAATAATAGTGGTGTAACAACTGTTACATCATCAACTAATGCTGCTGGTGGAATTGTCGGATCACTTACTGATGCAACAATGCAATTCAAAGCAGGTATAACTGATTATACTGTTAGTGGTACAGTAAATGCCAGAACAAGTGCTGGTGGATTAATTGGTTATTATAAAAACACTTTAGCATCTGATTCTTTAACTTTAGAAAAATATACAATCACAAGCGGAATGACAATCTCTGGAACTACTAATAGTGGTGGTGTAATAGGTTACTTAAATAATAGTGGAGCTTTATT
>CAKJYW010000044.1 GCA_918272565.1 Bacilli bacterium
TTAGTATTTAAAAAGTGATTCATTTCCTTTATAATTCTAAGTGACCAAAAATAAAACAGAAAGGAAACAAATCACTATGAATATTATACGATATATTCCTCACGAATTAAAGACAAGATTTTATGCTTGCCTAACTTATTCTAATCGAAAGGTCAATCATTATACTCTTAAAGATGTTTTAAGATTGTATCACATATCTAAAGCTTCTCTCATGCGCTGGATGAAACGCTTTGATGGGACTATAGAGTCTTTAATGGATAAACCTAAAAGACCTAAGACTCCTCATCCAAACGCTCATACAGCCGAAGAGATAAAGCATATTTTTGATTTGCTTAAAAGAAATCCTAATATTGGTCTATGTGAATTATATGGCAAATTAAAACGAAATTATGCTTATTCTCGTCATCCTGCTTCTTTATTCCGTTTTTTAAGAAAGAATGGTGTTTTCATTGAATCAGAACATAAAAAGACAAAACACGTGAACAAACCTTATGACACACCTAAAAATATAGGTGAAAAGATGCAATTAGACGTCAAATATGTCCCAGAATCTTGTTATGCAGGTAAAGATGGACAAAAGTTCTACCAGTACACAATTATTGATGAGGCCTCAAGAGAAAGGTTCATCTATGCATATAAATCTCAAGATTCCTTCTCTACTGTTGATTTCACCATTAGAGCTATTATTTACTTCGGTTATATCCCTAAAGAAATCCAAACAGATAATGGCTTTGAATTCACTAATAATCGTGAAAAGAAAGATTTAACTCTTCATCTTTTTGATCAACTTTGTAACGAATTAAATATTTATCATCACAAAATCAAACCTAGAACTCCTAGACACAATGGTAAAGTTGAACGTAGCCATAGGAATGATCAAAAGAGATTCTATTCTAAGATGAGTTTTTTTGATTTAGATGATCTAAACAAGCAAATGAGAGCTTATCTGAGAAGATCAAATGATATTCCTTCTATTTCTCTATCTTGGCTTTCTCCTAACGAGAAGAGAGCATCTTTGACTGATTTTAAGCACAACATCAAATCTATTTTGCCTGTTTTTAATAAACAACTTTTCAATACTTTAGTTAATAATTAATATCTAGTATTAACATATATTTTAAATACTATCATATATGTTATTATTTAATACACTTTTTAGTCTCACATCATTTACAAACTAACATTTTTGAAAATAATTGTAAAAAGAACAATAAAAAAAGGAGGAAACCTTTTGGGTTTCCTTTCCTTTTTTATATCATCCGGCTTCCTTCTTATTCAGCAGGTTCAGCAGGAGTTGTGTAGAATTCATATGCAGCAACTGTTGCAGTTAATTTAGCGATTAATGCTAATGCAGCAGCTTCTTCATTATCGAACTTAGCTTTTGAATGTCCTTGAACAGCGGCATACTTAGCTAATAGATCTTTAGATGCAGCATAAGTATCTTTGTTAACGATACCAGTTAATTCTGTAGCAGCGAATGCAGCCTTAGCAGTGTTGTATGCTTCATCAGCAGCGATTTCAGCATCGATTAATGTATCTAATGCGCCTTCACAAGCAACTAACTTAGTTAGTTCTGCACCATAAGTTGTACCAAATGCTGTCTTTTCATCAGCTGTTAATGCTGTGTAAGCTTTTCTAGCAGCCTTGATTGCAGCTTCATCAGTTAATTCAACTTTATTAGAAGCTGGTAAATCATCGATTAAGTCAGCAACAGGGTCAATCTTAGCATCAACTTTTAATTTAGCGATTTGAGTTTCTAAAGCACCAATATCAGCGTAGTTAGTAACTAATGCTTTTTGATCAGCAGTTAATTTGCCATAAGCATCTTTTGCAGCTTTAACAGCAGCAGCGTCAGATACTTCAACGTTCTTAACAGCTGGTAATGCATCAATCATATCTTCAACTACTGAAGCAGCATATTTATCTAATGCATCTGGTAATTCAAATAAGTCTTCTAAGATATCATCTTCATTCTTACCACTGAAGTTACCAATAGCAGCAGCTAATACATAGTATGTAGCCTTGTTAGCGATATCTGGATTTGCAACTTCTGTATATGGATATACACCATTAGCATCAGCAGCACCCTTAGTATAGTAAGTAGTGTTAGGATCTAATACTGTAGCAGCTTGATCCATTAATTCATAGTAGCCAGTAATAGCTGTAGCAACTTCAACGATTAAAGCAAGGTTAGCAGCGCTATAACTACTTAACTTAAGATCTTGAGTTGTTAATCCAAGTTTCTTGTATAATCTTACTAATTCGTCAACTTTACCAGTCTTAGTAATATCAGTATTATACTTCATTAATCCATCATAAGTAGCCTTTAAGTCGCCTAATCCATCATTCTTAACATCTTTTGCAGATGGTAATCCAGGAGCAGCTTCTTTAATAGCAGCAGCTAATGTAACAGTCTTAGCCATGTCTGCTACTTTTTGAGCAGCAGCTTTGTCAGCAGCAGCAGCATCGTTAGCAGCAGCTTGATCTAATAATGAATTGAAGTGAGCATCAATACCCCAAGTGTAAGTCTTATCATCATTCTTAACATCTTTGAATGATTGAGCAGCATAAGCTACGTCTTCATTAACGTTTTCGCCAGCCCACTTATTGATCTTGTAGTATGAGTCAGCTTCCCATTCAGCTTGAGTAGGTTCAGCAACAACTGTATAAACATCTCCAGCCTTTGTGAAGTATAATCCGTTAGCAACTAATGCAGGTTCAGTTACTAGATGAACTACTTGAGTGTAAGTATTAACAGGGTATGCTCCACCGTTTACAGTAGCGATTGTAGCTTTTGCAGTAGCAATTGCAGCAGTTGTAGCAGCAACAGTAGTAGCCTTCATGCTTAATAGATCAACAACTTGTTTTAATAGATCTAACTTATGAGTAATCTTAGCATTGATTAGAGCTTTTCCATCAGCACTTAAATCATTGTACTTCTTTTGAGCTCCACCATTTACAGCAGGAGTACTATTGTAAGTAACGATCTTATCTTTGTTAGATTCAGATACTTTATCACTTAAAGCGATAATTTCATTTGCAAGGTTGATAGCTGTTTCAATGTAAGCAGTTGTCTTCTTAGCAAAGTTGAATTCAGCGATACCAGCAGTTGTAGCATAACCTTTATCATATAATGCTTTTTGACCAGCAGTTAATGAATCATAGTTACGTTTAGCAGTAGCTAATAATGCTTGGAATGCAGCGCTGTCATAGTAATCTTTAGCAGCAGCTGGGGCTAAGTTAGCATCAACAACGTTAGTCTTATATTCATTCTTAACATTGTTGAATAGATTTTCAGTTAAATCAGCATATGCAGCTTGAGAAACTAATTCGTTAGCAGCAACATTGATAACGCGTTGTAATGCGTTAACAGCTCTTGCAACGTCTTCTTTTTGCTTCCAGCTATTTCTTAATGCATCTAATCTAATCTTGAAGCCTTCAATCTTTTCTAATTCAGTAGGACCTAAGTCATCAAATGCAACAGGGATCTTATTGAAATCAGCAAGAGTATTAAGCTCGTTGTATTCATCAGTAGTAATACCAGTTAATGCTGTGAAGTAATTTCTAATATCGTTACGAACGTAATCAGATAATTCTTCGTTTTCAGCATGACGGTAGTAACGTGAGAAGAAAATTGGTAAAGTCTTATCTAAACCAGAGATATATCCTCCACCCATTCCAGAGAATGAATATAGAGTTTGGCTATGCCATGCGAATGCAAATCCGTATGCAGGTAATACAACGAATGGTGTACCCCATAGATTACTTTCTTTTGAGCTAATACCATATTGGATATAGTTAGATTCATAGTGCTTTTGAGAGTCTTCAATACCAACTGTGAACTTATATTGTTTATCGATTGTACCTTCAGTTAATGAAGCAGCAACTAGAGGTTGAACAACCATAGCAGGACGATATCCGTCAAATGCCCAAGTTTGTTCACGCTTAACAGTAGCGTTTGTTCCCCAGTCATCTTTTAATACAACTTCAGTCTTCTTAGCATCGTTAGTAAAAACTTTGATTTCAGACTTAGTGTATGTCTTCATATCTTTGCCATCAGCGAATGTTCCACCCATTGATAATGCAGATACAGGGATATCAATATTCTTAGCAGTGTTATTTACATATAATGAACCGAAGTTTCCACCATAAGTAGAACGTACAGATTCCTTATTAGAAATTTTAGGGAATTCAACTTTATTAGTCTTATCGATACCATAATAAGTAGTAGTTTCATCAATTCTTAATACAGCAAATTCCATAAAGAACATTTGTTGACGTACATGATCATCATCATTAGTAGGATAAATTGTTACATTTCCTTCCTTATCTAATGTGTAGATAACCTTCTTTAATCCAGTAGGAATATCAACATATGCAGTATATCCAGAGAATTCTGACCAGTATTGTTGAGATGTTCTTTCATTGTTGTTAGCAACGATACCAACATATTTATCCCACTTAGAGAAGCCTTGTAATGAGTCACCACGTTCATTAGGGTTAGCAGATGCTTGGTAAGATTGGCTACGACCGCCTAAGTAAGTGATATGTGGTTCAGCACCAATACCAACATTGATTACCCATGTGTAAGCAGCAGTACCTTTCTTAACTGTTAATGTAGCTTCATGATATCTGAAATATTGAGTATCAAGTAATACTTCATTTGTTAAAGCATCAATCTTGAAGTTTTCATCACCAGTAACAGTCCAGCCATCAGCAGGATCTAATGCGTCAGCAGCTAAAATAACTTGAACTTCGTTAACATTATCATAGTTGTCATCACCATATGCATAATGAGCAAATTGAGGATGAGCAGCAGCGAATGTGATAACATCATCAACATCACCAGTATAAGGAGCTACGTATGCAACTAAGTCAAATACTTTAGTGAATGCATCGTTAGGAGAGTTCAAATCATTGTATACAGCAGTAACAGTGAATGAAACTTCTTGTTTTTCAGTGTCATATGCATGATCATTGATTTTACCAGCATTGTCAACTAGCTTAGGATCATTAGAAACGTAAGTTAATTTAATACCGAATTGATCATCATATTCAGGTAGAGGAATAGAACCAACGAATTCTTTTCCACTAACTTTTGCTAAAGAACCTTTCTTTAGTAAATAACTAATCTTATCGTCTTCACCAAAACCAGCAGCTGTAACAGTAAATGTCTTACTTGCAGAAGCAGCACCAAGTTTTGGAGTGATAGTGAATTGAACATCAGTGTCATTGTTAGGTTGAGTTAATTCACCAGCAGCAGTTAAAACGTAAGCTTTGTTAGTAGCCCAGTTAAGGTTAACGCCGTAAACACTAGTAGGTAAGAAAATATTCTTTTCAACTTTAGCGCCTGTTAAGTATTCATATAAGAATGCTTCAGCAACTTCAACTGCGAATGCTACTTTTTCATAGTCGTTCTTTCCTTCACCAGGTGCAACTAATTTAAGAGTTACATTGAATTCAGAAACGCTATCTTTATAAGTAACAGATCCGCTGATTGCATAATTTTGAGAAGTAGCTTCTCCTAAATCAGGCATAGTGAACTTAGTAATTTCTTTTCCGTTAGGATCAGAATAAACAACCTTAGCACTTGCGTTCCATGTAGTAGGAAGATCGAAATCAGCACTTACATAGCCAGCAGAAAGTGCAGCAACGATTGCGTTCTTTTCACGTTCAGCGATTTCATAGTCTAATAGACCTTTTTCAACAACTTCAACTTCTTCTGCATACTTAACGTCTGCATTGACAGCTGATTTTGCAGTAATAGTAACTTTACCAGGTTTGATACCAGTAATAGTTCCGTCTTCAGCAACTGTAGCGATTGATGGGTCAGATGTTAACCATACTAATCCTTGATATGCATTTGCAGGTGAAATTTCTACTTCGAACTTAGTAGTTCCACCAACAGTTATATCTTCAGAATAGAATTCAACGCTTTCAGGAGCAGTAATGCCGGCAACACATTCAGAAGGTTGGATATAACCATTTTCCTTACATACCTTAGCAGGGTCAACTTCAGGACATGTAGTTTCAGGACATGTAGGACATTCTTGACATGTAGGGCATTCTTGGCTTGAAGGGCATGTAGAAGGGTCAATTAAGCCTTCACATACTTCAGCTTTGTTACATTCAGTAGGTTCTGGACATGTAGGACATTCTTCACCATTACCTTCGCAGGCAACTAGGAATACAGCCAAAACTAAAATGAATGCAACCAAAATTTTCTTGATTTGTTTCATAAAAAATTTTTCCTTTTTCTTTCCTTTCTTAGATTTCCTCCTTTTACTGGAGGATACACTAATATTATAAACTAACAAAAAATACTTGTCAACAAAAAAATGCAAAATTTTACATCTTTTTTAGAGATTTTTACAAATTTTGCATTCATATTAGAGATTTTTACATTTTTTTATGATTTTTAGACATTTTTACATCTTTTTCTATATATATGGAACAATCAATTTTTTAGTCTAATAAGAAGTCAATTGATAGTTTATACAACTTTTCGTATTGATCGATGCCGTCATACCCATGACCAGCTCCATCAATATAATAAAGATGTGAATTTTTATAACTAACTGCGTATTTTGCTCCAATTAGTGGATCAACTGATTTATCGCATCTTCCATGAACAATTAGTACTTCACCTTTGAATTTTTCGATTCCAGCCATTGGATCCCACTTCTTAGCGCTCTCATACATTGCTTTGCTCATTTCAAAAACACCAAGCATTACGTTTTCTCTCTCGTTCTTTTCTAAAGTCTCATAGCGTTTAACGATGCGTTCTCCCATATCTCCTGCTGGGCTCCACAAAATGATTTTATAGATATCATCAGGAATCAAGCTAGAAACAGTAGAAGCAACAGCTCCACCCATAGAAAATCCTAATAGGATTAATCTTTTAAATCCTTCAACGCTTTTAGCATATTCAACCATTTGTAAAGCTTCAGGAAGCATTGTGTCATAAGTGAAATCATAGAACTCGCCATCACTTTCACCATTTCCACTAAAGTCCATTCTAAGGGATGCTATTCCGTAATATTCTAAATGACGTGCTAAATTTCTAAAATGTCCATCGTGTTCTGTTTTGTTTCCGGTAAAACCATGAAAGAACACCACGATATCTCCCCTAAAATTTTCTGGCAAGTGTAAATATCCTCTTAGAACTCTACCATCTTTATTAACTAATTCAACATGTTCAACCATTTTTAAGTACCTCCATTGCATTTCTCATATGGCCATGTGCTTTTTCTAGCGCTTCTTCTATTTTTTCTTTATCTTCTTCTTTAGTTAAAATACTAATTAGTGCTTTTTTAACACTACCGAATTTCTTTAAATATTCTTTTGCTTCATCTTCTTCGATGCCTGATGCTTCACATAAAATCTTAACGCTACGAGCAACTAGCTTTTCGTTTGTGGCTTGAACGTCAATCATGTAATTTTCATATACTCTACCCATTTTAATCATCGAAGCAGTTGAGATCATATTGCATACCATCTTTTGCGCAGTACCACTTTTCATCCTTGTTGAACCGGTGATTACTTCTTGACCAACTTCTACTTCTATTGGATAGTCTACTATGCTAGCTAGGATGCTACCTTTAACAGTAACGATACAGCCAGTTGCGCACCCTAATTCTTTAGCGAAATTTATAGCACTAACAACATAAGGAGTTCTACCACTTGCGGCAATCCCCACAACTACATCATTTTTTGTTAGGTTAATTCTCTTTAAATCTTCTATTCCTAGTGTGGTTGAATCTTCAGCACCTTCAACAGCACTTAAAAACGCATTAGAGCCTCCTGCCATAAGGCACTGAACCATATCATCACTAACAGAAAATGTTGGTCTACATTCAACCGCATCGATTACACCAATTCTGCCACTAGTTCCGGCACCCATATAAATAAGTCTACCGTCATGATAAAATGCTTCAACAACTCTATCAACAAGTCTACTTATTTTTTCTAATTCTTCTTCTACTTTATAAGCAATAATCTTATCTTCATTATTGATTTTCTTTAATACTTCTAGAGTCTCTACTCTATCAATATCAATCGTATTAACATTTCTTTTTTCTGTAGATAATTTCTTTAAATCAACGCTCATTTTAATTCTTCTTTCCGTAATATATATTACCTAAGATGGCATCACTTTTAGCACCTGTAGCACTTTTTACGTTTCCTGCTTTCCCTTTTAGTGTTAAATAGCCTAAAACACAAAAAGCGAGTGCTTCTTTACTATCACTATTATAACCCAAATCTTCTTGGGTTAGCACTTCTTTATTTAATAATTCTTTTAAAGTTTTTTTAATATATTCGTTATGACTTCCACCACCACTTAAGATAACTTCATCAAAATCTTTAATGAAACTTACATAATTATAATAGATAGAAAAACTAGTGAAGTAAGTGATTGTAGCAATAACGTCTTCTTTTTTCTCTTTATCTAAATTGAATTTATCAACTAAATCTTCCATAAAACTAGTTGAATAATATTCTCTACCAGTTGATTTTGGAGGAGTCTTTTTTAAATAAGGATCATTCTTTAAATAGTCAATTAAAGGTTCTATTAATTTACCACTTAAAGCAATCTTTCCACCTTCATCATATGATAGTCCATAATACTTTTTCACAAAATAATCAATCATGCAGTTACCTGGTCCTGTATCAAAAGCAACTACATCGTTAATTTGACATCCTTTTTTTAAATATGTAAGGTTCCCAATTCCTCCAATGTTTTGTAAGATGATAGATTTCTTATCATCCTTATATAACATATATTCACTCATAGGTACAAGGGGAGCACCTTCACCACCTGATGCCACATCAGCGCATCTAAAATTGTTAATAGTAGTGATACCAGTTTTAACTCCAATGACGCTTGCTTCTCCAATTTGTAGAGTTGATGGAGCACCATACACTCCCTTAGGATCATGCCAAATAGTTTGACCGTGACTAGCTACATACTCTATATCACTATATTTTAGATTAGTTCCTTCAAGCAATTTATCAATAGCTCTAACGAAATAGTCACCTAGTTCAAAATTTAGAGCGCTAATTTCTGCTAATTTGGCTGTTTCATTGTTTAGATTTCTAAACAATTTTTTCCTAAATTCTTCAGGATAATCTAAGGTTATAAATTTAACTAAATTGAATTTTTCTTCTTTTATTTCAACAAGTGCTGCATCTACTCCGTCTAGTGATGTTCCACTCATTAATCCTATTGCATACATCTTCTACTCCACAATTTTAAATTTAAATTTTTGACCTGGTTTAATTAATTCTAGTGACTCTTTATCAACCATTGCATGAGCTACTACATTAACCCTTTCGTCTTCATTTAACTCTTTAAGCATCACGCACACTTCGCCCATATAGCGCTTCATGCCAATGTTATCAATTGTAACATCTCCTATTTTACGGATTGTTGCGTCATGCTGTTCTATTAAAGAATCACATCTTACACTGCTACGTACAAAATAAGCTGTAGCATCGGTTCTATTTCTATGTTCTTTATAAATTAATTCTAGTTCGTTCTTTTCTATATTATGTAACTTAATAGGAATTACGAAATAATCATAATCAAAATTAATAGCATATTCAAGTTCGCTTCGTGAAGCATAGCTATCACTAAAGATCACTTCATCAGCGCCTAAAAGTGGCGCTTCACTTAAGACGGCAGCTAGATCCATATTACGATGCTCTTCTACTGTTGGAAGACCTTCGTACATTGGAGGGCGATGCATATTGTGTGAAGGTATATATATAGAAACATTCATTCCAAATTCATGGAACATTTTGTTCTTTTCTATAACATAGCTTCTACTCATTCCAGTGTAAGCTTTAGGATAGAAATTATGACTTAATCTTAATTTCTTTAAATCTATTCCTAAACTTTCTAGTTCTAATAATCTTTCTTTTTTTAGTGTTGAAGCGTTTAGTTCTAAAATGAAATTGTTATCTAGATACATCTTCTTTATATCTTCACTAGTAAACCCGTAATCAAGCCTTAAAGCGTAAATCTTAGGTAGTTTAAGCTTTTCATACATCGGTTTACTAATATCTACAATCATCTCTAACCCTAAAGAACTAGCGTAACTAACTACTTCCATAAATTCGCTTAAGAATGACTCACTCGCTTCAGGAATATGCGCTGATATAAAGACGTGCTTCACGCCAACATCTTTTAACATCTTTAGATATTCTATATTTTTATCAAGTGGATAATCACTTAAGCCAACATAAACGCTAGCACCAACTTCTAATTTTCTCATATTAATAAATCAAATATTTCTTTCTAATTTCACCAAATTCTTTAGTTTCTTTTTCTAGTAACTTAAGTTGTTCTTCTATTGCTAAAGACTCTTCTCTAATAAATGAAGCTCCATTTTCTAAATCAAAGAAACATGGGCGAGTCCCTTTTGATGGATTAATCTTAAAATCATTAGGGTACATCTTTCTAATGACATCAATCATTACCCAACTAACCTTTACTGTATTAAAAGCTCCTCTATCTAATATATGTAAGAATACGCCACCACACATTTCGCCTTCGTATTTAGAAAATGTTGGAGTGAAATATAAAGGCCTAAAATAAACTCCACCTAAATTAAGCTTATTTAGGTTATCAGCTAAATCATATGGATTAATAAATGGAGCTCCAATTAGTTCAAATGGAGTAGTTGTGCCCCTTCCTTCGCTAATGTTAGTTCCTTCAAATTGGCATGTGGCATTATAACAAACGGCACTAAAAACTGTTGGGATATTAGGTGAAGGACTAATCCAAGATAAGCCTAGTTCATCAAAATATTTAGTTCTATCATACCCTTCCATTTTTATAACGTGAAGCTTACATCCTATTTTATATTCTAAATTAAATAGTAGAGCGGCTTCTCCAAATGTTAGGCCATATCTTTGTAAGATAGGCTCTCCCCCAACAAAGCTCTTATATTTCATATCTAGGATATTACCTTCAAAGGAAGATGCATTTATTGGATTAGGTCTATCAAAGACTAAAAATTCTTTATCATATTCTTTACATGCTTCCATCGCATAACTCATTGTATATAAAAATGTATAGAATCTTGAACCAACATCTTGAATATCAATACATAAAATATCAACACCATCCATCATTTCTTTTGTTGGCTTATGGTTTTTACCAAATAGGCTATAAACAGTAATACCGGTCTTCTCATCAATGTAAGTATCTAAATTTACCCCTGCTTGGATATTTCCTCTAATACCATGCTCTGGAGAAAACAAAGCTACTAAATTCACTTTTTCATTTAAGATATCGATTGTTGAAGCAAGGTGAGAGTTAACTCCAGTTGGATTAGTGATTAACCCAACGCGTTTTCCTTTAAACAAATCTAGATATTCATCAATTCTATCAATTCCAAGTAACATTAGAAGTCCTCCTTATTGATATTAGATATATTTTTAACAAGTGCCCAGTAATCGCGACGTGCAATGTGATATGAAACAAATAACGGAATACTAAATCCAATTAATAACCAAATAGGAAATAAGAAATTTAAAAATGTACAAAGTAAAAATGGCATTACTATTAGAAGTAAATAAAGGAAAGTAGAAAAGATCTTTTGGAATGTGATTCTTAAATCAAACAAAAGAAATGTCCACATCTTCATTCTAAAGTGACTAACAACCATCGGTACATTTAAAAACATCAAAAACATGATTAATAATACTATTATTAATACATAATAACTAATAGTACATACAATTCTTGTTGCGCCAACTACTTCTTCACTTAATAGTGCCATATAGTCGACATATATAGATCCTAAAAACACGCTAGCTAATCCCATCATAAATAAAGTAGGGAGCCATAAAGACTTTATATTATCCCATAATCTATCAAAAAACAAAGCAAATGTTTCAGCGTATCCATCTTCTTTAAAGATCTTAATACATGAAAAGATTGTTGAATAAGATGGGACAAAGATAAATACTGCAAGCACTATTGCTAGAATATAAAGTACAACAGCTAATGTCCCTTCTTTTAAGAAAAAGTATGTTGGGAAAAAGACAACACCAAAAGTTATCCCAACAATAAACACAACAAGTAAGTTCCAAATAATAAGCTTAAATGACCATTCAAAGAAATCAAAGAGCTTACTATTCGTATATTTTTCAACATCCATAATTTTATCCTCTAATATATAATAATTATACCATTTTTTGCTCTCTTAAACAATCAATGACTAGATATTTAGTTTTGCTTTGTTTAAAAGTTTTTGTCTCTTTAAATAAGATGAAAATAATGAGCTTTCTTAAGCTCATTATTATTTATATTTCTTGCTTTCTTTATCAAAGAATTCTTTTAATCTATCTATTAGTTCTTTAGGTTCAAGAACTTTAATGCAATTAGAATATTGTAACACCCAATAGAAAAGAGCATCATAACTACATTTAACACTAACAAATGTTTTACCATTTTCTTTCATCAAACTAACGTTCTTACCAAAGTATTCGTAAACATATTGCATTGCATAGCTTTCTAGTATTTCAAGTTTCGCATTAACAACATCACTACTAAAGATATAAATGTGTTCATTTAAGTATTTTGTTATTTCAAAATCCTCTAGTCCCGAAACTTCCTTCATAGGAATCCTATCTTCATCAACCACTTCAACATCAACCATATATTCTAACCTATAGCTTTGAAGTGGATGATATTTTTCTTTGTAATGAGCGAGGCAATAATATTTTCCAAAATTATTGACTAAATAATAAGGTGAAACAACAAATTTGTAACCATTAAACCTAAAAACCGGTTTACAGTTTTCATCATAGGTTAAGTATTTAAAAGATATCTTCTTATTATTTTCAATTGCTTCTTCAATAATTTCCAAATTCAAAAATACTTTCTCATTGCTTGTTCTATTCAAATCTGTTGATTTATATAAATAAGTATATTTCTTCCTTTGATATTTGCTTAAAAATGAATTCAGCTTGTTTGATATTTCTAGTGCTTGCTTACCAGTAATTACCCTAGACGAGAAAAGTGCATCACTAATAAACTTGATCTCGGTGTCATCTAGAGTTCTTGAGAATAGTGCAAACCCACCATGTTCGCCTTTATTTATATCATAATCTAATTCTTGTAACAAACTGATAGAATTAGCAACTGATTTTCTCTCTACTTCAACACCATAAAGAGTATTTAATTTTTCAATTATCTCTTTTTGCGTTAAATAATGGTTTTCATCAGTATATTCTACTAATATTCTATATATTAATATTATTATTTCTTTCTTTCCATAAATCATATTATCCACCACTAATATTATTATATCAAATAAAAAGAATCTGAAAAAGAAAAAATAGCTTAATAAAAGCTATTTTCTTTCATTCAATTAATTAGTGAATCAAATCATATTTTTTAAAAGCCTTATCTAAATCAGCTCCTGTCAAAGGCTTTTTTTCTTTAATCGCTTTTTTTACAAGCTTGATATAAGTCTTATTACCTTTAGTTACAGTAGTTAGTATTGGAGGTGAATCATTAAAAACTCTATAATATTCATCAAAAATATCCATTTTTTTTCAAATAACTCCTTTGCGCTCTTCCTTTGTTAGCTTCTTAAGATCATTAATAAAAGCTTCAATTGTCCTTTCGTTTGCTCCGTATTGTTTTAATACAATCCGTATTACTTTTTCACTATATCCATTAAACACTTCGTCATCGAA
>CAKJYW010000045.1 GCA_918272565.1 Bacilli bacterium
ACTGCAGATTTAATAATATCTTTACTTGTAGCGTAAATTGATAAGTCTCTATCTAATATGTCAGTTATATAAGGGTATGGCCATCCATTAAAAAGTTTTTCAACTTTTGAATAATCATCAATTTTATAAACCATATTACATACCTCCTACTTATTACTATATATATTTTATCATATTTCAGTTGAAATTAGCGGGATTGTTGTAAAAACATTAAAAAAAGATCATGTCTAAGCATGATCTTCTTTCTCATTATTTTTCTTTTTACATAACTTTTCAATAATTTTATATAATCCAATAACTATAAAACTTAAAACCATATATGATGATAGCATCAAAATTGTGAATAGCCATCTTAAATTATGATTTGCAAGAATAGCCGCAAAATCTTGAATTAGAGGAATACCAGACGCATTATATATTTGCATATAATCTGATTTAATAATATAATCCACTGGAATTACAATTACTGCTAAAGCAAGCATCGGTATCATTGAAATATAAATATCTCTCCATTCTAATTTCTTATATCCACTTGCAAGACAAACAACTGCGCATAAAACGAGTCCATAATGGAAAAGTAATGTGTGCATTCCTCCGAATGTTAATACTGGATACCAATTAAGTCCTGTTGGATAAAATAAAGCAACTAGGCCAGTCATTAAACCGATTGTACATAGCCACGATAAACACACATTTCTTGCTTTTCCTTTAGCAAAGCCAGCTATTATTGAACAATATATCAAAAGTGAACATGTGTAAATTGGTGCAAGGCCAAAGAAATTAATGCCATCACCTTTAACTACATCATAGTAAGATTCCCAAGATATTTTTGCAACTTCTAAAACAGTCACAATTATTGATAGAACTCTTACAAATATTAACACATTCTTTTCTTTTGCGCCACGCACAAAATAAGCAACTATACCTAAACATATAAAGGCAATGATTAAAAATATTATGTGATTTGCGCTATATATATCCGAAGTAAACCCATTTAAATCATATTTGTAATCAAAAAATCCATACAAAAACATCTCTCATTTCTCTCTTTTTTCTATTTCCTATCAAAACAAAATATTTAACATTTACATTAAGCATCTTAATAATTTTTACTATCATTCACCCAAATAAATAGTAAATAATTAAGTCTTTTTTAGTAAATGTAGCAGGTAAGATTATATCGGTTAAACATTCTTTTGTCAAGCAATTATACTTGATAATAGATAAGTCATATTCAAATGATTAAAAAGACTCTACTTATTTTGAAATGAATAATTCTATTCTCTTCATTAAAACCAATTGCTAAATGAAAATTAAATGATAAATCATTCGTTAGTTCGCATTTTGAAGCGTATTCAATACATCCTTTGTTTTAGCCCACCGTTCGCATTATTGTATCTTCCAAGTAAATTGATGCTGTGCTTAAACATAGTGATTTTAAACTCTGCACGTATATTATATCGTGTTTAAGAGTGTTTGCGAACTGTTTTGCTAAAAACTTGCAAAATACTTGCACAAAGCATAAAAAAGACCATGCTTCTTGCATGATCTATTTCTTGTTATTTACTTGTTTTGTACTAAGCATGAGCTAAGCTACCAAGAGAGACATTTTTGTATCTTTGTGAAGCTTTGGCTTTGTGCTTAAACAATATTGTATAGATACAAATCCAATTCTCCCCTAGTGTACAGAAAAGCCTCTCCCCAAATTGCTATGTAAAGCTAAGCGCCAAGCCACTCATTGCAATGTAAAGCCCAGCACACGCCTCGCATATATTATGCCGTGATTCAATTTGTTTGTAAGCCCCTTTGCTAATAATTTGCATAAAACTTGCGCAAAGCATAAAAAAGCTAAGCATAAGCTCAGCACAGCGTAAAAAAAGATCATGCGTTTTGCATGATCTATTTTCAAAATTTTTTCTGCAGAGCTTTTAAATGTTGCTATCAATTGATTCAGATTTTGAACACAGTTTATTATATTAAATTTATATAATTTCTCTTGGCAGAGACAATAATATGTAAAACTATTTCCTCTTTTTCATCATTTACTTTATAAAATATAATATTTTGTTTGCAAATTAAAGCCCTATATCCTTGTTTAGCAATCGGCTGATATCTAGGTATATTTCCAATATAAGGGAATTGTTCTAAATTATAAATTTCTTTTTCTAAGTAATCTAGATATTCAAGTGCTTCTTTATTTGAATGAATACTTGCTATATACATAATAATGTCAGTTAACTGATCATTGAACTTATCTGTTCTTTTAATAGTATATTTCATTATTGCAACTTCTTTCTTATATCAGATATTGATTCAGAAAATGGTTTTACCCTACCATTCATAACATCATTTTCAGATTCTGCTAGCATTTTTAAAAGTTCAAGTTCAGTAACCATTTGATTATATTCTTCTAAATTCATTATGACTGTATCACCATGTCCATTTACTGTAATAAAAACAGGTTCTCTTGTTTCTTTACATAAATTTGAAATCTCATTATATTTGTTTCTTAGCTCTGCTGATGGTCGAATGTTTTGCATAATCACTACCTCCTATATATCATAATTATATCATAATTATCATATGATGGTCAAGAAAAACATTTTAATTATTTTAATAAAACATAGTTTAAAAGATGCATAAAAAAAGACCATGCTTCTTGCATGATCTATTTCTTGTTATTTACTTATTATATGCTAAGCATGAGCCTAGCCACCAGGAAAGACATTTTTGTATCTTTCAGGCAAATTGAGGCAGTGCTTAAACAAAAATATTAAACTACTCTCTAACGAATGGTAATAAAGCCATATGACGAGCACGTTTAATAGCAACTGCTAATTCTCTTTGATAGATAGCTTTAGTTCCAGTTACTCTACGTGGTAAAATTTTGCCACGGTCAGAGATGAATCTACGTAATAATTCATAATCTGTCCAATCTATCTTTTCAACTTTATTGTCAGTAAAATAACAGCTCTTTTTTCTTTTTGCACGAAAATTGTTTGCCATAATTATTCCTCCTATTAAAATGGTAGATCATCATTAGATACATCGTAATTGTTTGATATATCTTCAAATGGATCTTTAGCCTCTTGTGATTGAGGACTCTTTTGTCTAGGAATATCATATTGTTCAATATCACTATATCCACTATAACTAGAGCCTTCTCTAGATGATTTACTTTCTAAGAAAGTAATACTATCACAAATGACTTCTGTAGCATAGCGTTTAACGCCGCCATTATCTTCATAAGTTCTAACTTGGATTTGTCCTTCAACTCCAAGTTGTGCACCTTTCTTAACATATTTGCCTAATAGCTCTGCACTATTACGCCAAGCAACACAATTAATAAAGTCAGCTTGACGTTCACCACTTGCGTTTTGGTATTTTCTATTAACTGCAAGAGTGAATTGACAAACAGGAACGTTACTTGATGTGTAACGAATTTCAGGGTCCTTAGTAATTCTTCCAACTAAAATTACGCGGTTCATTAATTTCTCCTTTTTAAATTAGTCTTCTTTAACTAAAATGTGACGAATAATATCTTCTTTGATATTACAAATACGATCGTATTCTTCAACAGCATCATTACCAGCTTCAACTAAAAACTTAACATAGTAACCTTTATTGAAATCTTCGATTTCGTATGCTAATTCTCTAATTCCCCATTCATTAACTTCAAGAATCTTTCCACCACGATCAGTGAACACCTTTTCGATGTCAGCGATAACAGCTTTTGTTGCTTCTTCATCTAATGTAGGACGAATAATGTACATACCAGTATATTGTCTCATTATCGGCACCTCCTTTTGGTCTATTGGCCTTTTTTTATAAAGGCAAGGTGAGTTTTATTTACTCAACGTTAGTATTATACTACTTTTTACTGCTTTTGTAAAGACTTTTTTTATATCACCACAAGCTACTACTTACAAGCAAAAAATCGGCAGGAACATCAATCGGGTTCCATTTTCTTTCTTCTCCATTAACAATTAAGGTACTTGTTTTTAGCTCTTCTTTATCAACAACAATTAATTCTTTTTCTTTCACCTCAATATTATCATTCTCAAGTTTTATTAAAATAATGTTATTTTTCAAATCAGAAGCATAAATAACTACTTTTTCTTTGATTTCTATTTTGATAAAAGTCACATTTGATTCAAGTGTATCTCCAAATCCATTCGCAACTAAACGGATATTTCTTTTATCTTTGTAATAGAATCCTAAGAATTTTCCATATGTATAAAACCTTATGGAATTATGCGCACCATTTTCTCTTTCTCTAACAACAATATATTTATTATCAACATTCTCGCTATCAGTAATCTCACCCCTAAAAATAAAGCTTTCAAGGAAGTTAGTAGCTTTTAGAGAAGGAGTAGCATGAAATACGATTACAATATAAATTAAAACCAAAAGAATCATTCCAAGTTTAGGAAACAATTTCTTTCTATCATCAAAGATAAAGAGGATTGTTAGTATCACTAGAGCTATTATAATAATTAATTTTAATATCATCTAATATCTCCATAAACTGATAAGTCAATTTGATTTCTTATTGCTTTACCGAGTAGATATTCAATAATCTCTAAAGCAAAGTCGATTGAATAAGCCATTGATTTTGCTGTAATGAAGTTATTGAATCTTACAACACCTTTATCAACTCTTTTGCCCTCGGTAACTCCTTCATTACATCCAGGAAAACATGTGTATTTACCTTTTTCAAAAAATCCCATACGCCCAACTAAGTAAGGAGCAGCACAAATTGAAGCAACAAGTTTGCCACTTGATGCAAAATGATTAATAATACTAGGTATTTCTTTTCTGTTTTTAAGTTCGCTCATTACAGCTTTTCCACCAGGAATAACTAGAAAATCATAACTTCCTAAATTAATATCTTTTAGTAACTTATCACATTTAATATATAAATTAGATTGAGTGTGAGCTTCAAGCTCATCATTAATTGATACATAATCGATATCAATTTTAGCACGTCTTAAGACATCAACGGTTGCTATTGCTTCAACATCTTCAAAATTATTAGTAATTAAAATTAATCCTTTCATTATTTACTCCTATCATATAAATATTGTCCATATAATAATTTAACAATGTGAGTGAAGATATCAACTCTTTTAACAAGACCACAAGTGAATACTCCAATTGCTCCTTGTTTTTTTCTAATATCATTATCTTTAAATACTTCACCCATAATATCAGCTAGTTCCATTCCTTCGTTAAAAATCTTATCTTTAACAAATAATGGAAGTTCGATTCTAGTTCCACCTGCTGTGTAGATTTTATCATCTTCACCAATTAGCGCACCATAGTTCACTAGATAAAGCCTATCTAATTCAACACAAACTCCAGCTTCTAGTCCAATTCTGATACCATCAGATGGTAGAGCTTTTGCCCTATTAATTGCACCAGTTAGCGTCTCTTCATCGCTTTTAGGTTGATTGCTTACTTTACTATCTACATTAAGTCCAATTACTTCATAATCACTTAATACTTCTTTTGTTGCTTGAAGTTTAACAGGATTTGTGGAACCTAAATATGCTTTTTTAATATTCTCCATTTTGTAATCTTTCATTAACTGAAGCATCAAATGTTTCAATGATTGCTAAAACCATTTGTTTAACACACTCTAAATCACGAACATCGATGATTGTGGCTGTTGAGTGAATATACCTACCAGGCATACCAACAGTAGTAGACAAGGCTCCACGACTACCGGCATATTGCCCTTGAGCAGCATCAGTTCCACCTTGTGATTTGAAGAATTGATATTTAATATTGTGACTCTTAGCGATATCTTCAAAATACTTAGTAATTTCAGGATTCATAATACATCTAGGATCATAATATCTAATTAAGAATCCTTCACCTAATTTACCCATATTATCTCTACCCAAAAAATCACCAACAGGACTTACATCAACTGTGATAAATAGGTCAGGAGATATCATATTAGAAGCTGTTTGAGCTCCTCTTAATCCTACTTCTTCTTGAACAGTTCCACCAATATAAAGTTTATTAGGATGCTTCATCTTGCTTGCTTCTTTTAATACTTCTAGAGCAACGCCACATCCGATTCTATCATCAAATGCTTTACTTACTACTTTATATCCATCTTCCATAACATAGAAATTATTACTAAATGTTATTTGACAGCCGACATTAATACCCCATGATAATACTTCATCCTTGCTACTTGCGCCGATATCAACTTGCAAATCATCAAAAGATGTTTGGCTTCCACCAATGTGTGGAGGTATCGCCCCAACAACACCTTTTATTTCTTTACCGTTCTTAGAGTGAACTATTACATTTTGACTAACCATTACTTCAGGGTTAATTCCACCAATACTAATCATCTTTAAGAATCCACCACTAGTAATATCAACAACCATAGCACCAACTTCATCCATATGACCAGATATCATTATAGTAGGACCATCACCATCAAGTACACCAAGTACACTACCTAAAGCGTCAGTTAGTAAAGTGTCAGTATATTTACTAATCTCATCTTTCATAAACTTTCTAACGCTTTTTTCGTGCCCACTTACAGCACCCAAATCACATAAATTCTTATATAATTCCATTCTCTTTAAAGTATCCATTATTTAATTCTCACTTTCACATAATATATTGGTTGTCCAAGTTCATTGAACTTATCTTCATATTCTGTTGTTACAATATCTTCTTTATCTTTATGTAAATCTAAAGATAATTCTATAATCTCAAAATCGTTATTTGCAAACATCATTAAACTATATTCAAAGAAATGTCTATTATCGCTTTTTAGTTCTATCTCTTTACCCTTACCTAATAACTTCTTATATAAATTGAGGTAAGCAGCTGACGTCAATCTTCTTTTTTCGTGTTTCTTTTTAGGCCAAGGATCACTAAAATTAAGATATAGCTTACTAATCTCTCCCTCATTAAACACGTCACTCAATATAAAAGCATCGCTATTAATAACTCTAATATTATTAATTCCCCTAATCTTTTTAGATGCAATATATGCTACACTATCACTTATCTCACATCCAATGTAATTAATATTGGGATTAATTTCAGCACTTTTAACAATGAAATTGCCTTTACCCATTCCAATCTCTAAATAGATCGGATTAGTATTATTAAAGACTTCACTCCATTTACCTTTTTTACCTAATGCATCAAATACAATAACATCGCTATATTCTTTGATTTTCTCTTCTATTCCTTTTATTCTACGAAGTCTCATTCTTTTGTTAAATTCTCCATTGCTTTAGCTAATATAGCAGTTGATATAAGCATCTTATTAATTGAAATTCTTTCATCTGCTTGATGACAAAGATCAGGATCACCAGGGAACATCATTCCAAATGCAACACCTTTCTTTAATACTCTAGCATATGTTCCTCCACCAATTGTAAGTAGTGGTGTTTTATCATCGCCTGTATATTTAATATAAGCATCGTGTAATATTTTAATCTCGCTACAGTTTGGATCAATATAGTGTGGAGGTGTATCACTTAAAACCTTCACCTCAAGCCCAAATTCCGCTGCCTTTTCTTTAAACACTTTATATAAATTAGCCATTTCACTCAAAAGTGGATATCTAAAATTAAGTCCTAATCTTGAATGATCTTTATCAATATCAATTATTGCCACATTACAAGTTAAGTCTTTCATCTCTTTATCATATACCGCTAGACCCATATCATTTAGTCTTGAATCATTTAAATATTTACTAATGAACTTAATTAAACCGTTATTACTCTTATCTTTTAAATAGTCTGCCGCTTTTAAAATTGCATTATCACCATTTCTAGGCTCCATTGCATGGGCAGGTTTACCGTTAAATTCTAAATCTTTTCCTTTGTATTTAAGATTTACTTTATCACAAACGATATTATATCTCTTTCCGCCTTTAACAAATTCTAAGTCGCTATCTTCGTTCTTACCTATAATATCAATAGACGCGATTCCTTTTTCACCATAAATAATTGGATAGTCCGCATCAGGAGAAATACCAAATGTTGGCATCTCTTCTGTTTCTAGGTAACGTGCTACTCCCCTCATTGAAGTTTCTTCATCGCAACCAAATATTAATCTAATTCGCCATTTAGGTTTAATACCATTATCTTTTAATAATTTTAAAGCAAATAGGGAAGAAATTGCTGGTCCTTTATCATCAACTGTTCCACGTCCATAGATTGTATCCCCTACAACCTTAGCACTAAATGGTGGATAAGTCCAATTACCTTCAGCTGGAACTACATCAACATGACAAAGCACTCCTAAGATCTTATCGCCTTCACCATATTCCACTTCTCCACAGACATTATCGATGTTTCTAGTTTTAAACCCAAAACTTTTAGCTAGATCTAAGATGTAATCTAAGCTATCTCTAACACCTTTACCAAATGGAGCTTCTTTGTTACTTAAATCCTCTTCTAAAACACTTGGAATTTTAATAAAATCGCATATAGCTTTAATAAAGTCATCCTTTAGAACTGTGACCTTTTCCAAATAATTAATTTCTTTCATAATAATATCCTCACTTTTTATACATTTATTATACTACATTTAGCCCAATAATTCACATAAAAAAAGAACTTAAAGAAAACTTTAAGTTCTTATCTAATTATTTAATTAATTTCCGCCACCAAACATTTGTTCATATAATCTTCTCAGTTCTTCTTCACCGATTTCACTAGCTACTTGATCATAGAATGCTTGTTGGTTCTCTTCTGATAAGTTGTTGATTGCATCAATTAATGCTTCAGTATCTTCTTCAGTTAATTCTTGTTCTGGATTAGATAAGATTTCACTGATATTTCCAAGCTCTTCTACAAGTGTTTCAACAGCTTCTTGTTGACCTTCTTCAGTAGTATCAAATTGCTCTTCATCGATAAAATCAGTTGCTAGAACCTCTTCCGCATGACTAACAACGTCCGCAACAGTTGCTTCTAACTCAGTATCAGTGTAACTAATATATGCTTTTAAGCCATTAGGAACAAATACTAATCTTTCAACTTCTAATTTAGCTCCGCCATTTGCTCCAGCTGATGCTAACATTTCAGTCATAAATTCTTTTTCAATTAGCATTGCATTATTAGCTTTGTTATATTTGATAATAGAACTAGTTCCAAATGCACCATCTAACATTCCAAAAATAACACTAGAATCAAATCTAAAATCATTACCCAAGATTACCTTTTCAAACAAATCTATTTCAAGATCACCATCAACTTCTTTGTTTTCACCATTAATTAATACAGTTGTAAGAAGTCCGTTGATATTTAAAATAAGTCTAATTTGAGTTGTGGCTTTGTCATCGTTGATATCAAAGATAACACCATCAACACCAAACTTGAAGCTTACACCTTCCATTAGATTAGTTTCTTGTCCTAATCCTTCATATCCATTAGTATTTGAATAGATTAGTTTGTTGATTTCAAGTTCAGTGAAACTAATTGTGTGGTTACCAGTCATACAGTTAACAATGTATTGTTGACTCTTACCATTAACAAATAAATCTTTATCAAAGTCTTTTGATATTTCACTATCTAACTTAGTTAAGCTATCATCAACTTTTAGTCCAGCGAGATTTACATTAACACCAAGTAGGTTATTGCCTGTTGCAATAGCTATTAAATCTTTTTCAGGATCTAAGAATGTATCAATGAACATATCTTTTAGTGCATTTTCTTCTTTACCCTTAGCGAGTTTTGCTAGCCATGCATTTACTTCTTCCTTAGTACCTACAAGTTCTAAAGTCTCACTATCAAACTTAAATGGTATCTCATTCTTTTGTAAAGTTGAATTGATTGAGCTAGCTAGGTCAGCCCCGTCCATTGCTTTTTTACCTAATGAACCAAATAAATTTAATTTACCAACCTTACCTTCAATAATAGTCATCTTGTAAGTTGTAGATGTTGTTTCGATCTTTAATGTTACATATACTCTACTCTTTAAAGCTCCAGCCGCATCAACTGTAGCATTTAGTGTAAGTAAATCATCATTTAGTTTTACATATATACTTTTAATAGCAACAGTCTTTCCTTCAAATACAGGAACACCAGCAGGAACAGTTACACCAGTATAAACATTAAGTTCTTCATCAGTTGTACCAGTCTTAGGATTATAATTAGGATTTAATTTTGTTTTAATAATTGAATAAATCAAATTATTGATTTGTTTTTCATTTAAAGCAAAATCAAATTTATAAGTATCTTTCATCGAACTAAGTGCATCGTTAAGTGGAGCACTAATAACTTCTTGTGTAGTTAATTCTTCGTAACTAGCTACATCTACTTCATTTGTCTTGTCAGATAAAACGATGAACACTGTAGCAACAGTTGCTCCAACTAACAAAACAATAACAAGGACGAATATTAATATAAACTTTAAAAATTTCTTCATAGATTTTCTCCTTTTATGTTTTTATTATACCAAAATAATAAAATAATCTCAAGTTAATAATACTTCATGCTTCTTTTATGGTATAATAAACCTAGGAGGACATATATGCACTTTATATTTTTTGGACCTAGTAGTGCTGATGCCATGGATAGAGTAAAAGATGCTCTAACTCATGTGCGTGACACTTTAAACTTCAATTGGACTTTTATATTTATATTAGCTGTTGTATTCTATGTTTATTGGACAGAAATCAAAAACAAGAACTACGACGCCATAATTGCTGGTATTGCTCTATATTCTGTACACTGGCTATACGAAATAGTTAATGCCATCATTTGTAAAATCACCGGATACCCTTTATGGTGTGTATCAGGTGAATCAACAACATTCATCCTATTAATTGGTGTTTGTTGGGAACTATCAATGATGTTCTCAATCGCAGGTATTATTTCATACAAGATGCTTGGTGATGACCCAGATAAAATATTATTCCAAAAAGGCAAATTCAAAATCACAATGCGCCTATTTGGAGCAATATCAATGGCACTACTTTTTGCTTTAATCGAATCATTCCTTGCGGGAACAGAAAACGGCTCATTCATTTGGGTTTATAAGTGGTGGGGTGTAATCCCAGTATTTATTACAACATATATCCCATTCTTCTTAGCAAGTAACTTTGTTCCTAAATTCAAACCAAAAACAAAGAAGATATTCTTAATATCACTAATAGCACTTAATATCTTGCTACTAGCTATATTAATTCCATTACACATTATTTAAACAAAAAAAGGTGAACTTTATTAAAGTTCACTTTTTTTTATAGTTTCCTAACAGTAATAGTTACATTATTACCATTTAGATCCCACTCTTTAGTGTATCCATCTACTTCGCTAAATGTGATCTTATCAGCTAGTAAGTCACTTGAGATTTCTTCTTTGTTCTTAAGAACTAAGTTCTTAAATTCATCACTAGCCAAAATTGAAAGTTCAATATGATTAACTACTTCAAATCCAGCTTCTTTTCTCATTGTTTGAACTTTACTAATTAGTTCTCTAACTACACCTTCTTCTATTAATTCTTCTGTAAGTGTAGTATCAAGCACTACTGTAACGCCTTTATCTGATGCAGTTTCATATCCTTCTTTTTGTTTGATTTCAATTAATAAGTCTTCTTTTTCTAAAGAAACTACAGTTCCGTTGACATCAAGCTTAAAGTATCCTGTTTCATTAAGCTCTTTATTAACTTTAGCACCATCAAGTTGAGTTAGTAATCCTTGGATTGCTCCAATTTGTTTACCAACTTTAGGTCCTAAAACTCTAAAATTAGGTTTTACTGAATAAGATGTAAATTCACTAACATCATCAGTAAATTCGACTTCTTTAACATTTAGTTCATTAGAAATGATAGATGTGAAGTATTCAGGCAAGTCTTTTCCTTCAACATAAATCTTACTGATTGGTTGACGATTCTTGATGTTAGCACTATTACGAGCATTACGTCCTAATGTAACAACATCTAATACTTCTTCCATTCTTGCTTCTAATTCTTTATCAATATATTCATCTTTTGCTATAGGATAGCTACATAAATGAACTGACTTAGGAGCATCTTTATCAATTGATCTAACTAGATTTTGGTAAATCTCTTCAGTGATAAATGGTAGCATTGGGCTACAAACCTTAGCTAAAGTAGTTAGTGCAGTATATAAAGTCATATATGCATTAATCTTATCTTGAGGCATTCCACTAACCCAATATCTTTCACGAGAACATCTTACATACCAGTTAGATAACTCATCAACAAATTCCGCAATAATTCTACTAGTTTCAGTAATCTTGTAATTGGCTAGGTTATTATCAACATCTTTAACTAAAGTGTTAAGTTTACTAATTAACCACTTATCCATGATAGATAATTTATCATATTCTAAAGTGTACTTTGTAGCATCAAAGTTATCGATATTAGCATACAGAACAAAGAAAGCATATGTATTCCATAATGTACCCATTACTTTTCTTTGTCCTTCAGTAACAGCTGCCGCATGGAATCTATTTGGAAGCCATGGCGCACTATTACTATAGAAGTACCATCTAATAGCGTCAGCTCCGTACTTTTCAAGTGCATCAAATGGGTCAACCGCATTACCTTTAGACTTACTCATCTTTTGACCATTCTCATCTTGAACATGTCCTAAAACAATAACGTTCTTATATGGTGCTTTATTAAATACAAGTGTTGAAATAGCAAGAAGTGAATAGAACCAACCTCTTGTTTGGTCAACAGCCTCACTAATAAAATCAGCAGGGAATGTCTTTTCAAACTGTTCTTTGTTTTCAAATGGATAATGCCATTGAGCAAAAGGCATACTACCACTATCATACCAGCAGTCGATTACTTCTTTAACTCGATGCATCTTTTTGCCACAATGTGGGCAAGTGATAGTTACTTGATCAATATATGGACGATGTAGTTCAATATTATCTGGGCAATCAGTGCTCATTTCCTTTAGTTCACTAATAGAACCAATCGCATGACGATGACCACATTCACATTCCCAAATAGGAAGTGGTGTGCCCCAATATCTATCACGACTGATACCCCAATCTTGAACATTCTTTAGCCAATCACCAAATCTACCTTTACCAATTGATTCAGGAATCCAGTTGATTGTATCATTGTTTCTGATTAAATCATCTTTAACAGCTGTCATATTAATGAACCACGCTTCTCTAGCATAGTAGATTAATGGTGTATCACATCTCCAACAGAATGGATATGAGTGTTCAAATGATAAAGTCTTAAATAGTAATCCTTTTTCTTTTAAAGCAATTAATATTTCTTTATCCGCATCCTTACAGAACATTCCACTCCAAGGAGTCTCTTCTGTCATCTCACCTTTGCTATTAACTAGTTGTAAGAATGGTAAATCATACTTTCTACCAACTTGAGCATCGTCTTCACCAAATGCAGGAGCGATATGAACAATACCAGTACCATCAGTTAATGTTACATACTCAGCATTAGTTACATAATAGCACTTCTTATCCATCTTCTTGAAGTCAAATAGAGGTATATATTCTTTGTATTCTAGATCCTTACCTTTATATTCTTCAACAACTTCATATTCCTTATCAGCTAAAACTGACTCAACTAAAGCCTTTGCTAGAATGTAGTGAGTGCCATCACATTTAACCTTAACATAATCTTCTTTAGCATTAACGCAAAGAGCAAGGTTAGAAGGAAGGGTCCAAGGAGTAGTAGTCCAAGCAAGGAAATATGTATCTTCCATATCTTTTACTTTAAACTTAGCAATAACACTCTTCTCTTTTACATCCTTATAGCCTTGAGCAACCTCATGGCTTGATAGTGGTGTTCCACATCTAGGACAATATGGGACAATCTTAAATCCCTTATATAGTAAGCCTTTATCATAAATTTGCTTTAGGCTCCACCATACTGATTCAATGTAGTTATTGTCATATGTAACATATGGATGTTCCATATCTACCCAATAACCAACAGTGTTACTAAAGTCCTCCCACATGCCTTTATATTTCCAAACGCTCTCTTTACATTTGTTTATAAAAGGTTCTAGTCCATATTCTTCAATTTGTTCTTTTCCGTCAAGTCCTAATAACTTCTCAACTTCAAGTTCAACAGGAAGTCCGTGAGTATCCCAACCAGCCTTTCTTAATACATTGTATCCTTTCATAACACGATATCTAGGAATCATATCCTTGATTACTCTAGTTAGAACGTGACCAATGTGAGGTTTACCATTAGCTGTTGGTGGACCATCATAGAATGTATAGTCCTTTCCATCCTCATTCTTCTTTAGGCTTTCTTCAAAAACCTTCTCTTCTTCCCAGAACTTTAATACTTCCTTTTCCCTTTCAACAAACTTAAGATCGGTTTCTACTTTCTTGTATAGCATAACTTCCTCCTATAAAAAAGCCTTTATCCACGTCAAAAGGATAAAGACTATAAATATCTTTATTAAACCACCTTAAACATACGCTATCATATGTCTCTTTTTTAACGGTAAGACACCGTCTTAAGCTAATTATTCACCTAAGCAGCTCCAAAGTGATATCTCATCTAATTAATTATGCTAAGTTTCACCAACCCTTAACTCTCTAAAAAATTTCATTAAATGAACATGTCTTTTTCATAGCCTTTATTTTACCTTTAATATTATATTAAAATATACTTCTCTTGTCAAGAACAAACTATTCTATCTAATATTTAATCTTATTTCTTCTAATAGCAGTATATAGTAATTTGGCAATATAATAAGGGTTACTTCCCCTCTTACCAATATTATTTCCCATAACTATAACCCCAATTTTTCTTTTAGGGTTAATAATAAGCGCCGAACGGAAAAACCCCACTCCCCCAACATGCCAAAAAACCGTGCCTTTTTTTGTTGTGAAGAAGGTTAGGTTGTGGTTCTTTTGAAAAGCGAATTCTTGCTTTTCAGCTCTATCAAATTCGCGTCTTATAAATTTAACCATATCTTTTATGTTAGAAGCGATTCCTCCTGCAGCAAGATAGGGGTTATCATTGTTCCAATTCCAATTCTTCTTTGATACCCTATTAACATGTTCATCTATGCAACAACTATTCCCTAAACCAATCCTATTTAAATATTCATTCATTACATTATTAAATGGCTTATTGCATACGTTTTTAATAATCATAGCTAAAATAGCATAAGAAAAATCAGAATAACCATATCTAGTGCTTTTATGATGCCTTCTTTTTATTATCTCCTTTTTCACTTTTTTATCATCTGCATCTCCATATACATTCTTATTCTTATATTGATAAAAAAGTAGTGGCCAAAATGTTATTCTTATTGGTGTTAAGTGATGATACCCCGTCCTATGACTTAAAAGATCACTAACTCTTGGATAGTCACCTTTAGGTAAATCGATATATTTATCAATTGTTTCACTAATATCTATCATATTATTATCATTCATATCGAGAATAAGAAGAGAAGTGAATACTTTAGATATCGAGCCAATATCATATATATCATTATCACCATTTATAATTGTTTTATCATCTTTAACTATTGCATATGTTAGCCTTGAATTATTCTTCACATATCTAGCAATAGATTTTTCGATAGTATTTTTTATTTTTGATTCAATAATATAATCCATTTTTATACTTTCCTAAATACTTTGATTATATTATACACTTAATTTTGTTATATAAAAAAGGAATCTATTCGATTCCTTTTAATTTGTTATTTTTTCATAAACTTTTCGATTTTTTTAGTTACTTCATCAACGTTAAATCCAAAGTAATCCATAACTAGACTAGCTTTTCCACTAATACCAAATGTATCAATATTAATTAATAAATCATCTAGACCTAAATATTTGTACATATGTGTTGCATCATCTGCTTCAATTGCCACTCTCTTTACACCACGTGGTAAAACTGATTCAATGTAAGCTTCACTTTGTTCATCAAATAGATTAAGGGATGGCATACTTACTACACGCGCATTAATTCCAGCATCTAGCAACGCTTCACTTACCTTTAAGGCAAGGCTAACTTCGCTTCCAGTTGCCATAATGATTAAATCAAGGTCGCCACGTTCTTCTTTTATAACGTATGCTCCATGCATAACCATGTTATCACCATCGTCAATTCTCACTGTTTCCACATCTTGTCTTGTTAAAACGATGACAGTTGGACGATTTTGGTATTTTAGGAATACTTCATAAGCTTCTTTAACTTCCACCGCATCAGCTGGTCTAATAACATTCACATTAGGAATACTACGTAGCATTGTGATTTGTTCAATTGGTTGATGGGTTGGTCCATCTTCACCAACTGCGATTGAATCGTGACTAAATAGATATAATACTTGTAAATTCATTAAAGCTGATAGTCTAACAGCCGGTTTTAAGTAATCACTAAATACGAAGAATCCACTACAGAATGGTAAGAATCCACCATGCAAAGCTATACCATTACAAATAGAAGCCATTGCGTGCTCTCTAACACCAAAACGAATGTTACGTCCTAGTCGATTGAATTTTGTGAAATCACCATCAACGCCTTTAGCTTTTGTTGAAGAGAATAGGTCAGCTGATCCTCCAATAAAGCGCATATCAGCTTCACTTAATTTAGTTAAAATCTCTCCACTACTAACACGTGTTGCTTTTTTATAATTAGAATCATAATGAGGAAGGTCATATCTAATATCAACTGTCTTTCCTCCCATTATTTGATCTTCATATTCTTCATATTGACCAGAGAACTTCATTTGATAATTGAAACGATTATTCATTTCAATTTCATATGTTCTTGCGTTTTGTTCATTTCTTTCAATGAATCTATTGTAGACTTCATTACTTACATCGAACTTATTTCCACCAATTAATTCTCTAAAATGAGCTACATCATCTGCACTTAATGGTGAACCATGAACTTTATTTGTGCCTTCAGCTGAAGAACCTTTACCAATTGTAGTCTTTAATTCAATAAATGAAGGCTTTTCGCTTTCTTTAGCTCTATTGATAGCACTAACGATTTCGTCGATGTTTTCAGTGTAACGAACGATTTGATAATCATATCCCATCGCTTCAATCTTTTGCTTCATGTTTTCAGTATTACATTCATCAACTCTACCATCAAGTTGGATATCATTAGAATCAAAAAGAATAATCAATTTATTTAATCCTAAATGTCCACCTAAAGACAAAGCTTCTTGAGTAACACCTTCTTGTAAATCACCATCACCTACAAGTACATATGTGTAGTGGTTAACTAAGTCAATTCCACCACGATTATACCTTTCAGCTAGTTGACTCTCTGCTATTGCCATACCAACAGCTGCAGGAATTCCTTGACCTAATGGCCCACTGCTACAATCCACTCCACTCGTAATGTGAATTTCAGGATGACCAGGTGTACGACTATCTAGTTTACGGAAGTTCTTTAAATCATCGATTGTTACACCAAAACCAGCCAAGTGAAGTGTTGCATAAAGTAAACTTGAACCGTGTCCAGCTCCCATTATAAACCTATCTCTATTGAACCATTCAGGGTCTTTAGGATTAACCTTTAAAACTTTAGCATATAAAGTATAAAGAATTGGAGCAGCACCAAGGGCAATACCAGGATGACCACTATTAGCGGCCTCGATTTCTTCAACTGATAGAGTTCTTAAAGTATCGATTGCAAGTCTATCTATTCTATCCATTATTCTTCTCCATTAGTTTATAAACATATTTAGCTCTATCACTATATGATGCTTTAACCATATCAGATACAATTAAAACACCACTTGCACCTAATTCTTTTAGTCTTTCGGCATCAACTTTTTCTAAATCAGCAACCTTAACAGTAATCCTACTCATCTCTAAGCTTACTTCTAAGACATTCTCTTCTCCGCCATATGCATCATAAAAGATTTTTCTTTGATCAATATCAATTACTTCTTCGCTAGCTAATTCTTCTCTTGCCTTTGCTTCTTTTTTCTTAATTCTGATTGTTTTAACGATTGCAAAAACGCAAAGAATTGCGATTGGAATAATACAAATTGCTAGTAGCAATAAAGCCCACTCTTGAAAACCAAATTCTAAATACATTCTTTTCACCCCTATTTATTCTTATTATATAAAATTCTTAATCCATCTAATAATAAATTCTCATCATAAATAGCTTCTTCTTCCATACTAGTTATGATAAATCTCGCTTCTCCACCAGTAAGTACAACACTAGCTTCCCCTTGCTCTTCTTTCATTTTTTTAATAATTCCATCAAGCATTGAAGCAAGGCCATAAGTCATACCACTTTGAATACTTGAAACCGTATCACGGCCGATAACTTTATTAGGTTTAGCAATACCAACCTCTTCAAGTTTTGAAGCTTTTTGGAATAAAGCATTAAAACTAGTCTTAAGTCCTGGTAAAATTGCTCCACCTAAAAGTTCTTTATCTTTATTAACGTAAACGAGTGTGATTGCGGTACCCATGTCGATAACAATAATTGGAGCACCATATTTATTAACTGCACCAACTGCACCAACCAACAAATCAGCACCAAGTTCTTTCGGATTATCGATACGAATGTTTATTCCGCTTCTAATTCCAGGAACAACAAACTTAGCATCAATATCAAAATATTTCTTACATAGAGTGCTAAATACAGAATCAAGTTGAGGAACAACACTAGAAATCATTATCCCATCGATATCATTTCTATTAATTTTATTATTATCTAGTATTGATAAGATTTTAATAGCATATTCATCAGATGTTTGATAAATATTGGTTTGAAGTCTAAACGATTGAACTAACTTCTTTTCATCATATAATCCTAAAACAATACTAGTATTTCCAATATCAACACAAAGTAACATTAATTTCACCTTCTTAGTAATATTTTACCATAAATAGATATCTATTTCAATTGAAATAGGCGCTAAGAAACATAAAAAAAGCTGTAGATAAATCTACAGCTATAATTTAATTATTAAAACATTTTTCTTCTTCTAAAGATTGCAACTAATCCTAGAATAGTAATGAATGACCATACCATTTGAATAGCACCACTTCCACAACCCTTCTTAGGCTCTTCTGGAGTATCAGGTGTATCTGGTGTATCAGGTTGATCTGGTGTGTCAGGTGTATCTGGAGTATCAGGAGTTTCTGTTTCCTTCTTTTCTACCTTGATAGTTACTTCAGCTGATACATCAAATCCATCAACCTTAATAGTAATCTTAACAGTTCCTTCTTTTAATGCTGTTACTTTACCACTAGCATCAACTGTAGCAATTGATGTATCATTTGATACAAATACTAATTTAGCGTTTTCTGTAACTGTTGCTTTGATTTCACCACTTTCACCTTCTTTTAGTGTTAGTGACTTAGTTTCTACTGTTAGTGTAGGAACAGTTGGAGCAACTTCCTTCTTTTCAACAGTTACCGCAACTTCACTAGATACATCAAATCCATCAACTTTAACAGTAATCTTAGCATTACCTGATTTAATAGCAGTTACTTTACCACTATCATTAACTGTAGCAATTGATGTATCGCTTGATGAATATACTAACTTAGCATTTTCAGTTACAGTTGCTTTAATTTCAGCACTTTCGCCTTCTTTTAGGATTATTGCTTTAGTTTCAACTGTTAATTCAGGAACTTTAACTTCAGGAGCATTCTTTGAGTAAGTACCAATTAATACTTCGCTACTATCGCTAGCTACAACACCCTTAAGTTCAATCTTACTATCTTCAGTAATTAAAGCTTTATCAAGTGCCACAAACTTAGCATCTGGAGCATATTCAGCTTTCTTTTCTCCATCGATATAAACATTTACTTTTGATAGTAATTTATTCTTAATATCATCAGGATTAAACATCAAACGATATGATGTTGAGAGTTCTTTAAGCTCAACATTAGAATATTTTCCATAATTGATCTTTGTTTCAAACTTAGCATTAACTGTACTACTTGTTCCATCTTTATAATCAACTTTTACTTTATAATTATATTCAGTATTAGGAGTTAATCCTCCAAACATAACAGTAGATACTTTTGTTGAAGTTGGGAAGTATTCTTTAACTGTTGCGCCTGTTTCATTTAAAATTGTAAGGTTAGCAACATGACCAACGTAACCCTCGCCCCATGATAGAGCAGCTTTCTTGCTGTCTGTTTCAACAACTTCAATCTTTAAAGACTCTTCAAATTTAGCTTTATCAAATGATTCATCTTTTGTTAGAGGACGTTGAGCAGTAAATACAGCTTGGTCACGGATATTATCATATTGATCATATGCATAATAATATAAGCAACTAGGTGTAACTTTAACGATACAGTATCCACCCATATTAGCTTCTGCATTAGATGCATTTCTTGTATCATCAACAACTACATAGTGACCAGGATATTTAGCTTGTCCACGTTCAGGACCAACCTTAACTCCACCACGACCATAGTCATGGTTATCACCACTAAATGATAAGTCAATGCAATATTCTTCAAAAGTATCATACCAAATATTTGGAGATGGAGAAGTTGTTCCCCATTGTCCTTGGTGATACATTACTACTAAATATTGATAATCAATAGTTGAAGCAACTTCTTTAAACCACTCAGTTTGAGGAGTTAATTTACTAGCTCCACCAGCTTCACTATCCATCATACAGAATAATACGTTATTCCACTTGAACCAGTAACAGTCTTCTAAATAATTTCCTTCTGGTCCATTCTTTGGAGCATTCCACATTGAAGCAGTTACATACATTCCGCTTGTAACTTTTCCACCAGCACCATCTAAGCAGTCATGGTTACCAACAACACTTGCAAATGGCATAGTTTTATAGATTTCAGTTAATCCATACAAACCATTCCAGAAACCAACATTTCCACCAGTATCTACATCATCACCGGCACTAACGATTAGTTCAGGTTCTCCACCTAATTTTCTCGCATTCTCAACTGCTCTAGCTAAGTTTTCATTAATACCACCAACTAATCCATTAACAGCATAAGTTTGTGGGTCAGCTTGAACGATGAATGTCCAAGTTCCATCACTACCTGCAGTCTTGAAATATCTAGTTTCACTGAAGTTTGTGGCACCTACTCTATACATGTATTCAGTAGATGGCTCTA
Organism: Bacilli bacterium; assembly: GCA_918272565.1. Taxonomy (GTDB): domain Bacteria; phylum Bacillota_I; class Bacilli_A; order ML615J-28; family CAG-698; genus Tener-01. The sequence continues at coordinate 21,063 of CAKJYW010000045.1, forward strand.
GATTATAAATAGTTGCTTCACATACTTGCATGTTTTTATAATCATATTCTTCAGGATAAACCATACCCCAGTTAGTTCCTTGGAAAGGATATGCTTCAGCTGTAGACACACATTCAGGTGTAAGTTTAACAGCATTATCAAAATTTCCATCACTCTTCTTAGCTACTTGAACAGTAACACCAGCAACTTTAGTATGGAAACTAAAGCGCATCTCAGTTGATGCATCTTCACCTGGATTACAAATCAAAAGGAATACATCACCAGTATTGATTGTAGCGGCTTTTAGTTTAACACTTAAAGTGCTAATCATAAAACCACATAAAACAAATAGTAATGCTATAAGCAATACTTTTTTCTTCATATAAACATACCTCCATATGATTTTATTACAATTTTATTTTAACATTTAAAATAAATAAAATCAATAAAACTAACAAAAAAGTCAGCAATAACTAACTAGTAGTTACTACTGACTTACTTTTTATTGTCTTAATGTTGCTTGATACTTCTTTTCTAGTTCTTTTAAGATCTTATTAACTTTATTATTGATTACATCATCAGTCAATGTTTCATATGAAGTAAATACTAACTTAATTGCTAAACTCTTTTCATCTTCTTTAACATTTTCACCAACATATAAGTCAAAGATCTTAACATCGCTAAGTAGTTTATTATCTACACTCTTTATTGTATCAACAATATCACTTGCATTGATATCTTTATTCATTACTAATGCGATATCTCTTTCAACAGAAGGAACTTTACTAATAGGTTTATAAATAACTGTTGGAAGTTCAATCGATAAGATATCAGCTAGTCTAATTTCCGCAACATACAAATCTTTCAAATCATGCTTTAAAGCATATTTTGGATGAATAGCTCCCATATAACCAATTAACTTATCACCTAAATAGATTAAAGCAGTTCTTGTTGGATGGAGTTCATTTGATTCTTTATCTAAAGTCTTATAAGTTAATTCAACATTTAAGTCTTTAAATACTGTATCAACTATTCCCTTTAGTAAATAGAAATCAACCTTTTCAACGCTACCTTTCCATAAAGTAGAAGCAAAACTATTAGCTAGTGCAATTGATAATGTCTCATCTTCATAGTATTTACCGCCAATTTCACTATATACTCTAGCAACTTCAAATGCTCTAACATCTTTAATCTTACGATTATTTAAATAATTAACATGATTAATCATACTAGGAAGTAGGCTCATTCTTGCTTCTTCCCTGTCACTACTAATTGGGTGCATTAATTTAATAGGTTTTGCACCTTCCTCTTTTAACAAATTAAAATCTTCATTTTCTTCGTGACTAACTAAAGAATAAGTGATTACTTCGTTTAGTCCAAGTGTAACTAGAGTATGCTTTAATAGCTTTCTTCTTTTTTGATAATTAGTAAGTCCACCTTCTTTTAAGCCTGTAGGAAGAGTTAGAGGTAGTTTTTCATAACCATAGATTCTACCAACCTCTTCAACTAAATCATCAGGGATATTGACATCTAACCTACGACTAGGAACATATACTTTCATATCGTCTTTGTCTAGTTCTACTCTAAATTGTAATCTCTTAAATACATCTAGGATTTCACCAGCTTCTAGCTTTACACCTAAGGCTTTAGAAATAAAGCTTGTTGAAGCGTGGATTTCTTTTTCTTTAGCCACATTATTATAATGACTAGTAATATGACTACTAACTTTAGCATTACATAATTCTTTTAGTAGATATGTTGCATATTCTAAAGCAAGTGGGATTCTATTAGAATCTATTCCTTTTTCAAAACGATTGCTTGATTCACTTCTTAAGTTAAGTTTTTGACTAGTTAATCTAATTAAAGTTGGATTAAACTCTGCAACTTCTAATGTCATATTCTTAGTATCATCTGTTATTTCTGTAGATAATCCACCCATAACACCAGCTATAGCTACAGCTTCTTTACCATTAGTTATTACGATATCATTTTCATCAAGTGTTCTTTCGATATTATCTAAAGTAACGATCTTTTCTCCATTTTCTGCCATTCTAACTTCAATAGTATTACCTAATTTATCAGAATCGAAAGCATGAAGCGGTTGACCAAACAAAGCTAAGATGTAATTAGTTATATCAACAACATTATTAATAGGTCTAACACCGAAACTAATAAGTCTAGTTTTAAGCCATCTTGGAGATTCTTTAATCTCTAAACCTTCGAAACGTCTAGCATAATAAGTCATACAATTAGGTGTATGAATCTTTAAATTAATTGCTTTATCGAAGTCTCCATCAACCTTTTTATAATCTAGAGCTTTCATCTTTCTATCAAAGCATGCACTAGCTTCGTAGGCTACACCTAACATACTAAGTAAGTCGCTTCTATTTGGAGTTAGTCCTAATTCTAAAACAGGACTAGCTAGGCCCAATGCTTCTAGTGCAGGTGATCCAACCTTGACTTCATCTTTAAAATAGTAAATTCCGTCACTAAATTCGGCTGGAATGTATTTGTTTTCCATTCCAATCTCTTTTAATGAGCAAATCATACCGAATGATTCTACGCCACGTATTTTACTCTTCTTAATCTTAAAATCACCAGGTAACACGGCATCAATTAGGGCAACTATTACATATTGACCAGCTTTAACATTTGGTGCCCCACAAACAATTTGTAAGACTTCGCTTCCAACATCGACCTTACATACATGTAAATGATCGCTATCTGGATGATCTACGCACTCTAAAACATGACCAATAACTAAATTAGTGCCACTAACAACCCTACTTACACCTTCTACTTCAGTAGAATATAAACTTAATTTATTGACGATTTCATCTAAACTTAATCCACTTAAGTCGACTAATTCATTTAACCAATCTAATTGAACGTTCATATTGACCTCCTAAAATTGCTTCAAGAAACGAGGATCAGAAATATAGAAGTTTCTAATGTCATCGATTCCATGCTTAAGCATTGCAATTCTTTCAATTCCTATACCAAACGCAAATCCTGTATAGATATTAGGATCATATCCTGCCATCTTTAAAACATTAGGATGAACTTTTCCTCCACCTAATACTTCGATCCAGCCACTTCCTTTACAAAGTGAACAGCCTTTACCACCGCACTTGAAGCATGTAACATCAACTTCAACACTAGGTTCAGTGAATGGGAAGTATGATGGACGAAATCTTATCTTAGTGTTTTCTCCTAACATCTTCTTCATAAGCAAACTTAAAGTACCCTTTAAGTCAGCCATACTAATATCTTTATCAACAACTAGTCCCTCTAGTTGCATGAATTGATGAGAATGTGTTGCATCATCATCGTCACGTCTATATACCTTACCAGGGCAAATCACTTTAATAGGTTCTCCCTTAGCTTTTAACATTGTACGTGCTTGAACTGGAGAAGTGTGAGTTCTAAGCAAATTGTTAGGGTTAATATAGAATGAGTCTTGCATATCACGTGCAGGATGATTCTTAGGTAGATTCATCATCTCGAAGTTATATAGATCCTCTTCAACCTCAGGCCCCTCAACAACACTATAACCCATTGTTAAAAAGATATCTTCCATCTCTTCAATAGTCTTAGTTAAAATGTGTAAAGCTCCTTGAGGAATCTCTTTACCAGGTAGAGTAACGTCAATCTTTTCCATCTTAAGACGTCTTTCAACTTCCTCTTCCTTAATTTTTACTAGTCTCTTATTAACTTCTTCTTCAATCATTGTCTTAAATTCATTGATTTTTTGACCAAGTTCTTTCTTTCCCTCAGCACTTAAATCCTTCATTTGACTAAACAAAGCTTGAAGAGGACTCTTCTTACCTAAATACATCGCCTTAGTTTCATTTAGTTCTTGAATGCTTTTAGCTTCACTAATCTTCTCTTTAGCATTCTCTTTCATTTCCATTAATTTTTGTAACATTGTTATCCTCCTTAACAATAAAAAAATCCCTAAAACAAATCAATTGTTTTAAGGACGAATTATTCCGCGGTACCACCTTAGTTCAAAAAGCCAAAAAAACAAAAAATTTCTATTGAAATTTTGTGTCGTTGGTTTTTGCTACTTCATTTTAGCTTAACGCGCTACCACGTATTTTATTAAAATCACTCCAAAGACGAATTCATAATACCCGTATATAACTTTCCACCATCCAGTTACTCTCTAAAACACAAAAGTACTATTACTACTTCTTCATCATCGTTTATGCTAATATTTTAACACAACTTGTATTAAATATCAATTATCTATTTTTTATTCTCTTTCTTCATAAATGTATCAATAAGATTAACTTCTCCTCTTGAATATTCCTCTTCAATTGTATTTTCATGATAAGGATTATCAATATTCTTTTCTTCCTTTACCCCAGTAGATACATATTCATAAAATGCTTTTGCATCTAGCTCAACTTTAGCATTAATTTCATCTTCATTATATTCATCAGTATTATTCTCTAACTGATAATTAACTATGAATAGCTCTTTTACAGCAGTCTTATAAAAACCAATATATTTATCTGCTCTTTTCTTTGAAGGAGCAAGCATTTTAGTTGAAGCTAGTGTTGTAATACAAAAAGCAAGTCCCAACCCCAAGAACACTCTAATGTATGTATCAAAGATCCCTTTAATAAACCCAAAGAGTAAAAGGTCAGCAAACACGATTATTCCAGCAATCGAAAAGATTCTGATTGTGAAAACTGTGTTTTTAGGAGGTAGAGCTTTTTTAGTAAGCTTTACTTTAAATTTCTCTAAATATTCTTTTCTCTTTTCTAGTGATTCTCTGTCCATTTATACACCTATTCATTATTTTTCTTATATTCATCAATAAGTCTATCGTTTTGCCTTAATACATTATCACGATATTTAGCATTTGCTTTGGCATCTTTTTCCATAATCTTTGTTTGATCACTAGTATACTCAGCTTGCTTCTTTGCATAATATGCTTGATCTTTTGCATAACTTGCTTGATCTTTTGCATACTGCTCAGCTCTCCTTTGAGATGCAAGCAATTCTTGATTGACGATTCTTTGTTCAGCATCTCTTCTATTTTCTCTAGCTATATCTTCAGCTCTCTCTTTTTCTCTCTGTTTATTGCTCTTAGCAATAGCTAAAGCTTCAGTATAAGATGTGGCTGAGCCCTCTTGCATTAAGGATAATGATTCTATCCAAAGTGAATATTCAACATTGGGTAGATATCTAAAAATAATCTGATTATTCAAATCATTAAATATTGCCTCTAATTTATCACATTCATCAGCTATTTTTTGATATGCTTCTTTATTAGCATTTATTCTTTCAACTACATCACCTTTGTATTTTTCTTCATATAGAGCCAATGCTTCTTTTTTAACATCATCTATATCCTTATTTACTTTATCTAATTTATAGTCTTTTTTAATTTTAGCTTTTGCTTTGAAAACAATTCCAAAAATAAACATACCCAACGCAATAACTGTCATAAATCCAAATGCAATGGCTTGTATCATAGATTGTTCTGATTTATACCCACTTCCTATGCTAGTATAAGCAACATATGTTCCAATTCCAAACAAAAGCAAATTTGCTAATCCTAAAAGAATAAATAAAGTACCAAATCTTTTTTTCTTTTTTACTGATTTTCTTGTGTTTTTCTCAACTTCACTAGCGTAATTTTTAGCAGTGTTATATGAATTTTCTAAATCACTTAATGTAATACTTTGTTTTTCAAAATTAGTCAAAGTATTAATATTTGTAAGAGCATCCTTTCTTGTTGAACGAATATCATTTGCTACTTGAAAACTGTTTTTCGCGGTAGATAGTGCTAAACGCTGAAATTCAAATTTTTCACTTTCACTTTTTCCATCAGCAAACAAAAAGTCATTAGAGCTCTTTGGTAAAACTTTATCTAACTCTTTAAGAGTCTTAACAGCTATTGGATAAATTTCAAAAACTAATTTACTGTTTTGCTCAGCATCGGTATCAAATTCATCTAACTTATTTAAATCCTTCTTTTCATCGAATATTTTGTTATTCCTGAATCTGTATCCACCTATTACATTTTTAGCATCGCTTTCTCTCATCTTTTTCTCCTATTTAATTATATATTTATATTCTTTTCTCTTAATAAAGAATGATAATTCATTGAATCCAAAAGACTTTAGTATTTCCATGTATTTATCAAACAAATTCAAATATTTATCTACTGTATGAGCATCACTTGATAGTGTTACTTTCTTTCCACCTAATTCTTTATAAAGTCCTAATATATATTCTATGTGATGATTATCTTTATCGATGTTATAAATAACTTCTTGAACTTTAGTATTTATCTCAAATGCTTTATCAAGTTCAATTACTTTCTTCATTACTTTTCTAATCTTATCATCCCAAAGCTTAAATTCCCACTTTTTATCCATCATTTTTAATGTCTTAAATCCAAAATCGATGTGACTCAAAACATCAAAATTAGTAAAACGTTCCATAGCTTCTAGCATCAAATCAAAATATTCATCCATTGATGATTTTTCTTGACCCAAGAAAGCATTAGGGAAATAATAATCCCATTTATTGTTATCATGAATTGATAGTTGGATAATATCAAATGGATATTTATGACTAAGTTCTACCATTTCATCAAAGCATATTCTTTTATACCCTAATTCTATTCCTAATAAAAATCCAATGTCCGGATATTTAATTCTTAAATCCTCATGAAGTTTTATTAATTTTGGATAATCAGCAATCCAAGTTGTCCCATCAACAACAGTTAAATAGTCAAAATGTTCACACGTACAAATATATGGGATGTGCTTTTCTTTAGCTATCTTAACATAATTTTCTAAATCCTCTTTGCTATCAGCGCTAAATGATGAATGCATATGTTGATCATAATATGTATTAATCATTCTACTTGGGTCAAATATGACACCTACATCACCTGCTCCATACACTTTTCCTGTTGTATAGCAATACGAATTTGCATCTTCGTGATTACCAAACTGAACTTTGATTAATTTATTCATATCGACAGTGCTTGCTACATCATAAAATTCTTGCATTTTGCTCTTAGGATACATCACAGCTCCATGTCCCACTAAGAAATTATCAAAATCAAGTTTTAAAACTTGCTCAAGCATTCTTAAATAATTAGATAAAGGTAGAGACTCATCTAAGAAGAGCCAAACAAATGGACATGCGGCATCACTAGCAAGTAACAATTTCCATTTTTTGATATATAAACCAATTGACCCTGCAGTGTGACCTTCCATAGAAACAACTTCAAGTTCGACGTCACCTAAATCGATTTTATCACCTATATTAATAGGTTTTAAATTCCCTGCACCTTTTTCAAGGTATTCATCCTTTTTAAAGCCCTCTACACATCTATCACCTAGAGCTTTTAAATTAGCTTCTCTTCTTTCTTTTCCGTTATGCTTCTTACAAAGCTCTATATCTAATGGATTTATATATACTTCATCAAATTGATAATTACCACAACTATGATCCATATGGCCATGGCTATTAACAACGATTAGTTCTTTATCTGTAATCTTTCTAATCTCTTCTTTTAAATTTCCAATACCATAACATGTATCAAATACTAGTGCTTTTTTGCTTCCAATTACTAGAGTTGATAAAACTCCTAATTTATCATTTATTTGATACAAATTGTCATTATATTTCTTTACACTAAAATATTCCATAATAATTTCCTCTACTTAATCATATTATAACATAAAAAGAAAAGAATTAGTAAATCACTTACTAATTCTTAACTAATTCTTTTTTATCATGGTTTTCAAATTGCATCATATAAAGATCATAATATCTACCACGTAACTTAAGTAGTGATTGATGATCTCCCTCTTCAACAATCTCACCCTTATTAAAGACAAATATCTTATTAGCGTGTTGAATTGTTGAAAGACGGTGAGCAACCATAATCATTGTGTTGTTATTAATGATACGTTCAAGTGAATCTTTAATGATGGTTTCAGTCTTAGTATCAATGTTACTTGTAGCCTCATCTAGAATAATAAGTTTTGGATGATGAGCTACTGTTCTAGCAAATGATATTAGCTGACGTTCACCAAGTGAGAAATTATTTCCTCTTTCATAAACTACTTCATCAAATCCATTAGGGAAATTATCTGCTATTGGTGTTAAACATACTTCATCACTAGCATTCTTAATATCACTATCAGTGATATTTTCATCATCTAACCTGATATTAGACTTAACATCGCCACTAAACAAGAACACATCTTGAAGCATTTGACCAATTTGACTTCTTAGTGATGATATCTTTATCTTTTTAATATCAATTCCATCGATTAAGATTTCACCTTTTTGGATTTCATAATTGTGAGTAATTAGAGATAGTATTGTAGTTTTACCACTACCTGTTGCCCCCACAAACGCTACAACATCCTTAGCATTAATCTTAAATGATACATCTTTTAATACCCATTCATCCTCAATGTATTTAAACCATACATGCTTAAATTCAATATCACCTTTTAATTCAATATCTATTGCATCAGGTGCATCAACTATTTCAGGCTTAATATCTAGAATAGTAAATATCTTTTCAGCAGCTGCAAAAGCACTTTGTAAGACGTTATATTCATCAGCTAATGCTTGAACTGGGTTATAGAACTTCGCAATGTATTGATAGAATGTATATAAAACATCGTATGTTAGAACAATTGTTGTGATACCTAAGTTAAATTTGATGGCCATATTACCACCAACAAACATGATAACAACAACACTCAAGATATAAATCAAATAAATTGAAGGACGAAATACGCCAAATGTAAATATCTCACGAATCTTATTCTTCTTTAGTGATTTATTTCTTTCATTAAATTCATTATATTTCTTCTTTTCTTGATGATAAACTTGAATAGTTTTAATACCAGTGATGTTTTCTGATAAGAAGGCATTCATATTACTAACATCGTTTCTAACTTCACGGTGAATCTTTCTTAATTTGTTTCTACAAACTATAGTTACAATAACTACAACTGGGAATATTGCTAATACAATTAAAGCAAGCTTTACATTTAGTAGCATCATCGCAATAAATACACCAATTATTGTAACAACATTCTTAATAGCATTTAGAATAACATTAGCATATAAAGCATATAATTCATTAACATCGCTTGTGGCACGAGTTACTAGTTTACCTACTGGCTCTGAGCTAAATTGATGGTGAGATAAGCTTTGAATGTGCGTAAATACATCATGACGAATATGAAGTACTATTCTATTTGCGGTATATCCAAGTAGAACGCTTTGTAAATAGTTAACTATCGCACTAAAAATAACAGCACCAACACTAATAATAAATAGATTAACTAATTTCTTAAAATCAATTACATCTTCACCTAAAGTCTTTAGTGACTCTTGAACAAGCCTTGGTATAAGTAAGTCAATAAATACCACCACAACAATCATCACTAGACAAACAAAATATCTAAATAGATATGGTTTTAGATACTTAAACAAATTCTTCCAAAGGGCTTTATCGTTAATTTTCATAACGTTCACCCCTTTCACGTTCTAACTCTTGAAGTTTAACTTCTCGATTATAGAACTCATTTGTTTCAAATAGTTCTTCATGAGGGCCATATCCACTTACCTTACCTTTTTCAATAACAACTATTTTATCCATTGTTTTTAGGGTAGTAATTCTATGAGCAATGATAATTGTAGTCTTGCCTTTTCTAATTTCACGAAGCTTTTTGATGATTTCATCTTCAGTGATGATATCTACAGCACTCAAAGAATCATCTAATATTAATATTGGAGCATCTTTAATTAGTGCACGAGCAATAGCAATACGTTGCTTTTGACCACCACTAACAGTTACGCCTCTTTCACCAACTTCAGTATTGTATCCTTCACTAAATTCTTTGATATCTTTATCAATATCACTAATAATTGCAAATTCTTTTGCTTTCTCTTCATCTTCTTCGTCTAAAGCAAAACAAATGTTACCAGTAATAGTGTCTTTAAAGATGAAACTATCTTGAGTAGCATAACTTATTCCACACCTCAAGTTTTCTAATGATATATTATTAATATCATGTCCATCAAAGAAGATTTTACCATCTTCCACATTATACATTCTAACAAGCAAATCCATTAAAGTGCTCTTACCAGAAGCCGTAGCCCCCACAACGCCAATGAAATCACCTTTGTTGATATGTAAATTAAAGCCATCAAGCTTCTTATGATCACTTGTTGGATAAGTAAAACTTAAATCTCTAATATCAATTTCACCCTCAAGCTTATAATCAGGATTAGCTTTTAAGTCGTTGATTTCTACTTCTTCATTTAATAGCTTCATTACACGGCTAGCACTAGCTTCACCTTGGCTCTTCATCGTAATCAAATTACCAATAGCCATAATAGGCCAAACAAGGCTTCCAAAATAAGCAGAAAATCTTGTTAAATCACCAACTGTAAAATCGAATGGCTCTCCTAGTGACGCTTGATATATATAATATCCACCAAATAAAATAATCATTGAAGAGATTGTTGTTAAAACGGCACCAATTGTAACTTGAACAAATGATGTAGCTTTAGTGATTCTAACAGTAGAATTCATATTCTCCTGATTTCTCTTATCAAAAAGCTTTGTCTTAATCTTTTCTTTAACAAACGCCTTAACAACATTTATACCCATATAATCTTCTTGAACAAAATCGCTCATTTCTGAATATACTTTTAAGTTATAAGCATTTCTCTTTCTAATCTCTCGACCCATAAGACGAGAAAACACCATAACAAGTACAAGTGGCACAAGTGAAATAATAGCCATCTTATAATCTAACATGATCATCTTATAAAAAGCTAGGGTACCTAGAGCAATAGCATCAACTGCCATGATAGTACCACCACCAAAGCATTGACGGATTGCGGCTAAGTCATTAGTGTATAATGCCATTATGGCTCCGGTTTTATTCTTAGAATATTTTTCTTGAGATAATTTAATCATATGACTGAACATATCATTACGAATATCTGTTTCTATTCTAACGCCGTTACCAAAAATACATATACGCCATACAAACCTTCCAATAAACACCACGAATGCCACAATCATTATATCAAGGCTCAAACCCTTTAAGACTTCTTTATCTAAAGTCTTCTCTTTTAGCCCATCAATAATATTACCGATGATGTCTGGAATCTTTAATTGGAAGTAGTCCACAACAACCAATGCAATTATTCCTGCAAGGAAGAAAAGACCGTACTTCACATAAAATTTTCTAAAATACTTTCCTAGTAACATATAAATTCCTTCTTATTAGCCTTTTATTATACCACATCTTTCATTTGTCTACTACTTTTTTAAAGAAATATTTATTAATATTTGTTGATATATATCTTTTTTAATGTAGTCATCATAAATAGGGACAACAATAAATGTTGTCCCCATTATCTTCTCTTTTGTTCAGTTATAACCATAGGCTATTATCTTGTTATAAACATAATCATGTAAATTGGTAATTGATATATTACACTAGTTTCTTTTTTTACATTACATTCACCAAATACATAAGCTTCTTTTATTTCATACATCTTAACTAGATTGTTCAGAGCGCTGTGATTATAAACACTCATTTCATTTGTCTTTCCTGATTTCACTTCTATTGGCAAGACTTCATTATTATATTCGATTACAAAATCAACTTCTCCATGTTTTTTAGAATTATAATAGTATAATCTCTCATTAAACCCATGAGCCCATAGTTCTTCTGCCACAACATTCTCAAATGGAGCACCATAGTTTATTTCTTTTTCGTTTTTCAAAAGTTTCTCTCTAATACCAGTTTCAAAAAGCATTGTTCCGAGCATTCCTATATCACTCAAAAACAATTTCAAAGTTTTTCTTTCGCTAGATAATACTAAAGGTGATATTGCTTCAGTAACGTTATAAACAGGCAAAGCAACACCGGCATTGGTTAACCAGATAAACTCGTCTTCTATTTTATGATTTTTTAAATATGTTTTTTCAATAACATGTGAACTAACAAACCTTTTATTCTTGTTATTTAATTCTGAAGGTATAGCATTATAAATATCCCTTACTCTTAATTTCTTACCTTCATCATAAATATATGTTGTTATATCATATGTATATTTACTAATTATTTGATTATATGCTTCTTGTACTTTGAATATATTCTTACTTGCAATATATTCGTTTAGTGCTTCAGGCATTCCACCAATAAGAACATATTCTTTAAAATAGCTTAAGAATAAATTATTAACTGCTTCGTCCACTGCATTCTTTTCAAAGAAGCATTCTTTAACATAATTAATGGCACTTTTTCCTACTCCTTTTGCCCATAGAAACTCCTCAAAATCTAATGGATACATCTGATATTCATCAAAATAACCTGTAGGATTTAAGACAATGTCTCTAACTGCAACCCCCAAAAGAGATCCACTCATTATGTATCTGTAGTCACCATCAATAACTAGTTTTTTCATTGCAGTTATAATATCTTGGCTGTTTAAATCGAGTTTTCCTTTATTTCTTAATTCCTCCCTCCTTTGATATAAAAGTTGTATTTCATCAAAAAAGATAATAGTTTTAGATGGAACGAGTCTTTCTCCTGCAATAGTTGATAAATTAATTATTAATTGCTCAGAATTTCTAAGCTGAGCAAATAAATCGATCAAATCTGTTCTAATTGCAAAATTGATACTGACTACATTTTCAAAGTTATTACTAATAAATTTTTCTATTGAGTATGTCTTTCCTATCTGACGAGCGCCTTTTACTAATAGAGCTGTTTTTCTTTCATTTAGCCAAAAATTTAAATACTCATCTAATTTTCTTTTAAGCATAATTCACCTCTTACAGTGATATTATATCACTAGGTACGGAAAACTGCAAGTAAAAAATGGCCTAAAGTACGGAAAACTGCAAGTAAAAAATCCTAGTAGCTTTCTACTAGGATAATTAATTACTTAAATTTAAGCTCTAGAACAATATTTACCTTCATTAGTATTAACAATAATCACATCGCCTTCATTAATAAATAAAGGAACTAAAATCTTATACCCAGTTTCTAGAACTGCACCCTTTTGAGGGTTTTGTGTAGAGTTACCTCTAACGTTAGGATCACATTCACTTACCTTAATCTCAACTTTTTCTGGAATAATGATATTTAGGATTTCTCCTTCATAATCAACAATCAATACTTCCATTCCTTCAGTCATGAAATTAAGTTCCCAAGCGAGTCTATCATTATCAATTTCAACTTGTTCGTATGTTTCAGTATCCATAAAAGCGCAAGATGAACCAGTGTTATAGATATATTGCATCTTTTTCTTTTCGATTTGAGCAACTTCAATCTTAATTCCATTTTGGAAAGAATATTCGATTGTGGAACCAGTTCTTAAATTCTTCATCTTTGTTCTAACAAATGCTTGACCTTTACCAGGTTTAACATGTTGAAACTCTAAGATTTGATATATACTATCATCCCATAAAATTGTCATTCCATTTTTAAAATCATTACTTGATACCATTTCTGCCATAAATTATTCCTCCTAATCAATTATCTCCATTACGTATCCAACTTTATATTTCTCGTTCTTCTTTAATTTAATCAAATCAGCTTTCTTTAAGAAATCTTTGTCTGAATCAACTAAATCATTATATCCATTCCATGGTTCTATACAAATAAATGGTGCATCATTAAATGGTGTCCAAATTGCTAGAGTCTTAAATCCATCAAAGCTAAACTTAATTCCTAGTCCTTTAGGATTAAGTAGCTTAACGCTTTTACTTTTGACATTAGTATTAATGATTGTATCTAAAAAGAACATGTTCTTTGTTAAGTTTAATACTTTTAATCCTCTATACCTAGCATCAATCCTACTAAAATCAAGGGTTGCATTAGGCATAATATGAGGAGAATCAAATGATTCAGTTTCACTAAATTCAATTACATAGTCCTTAAAACTTTCACCTTCGTAAATTGGGCAGTTAAATGCAGGATGGCCTCCTATATTAAAAGGCATCTCCTCTTCCCCAATATTCTCTACTTCAACATTAGTAAATACTTTTTTACCATCTATCTTATAACTAATAGTAACTTTATATTTAAATGGATATTCTTTTAATGTCTCATCACTATAACAATTTTCAAAAACAAGTTCGCTATTTGTCTTATTAACTAACTTAAATTCTTGATTTCGTAATATTCCGTGTTGACGATGTTTATATAATTTACCATTAAAATAAGTTTCTTTATCTTTTAAAGTCCCAACTACAGGCCAAAGAATCGGTGCAGAGTAGCTCCAATACTTAGGGTCGCTACACCAAATATAATTAACGCCCTTATTGCTTTCTAGCTTTTTAAGCTCTGCTCCATAGCTAGACACTTCAATGTTTAAAAACTCATTTTCAATTTTCCATCTTTCACTCATGTTAATACCTCTTTTTTACTCTACTATTATACTAATTTATCCATTAATCTTCAAACTATTTTTAAAACATGCTATAATTACTTTGGTGATAAACATGAATAAAGAGAAATTTATAATAACAAAAGCTCATCCTCAAGGCTTCTGTGATGGCGTTGTTAGAGCAATAAAACTAACTAAAGATGCTCTTATGTCTAAAGATGCAAAAAGACCAATCTATATCTTAGGTAGCACTGTTCATAATAAAGAAATCTCTAAAGCATTTGCTTCCTTAGGTTTAATAAAAATTAGTCATGAGGATTTAATAAACATAAAAGAAGGCACAGTTATAATATCAGCCCATGGCGTTGCGCCTTCTGTTTATGAAACACTAAAAAAGAATAATGTAGATATAATAGATACTACATGTAAAAAGGTTGTGGCACTGCATGACTTAATTAAAGAAAAGATAAATTTAGGTTATACTGTTATTTTCATGGGTAAAGCTAACCACGAAGAAACAATTGGAGCACTAGGAATATCAGATAAAGTGTTATTATTTGATGAAAACATAGACTATTCAAAAATAGATAAAGCTATATTAGTTTGTCAAACAACATTATGTTTTAGTGATGTGGCTAATAAATTTAGTGAACTAAAACAAAAATATCCTAGCCTTGAACTATCATGTGAAATCTGTGATGCAACTAGAGTTAGACAAAGCGCTGCGCTAAATGCCAGTAAAACAAGTGATCTAGTATTGGTTGTGGGAGATAAGGAAAGTAACAACGCTAATACATTAGTAAAAACCATTAAAAACACTAATAAAGAATGTTACTTAATTGAAGGAGTATCCGACTTAAAAGATATCAATTTAAATAACATTAAAAATATCACTATCACTTCAGCTGCGTCAACCCCAAAAGTAATAGTTAATGAAGTAATTGATACATTAAATAATATCGATACAGCTGACTTTAAAACAAAAATAGAATTATTAGATTATATAAAATAGGGAGTTCAAAATGATACTATATCATTTTAAGCTCCTTTATTTTTCATAATTCATTTAATACTCCATTTACCAAAAGATTTTTTATTGCCTTAGATGGGAAAAATATTGAAATATTTAAAAGTTGCTCTTTCGTTGTTCCCGTTTTATTAGCATAATCCTTTATTTTTTTCTTCGAATAATCACTTATTTTTTCTCCTAAATCACACTCATTAAACAATTCCATAATTGTATATGCCCCTACATTTTCTTTATTGATTTGACATTTAGATTGCTTAAGAATGTATTTCCTATTTTTTAACATTATTTCTCTACGCCTTGTTGATTCATTATTTGTTACAACTTCAATAACGCCAGCCATCTGTGTTGTTATTGAAAAAGTATTTAATAGTTTTATACCACCATAAATTCCATATACATTTTCATCATCTCTTAGATATTTCTTTTCAATAACCATATCTGCGTTTATTGTTGATGGGCCGATAATAGTTTCAGTAGGCATAAAATATACACCATCTGTATATTTTATTAATTCTCCTTTTTCTATTGAGTTAGTAATAAGTCTAAAGATTTGTGCCCTTGAATATTCTGGAAATAGTTTTAATATTTCCTTTGTGAATATCGGAGTATTTGAATCATATGCCATTCTTATTTTTTCCATGAACATCTTAATCACCTCTATAAAAAGTATACTATATTTAACTTTATATGTCAAATATAGTCTCATTTTTTCAAAAAGTAAAAAAGACAATACAAGTTAATGTATTGTCTTTTATAAAACTATTACTTAGTATAGTCCATTGCAAGATATCTTTGATACATCTTGTATCTTCTTTGAGCTTCAGTCTTATTTAATTCTAATAATCTTTCAGCTTCTGCTGGATTAGCTTTAACTAATTGAGCATATCTGTTTTCAGTCATTAGATGATCTAAGTACTTATCCCAATCAGGTTCTTTAGAATCAAGTTGGAATGGATTCTTTCCTTCTTCTGCTAGACGTGGGTCAAATCTGAATAATGTCCAGTAACCACATTCAACAGCTAACTTAGCTTGTTCTTGAGCTTTATCCATACCAATCTTTAATCCGTGGTTGATACATGGAGCATAAGCGATGATGATTGATGGTCCATCATAGCTTTCAGCTTCTTTGATAGCCTTAAGCATTTGAGCTTGACTAGCACCATGAGCAATTTCAGCAACATATACATGTCCATAGCTCATTGCGATAGCAGCTAAATCTTTCTTCTTACCATGTTTACCACTTGCGGCAAACTTAGCGATAGCAGCTGTAGGACTTGATTTAGAAGCTTGTCCACCAGTGTTAGAATATACTTCTGTATCAATTACTAAGATATTAACATCTTCTTGGTTAGCGATAACGTGGTCAAGTCCACCATAACCGATATCGTATGCCCATCCGTCACCACCGAAGATCCATTGACTTCTCTTAACGATGTAGTCTTTAAGTTCATTAATCTTAACTAATGTTGGATCAGTTGGATTAGCTAAATACTTTTCAACTTCCTTAGCAACTTTCTTAGTAACTTCGCCACTTGTTCTATTTTCTAACCATAAAGTGAATAATTCTTTAAGTTCAGCTTTAGCATCTTCTTTAGCGTTATATTCTTCCATTAATTCACCTAAACGATGTCTTAATGTTTCAGTTGCCATTCTCATACCGTAACCAAACTCAGCATTATCTTCAAATAGTGAGTTAGCCCAAGCAGGTCCATGACCTTCTTTGTTTGTTGTGAAAGGTGTAGAAGGATATGATCCACTATAAATTGAAGAACATCCAGTAGCATTAGCTACAAGCATTCTATCACCGAATAATTGAGTGATTAATTTAATATATGGAGTTTCACCACATCCAGGACATGCACCATTGAATTCAAACAATGGTTGAGCAAATTGAGAGTTCTTAGCATTAGCAGTAATATCTACTAAATCAGTCTTATAAGTAACATTTTCAAAGAAGTATTCACTAATCTTATCTTCTTTTTCAGCTAAAACTTCATCAATTGGTTTCATAGATAGAGCTTTTTCACCCTTCTTACCAGGGCATTGGTTGACGCAGACACCGCATCCTGTACAGTCAGCAGCACTGATTTGCATAGTATATTTCAAGCCTTCTAAGCCTTTACCGATTGGATTAATGTATTTAGCATCTTTAGGAGCTTTAGCAACTTCTTCAGCAGTTACTAAGAATGGTCTAATAACAGCATGAGGACATGCAAAGCTACATTGATTACATTGAATACAGTTATCTGGATTCCATGTTGGAACGAATGAAGCAACATAACGTTTTTCAAATGCTGCAGCACCATTTGTCATAGTACCATCTTCAAATCCAGTAAATGCACTAACAGGTAGATCATAACCTTTAATAGCATTGATTGGATCAGCGATTCTCTTAACGAATTCAGGTTTGTTACTATCAGCTGCTTTCTTTTCATCTTTCAAGTTAGCCCATTCAGCCTTAACCTTGATTTCTCTTAAGCCTTCAGCACCACGGTCGATTGCTTTGTAGTTCATTTCAACAACAGCATCACCCTTCTTAGCATATGCTTTATATGCATATTTCTTCATTAATTCTTGTGCAGTTGCATAAGGCATAATTTGTTCGTTAAGTTTGAAGAATGCAGATTGTAAAATAGTATTAGTTCTATTCTTTAATCCGATTTCACGAGCTAATGTAATAGCATCGATTGCATAGAACTTAGCATGTTTTTCAGCTAATGCTCTCTTGAATGAGTTAGGCATAAATGCTTCAAGTTCTTCATCAGTCTTAACTGTATTTAGTAGGAATGTTCCACCATCTTTTAGTGATGATAACATATCATATTTTTCAACATATGTATCTAGTGAGCAGCTAATGAAGTCAGCGATTGTTACTAGATATGGAGATCTAATAGGGCTCTTACCGAAACGTAAGTGGCTACGAGTAACACCACCACTCTTCTTAGAGTCATATGCAAAGTAAGCTTGTGCATAATAATCAGTATTATCACCAATTAATTTGATAGTTGATTTATTAGCACCAACTGTTCCGTCACTTCCTAGACCAAAGAAAATAAGTTGGCTAGTGCCTTCAGCTGAAGTATCAATTTCATGAGTAACAGGTAAAGAACGATGAGTAACATCATCATTAATACCAATAGTGAAATGATCTTTAGCTTCGCCTGCTAAATTATCATATACTGCTAAGATTTGACCAGGAGTAGTATCTTTACTACTTAATCCATAAACACCACCGATAATTAGAGGTTCTTTTTCTGCGCCATAGAATGCAGCTTTAATATCTAAGTATAGAGGTTCACCAAGTGCACCTTGTTCTTTAGTTCTGTCAAGTACTGCAATACGTTTAACAGTCTTAGGTAATACTTTTAATAAATACTTAGTTGAGAATGGACGATATAGATGAACATTGATTAAACCAACTTTACGTCCTTCTTTTAATAAGTAGTCAATAACTTCTTTAGTTGTTTCACAAACACTACCCATTGCTACAATTACATCTGTTGCGTCACTCGCACCATAGTAAGTAAATGGAGCATAATCACGACCAGTTTCTTTACTGATTTCAGCCATATATTCAGCTACAATATCAGGAACAGCTTCGTAATATTTATTTTGAGCTTCTCTTGCTTGGAAGTATACGTCATCATTTTGAGCAGATCCTCTTGTTACAGGATGATTAGGGCTTAGAGCTCTTTCTCTAAATTTCTTAACTGCTTCCTTGTCAAGTAATCTTTCATATACTTCGTAAGGCATAACTTCTACTTTTTGAATTTCATGAGATGTTCTGAATCCATCAAAGAAATGCATGAATGGAACGCTAGACTTAATAGCACTTAAGTGAGCAACACCACTTAAATCCATAACTTCTTGAACGCTACTTGTAGCTAGCATTGCAAAACCAGTTTGACGACAAGCCATAACGTCTTGGTGATCACCGAAAATTGATAGTGCTTGTACAGCTAAACTTCTTGCTGATACATGAATAACACCTGGTAGTAATTCACCAGCGATCTTGTACATATTTGGAATCTTAAGTAAAAGACCTTGAGATGCAGTGAAAGTTGTTGTTAGAGCACCTGATTGTAATGAACCATGTACTGTACCAGCAGCACCACCTTCAGATTGCATTTCAACAACCTTTACAGGAGCACCAAATAGATTCTTTTGTCCTTTTGCAGCCCATTCATCTACGTATTCAGCCATAGGTGAAGAAGGAGTAATAGGATAAATACCAGCTACTTCAGTAAATGCATATGCACCCCATGCAGCTGCTTGATTTCCATCCATAGATTGGAATACTTTTTTTGCCATATTTTTTTCTTCCTCCATTAATATTTGAAAACTATTTCAATTTCCTTGCTTATTATAGCATATTTTTCATATATTCTCAATTATTTTTTAAAATGCTTTGATATTGTTTTTTCCATCATCTTCCTTTTATTACCACTTGAATAATGATATAATTATTTAGAGGATAAATTTATGAGGAAAGTGATTGTTGGAATAAATTCTAAATACATCCACCCAGCAGTTGGAGCACACCAAATCAAAGCTAATTTCGATGGTGAACTTGACCTAATCGAAGTTAACATTAAAGACGATATGGCGACCCTTGCAAGTAAGCTAGATAAATATGACCTAATTGCTTTTAGTGCTTATATTTGGAATATCGAATATATCAAAGATATCTTGTCTACATCTCTTTTAGAAAAAACAGTTATTTTAGGAGGACCAGAAGCAAGTTATCGCTTTGATATTTTATTTACTTATCCTCAAGTTAAATACATCATTAAAGGGGAAGGTGAAGAATCATTCCCTGAACTAATGAATTATCTAGATGGCAACTTAGAATTAGATAAAGTTAGTAACATCTACTATAAAGATGATGATGGTAATATCAAATATACTTATACTAAATTACCTGACCTAACAAAAATTAAACACGACTACACTATAAATAGTGATTTTAAAAACAAAATCTGTTATATCGAATCAAGCCGTGGTTGTTACTTTAGTTGTACTTATTGCCTAGCATCAACTGAAAAGCCGGTTAGAGAATTCCCAATTGAAGAAGTAAAGAGTAACCTAAAATATTTATTAGATAATAACGCTAAAATTATTAAATTCTTAGATCGCTCATTTAATATAAATCAAAAAAGAACTTTAGATATATTACAGTTCATTAAAGACAACGATAATAACTTCACAACATTCCAATTTGAGGTTGTTGGAGACATGTTAAGTAGCGATATAATTGATTTACTAAAAACCATGCGAAAGAAATCAATTCGTTTTGAAATAGGTATCCAATCAACAAACCCTAAAACTATGGAGGCAATTAAAAGAAAACAAGATTTCTCTAAAATAAGAAATAACGTTTTAGCACTAAGAGACTTTGTAGTTATTCATACTGACTTAATATGTGGCCTTCCATATGAGGATTTAGCATCATTTAAAAAATCATTCAATGAAACTTTTATGTTACTAACTGAAGAGCTTCAACTAGGCTTTTTAAAAGAACTTAAAGGAACAGAGATATCAGATACTAAAGATTTATATGGATATAATTTTGAAACACACTCGCCATATGAAGTTTTATCAAATAATTACATCACTTTAGATGAATTAAACGAAGTAAAACTTGTTGAAGAAGCACTAGATAAATTATATAATTATTGTAAATATCAAAAGACTTTTTCCTACCTATTTAATGAACTTAAACTAAATCCATACGATACATTTTTAAGTATTTCTAGATACTTCAAAGCTAACTCGTCATTAAAAGCACAGCTTCAAGATGTAAGCAAAAACTTGTATCTATCTCTCCATGATAAGGTAAGTGATAGGGAGAAACTTCTCTACTTAATCAAGCAAGATTATCTGATTAATTCTAAGATTAAACCAGCCATCTGGTGGAGCCAAGAGATAACTAGAAAAGAAAGATTATACATCTATCAAAAAGTTAGCACTCTATATAATTTATCAATTGATACCTTATTTAATTATGCAAGATGCGAAAAATATAATAATGAATATTTCATTATTATTTACCCTAAAAAGGATGTATTTTATTACACATCAACTCTTGCTCCATGTGGCTTTGATTGTAGTTTTTGTCCAGAGTATAATAAAGAATGCTCCGGATGCTTGAGTGATAATTTACATAAATTCTGCCATTTATGTGAAATTAGAAATTGTGTTAAAGAAACAAAGATAACATGTTATAATTGTAATAAGTATCCATGCGAAAAGTTAGATAACATATCAACAAAATCAAGAGAGCTTCTTGATTTTCTAAGAAAGTAGGTTAATATGGACTCGATTAAAAACATTTATAAAATAGGAAATGGCCCTTCTAGTAGCCATACTATGGGACCTCAAATTGCAGCACAAAAGTTCTTAGACAAGAATCCTAACGCTTCTAGATTCTATGTGGAGTTATATGGATCTCTTGCTCTAACTGGTAAAGGTCACTTAACTGATTACATCATCAAAAAGACATTAGGGGAAAATAAAACAACTGTTAAATTTGATATTAAAACTAATTACGATTATCATCCAAACGGTATGAAATTCTTTGCATATAATGATAAAAATGAAAAAATCGATGAATGGTTAGTATTTAGTGTCGGTGGAGGTTCCCTAAGAGAACTAAATGAAGAAAGATCAGAAGGAAAAGCTAACCTTTACCCTCATAAAACAATGGATGAGATCCTGCTCTTTTGTGAGGATGAAGATATCACTTTACTTGATTATGTTAAAAGATATGATGACTGCACTTATTATTTAAATATCGTCTTAGATGTTATGCTTGAAGCAATTGAAAAAGGCCTAGCTACAAGCGGTACTCTACCTGGAAGTTTACGCCTTGCTAGAAAGGCTAAAGATTTCTATAATAAATATAAGAAGGTAGAATCATTTTCTAACCTAATGTACGCTTCTGCTTTAGCGGTTGCTGAAGAAAATGCTAGTGGTGGACTAATTGTAACTAGCCCAACATGTGGAGCATGTGGTGTTGTCCCATCTGTAATCTATCCTCAAATAATAATGAATCATGTTAGTAGAGAAAAAATTATCAACGGTCTAATGATAGCTGGCTTATTCGGTAATATCATTAAATATAATGGTTCAATAAGTGGAGCAGAAGTTGGTTGCCAAGGTGAAATCGGTTCAGCTTCATCTATGGCTGCGGCCCTAAGTGCTTACCTACTTGGTGGAAACAACCGTCAAATAGAATACGCAGCGGAAATCGCCTTAGAGCACCACTTAGGCCTAACTTGCGACCCTATCGATGGACTAGTTCAAATCCCTTGTATTGAGCGTAACGCAATAGCTGCTTCAATGGCTTTTGATTCTGCTAAATACGCTTGTCTAACTGATGGAAGCCACAGAATATCCTTTGATTATATTGTTGGAGTAATGAAAGAAACTGGAAAAGATTTATCCGATAAATACAAAGAGACATCAGAGGGTGGACTAGCCAAAATAATTAAATGTTAACTAATATTAGTTTATTGATATCTTTTAAGATATTGATAAACTTTTTTTATTATTAATAAGTAAATATAATAATATGTTGCTTTTTAAAAAAATACGTGTATAATACTATATGATATTAAAAAACAAAGAATTATTTATTGGAGGTGCTTTATGCAAAGATCACTTGAAGTAGAATTCAAAACTTTACTTACTAAAGATGAATACGAAAGATTAGCTAATATGTTTAAAGGAAGTCATTCAGACATCCAAACAAACCATTACTTTGATACAAACCGTTTCTCTTTAAAAGCTTTAGAATCATCTCTAAGAGTTAGAGAAAGAGATACTTTAGAATTAACACTAAAGAAGAAAAAAGGTTATGCAATGCAAGAATATACTCTTCCTATTACTGAAGAGATGTTTAAAGAAATCAAAGAAAACGGAACAGTTCCTGACAGCGAACTTAAAAACGAACTTGCCCCACTAATCGGTGAACAAAAGTTATTCAATTTCTTAAGCCTTTCAACAAAACGTACATATACTCAATATAAGAAAGGTATCTTATTCTTAGACAAGTCAACATTCTGTGGTGTTACTGACTATGAGCTAGAATATGAAGCAAGAAATTATATTGATGGCAAAAAAGAATTCATTGAATTAATCAATGATTTACAAATCCAATATAAGAAGAGCGAAAAGAAAGTTCAAAGAGCTTTTAAAGCTTATAAGACTAGAAAATAACAATCCGCACGCATAGCGTGCGGTTTTTACGCTACCCTATAAGGGCTTCTACCTTTCGATGACCCTCAAGGGTCATCTTGGGCGGCTGACAACCGCAAAACTCTCTCTGGCTTATCCCTTGAAGGGATCTTTGTA
>CAKJYW010000046.1 GCA_918272565.1 Bacilli bacterium
CCAAACAAATAATTAAATTTGCTGCTATCTATAATAAACGATAATATCTTACTATAGTTTATTACGCTACAAACCATCGCACCACTTACTACACCAAAGACTAAGCTTTCTAAGGTATAACTATTAATTAAAGTAAATAAAACAGTTTTACCATTGTGTGAAATTAGTGGATTAATTAATCCCATAACGCTAATAATAATCACATCAAGTAAAATCATCTTAAATGTTCTCTTACCAAAATAGATAAAATTATTGATAATAGAGAATAGCAAAGAAATAGCAATTATAATAGGATTAAATGATAGCATCGTAATAACAAAAATAAGGATAAAAAATAAAAAAGATACTATCGGATTAAGTTCTTGAAATTTAAATATTCTTTTCATAACTATCTTCCTTAAAAAAAATCCCTCAAGCGAGGGATATCTAGGCATACTTCTAGTACTATATTTCTTGACTCTTTCCCCTTGCCCAGAAAGTTTGCCAAAAGGGCGACCCGACTTATAATATAATAATAGAATCAATTTATATTAAACACGGTAATGACTGTTGCTCTAGATTCGCACTAGATTCTCCCATTAATTTATAAATTCTTTTACTAAATTAGATAAAACATCATACGTTTTATCTAAATCATCAAAATCAACATTAACAACCTTGGCCCCTTTAAGTTTATTTCTAAACCAAGTTAGTTGTCTTTTAGCATAATTTCTTGTTTTTTTCTTAATTAGCTCTTTGCATGAAGCGAGATCTATCTCTCCATCTAAGAAAAGCGAAATTTCATAATAACCGATATCTTTTATTTTCTTGATATCGTACTTCTCTTTTAGACTTCTTACTTCATCAACCCAACCGTCGCTAAACATGGCATCAACTCTAGAGTTTATCCTATTATAAAGTAGCTCTCTATCACAATCTAAAACGATAATTAAAGCATCGTAAATTAGTGTGTCATCATTATTTCTAACACTTTTACCATTTTCACATTTTTCAATTGCTCTTAAGACTCTACGGCGATTGTTCTCATGAATATTTAAAGCAGCAAGAGGATCTAATTTATTTAATAATTCATGAAGCTCATGATTATTTAAATCATTATATTTATTAGATGTCTCTTCGCATCTACCTTCATCATCTAGGTTGTAATTATAAAGCAAACTATTAATATATAACCCTGTTCCACCAACAACCATAGGAACCTTGTTATTTTGATTAATATCACTAATTAAAACTTTAGCACTAGCTTGAAAGTCCTTAATCGAATAGTTGCTATCAGCTTCAATTATATCAAAGAGGTGATGCTTAATATTAGTATTAAAGGTGTCATATTTACCAGTACCAATGTTTAAATCTCTTTTAAACTGGCTAGCATCAGCGTTTATTATCTCTAAACCAAATGATGAAGCAAGTTTTAATGATAAATTAGTCTTACCAATCCCTGTAGGACCAGTTAAAACGATAACTTTTTCCATTATTGAACTCTCTTAAACCACTTCTCGATATCGTATTTAGAGAACTTAACGATAACAGGACGTCCATGAGGACAAGTAAAAGGCATATTACACTTTTCTAAATCTTCAAGTAAATATTCTACTTCTACTTTAGACATAAAGTCATTAGCTTTAATGCTCTTCTTACATGCTAAGCTTTTAGCAATTGAATCTAAGAATTCATGCTTTTCTTGTTTTCTATTTGCTATTATTTGACTAATAATCTCTTCAACAAATTCTCTTTCATGGCCTCTAATAATCCAAACAGGAACTTTTCTAACCATGTAAGTGGCTCCACCAAAGTCCTCTAATTCAATTCCTAGATTAGTAATCACATCCATTTTTGAATCAATCAATATCTTTTCATCAGGACTAAAAGTTAAGCTAATAGGTAGAAGCAATTCATAAGAAAGAGTTTCACTATCTTCTAAATTACCTAAAATCTTTTCATAATTGATTCTTTCAGCAGCTGCATGTTGATCAATTAGATAAAATTCTCCTTCATTTTGGCAAAGTAAATATGTTCCAAATAGTTGACCAATATAGAATAATTTTGGAAGTTTGTTTTCTTTCTTTAAATCTTCATCAATATCAGTTGATGTAAAACTATATTCTTGTTGGGTGAATTTTTCTTTAATTACTTCCTCTTCATTATCTTTAATAGGAAGGATTTCATCAAAGATATCATCTTCTTTTATTTCTTCGATATCATCTACTGTTTTTTCTTCAAACGCTTGATAGTTATCTTCATCATTATCTTCTTCTAAATCAAGATTCAAATCCAAATTGATATCTTCACTTTCACTTTCTTCTTCTGTCTCAACTTCTTCACTAGCAAGATTTTCAACAATATCTTCACTTGGCTCTTCAACTATTTCTTCTTTTTCTTCTTCAGTAAACGCAGAAGCCTTAAATGTTAAATCAGTGCGAGATAAAACATTATTAATTGTATTAGTAATAAGTTCTGCTAGAGTATCTTCCTCAGAAAATCTTACCTCTAGCTTTGAAGGATGAGCATTAACATCAACTAAAGCCGGATCAACTAAGATTTCAAGGAATGTTATAGGATAACGACCAACTGTTAAAAGTGTCTTATAACCATCAATAATAGCATTAATCAATCTTTGGTTTCTAATTGATCTACCATTAACAATGATATTGATATAGTTCTTGTTTGAACGTGTTACACTGATTTTACTAGTGTAACCATAAACCTTAAAATTACCTTCGCTTGTTGAAAAAGGAACCATCTCTTTAGCAATTTCAGCTCCATAAAGGTTAGATATAACTTCTAACTTGTCGCCACTTCCATATGTTTGAAGTATTACTTTATTATTATTTGTTAATTTAAAAGCAATGTTAGGACGAGCAAGAGCAATACGAGAAATAGTATCAACAACCCAAGATAATTCTTGGGACTCACTTTTCAGGGTAGCGAGGCGCGCTGGAGTATTGTAAAACAAGCTTCGAACAGTAATTTCAGTTCCAACTGGATGAGCAATCATCGCTTGACTAATCAAGGCACCATCTTTTAATACAAGCATTGTGCCTTTTCCACCTTCGCAGTTTGTCTTCATCTTAAACTGACTAACAGATATTATTGAAGGTAGTGCTTCACCTCTAAATCCTAAAGTGTGGATATTAAATAAATCACTTTCGCTTTTGATTTTGCTTGTGGCATGAGGTTCAATTGACATCCTAGCATCATATGGATCCATTCCACATCCATTATCGCTAACGACGATTTCTTTTAATCCACCTTCAGTTAAACTGATATTAATAATAGTGCTACCCGCATCAATTGAATTTTCTACTAATTCTTTAACAACGCTAGCTACTTTTTCAATAACCTCACCGGCTGCTATCATATTAGTTATGTGTTGGTCAAGTTTAATAATATTTCCCATTTTTTACTCCATTTATTTCAATGTCTTTTTTAAATCATTCAAGAAATTCATCGCATCAATTGGACTCATTTCATAAATATTAGCTTCTTTTATCTTATTAATACAAATTGTTTCAAGTTCTGTCTTTGAATCATATAACATTGGTGGTTGATAATTCTCAATTGAGAGTAATTTTCCATCATATGTTTTACTTGCTTCAAGCTTATACAAAATATCTTCACTTCTTAAGATTACATCAAGTGGAATATTAGCAAGTTTAGCTACATTTATACCATAGCTTTTACTAACAGCACCAGGTAAAACTTTATGCATAAAGATAATCTCACCATTTTCTTCTTCAATTGTTACATGAACATTTTTAACATTATCTAAATCTTTTTCTAGGGCTGTAAGTTCATGGTAATGAGTAGAAAATAATGTCTTGCATTTAATGTTTTTACTAATATATTCTAAAATTGCTTGTGCTAAAGCCATTCCATCAAATGTAGCAGTTCCTCTACCTATTTCATCAAATAGAATTAGTGAGTTGGATGTAGCATTTCTTAGAGCTTTATTAACTTCATTCATCTCAACCATGAATGTAGATTCACCACTAACAATATCATCTGTTGCCCCAATTCGAGTGTAAATTGCATCAAAGATAGGTAGATTTGCTTCTTTTGCGGGAACGAATGAACCAATTTGAGCCATAATACTAATTAAAGCAACTTGTCTCATATAAGTAGATTTACCACTCATATTAGGACCAGTAATTAGATAAATTGAATCATCTTTTTCTAAATTAGTATCATTAGGAATGAAATTGTTATTGTATTTTTCAATAACAGGATGACGACCTGCTTTAATAAATAACACATTATCAGTATTTAATTTAGGTCTAACGTAATTATTCTCTTTACTAACTTTAGAAAAAGCAAAAAGCATATCAAGCTCACTTACAATCTTGCTTAACCCTTGTAAAACATAGCTATAAGTTTTACAAGTATTACGCACTTCACAGAAAAGATCATAATCAAGCTCAAGCATCTTCTCTTCAGCACGTAAAATCATCGCTTCTTTTTCTTTTAGTTCTTGAGTAATGTATCTTTCACCGGTAGTAAGTGTTTGCTTTCTAATGTAACCAAATTCATCTTTAACTTGGTCCATAGCACCACGACTTACTTCGATGTAATAACCAAACACTTTATTATAACCAACTTTTAGTGTCTTAATGCCTGTACGTTCTTTTTCTCTAGCTTCTAGATTAATTAAATAATCTTTACTTTCGCTATTAGCATGCTTTAATTCATCAAGTTGCTCGTTATAACCATCTTTAATAACACCACCATCTTTAGCGCTAAATGGGGCATCTTCACTAATACTTTTATCAAGTAAAGTATATAAATCGTTATAATATTTACTATCTTTTTCAAAATCGAAATAATCATCGATTTTCATCTTTTTAACAATCGTATTTATCTTAGGAACGACGCCCAAAGACTTCTTTAATTGAAGTAAATCTTTAGGATTAACACTTTCGTATGACACTTTCCCAACAATTCGCTCTAAGTCGTAAATATCTTCTAAAGATCTCTTTAAGGCATCAAGCTCTAAGAAGTTCTTTCTCATAGCATCAATTATGTCATAACGTTTTTCGATTCTCGCCTTATCAATTAATGGGTTCATTAAAGTCTTACGTAAATATCTACTACCCATAGCAGTTTCACACTTATCTAAAACGCTAATTAAAGTGTTTTTCTTGCTTTGAAATCTCAAAGTTTCAAGTAATTCTAAGTTCTTTCTACTTGATAAATCGATTTTTAAATATCCATTTAGATCAATTCGTTCAACATTTTGCATGTGAACTAAAGTTTTCTTTTGAGTTCTAATAATATAATTTAATAATCTATTAAAATTCTTTTCTTCTATTTTATCTAGCCCAGTTGATAGACTCTTTAAGTAAGAAACCTGATTATCATTTTCTTCTGTAGATAAAATAATAGGAGATAAATCAAGTAGAGGCTTTAAAGCTTCTTTATTAAATCCCTTATCCACAACAATCTCTTTAGTTTTTAATTTTAATAATTCACTAAATAAAATTTCTTCATTAAGTGGTAAATCAGAAATATAGTTTTCTCCAGTAAGTAGATCAGAGTAGCACAAAATGTAGCGCTCTTTATCTACTGATAAGCTACATAAGAAATTATTCTCTTTACTATTTAGGCTCTCTCCATCAGTGATTGTTCCAGGAGTAACGATTTTAATAACATCACGACTAACTAGACCCTTAGCAAGTTTAGGGTCTTCTACTTGTTCAACAATCGCAACCTTATATCCTTTGTTACTTAATGCATCTAAATAAGCATTAACAGCATGGAAAGGAACACCGCACATAGGAACTCTTTCCTTAACACCAGCATCTTTACCTGTCAAAACAATTTCTAACTCTTTACTAGCTACAATAGCATCATTAAAGAACATTTCGTAGAAATCACCGACACGATAAAATAGTAATGTATCGGGATAATTTTCCTTAATATCAAGGTATTGCCTAATCATTGGAGAATATAATTTTTTATCAATATTTTCATACATATTAATCACCACTTATTAGAAATTATACCATAAATTATCAATAATTTCTATTAAAACAAATAAAAGCTAGTATCAAAACTAGCTTTTAATTAACTATTTACTTTTTTCAACATATGAAGCACTATATGCTTTATAATCTATAAAAATCACATAAAGAATTGCTTCTTTTTCTTCATCTTCTACTGACCAAATAACCATCTTTTCACCAATCTGGTCAACTTCTCCAATCAGTTTTATTAAGTCGCTTAAACTAAATATAGTTCCATTACTAATTTCTTCATTAATCCAATCTGAAGTAAACTGATTAACACCATAAAAAACATACACAGGTAAATTGACTTTAGTTACTCCATAGTCATAGATAATTATTGTCTTTAGTAGCATACTAGTTGAATTATCATAAACATCATAGCTACTTATTAAATTATTTGAAAAATAATAATTAGTAGTTGTAGCATCATTTTTATAAATATAACAATTTTCTTTCTTGCTATAGATCAATAAATTATAATTAATATTTAAATTAAGTGCAATAAAACTATCATCATTAGCTATTTGTCTTAGAAAGTTACCATTAAGATCTTCATAAACAAATAGCAAATCATCTTTTTTCTCATAATATGATTCTTTTGTTAAATCTTCATTATAATTTACTAAACAATGATATTTATTATTATCTATTTCAATAATACTTTCTTTATAATCATCTAGAAAAGATATAGTCTTTATAGTAGCATTAGTTTCTACCATTTCTATTGCTTTATTAAAATCGTCTTTTGTTATAAGATCTTCATTAAATTTGTTTTTATTACACCCAACAAGTGATAATAACACAAAAACTAGGAAAAAGATTTTCTTCATCTATTATCCTTCAATAATATCAGATACGATTCTATCCATAATATTGCTATCAAGTTCACCCATCTTATGGAAATCAAAGTTCTTCTTATAATTTGATAATTCTTCTCCTTTTAGTTTAGATGATTCTTGATAGAACTTAAACATCATTTGTAAAGCTTCATCAGTGTAATTAGGATTATGGTATCTTCCATCATTAATAATATATAAAACATTCTTATTAGTTGTCTTTTCCTTTATCTCACCAACACCAATATCAAATTTAACAACGTGATCGTTCTTTGATTGGACGAGCATTACTTTTCCTTGGTAGCTACTTACAGATTTATATCCTTTAAATTTTGAATATTTCTTACCAATACAAAAATCAATAAAATAAACAATTGGAGCTAAGAATCTTACACCTTTAGGAATTGATGTTTTAATAATCTCATAGCTAGAATTAAAAGGACTAATCGCACAAATTCCTTTAATATCAGGATGAAGACTCACAATGTTACATGTGGCATAACCACCCCAAGAATGACCAACAACATATATTTCTTTATCACTATATTTTGGATTGTTCTTTAAAAAGCAAATAGCTTTATCTAGTGATTCTAGGCTATTACCAAATGACTTAAGATTCTTACCATCAGAAAGTGATGTTCCGTAATAATCAAATCCTAATACGAAATATCCTTTTAATGCAAAATAAGCGATATCTTGCATATATGATTTATGATCAGAAAACATTCCGTGAGAATAAACAACGATCTTTTTAGGATTGTATCCTTCCTTATAATAGAATGCTCCTCTTAGGTATTCTTTTTTATTAAAAGGTATTTCAACAGCCTCTTTTTCTAAATCAAATTCATCAAAGCTAAATAACTTTATATCACTATCTTCAACAAATCGATGATTAAAATACATGTTATGAATAACTAAGCATAAAATAAAGCAAGAAATAATTAAAAACAATAAAATACCGCCAAAAATATAAACGAATAACATAAACCCTCCTTATTTTATCCAATTAGAAATGTTAACAAATAACATGTAACAAACACAATTAAGAAAAAGAATGCAATAATTATTAAAGGAATCATTGATAATCTCCTCATTTATTCATTTAAATCACTATCAATAACTAAATCTTCATTAAAGCATGAGAAATCACTAGAAAAACCTAAATTAGTTCTTCTTGTTAATATCTTAACAAGTGAATTTAGGGTAGGTGATAAAACTGAACTTACAATAAATTCAATTAGGAAATTTGTTGTGATAACAGCATTAATGATAGTAATAAAATCACCAAATAATGGTTTAAAAAAGATACTAGAAGCTATAATAAATAAACCTGTATTAATAATAGGAACAACTAATGCTGCTAAAACAATACCTACAAAATAATAACCTTTTTTCTTTTCTTTATTTTTAGCAAAATATGCAAATAATCTAAAGATTAATCCAGCAACTAATCCTGCAATACCAGTTTTAAGTGGACACAAGAAAATAGTAGCTATAGCATTAGTGCTAAAAAAGATTGCAGTTGAAGGAGCAATTAGAACCATCACTCCCATTACAACTCCTAGAAAGAATCCAGCAAGTGGACCATATAAAACAGCTCCCATAGCAATTGGAATGAGTGCTAAGGTAATATTAACTGTTCCAATTGTAATATAATTACTTATTAATTGTAAAACGATAACTAAAGCGGTAAGAACAGAGATTCCTACCATTTTTTTAATAACTAAACTATTTTTCATATTTCCTTCCTTTTTAGGCCCATAAGGGTCCCATAAGTGTTAAAACAAAATGTAAAAGTGTCTTTCAAAATTGAGTTTTTTACAAAAATTCAATATTTAATAAGACCTATTATTATAAATTAATCAAAGAATTCAAATTCGTAATCTAGAATTCTAACTGTGTCACCATGTTTAACTCCAAGTTCACGAAGCTTAGCATCAACTCCTAAGTTCCTTAAACGTCTAGCAAAAAGTTTGGCATTTGCATCACTTGAAAAGTCAGTAACATCAAAGAATTTCTTAATCATTGGACCACTTACATTATAAACTCCATCACTATCTTTAGTGATTGTAAATGGTTCTTCTTCCTTTTGATAAATATATTCAACTGTTTCTTCGCTAATTGTTTCAGCAAATTCATTTAGAGAAACAGTTTCTAATTTATCAGCTATTTTATAAAGTAGTTCATCTAAGTTCTCATGGTTGTATGCGCTAATTGGAACAACTTCAACATCTGGTAAAGCTTTCTTAAATTTTTCTAAGTTCTCTTTAGCATCAGCCATATCCATCTTATTTGCAACAACAATCTGTGGCCTTAGTAGTAACTTTTCATCATATAAACGAAGTTCTTCGTTTATTTTATTAAAGTCATCTACTGGGTCGCGCCCTTCAGTTGAAGCCATGTCTATTACATGAGCTATTACTCTAGTTCGCTCAATGTGTTTTAAAAACTGAAAACCAAGACCAGCGCCACTACTAGCACCTTCAATTAAACCAGGTAAGTCTGCCATAACGAAGCTTCTACCATCTTTAACTTTAACAACGCCAAGGTTAGGTACTAAAGTTGTGAAGTGATAATCAGCAATTTTAGGTCTAGCGGCACTAACTACGCTAATTAAAGTAGATTTTCCAACACTAGGAAAACCAACCAAACCGACATCAGCTAATACTTTAAGCTCAACTCTAATTTCCTTTTCTTCTCCTGGTAAACCTTTTTCACAAATTTCTGGAGCAGGAATTCTTGGAGTAGCAAAGGCGCTATTTCCTTTTCCACCCTTTCCTCCGTGAGCGATTATTGCTTCTTGACGGTGTCTAGTAATATCAGCAATAACGGTATTATTTTTTAAATCATAAACAACTGTACCGATAGGAACTTTAACATAAACATCTTCACCATCTTTACCAAAACAGTCTTTAGCCATACCATTTTGACCATTTTGGGCTTTGATGATTCTATTATATTTAAGATCAAGTAATGTTGTTAAGCCTTCCTCACCAACAAAAATAATATCTCCGCCACGACCACCATTTCCACCAGATGGACCGCCTTTAGGGACATATTTTTCTCTACGGAATGCTACAATCCCATTACCGCCATTTCCTGCACGGACAATTAAAGATACATCATCTATAAACATATCTATACTCCTTATGTAATTTATTATATCACATTTCTTTAAAAAAATGCATGTTTGAACATGCATTTAATCAATCATTATCTAGTCTCGTAAACAGATACTTGTTTTTTATCTTTTCCTTTACGTTCATATTTTACGTAACCAGTTGCAGTAGCAAATAGTGTATCATCGCCGCCTCTAGAAACGTTGTTTCCAGGAAGAATTCTAGTTCCTCTTTGACGATATATAATAGAACCTGCATGAGCGAATTCTCCATCAGCCTTCTTAGCACCTAAACGCTTAGCTTGAGAATCTCTACCGTTCTTAGTTGAACCTGCAGCTTTCTTAGAAGCAAAAAACTGTAAATTAAGTCTAAACATGAGATTACCTCCTTATTTTATTTATTAATTGTTAATTTAAAATAATCACTATAGTCTTCTTCTATAGTTTCAAAACTATAAATCAAACATCTAATTATGGCATCGATTGTATCATTTTTCTCATTTATTACTAAATCCATAGTAGCGCTTTTTTCATCTTCTCTAAATTCAAAATTCTTTGTTAATTCAGATATTAAACTCGCTACATAATACATTAGGCTTGAGACACTGCTACAAACAATGTCTTTTCCACTTACATCATAATTAGAATGACCACTAACCAAAACTCTTGTTTGAGTATTGTCCAAAGTAATAACAACTTTAGTCATAATTAACCCTCGATTGCTACAACTTTAACCTTAGTATAAGGTTGACGATGACCTTGCTTCTTATGGTAGTTTTTCTTTGATTTATACTTGTAAACGATAATCTTCTTAGCTTTGCCATGTTTTTCACAAACAGCTTTTACAGTTGCACCTTCAACGTATGGAGTTCCAACTTTACCATTTACCATTAAAACCTTATCAAAAACAACTTCAGCATTTTCTTCAACATCAAGTTTTTCGATGAATAACTCTGTGTTTTCTTCTACGCGATATTGTTTACCACCAGTTTCAATAATTGCATACATTCTAAAGCACCTCCTCATAATATTTTTAAGACACGCCATGAAGGTAAATCTAAATGATTTTTATGGAACCTTTTTTGTGCGGTTGTGCTTCTTTTCACACAACGATGTTATTATACTCTTTTTTTATTCATTTGTCAAGATAAAAAGTGGCTAATATTATAGCCACTTCAATATCATTTTAATTTAAAAATTTCGACATATTTTTCTTTATCTGATAAGAACACATCAACAAGTCTTGGATCAAAATGAGTCCCTGATTCTTCTTTTATTATCTCAAATGCTTCTTCAATTGGAATAGCTTCTTTATAACAGCGTTTAGAAATCAGCGCGTCAAACACATCTGCTATTGCCATAATTCTAGCATTAAGTGGTATTTCATCACCCTTTAACTTGTTAGGGTAACCTGATCCATCAAAACGTTCATGATGGTAGGTAGCAATGTCTGAAGCAAACTTCAAATAATCTTCGTCTGTTACTCCAGTTAAAATCTCTTTAACAACCTCACCACCAAATGTAGCATGTTTTTTCATCTCTTCATATTCTTCTGCAGTTAACTTCCCTGGTTTTTTTAATAATGTATCAGAAACAACAATTTTACCAACATCGTGAAGTGGCGCTAGTTTATATAATGAATAGATGTAATTGTCATCAATAATATCGCTAAATAAACCTTTATTTTTACAGTCTGTAGCTAAAATCTTAACATATTCGCTAGTTCTAGCTACATGCCCACCAGTTTCGGTGTCACGGTTTTCAATCAAGTTAGCAAGACCTGAAATAGTATGAGTTTGCATCTCAAATATCTTATTTTGATTAGCAACTAGATCATCTTTGATATCTTGTTGAACAAGGTCATTATAATAAATATAACAAAGTGCTGAACAAATACCAATACTTAAATAAGCAATATGGATTTTATCAATAGTCATTGGGATTATTCCAAAAATGAGTAAAAACAAAATCATAATGATGGTAATTAAATCACGATGACGGAACCTCTTACCAACAAAACACATATCAATTATTAAATATAGTAATCCTATGAAATAGAACACTTCATATATAATAAACAAATCACCACGGTGATAGCCAGCTTCATCAAAGAAGAAAATTAAGCCGAATGGAGCGAGGACTGACTCAGCAACTATATTAATGCTAAAGAAATAGAAACCTCTTCTTGCTTCTTTATACATCCCTAGAGCTCCAGAGAAAAACACTGATAGTAGTGGAGATATAGAAAATTGCAAAATAGTTAATATAATTAGAGGAATTTTAAATTTAATATTATAGTAACCTGAGTGTACTGCAAATTCACATAAAGCACAAAATGCGATGCATGAAAAAGTTGAAATATACCATGTTTTTTGTGTTTTTGTGAATCCTGAATATCTAATAACATGTAATATCATAGTTATCATTAGTAATACTATGATAATTGTAGCACACATGTAATAAGTCATATTTTTAACCTCAGCTCTTATCTACATTGTACTATATCTATTTTTTTTTTACAAACAGCAAACGTTTTACTTTTTTTGATTAAAAAAAGGCTATTCGTTTGAATAGCCATAATCTTAATCATCGCTTCCTAAAGCTTCTAAACCTTTAAGGTTTTCTCCTGTATCTTTCTTATGAGGAGCTTTAACAAAGAAGAATACTAATCCTGCTAAAGCCATTAAGATACTTGAGTAAATTGGAAGTGCTCTCCAGCTTGTCTTAATGAAGATAAATCCAATGAAGATTGGAGTTAATGACTGAGCAAGCATTGAAGCAGTGTAATAAAGTGATGTGAATTTACCTAATTTATCAGATGTACAATAGTCTGTAACAAGTGGGAATGAACAAATGTGGATAAGTGATGATCCAAATCCTATCATCGGTAAAATGATAAAGAAGATAAATGGAAGACTTGCGGCAAAAGGATTAGCTACGTTTACTTCTGCTTTTGGAATTAAAGCATAGATAACATAGCATAAGCAAACAACGCAAATACCACTAAAGATTGTCCATTTACGACCAATCTTATCAGCTAAATAACCAGCTAATAAGAATCCAACAACAGATGCAGCACCACTTATAACTGTCATAATAGCTCCACCAGCACTTGATGTATCTAGCCAGAACATTACATAGTTAGTTTGGAATGTTTCAACAGCATTAAGTGACATAAACCATAACATTTCAGCAATCAAAATCAGAACTAAGTTTCTAATGTTATTCTTTGATAGTTTTTCTGTTGTAGTTACTTGTTCAGCAGATTCACCCATTGCATCACCTTTCTTGATTTCTTCATCAAGTTTAGCGTGCAATTCATTTTCTCTAACCTTTATTAATAATAAAACTAAAGATAATAATAAGAATACGCTACATACGATAAATGGAATTTCAAGCATCCAAAGTGACTTATTACTTCCATCAATATATTTAGTTACTGGAATTACTATAGCAGCAATAGCTCCAACAGCACCACCAACATAACCAACAACGTTGATAATTCCATTTGCTCTACTTCTTAGAGGTTTTGGAGTTAAGTCAGGCATCAAAGCAACAGCAGGTGAACGATAGCTCATCATGAAGATGATGATTACGCACATTGTAGCTACCATACCAACGATAAATCCAAGTAATGCGGCATCAGTTCCAGCCATAGCTTTTGAGAAGAATAGTGGAACAAGTGGCAATACACAAGCAGTAATAACTGAACCAACGATAATGTAAGGCATTCTCTTACCTAATTTAGTTCTTGTTTTATCAGATAAATTACCAAATATTGGCATTATGAATAATGCAGCAATATTATCTAGGGCCATGATAATACCAACTTTCCATTGGATTTGAAGATAGTCTTCTTCTGTTATAAATCCATGAGCAAGTAGTTCTTTCATTGTATTAAAGCCAGCATCAGCACCAGCTTTAACAGCATCAGCATAATCATGACGTGCAAACATAAACGATAACATTGGTGAACAATATGAATTATATAGTTGCCATACAAGTAGAATTCCAAAGAAGGCAAGACCAATCCACATAGTTCTTCTTAAATAATCTTTTGTGAACTTCATAAAAATCCTCAACTTTCCTTAAAAATTATACCATAAACAGCAAATTAAAACAAATCAAAAAAATTGACATACAATTGTATGTCAATTTAATCATCCAAAAATCATCTTAACGAAGGTCGATAGCGGATTGGTTTGATAAATGTATTTACCAATCGTCATTATTGAATCATCTTCTAAGAATAGTTTTGCTGAGAAGAATTCACCAACTTGATCAACAAATCTTGCAATAAGTCCAATAAGCAAGAATGTTACACAAACTAAAAGTGCTCCTTTGATAGCTCCAAGTCCAAATCCTAAAATCTTATCAAAGACTTTAGCAAGCATACTTTTATCAACGATTGATTCTAATACTTTAACTAAAATCTTTAAAGTAATTAAGATTAAGATGAATAAAACTATGAAAGCAATAATCTTTAGAATTAGTAAAACAACTGCATAACTAACAGCATCAGCTAGAGTAGGACTTTCACCAATTGTTTCAACTTTTAAAATTGCCCCAGCAATCTTAGAAACAATTTTAGATAATCCAGCTTCAGTAAAAGCTTGATCTAACTGTTCTTGTGTTGTAATCATTGAAGTATCAATGCTAGCAGCTTCAGGGAACTTCTCAATGATAAATGGATTAACTTTTCCATTAAAAATATCATAGAGTTTTGTCTTAGAAAGCAAAGACGCAACTGGATTAACCAAGAATATATCAATAATAATAGCTAATAAACCTTTAGCAAAAGACATTATTTGTTTAACAAATCCTTTTGCAAGTCCAACGATTAGAAATAGGACCATTATACCAACAATAATCCAATCAATAATGCCAAAATATAGACCAAATATATTCATTTATTGCCACCTCTCTTTCTTTATTTTTGTATATATATTATACTAAATTTTGCCTCGTTTGTAAATCAATTTTTCTTTAATTTCTAATGCTTTTTTAATTAAATCTTCTTTATTATTATCTACTTCTTCACTGATTACAGAATTCATAATTTCTTTCAAAACAAATCCAATATTTCTTTTATAAATATCTAGTTTTATTAGATCATTTCCATTAATATCTAAGTCATTAATCCTATTAGGTTTATCTTTATTATCTATAAATTGACTAATATATTTGTTACTATCTCCCTCTAGAGCTCCTTTAACTCTAATCCCATTATAAACTTCATTAGGATGATATTTATTTAGTAAAAGCCTCATATCTTTATTAGAATTAATATCTACATTAATAATACTTAATCCATTAATAATATTAGATGTTTCAATATTACTAAATCTTAAGTCTTTAGTAACTTTAAGAGGATCCTTAACAAAATTAAAAATCAAAGTGATTCTTTCTAACGAGTTATCAAGTAATGTAATCTTTTCTTTAATAATAGCTAATGCATCTTTATTAAATCTAGTTTCAAATAGAAAATCAAATACTCTCTTGTATTCTTTAAATACCTAATAAAAATTCTCCCCACAAACCATCCCTTTAAGTTCATCTCTAATACGCTCTTTAGAGATAGATGCTAAATGTTTGTAATATTTAAAGATAGCCTTCTTTGTTTTTCTTTCTATTTTAAAACCTAATGTTGATGCAAACCTTAAACCTCTTAATATTCTAAGTGCATCTTCTTTAAAACGTTTCTTAGGCTTTAAAACAGTCCTTATAATTTTGTTTTCTAGATCTTTTAAGCCATTAAAATAATCGATTATTTCATCAAAATTGTTAGGAGAAACTGCTAAAGCGTTAATTGTGAAATCACGTCTAGCTAAATCCTCATAAATGTTTCTAACGAACTTGACGTAATCTGGGTGACGATTATCTAAATAACCCGCTTCAGTTCTGAAGGTAGTAATTTCATACATCGCTCCCCCAGTAATAACTCCAACAGTTCCATGCTTTAAACCATTTAGATTAAGCTTATAAAGCTTTCCTAGCATTTCAATCATTTCAGATGGTGATGCTGATGTTGTGAAATCAATATCATTAACATCTCTACCAAGAAGAGTATCTCTCACTACTCCTCCAACAAGATAGATTTCATATCCGTTATCGTTAAATAACTTTATTAATTTCTTTAAATTTTCTTTATTATCAATAATGTTTTTCATATTAATATTATACAATATTTTGCCTATTTATACAATTGAGGGCTTTAAGCAACTTATTTTATAAATTTTTCTTGCAATTATTGTGAATATTTGATATAATATAAATGCACTAAAAGAAAGGTGCAGATTGCAGGTATCGTATAATGGCTATTACGTGGCCTTGCCATGGCTAAAATACGGGTTCGATCCCCGCTACCTGCTCCAGTGTGAATGAAATTGCGTGATATATTTAAAAATATCACGTTTTTTTATACCTATAAATAAGCATGCATGTTACTCTCCTTTTTGTCTATATTATTTATAAAATCTGAGGAAAACTAAAATGACTACACCAACTCAAATACTGATTGATTCAGATATTAAAGAACGAGCAACTGAATTATTTGATTTATTAGGTTTAGATTTATCTAGCGCTATTAATTTTTTTTTGTATCAATGTATTTTAAGAGGAGGTCTTCCTTTTAGTGTTGAACTTCCTAAATATAATCAAGAAACATTAAAAGCAATTATAGAAGGTAAAGCTATAGCTAACGATCCTTCTGTTAAAGGATATACCAATATGGAAGATTTGAAAAAAGCATTGATTGAAGATTAATTATTAAACATAAAGAAAACAAAAGGTTTGATAAATATCAAACCTTTTTTTGTTGTGTGAAATCTAATTAATTGTAGTAATTGAATAAATGATTACATTGTTTCTGCTTCTTCTTCGTTTTTCCTATTCATATGAATAAATGAAACTCGTTCGCCAATGATTTCTGTTCCATTTACTTTCTTTCCATCAACAATATATGACTTTGCTTGAACTCTTCCCTTCACTCCAACAATAGAGCCTTTTGTGAAATATTCAGCACTGATTTCGGCAGTAGCAAACATTACTTTGATATCTAGAAAATCAGTATCATATGTATCGTCTTGATTTTTAAAAGGTCTTTGCACTGCTAAAAGTATATTAGCAACCTTAAAACCATTTTCCGTTGTATATAACTTGATATCATTACATACTCTCCCGACTAAAACTACATTATTTATCATTCATCCTCCTTTCTATCGGTGAATAGACATTATAATTATATTCAAATCCAATAAATAAGAAAAATGATGAAAAATAGATAAATTGTTTTTTATCAAGTTGTTTTTGAATAAGGAAAATGTGAATAATTATTTTATTATTTGCGCATTTCTTTATCTTTTTTATATAAATATAAATAATTCATTTATTTTACTTTTTTTAAATATATAAAATATTTAATTTATAAAAAAAGCCTTTATGAACAATGTTCATTAAAGGCTTATATATTATTACTCAGTTATAGCAGCTTCTAAAGCAATTTCCATCATTCTATTAAATGATGATTGTCTTTCAGCTGATGTTGTAACTTTGTGAGAAATAAATGAATCAGAAACAGTAAGTAAGCAAGCAGCACGTTTACCTAAATATCTAGCATTTGCGAATAGTGCGAAACTTTCCATTTCAACAACATCGCAGTAGTATTTAGCTACAACGTCTTTCATTACGTCGCCATTTCTTCTATAGAACACATCACCTGAATGTACTCTACCATTAACTACTCTATATCCTAATTTTATTGCACAATCGTTAAGTTTCTTTGTAAGTGCTTGGTCTGGTTTTTGAATAACTTCTTCATAACCAAATGCTACTTTAGCATATGATGATTCGCTATAAGCATCAGTTGCCACAACAACATCATATACATCAATTTCACTAACGTATGATCCACAAGAACCAATTCTAATGATGTTTTCAACACCATAATGTTCATATAATTCAAATGAATAAATACCAATTGATGGCATTCCCATTCCAGAGCCCATTACTGTTACTTTTTTACCTTTATAGTAACCAGTATAAGCGAACATATTACGTACTGTGTTGATCCTTTCGTAATCTTTCAAATAAGTTTTAGCTATATATTCAGCTCTTAAAGGATCACCAGGCATTAAAACTGTCTTAGCAAATAGATCTGCGTCTTTTACTTCGATATGGGGAGTAGCTGTTACTTCTCTCATTTATTCTTTTCTCCTTCATTCAAATAGTCATTCATAATAGCAACACCACTAGAAGCACCAATACGACTAGCACCACTAGCGATTAATTTCTTACAATCATCCAAAGTTTTGATACCACCACTCGCTTTTACTTTCATATCATCACTGATATTTGCTTTCATGATTTCAACATCATGGCAAGTAGCTCCGCCTGTTCCAAAGCCAGTTGAAGTTTTAACAAAGTCAGCTTTTGCACGTGTTGCAGCAAGGCAAACTTCCTTCTTTTCTTCATCTGTCAAATAACATGTTTCGATTATAACTTTAACCAAATTACCATTAGCAGCATCAACTACTGCTTTGATTTCTTTTTCGATATAGTCATAGTCATGTTCTTTTGCTTTACCAACATTGATAACCATATCGATTTCTTTTGCACCATTACAAACGGCATCTTTTGTTTCAAACACCTTAGTTTCTATAGTATTAGCTCCAAGAGGAAAACCAATAACTGTACAAACTAAAACATCACTATTAGCAAGTAGAGAGCTTGCTAATTTAACATTTGAAGGATTAACACAAACGCTCATAAAATGATATTCTTTTGCTTCGCTACATAGTTTTCTAATATCATCAGATGTAGCAAAAGCTTTTAAAAGCGTATGGTCGATATATTTATTAATAGGCTTATTCATATTAGTCCCTATCAATCAAATCACAAATACGTAATGATTCAAAATTAGAATCAACGATTGCAACTTTACGTAATTTATTGATAACTTTTCTACTTTGACGAGCTTTCTTAGGTTTTAATAAACTCATATTAGGTAAATCTTCTCTATTCGAGTCTAAATATTTACCCATTAAATTGAAAAAGTCATCTCTACGAACCATAAATTCGATGTTTTCTTCATCATGGATTCTTACAAAATCGATGTGAGGAGGGAATAGTGTAGGAATACCGCTATTATATGTAGAGCATACTCCATATTCATTAGTATTTTTGTCGATAATTACATCGCAGAACTCAACATCAACTTCATTGTGTAAATATTCTTTAAGATTATCAACTGCTCTTTGATATTTACAAATCTCATCTAATTTAGTTCCATTGAATGGTAATTTACCTTGAAGACCATATTCTTCAATATATTGTTCTCTATAATCATGGAACAAAGATAATAATGTAACCATATTGAATTGCTTGATATCATCAAATGAATCATGATAGATTTCAAGTTCAAATGTCTTACATACCTTTTGACATAATCCTAAGATTTCTTTTGCGATAAATGTTGGGATTAAAATAGGCAATTCTATTAAGAAATTAACATTAGTATATTTAGGACTTAATTTATAGATGTGATTAACACGTGATTTCTTAGTAATGAAATAACTATATGAGAAATTGAAATCTTTATCTTCGTAAACAATCTCAACCTCATCTTCACTCATATAAGTAGTAAATCCTGGGATTTCATCAAAAAATTCTAGTAATGCTTCGTAATCTAGTTTACCAGCATCGTTGCTTCTAAAAAAGTTAATATTTATAGCCATAATTTTATCCTCCAATTACCTCAAAAATGCTATAACAAATAAATTTAATATTCCTTCATATAATAGTATACCAATTAATGAAGAAAAATCAAAGATTCCAACAACTAAATATCCTCTAAAAATACCTAAATACCAATCAGTCATCTTCCTAATACCACGGAAGAATGATATTTTCATTGCTCCTGGAATCCACGAAAGTATTATTCCAACAAACATAATAAAATAATAAATTCTTAGTAGATAATATAAACCTATAAGAATTCTACTTAATATCATGCTTTATTTTCCTCTACATATTGATAAAGTGAACCATCATCGAAAACTTCTTTTCTTCCAAATAGGAATAATTTATTATCCATCTTGAAGTTTTCGCCACCTAAAGCATAAACTACACCACTAATAAATGATAGCATATAATTAGCCTCAGCTGCACTCACCTTATCAAAACTTGCTAAAACGGCACGACCAGAAATGATTGTGTCACAGATTTCAAGAAGTTGTTCTTGATTGCTTGATGTAACCGCAACATGTTGAATACGATCAAACGCAGTTAGAGCAGCTCCTCTTTTTTTGTCAGCTTGTTCAAATTGAATTGTTTTTGCACGTCTATGTCCAAACATTATTTAGCTCCTTCTAAGAATATTCTACCAAGTCTAAGAGTTGTAGCACCATATTTTAAAGCAATCTTATAATCATTGCTCATTCCCATTGAAAGTTCATGGCATGGAGCATATGGTAGATTCATCTCTTCTATTTCTTCTTTTAAGTCTTGCATTTTAGCAAATGATTTCTTTAAAACATCATTATCAAATGTTAGTTTAGCAATACACATTAAACCAACTACTCTAATATTTGGATATGCTTCGAGTTGTTTAACGAATGCTTTAA
Organism: Bacilli bacterium; assembly: GCA_918272565.1. Taxonomy (GTDB): domain Bacteria; phylum Bacillota_I; class Bacilli_A; order ML615J-28; family CAG-698; genus Tener-01. Next base: position 20,579 of record CAKJYW010000046.1, read on the forward strand.
CTTTGTTTGCAGGAATACCTTGTTTATTAGGCTCTTCACTAATATTTACTTGAACAAAGCAATCAAGAGGCTTTGTTAATTTCTTATTTAATTCAATAGCAAGTGAAAGTCTATCAAGTGAATGTAAGCAAGTAATTTTACCAACAATATCACGAATCTTTCTACTTTGCACAACACCAAAAAAGTGCCATTTGATTCGAGGATCGTCTTTAAAATGTTCATATTTTTCTAAGAACATATCGCTTCTATTTTCTCCAAACTCATAGAACCCATTCTTTACAAGCTCTTCAGTTTGTTCTATTGTCATATATTTTGTAGCTACAACAACCTTAACATCAGGATAATTTTTAAGTGATTCTCTAACTAAATCACATTGTTCTTTTATTGACATAATAATCACCACTTTAACTAAATTTCACATAAAATCAATTGCGTAATATTACTTAAATTATACTACACTTTACATATACTTATTATACTAAAAAAAACAATTAAAAGCAACACAATAAAACAAAAAAATCATCTCTAAAAATAGAGATGATTTTATTTATAATATCTTAGAATAAACTACTAATAAGTGCATAAATAGCATTGATTACAACGAATAGAGTAGTAGCTACAGTTGACATCATCTTAATGAAAATATCTAGTGCAACACCAACAACGTCTTTACGTGTATCACCAATTGTATCACCAGTTACAGCAGCTTTATGAGCAGCGCTACCTTTACCGTGACCAACTAATTGACCACTTTCGATGTACTTCTTAGCATTATCAAATGCACCACCAGAGTTACCCATGAAGATAGCTCTTGGAATAGCTACAACTGTAGCACCTAGTAATACACCAACAACAAATTCAGGGCCTAAGACTGCTCCACCAACAAATGGAACAACTAAAGCGATGATTGAAGGAAGTAGCATTCTACGTAGGGCAGCTTTTGTAGCTAAATGTACTAATTCATTATAATCAGGATCTTTTTCACCTGATAATACTTTAGGGTCAGATAATTGTCTATCACCAACGTCAGCAAGTTCTTTTGCTGATTTGATTGTATTATCAGTTAAAATTGCACAGAAGAATTCAATTAATGCTCCACCGATGATACATCCAGCAATTAGGATGAAGTCATCAATTCTAGGGACGAATGTGAAGTGACCAACATAAGCACAGATTAGAGAAACTGTTGCGAATGCGGCAGATCCAATAGCGAATCCTTTACCAATAGCAGCTGTTGTGTTACCAACAGAGTCAAGTTTATCAGTAATTTCACGTACTTCTGGGTCTAAGTGACAACTTTCTGCTAAGCCACCAGCATTATCAGCGATTGGTCCAAAGGCATCAATTGAAACTGTAGTAGCTACAAATGAAAGCATACCTAGTGAAGCAATAGCAATACCATATGTTCCACAAAGTAATCCAGATACAACTAGGCTAACACCGATAATTAATACAGGAAGCATTACACTTCTAGATCCAACTGCATCACCTTTAGTAACAACGAAAGCTTCTCCTTCTGTTGCATATTCTGCGATAGTTCTTGTTGGTTTGTAATCACTTGAAGTGTAGTATTCAGTAATCATACCAATAGCAACACCACTAGCAATACCTAAGATTGCACAAATCCAAGGTGAAGCCCATCCGATTTTCCATCCAAGTGCTGCTAGATCATAATCACCACGACCAAATGCAACATAGCATAATGCACCACAAATTAAAACTGTTAAACCAGCAGAAATATATGTAGCTAAATTCAATTCTTTAGAAGGGTTATTTCCCATCTTACGAATAGAAACGATGAATAATCCAAGGATACATCCAAGTAATCCTCCACCAGCCATAACTAGTGGGAAGATATAACTAGCTTTGAATAATTCAGCACTGATATTGAATTTATCTAGAAGTCCAATAGCAATAACGATTGAAGCTGCGATTGTAGCTACAAAGCTTTCAAGTAAGTCTGAGCAGTTACCAGCAATATCATTTACATTGTCACCGATAAAGTCAGCGATTACGTTTGGAACACGACTATCATCTTCTGGTAAGTCATTACGAATCTTACCTAGGATATCAGCACTAATATCAGCTGCTTTAGTGTAGTTACCACCAGCAACTCTGTTAAACATTGCAACTGTTGAGCATCCTAGTGAATAAGTTGTAATTCTCATTACAGAAGTATTAGTAAGTAATGCCACAATATTGAAAATACCATTACCTTCGTATGCTTTAATTGATTCTAGACCAGTACCAGTTAAAGTTTCAACTTTTTGAGGTCCAACACCACTAATTAATACGATTAATACGATTCCAAGTAGTCCTAATGCTTGAACAGATAAACCACTAATTGATCCACCTTTTAGTGCAACTTTAACAGTTTCACCAATAGATAAGCTTTCACGTGCTTTATTTGCAGTTCTTACGTTAGCATATGTTGCACTTTTCATACCAAGAATACAAACAATACTACTCATACATGCACCTAAGATGTATGTAAGACCACTGAACTTCTCAATGAATAATGAGAATAAAACAGCTAACACTACAACAACAATTGCGATTGTTGTAAATTCTTTTTTAATAAATACATTGGCACCTTCACGAATGATTGCGCTCATCTTAACCATTCTGTCAGTTCCTTCTTTCATGTGCTTAATCTTAATGTAGTTGTATAAAACAAAAAGCAATGCGATTAAGCAAACACCCATGATAATAAAAAACCATGTTTCTTTCATATGATTCTCCTCTCTTATAAAAATCAAAACCTTATATATTCTATCACCATTACATTTTTTTGTAAATAGAATAAACTCCTTTAAAGCACTTTCATATTTATTATTATAATAAGAAAAATAAAAATTATATTTTATTAACTATTATATATATGAGTAAATATGAGAAAAACAAACGTGAGGTCGATTTTTTCGACCTCAAGTGAAAACATATCTTGATATCACTATTTGTGACATCAAATTATAAAGGATAAAAAAATCTTGAGGTCAATAAATTTGACCTCAAGATGTGACAAAAAGCCAATATTGTCAGCAATAAAATTATACATGATTAGAAAGAACAAACAATATTGTGAGGTCGAAAAAACCGACCTCACAAAATCGATAAAAAACATATTTCACTATATATTTTTTCATAGATTAACTAGATTAAATAATTAATTTAGAGGAGGCAAAAGCAAAATGACAAATGATAAATTATCAAAAATAGAATTAAATAAGTATATAATTGAATCAATGATCTATGAGATTAGAGGTGAAAAAGTGATGTTAGATTTTGATTTAGCAAAGATTTATGGTTACGATACAAAAGCGTTTAATCAACAAGTTAGAAACAACATTGGCAAATTCCCTGAACGATATAGATTCCAAATATCTAAAGAGGAAATGATTGAAATTGTGAGGTCAAAAAATTTGACCTCACTAAAATGGTCATCAGGCGATGGAGGACGAGTTTATCTTCCATATGCTTTCACAGAACAAGGAATTTATATGCTAATGACTGTTTTAAAAGGTCCTCTAGCAATAAAACAAAGCATAACTCTAATTGATACATTTAAAGCCATGAAAGATTATATTATAAGAAACAAAGAATTATTAGATATTAATGAAGTAATAAAACTAACTAATGTTGTAAATAATAATACTAATAGAATTGTGAGAATTGAAAACAAATTGGAAATAGTTATGGATAATTTCATAGATAAGAATAGTTATAAACATTTTATTATTTTAGATGGCGAAAAGTTAGAGGCTGATGTTGCTTATCAGGATATTTATAAAAGAGCCAAAAAATCAATTATAGTCATTGATGATTATATTAATATTAAAACATTACTATTATTGAAATCTTCAAATGATAATATTAACATTACTATCATTAGTGATAATAAAGCTAGAAATAGTTTAAGAAAAGAATTTATTGCTGATTCTAATCTTAATTTAACATTTAAGAGAAATAATGATAAATTTCATGATAGATACATCATTATTGATTATAAAGAGAAAAGTGAAGAAATATTTCATTGTGGCGGATCTTCTAAAGATTCCGGGAATAAAATAGGAGCAATAAATAAATTAAATGATGCAAAAGGATATTACGAAGCGATTGATAAAGTTTTATTAAATGAAAACTATAATATTGAATAAAAAAAAGACACATTATATCAATGATACAATGTGTCAAATAATTCTAATTATAGTTTAGGTCCAGCTTCAACAAGTGCTTTACCAGCTTTGTTGCCTTCATACTTAACAAAGTTCTTAATGAATCTTGATGCTAAGTCTTTAGCTTTTTCATCCCATACTTTACCATCTTGGTAAGTATCACGAGGATCTAAGATTTCAGTTGCAACACCTTCTAAAACTGTAGGAACTTCAAAGTTGAAATATGGAATATGCTTTGTTGGGGCTTTGTTAATTGCACCATTTAGAATAGCATCGATGATTCCACGTGTATCTTTAATAGAAATTCTCTTACCAGTTCCGTTCCAACCAGTATTAACTAAATAAGCTTTAGCTCCACTCATTTCCATTCTCTTAACTAGTTCTTCTGCGTATTTTGTAGGATGAAGTTCAAGAAATGCTTGACCGAAGCATGCACTGAATGTTGGAGTAGGTTCAGTAATTCCACGTTCAGTACCAGCTAGTTTTGCAGTAAATCCACTTAAGAAGTAATATTTAGTTTGTTCTGGAGTTAAAATTGATACAGGAGGCAATACTCCAAATGCATCAGCGCTTAAGAAGATAACATTCTTAGCAGCTGGAGCACTACTTACAGGACGAACAATATTCTTAATATGATCAATTGGATAAGAAACACGTGTGTTTTCTGTAACGCTCTTATCAGCAAAATCAATCTTACCATCTTTATCAACTGTAACGTTTTCTAATAAAGCGTTTCTCTTAATTGCATTGTAAATATCAGGTTCACTTTCCTTGTCAAGGTTAATAACCTTAGCATAGCATCCACCTTCGAAATTGAATACGCCTTTATCATCCCATCCGTGTTCATCATCACCAATTAGTAATCTCTTAGGATCTGTTGATAATGTAGTTTTACCAGTTCCTGATAGACCAAAGAAAATAGCAGTATTTTCACCATTCATATCAGTGTTAGCAGAGCAGTGCATTGAAGCAATACCTTGAAGTGGAAGATAGTAGTTCATCATACTAAACATTCCTTTCTTCATTTCTCCACCATACCAAGTATTAAGGATAACTTGTTCACGGCTTGTAATATTAAATGCAACACAAGTTTCAGAATTTAATCCTAATTCCTTATAGTTTTCAACTTTTGCTTTACTAGCTGTGTAAATAACAAAGTTAGGTTCGAAGTTTTCTTCTTCTTCCTTTGTTGGCTTAATAAACATATTTCTTACGAAATGTGCTTGCCAAGCAACTTCCATAAAGAAACGAATTGCCATTCTAGTGTCTTTATTTGCACCACAGAATGCATCAACAACATATAGTTTCTTATTACATAATTCCTTTTGAGCAAGTTTCTTAACTTCTTTCCAAACTTCTTCGCTCATTGGATGATTATCATTCTTATATTCATCAGTAGTCCACCAAACAGTGTCCTTACTGTTTTTATCCATAACAATATATTTGTCCTTAGGAGAACGGCCAGTGTAAACACCAGTCATAACATTTACAGCACCAAGTTCAGTTTCAACACCTTTGTCAAAACCTTCTAAAGCAGGATTCATTTCATCTTTGTACAATAGTTCATAAGATGGATTGTAAATGACTTCCTTAACTCCACTAATTCCGTACTTTTCAAAATCGATTTTTTTCATATTTACCTCCATAGGTGATATAACACCAAATCTTTCCGTTTATATATTATACCAAACAATGTCAAAAGTCAACGGATAGGCATACCTAAAAATGACATTTTTTTAAAAAAGATCCTAACGCGATTAACACGTTAAGATCATTTTTCTTATTCCCAAATCACTGGCTCACTATTTACATAATGCCAGTAATTACCAGCTGATATTGGAGCACTTTCACTATAGTAATAAACATTTACATTACCAGGCATGTTTGTTAGATTACTATATTCTTCAGATGTTCCAATAAAGTAGATAGTATTGAGATTGTTACATCCTTCGAATACTCCATTTCCAATAGTTGTTACACCATTAGAGATTATAATGTTTGTTAAATTTTCACAGTATCTGAATGTATAATTTCGAATGATTGTTACACTATTTGGTATTGTGATACTTGTTAAACTACTGCATCCAAGGAAAGCTCCTTCTCCAATACTTGTTAAACTATTTGGCAATGTGATACTTGATAAATTTTCACAGTACATGAATGCATAATTTCTTATATCAGTTACACTATTTGGTATTGTGACACTAGTTAGTCCTGTATTTGCAAATGTATACGCCATGATTTCAGTTATACTATTTGGTATTGTGATACTTGTTAGATTGCTACATCCATAGAATGCTTGAATTCTTATATCAGTTACACTATTTGGTATTATTGTATTTTGACAGCCAAATAATAATGTGTTTGTTGATGTTTGTATTATAGAATTACAATTATTTCTAGAATCATACACACTATTGTTTTCATCTACAATTATGCTCACCAAACCACTACATTTTACAAATGCATTACTTCCTATACTTGTTACACTACTTGGAATTGTGATACTTGTTAGACTGCTACATTCATAGAATGCATAACTTCCTATACTTGTTACACTATTTGGAATTGTGATACTTGTTAGATTACTACATCCAGAGAATGCAGATTCACCTATAGTATCTAAACTATCAGGTAAAATGATAGAAGTTAAATTATCGCATTTATAAAATGCTTGATTCCCAATTGTTATTATACTATTAGGTAATACTACATTTGTGATAGATTTATTATTTGCAAATGAATTTACTGCTAAGCTTGTAACAGGCTTTCCGTCTAACATTGAAGGAACATATACAACTGAATCAGAACCATTATATCTAGTTATTTCAATTTCATTAGTGTTAATTACTTGATATTCATAGTCACTTTCTTTGTAGAAGTGTGCAATTAAACTAATGTTACTATTATATGCATATGTTCCACTTACTACTTTTTCTTGACCATTAAACCATCCATCAAATGTGTAATTTTCTTTTGTTGGTGTTGGAAGAATAAGCGTTCCATTTTCAACAACACTATAGCACCTTGAAATATTACCACCATTAGGGTTAAGAGTAACTAGATAATCAAAGTCAGTACCTTGGTAAAATACATCGACATTTTTAGGTCTATTTGATAATGCTAAATATTCTTCTTCTGTTCCACAGAAATATACAGTAGATAGACTTACAGTACCACCAAGTGTAGGGCCAAATGCAAAACTTCCGATGCTTGTAATTGTTTTTGGTAAAACAATTGTATTCAAATTAATGCATGGGTAAAAAACATATTGTCCAATGCTTGTAACGCTACTTGGTATAATAACACTTTCTATTGAATTGCAAGAGACAAATGCGCTGTCATTAATCTTTGTAACATTATTAGGAACAGCTATGTTAGTTTTTTCACCAATGTAATTAACAACATAAACATCTTCATTATCTACATATAATACAAATCCATCTTCTGTTATTTGTAGTTTTGATTCGTTCTCATCTGTTATCACTTGTTTTGCATAATATGCAACATATCCATTTGATGAACTCTTAACAACAATCTCTAGAGCAGATTTATTAATTACTTCAACTAATTTTTTGCATCCATAGAAAGCACTACTTCCGATACTTGTTATGCTACTTGGTATAGTTATAGTAGTTAAATTACTACAAGTATTAAATGCACTATTTCCAATACTAGTAACACTATTTGGTATTGTAATACTTCTTAGATTTCTACAATAATAAAAAGCATAATCTCCAATACTAGTAACACTATTAGGTATTACGGTATTTTGGCAACCAAGTATTAATGTATTTGTTGATGTTTTTATTATTGCATTACAATTATTTCTTGAGTCATAGACATTATTGTTTTCATCTACACTTATACTTGTTAAACCACTACAACAATAAAATGGCATATCTCCAATATTTGTAACACTACTAGGTATCGTAATACTAGTCAAACTATAACAATTATTGAAAGCACCTTCTCCAATAGTTGTTACACTACTACCTATTATCATATTTAATAGACTTGTACAATCACCAAATGCTAAATCTCCAATGATAGTTACACTATCTGGTATTGTAATACTAGTTATATTTATACTTTCAAAGGCAGAGCGTCCAATACTAGTAACACTATTAGGTATAGTAATTGAAGTTAGATTACTCTTTAGATATAAGGCATAACGATCAATTATTGTAACAGTATTAGGAATAGTAATATCATTTTCTTCACCAATATAATTAATTAGATATGTTTCTCCATTATCAATATAAAGTACAAATCCATCGTTTGTTATTTGTAATTTTGAATCATTTTCACTATTAATTACTTGTTTGAAATGTTGGTTCCAAAATTGAAGTATATTATTATTTTGAATAATTGATTTATTAATAATCTCTACTAATCTTTCACAGCCATCAAATGCTTTAGCACCTATACTAGTTACACTACTTGGTATAGTAAAACTTGTTAGATTTGTACAATCTCTAAATGCATAATCTTCAATATTTGTTATAGTGTTAGGTATAGAGATACTTATTATATTTCTACAATTACTAAATGCATATTCTCCAATACCTGTAACAGGTTTACCATCATATGTAGAAGGTATTATAACTTCAGTATTAATACAAGTTCCAATTCCAGATACTTTATAACTATTTCCGCCTTCTTCTAGTTCAAATGATAATCCAATTGATTCCCATTTAGCTGCTAATGTTATATTACTATTATATGTGTATATTCCGCTAACTACTTTTTCTTCACCATTAAACCAACCGCAGAATGTATAACCTTCTTTTGTTGGGGTTGGAAGAGTAAAGTCAAAGTATCTCTTAACATCAATAGTATTAGATGAAACTGTTCCACCATTTGGATCTAGTGTAATTACACAATCTTTTCCATGTTCATAATACACTGTACCATTTGAAGGGGTATTATCTAATAAAGCGTATTCTTCTTCTGTGCCAGTGTAATAAATTGATGTTAGATTGCCGCATGCAAAAAATGCATTTTCTCCAATACTTGTAACACTATTTGGTATAGTGATACTTGTTAGTCTACCACATATACTGAAAGTACTATTTCCAATAATTATGACACTATTTGGTATTGTTATATTTGTTAAATTTTCACAGTACCAAAATGCTTGTTTTCCAATACTTGTTACACCATTTGGTATTGTGACATTTGTTAGATTGCTACATCCAGCGAATGCGTAATCTCCAATACTTGTTATACTATTTGGTATAACTGTATTTTGACATCCAGCTATTAATGTATTTGTTGATGTTTCAATTATTGCATTACAATTATTTCTTGAATCATATACACTATTACCTTCTTCAACTACAATACTTGTTAGATTGCTACAAAAAGCAAATGCACTTCCATCTATATTTGTAACACTATTTGGTATTATTATACTTGTTAGACTACTACATCCAAAGAATGCGTAATAATTTATTCTTGTAACACTATTTGGGATCGTAATACTTGTTAAACTGCTACATGTTCTAAATGCTTCATTTCCAATACTTGTTACACTATTAGGTATTACTGTATTTTGACATCCTTTTATTAATGTATTTGTTGATGTTTCTATTATAGCATTACAATTATTTCTAGAATCATATACACTATTTCCTTCTTCAACAATAATACTTGTTAGATTATCACATAAATAAAACGTATTGTTTTCAATGCTAGTTACACTATTTGATATTGTGACACTTGTTAGTGATGTACAGTTTTGAAATACATACCTTCCAATACTTGTTACACTGTTTGGTATTGTGATGCTTGTTAGATTTCTACATCCACTGAATGTATAATCTCCAATACTTGTTACACTATTTGATATTGTGATGCTTGTTAGATTTATACATCCCTCAAATGTACTACTTCCAATACTTGTAACACTATTTGGTATTGTGATATTTGCTAGATTTGTACAATTAGAAAACGCATATCCTCCAATTCTTGTTACACTATTTGGTATTGTGACACTTGTTAGATTACTTAGTCCTCTAAATGCTTCATCTCCTATACTTGTAACTGGTTTACCATTATATGAAGAAGGTATTATGACATCAGTATCAGCGCAAGTTCCAATTCCAGAAACTTTGTAACTATTTCCACCATCTTCTAGTTCAAATGACAATCCAATTGAATTAATTAATGCATCTAATGCATCTTCGCACGCAACTAACTTAGATAATTCAGTTGAATAGATTGTATTGAATGCTGCTTTTTCATCATCAATTAATGCATCATAAGCATCTCTTGCTGCTCTAATTGCAGCTTCGTCAGTTAATTTAACTTTTGAAGCAGCTG
>CAKJYW010000047.1 GCA_918272565.1 Bacilli bacterium
CCATACCGATTGAGTTCATGTTACCACCACAGTTAGATAGAGTTCTATATGATGAGCTCCACCAAACATTACTAATTAAGTATGTTCCATTAGAACCAATTCTTGTATTGATTCCTGTCATTGGAAGGTCACTATCTGTAAATCTTGTAGGTACACCACTACCACCTGCATTAGTTGGGCGAACCTTTATATCAGTTTTAACGCCATTAACAATCCAGTATTGGTCATTGCTGATTGAAACTGTTGCATGAGGGTTAAATGGGTCAGCTTCAACTTTAGTATCAGTCCATTCTACAGAACGGCTACCATCACCAGCATGCCAGCCACCATAGTCTTCGTCTAAACCTTTAAAGATTCCGTCGCTACCAACACTATAATGCCAGCTCTTCTCCTCGTTTCTTGCGCTTCCTTTAGCGTAATTAGCTAAAGACTGACCAGTTGAAACACCACCAGCATCATGAACTGTAATATACCATGTATTAGCACGTTTATCGAATGAATAATTACCAGGACTTGCATCATATGCAGTTGATGTCACAACAACATAATCTTCAAACCAATAATATGAAATTGATCCTCTTAAAAGTGTCCAAGGATATGGATCTCTATCCCAACATGCATTTTCGCACCATTGTTGAGCTACTTCACCTACGTTATATTTTACAAAGAATTCCATTGGGTCAACATAATCTAGTGAAGTTAAAGTAATTGAAGCGTTGATTCCTTTCTTTAACTTACTTGTTGCTGTGATTACTACACTACCACCTTTATAGAAACGAACATTACCATTTTTATCTACTTTAGCAGTTCTTTCATCACTTGTTGTCCAAATAATATCTTTATTAGCATTAAGTGGTAAGATTTCCGCATCTAATTTAATCTCTGTATCAATGTAAATTGTTTCAGGAGCGTTAGATTTTAATGTAATACTAGTAGGTTTAATAACATTAGCTTCAACCACGATTGTCACCTGTGCTTCCTCATTAAATTCAGATGTTGCCTTAATTACAACACTACCTTCAGTGATTGTTGTTACAAGGCCAGTATTATCAACTGTTGCAACATTAGGTTCATTACTTACCCATGTAGCATTAACTTCTTTTCCGTTTAATAATGCTTTAAGTTGAACTGTAGCACCAGCAACAGCACTTGCTTCACCACTAATTTCAAATGTGTTTTCTAAAACAGTAACAGTAATATCTTTGCTTAAACTGCCAACAGTAACTGTAATCTTAGCAGTTCCTTTAGCTACACCAATAATATTACCATCATTAACTTTAACTACTTCTTCGTTCTTTGAAGTGATTTTAGCAGCTTCATTAATGTTAGATGAATATTCAACCTTCTTTTCTTCACCAATATGAAGTTCAAGTGTAGCAGGAACTTCAAGTGTTGGAACGAATGGTTTAGTAACATTAATAGTTAATGAATCAGTAGCACTAGGATTTGATTTTGCTTTAACAGTAACTTTAGCGCTACCTTCATTATTAGCATAAATTACGCCATCAACAACTTCTAATACATTAGTATCACTACTTTCATAAACAAGTTCTTTGTCTTTAGCATCATCTGGAGCAACAGTTACATTAAGTTCATAACTTTCTCCTTCTGTTAAAGATGTTACCTTATTAGTAATAGAAACAGTTTCAACCTTCTTATCTTCCTCTTGAGGAGTTGGATCTACAGGTGTAGGATCTGGAGTTGGAGTATCACCATTTTCCCCACATCCAACAAATGTAAATGCAAAGATAAGAATTAAAACAAGCCATATAATTTTTTTCATATAGACCTCCATAAATCATTATTATTCTATCATATTTCATTATTTTTATCTATAAAAAACGATTAAATCTTTGATTTTAAATAAAGCAAAATAGATCTTTTCCTATTTCTTAAAAATACTTTATTATTGATTTTTTCCTCTTCTTGTAATATAATAATACAAGTGAAGGTGATATCATGGAAGAAAAAAAGAAATTAGGCGAATTAGAATCTAATGCTTTAAATGATGAAGTATTAGATGAAAGTCAAGAAGCCAAACAATTAAAATTAAAGAGAACAGAAAAAAAGAAACTACGTGTTATTAATAGATTGATTGCGGGGGAGATCAATGGAACTCAAGCCGCTAAGAAACTAAAATTAACAACACGTCAAGTAAGAAATTTGAAGCGTCAAGTTTTAAATGAAGGTGAAGCTGGTGTAATTCATAAGAATCGTTACCACAAACCAGTAAACACTTACGATCAAACAATCAGATATGAGATAGCTCATACATATCGTGTTGAATTCCGTGGAACAAACTTCTCTGAGTTTGCCACAATCATGCAAGAGAGAGGATACAATATCTCTAGAAGTACAATCTATAACATCTTGAGACAAAGTAGAATCCGTTCTCCTCAAAGAAAGAAAAAGAAAAGGAAAAAAGTTGCTGATGCAACTCTAACTACAAAATGAGAAAATTAACTAATGTAGTTAAAGTGGGTAATTGCTTTATAGGTGGTAATTACCCCATTTTAATACAAAGCATGTGTAACATAAAGACTAGCAAAGTTAATGAGGTTGTTAGTCAAATAAAAAGACTAGAAAAAGCTGGCTGTAACATCATTAGGGTATCTGTCTTAGATGAGGCTGATGCTTATGCTATTAGTAAAATAGTTAAAGATATTAATATCCCACTAGTAGCTGATATTCATTTTGATTATAAACTTGCTCTAATAGCTATCGATCAAGGTATTTCTAAACTAAGAATTAACCCAGGAAATATTGGATCAATCGATAATATAAAAAAAGTTGTAGCTAAATGTAAAGAAAAAGATATTCCAATTAGAATTGGTGTAAATAGCGGCTCTTGTGAAAAAGATTTACTTCAGAAATTTGGTGGTCCAACAGCCGAGTGTCTTGTTGAAAGTGCACTACGTCATGTTAAAATCCTAGAAGACTTAGATTTTTATAATATCGTAATAAGCGTTAAAGCAAGTAATGTCAATAAAACAATTGAAGCTTATAAGATCTTAAGTGAAAAAGTAAACTATCCACTACATGTTGGTGTAACAGAAGCTGGTACTTCTTTTAGTGGTACAATCAAATCATCAGTTGGTATTGGAACACTACTTGCTAGTGGAATAGGGGACACCATTAGAGTATCATTAACTGATGACCCAGTTAAAGAAATCTATGTTGCTAAAGAGATCTTATCTTCACTTGGATTATATAAAAAGATTGAGTTAATCTCATGCCCAACATGTGGAAGAACTCAATATGATATGATTCCTTTAGTTAAAAAAGTTGAAGCATACATTAACACGCTACCAAATGTCGATTTAAAGGTTGCTATTATGGGATGTGTCGTTAATGGACCTGGTGAAGCAAGTGAAGCTGACATCGGAATTGCTGGTGGAAATGGAAAAGCAGCTTTATTCAAATATGGAAAAGTAATTAAAACAATTGAAGAAGCCGATTTATTTAACACATTAAAAGCTGAAATTGACCTATTAGTAAAGGAAAAATTACAAAATGAATAAAGTAAGAATTACTGTAATGCGCATAACTACATATAAAGACTTAATGAAAGAATACGAAAACCCAATCGAACACGCATGCTTACTAAAAATAGGAGATGAATTCATCTCAATCGATGGTAAAAAGCCAGAAAATCTATGCGATAGTGCCTGGGGCAGTATGAAAGAATTTGTCACAAGTTTAGCTAATGGCAAAGGAAATTTCTATGATGGCTGGATGAAAAACCCAATGTCAGCGATGATTTCATGCAATGATGGATTTAGACCAGTAAGTTTTTATATAGAAGTAATAAAAATTGAGGATTAAAAATCCTCATTTTTATTTTATTGAAACAACCTCGAATCCTAAATCTTCGATTGTTTCTTTGATAAGGTTATCGCTAACATCACCTTCAATTGTAGCAGTCTTATTATCAAGATTAACAATTGCACTAACACCTTCTAAGCTATTTAAAGCTTTCTCACAACGTTCAACGCATTTATGGCAATGCATTCCTTCAATTAATACTGTTTTCATATTTTTCTATTACCTCTTCTTTTAGATTTTCATTGAATTTCTTATTCCTTATAGCAATTATTTCTTCCTTGTAAGGAGGATATGAATCTTTTAATCCTTTTACATAAGGAGTTTCTAGAATCTTTGGAATATCAATAAACCTTTCATCGTAAATGAATTTTATTAATGTATCAAAACCAATTGTTCCAAAGCCGATGTTTTGGTGACGGTCTTTATGAGATCCTCTTTCGTTCATTGAATCATTGATATGAAAAGCTTTGATGTTATCTAGACCAATTATTCTATCAAATTCATTTATTACACCTTCATAATCATTAACTAAATCATAGCCAGCATCATTAGTATGACAAGTATCAAAGCAAACCTTAAGTCTATTAGAATTAACAATATTTAAGATTTTCTTGATTTGACTGAATTCAAAGCAACATTCACTGCCTTTACCGGCCATTGTTTCAATTAATATTACAGTGTCATCACCAGCTGTAATATCTAAGATTTCTTTAAAGCTACCAGCAATTAGTTCTAAACCTCTATCCATCCCTTGATTCATGTGGTTACCAGGATGAACAACAAGATATTTTAAACCGATTTTAGACATGATCTTTAGTTCATTACTGATAAACCTAACCGCAAATTCATGTTTATCTGGATCATTTTGAGCAAGGTTAACAATGTATGGAGCATGAATGATAACATCGTCTTTGCTTATGTTATTTTTATTTAAGATTTCAAGAAATTCCGGTGCATTAAGTTCGTTAAATGGTTTACGAAAAGTGTTTTGAGGAGCTCCTAAATAAAGCATAAAGCAGTTTTCACCATATTTAAGCGCTTCATTAACACTCCCAACAAGCATTTCTTTACCATTATTACTTACATGACTACCAATCTTTATTTTCATCATTATTTCCTCTTTTGGCTTTAGCACGTTTCTTATAGATTTCATTAATCCTAGCACGATTTAGCTTACGTGCTTCTTTTTTTATTTCTTCTTTTCTCTTTTTCTTATATCCCGGTTTAACTTTCTTAGATAGTGGAATCTTGTGATGCAAAATCTTCTCGGCTTCACTTAGTTTTTTTTCGCCAACTTCTCGGCGTCTTGCACTTACTAGTTCACCATTTTTAAGATTCTTGTATTTACAAACGATTCCTTTTTCTTTTAATTTCATTAAATAATTATCATCATCATAATCATAGAATGAAATTGAAGTTCCAGTGGCATTATATCTAGCAGTTCTACCTATTCTATGGATAAAGAACTCAATATCATTTGGAAGTTCGAAATTAATGACATGGCTAACACCAGTAATATCGATACCACGACTAGCAAGGTCACTAGCTACCACATATTGATATTCGCCATCTTTAATTCTCTTTAGAACTTGCTTACGCTCTCTAGCTTCTAGCGTTCCACTTAATTTTGCAATATGTAATCCTTTAGATACTAGATAATTACTAACCTCATCTACTTTTTCTAAAGTATTAGCAAAGATCAAAACTAAATAAGGATTAAATGATTTCAACAATTCATAAAGCAAATCTAATTTATTACGATTCTTTGTTTGGATAAAGTAGTGTTCAATAGATGTATTTTGACTATTTTTACCAACAAGATCGATTATCTCATTTTTAGATAAATATTTATCTAAAAAATGCATCATCGGTTTAGAGAATGTTGCAGAGAAAGTGAGGATTTGAGGAGACTGCAAGCGAGCAAAGATGTGATCGATTTCTTCAAATTCATTTGTTTCAAAAACCATATCTGCTTCATCTACTATAACCATTCTAGCCGTATGAATCTTTAAGACATTGCTATCAACAGCTAAATCTTTAATTTTACCGATTGTACCAATTGCAATATTTGGTTGCTTTGTTTGAAGACGTTCTATTTCACTATCTCTATTTGTTCCCCCAACAAACAACCTAACATCGATAAATTCATCACTAAATTTTGTGATTTTAGTGATTTCATCATATAATTGATTTCCTAGTTCACGGGTAGGAACAATCAGCAAAGCATCTAAATCAGATGAAATGATTAATCTTTGTAATAAAGGTAAGATAAAAGCATGAGTTTTACCGCTACCAGTTAAGCTTTTACCGATGATGTTTTCACCATTTAACGCTTTTTTAATAACTGCTTTTTGGATTTCTGTTTCTTCTTTAAATCCAATTGCTTCTAATCCTTTATTAATAAATTCTTTAAAATTATAATCTTTAAACATAAAGCTCACCTTTAGATTTAGGATAACCAACATCAGTTATTCTAACTTTCACTTTATCGTTTTCTTTTAATCCATTATCCTTAATAACTACTTCAATATAATTAGAGGTGTGTCCATAAGCATATCCATCTTTGATTTCTTCAATAATCACTTCTTGAATAGTTCCTTTAAATTTGTTTCTATAATTTAAAGCTAACCTTTCATTAAGTGCAATTAATTCACTAACACGGTATTTTTTAGTGATTTTATCAATTCTATCAGGATATTTATAAGCTACTGTCATTGGACGAGGCGAATATGGAAATACATGAAGCTCTCCAAAGCCTATTTTTTCAATAAACTTCAAGGAAGACGCAAAATCTTCGCTAGTTTCCCCATTAAAGCCAGTCAAAACATCAGTTGTAATATTAATTAATGGGAAATATGATCTAATTAGATTAATCTTTTCTACATAATATGCTAAATCATATTTTCTTCCCATTCTTTTTAAAGTGGCATCTGCTCCACCTTGTAAAGGAATATGTAGATGCATGCAAAAATGTGACTCATGTTTTTTTATAACATCAAGTAATTCTTTAGTGATTTCAGTTGCTTCAATTGAGGAAATTCTTAAAACTCCTAACCCTTTAACATTATTACAAATATCATCAAGTAACTCACTAAATGAGTAATCTTTTAAATCTTTTCCATAAGCTCCGGTATTAATACCTGTTAAAACAATCTCTTTAATGCCATTAGCTGTCATTTTAGAAAGTTCATCAATGATATTATCTTTATCTCTACTTTTTATTAATCCTCTAGCATAGGGAATTGTACAATAGGAGCAAAAATTATTACACCCATCTTGAATCTTGATAAAACCTCTTGTTCTATCTAAGAAATTAGTTACTTTTAATTCTTCGTATTTCTTATTATCTAGATAATTACAATAAATTGAATCAAATGATTTTTCTTTTAAGTTTTCCAAAATGAGATTAAACATCTCATTTCTATTACTTGTTCCTAGCAAAATATTAATGCCTTCAATTTTCTTATATTCATCAAATTGAAGTTGACTTGAGCATCCCATAACCGCAATTATTGCATTAGGATTTCTCTTGATAGCTTGGCGGACCATCTTTTTACTCTTTTGGTCGCTAATATTAGTTACTGAGCAAGTATTAATAATGTAAACATCGGCATTTTCGTTGCTGAAATCAACAAGCGTAGCCCCGTTATCTACTAATTTATTAATAATTGCTTCAGTTTCATAAAGATTAACTTTACAACCCAAGCTACAATATGCAATTTTAATATTTTGCAATTCTTTCATATTAATCCTCTAATTCTAGTTCATAACTAATAGCACTCATAAGGTAAAGTGGAGCTGTTTCAGTCCTTAAGATCCTAGGTCCCAACCCAACCGCCTTAAACCCATTTTCATCTAAAAGCTTTACTTCATTAGGAGAAAAGCCTCCTTCAGGTCCAACAAGTGCAATAATTCTCTTTTTCTCTTCCTTTTTAAAATCTTTCAAATATTTCTTTAGATTATAATTATTACTTCTACCACTTTCTTCATAAGCGTATAAGCATAAATCATAATCTTTCTTTAGCTTTAGAAATTCTTTAAAACTAATAGGTTCCGTAATTTCCATCTTTTTATCACGATGGCTTTGCTCACTAGCTTCTTTAATGATAGTTTTTTGACGCTCTAGCTTTTCTTCACCCTTAATCTTAACAATAGATCTTTCCATAGCTACTGGAATATAAAGGTAAGCACCAAGCTCTGTAATTCTTCTAATTACTTCTTCTTTCTTTTCACGTCTAACTAGCCCTTGTGCAATTGTAACCTCATAAGGCATTTCGCTACTTTTTTCTTGTTTTTCTAAAATCTTAAAAATAACACTTTCACTATTAAATCGGTCTAGGCTAGCAAGGTAGGTGCTTGATGCAATACATAAATACACTTCATCACCTTTTTCCATCCTCATAACGTTTTTAATATGATGAAAGTCTCCACCTTTTATTTCAACATATCCATTAATAATCTCAGTGTTTTCTAAAAAATATCTTTGCATAATATCCTCTTAATATAGTTAATTATACCATAAAGTGCTTATCTTTAGAAGAAAAATGCTGACTATCTTAAATAGTCAGCTATATATTTTATTTTTCTACTTTATTTACTTTTTTCTTTTTCCTAACAATAATAGGAATTACGATTGCGGCTGGAATACCAACAAATACAATAACAAATGGAATTGAATACATGATAAATTCAAATAATCCGCTAACAAAGTCTTGTAAGAATATAGCATAATCACCAAAGAATGTTCTTTGAATAACATTTTCGTTTTTGTCTCTAAAATTAATATTAACTGTGCTATATTCAAGTAAGTTATCATATCTATTTTGCATTAACTCTAGATTTAATAACTCAGTATCAATGTTATTAATCTTATCATTGATTTGAATAATCTCTGAATATGTTAAATCTTCATCTTCAAGTAGTTTTAAATAAGCTGCTCTAGAGCTATTTAATACTTGGATACGAGCTTCATTTGAAGTGTATTTTTCAGTAATATTAGTTGATTGCAATTCCTTATGAGTGATGTTATAGTTTTCACTCAAATTACTATTTAAAGAATCTAACTTGTCAGTTGGAACTCTAAAAACATAGTTTGCATAACTAATCTTTGATGTTTCTTCATAATAACTATTGTTATTTCTTTCAATATAGCCACCTAAAGAATACACAAGTTTAACAATATCATCGATATTTTTATCGATTTCTTTTGATGAAATACTATAATTATATGTATAGATTATTAGTTGGGATGTTGCAAAAGTTGAAGTATCAATACCTTTATCTATTCCTAGATCACTTTTATTATCCACATTATACCCTTCGCCATTTGAAGGTGATACCTCGTATGAAGCATCACTATATGCTTTTTTAGCGCATCCTACAGTAAAACTCACCAATATTACTAAAATAAATATGAAACTAAATCTAAAATATTTCTTCATTTTCTTTTTCTCCTTTTTTCTTACAATAATATAACAAAATTAAAGCATTTTTTTCTAAAAAAAAGGGATATTTAAATCCCTTTTTTATTTTTCGCCTTTAAAGAATTTCTTAATTCTTTCAAAGACTGATTCATTCTTTTCGTTTGTCTTAGATAGTTTTTCAAATAATTCTTTTTGTTCTGAAGAAAGTTTTGTAGGTGTAATAAGTTTAACTGTTACAAATTCACTACCTTGATTATTTGTTCTACCATCTAAAATACCTTTTCCATTAAGTTTGAATTTAGTTCCACTTTGAGTTCCAGGAGGAATCTTTAAACTTACATCGCCATGGATTGTTGGAACGACGATTGAATCGCCTAAGGCAGCTTGACTAAATGTGATTGGAACATCGATATAGATATTTAATCCATCACGAACAAAGAATTCATGTGGTTTAACACTAACATTGATGTATAAATCACCACTAGTTCCGCCATTTAATCCTGCATCACCATAGCCACTCATTCTGAAGCCTTGACCATCAGCACATCCAGATGGGATCTTAATCTTGACTTTAGAAGCGTTTTTAACTCTTCCTTCACCATTACAGTTAGGACATTTCTTCTTAATAACTTTACCTTTACCACCACATGTTGGACATGTAGTTTCGGTTTGAATACGACCTAGGATTGTTGCTTGTTCCACAACAATTCTTCCACGACCATGGCATTTAGGACATGTTTCAACATCACTCTTGCTTTCAGCACCAAGTCCACTACACTTTGGACAAGTTTCGTATCTATTAATGGTAACTTCTTTTTCTACACCAAAGGCAGCTTCTTCGAATGTTATAGTTAAGTTAATCTTTAAATCACGCCCACGAGAGCTTGATGAAGAAGATTGACTACGTCTTCCTCCAAAGAATGATGAGAAAATGTCTTCAAAACCACCACCAAAGCCATTGAAGTCAAATCCACCAAAGCCGTTACCCATATTTGGTCCTTCATGACCAAATTGATTATATTGTTCACGTTTTTGTGGATCGCTTAAGACATCATAAGCTTCTTGTATTTCTTTAAATTTTTGTTCAGCATCAGGTTCTTTACAAACATCAGGATGATATTTCTTAGCTAGAGTACGATAAGCTTTCTTAATTTCCTCATCCGTAGCTGTTTTAGAAACACCTAACACTTCATAATAATCTCTTTTGGCCATTTATCTACCCAATCCAAATTATTTAATATCTTCGTAATCTCCATTAACGCTTCCGTCATCGTTAGTTTGACCAGCGTTAGATCCTTGATTAGCTTGAGCTTGAGAAGCTTGTTGAGCTTTTTGATAAGCACGCATAGCTACATTTTGACTAGCTTTAAGTAATTCTTCCTTCTTAGCCTTGATGTCATTAATGTCGTTACCCTTTAGAGCTTCTTCTAATGCTTTAGACTTAGCATCGATTTCAGTCTTTTCTTGATCTGTTACTTCGCTACCTAAATCTTCAACACTCTTCTTAACGCTCAATAAGATTTGTTCACATTCATTTCTTAAATCAACTTCTTCTTTACGAGCCTTATCACTTTCAGCATTTTCTTCAGCTTCACGAACCATTCTCTTGATTTCTTCCTCAGATAGTCCACTACCACTTTGAATAGTAACTGATTGACTCTTACCAGTACCTAAATCCTTAGCACTAACATTAACGATACCATTAGCATCAATATCAAATGTTACTTCGATTTGAGGAACACCACGAGGTGCTAGAGGAATATCACCTAATTGGAAACGACCTAATGTCTTGTTATCAGCAGCCATTGGACGTTCACCTTGTAATACATGGATATCAACAGCTGGTTGATTATCAGCAGCAGTTGAGAATACTTGTGATTTAGAAGTTGGTATAGTAGTATTACGTTCGATTAATTTAGTAAATACACCACCTAATGTTTCAATACCAAGTGATAGAGGTGTAACATCTAGTAACAATACGTCTTTAACATCACCAGTTAATACACCACCTTGAATAGCAGCACCCATAGCTACAACTTCATCAGGGTTAACGCTCTTGTTAGGTTCCTTACCTAATTCACGTTTAACTAATTCTTGAACAGCAGGGATACGAGTTGATCCACCAACAAGTAATACTTGGTCGATATCTTTTGGAGTCATCTTAGCATCACGTAATGCTTGACGAACTGGTTCAACAGTCTTTTCAACTAAATGACGAGTTAAATCATCAAATTTAGCTCTTGTTAGAGACATATTTAGATGAACAGGTCCATTAACACCCATAGAAATGAATGGTAATGAAATATCAGCTTTAGTTGTTGTTGAAAGTTGTTTCTTAGCTTCTTCAGCTGCATCCTTTAATCTTTGTAATGCCATCTTATCTTTGCTTAAGTCAACACTCTCTTGTTTCTTAAATTCACTTACTAGATAATCAACGATAACTTGGTCAAAGTCATCACCACCTAAACGGTTGTTACCAGCAGTAGAGATAACTTCAAATGTACCATCTGCAAGTGACAAGATACTAACATCGAATGTTCCACCACCTAAGTCATAAACTAAGATAGTATGTTCTTTATCAGTCTTATCAATACCATAAGCTAAAGCAGCAGCAGTTGGTTCATTGATGATTCTAAGTACATTCAAACCAGCAATTCTACCAGCATCTTTTGTTGCTTGACGTTGAGCATCGTTGAAGTATGCAGGAACAGTGATAACAGCATCTGTAACTTTAGTTCCTAAATATGCTTCAGCAGTTGCTTTTAAGTTTTGTAAAATCATTGCACTAATTTCTTGAGGAGTGTAATCTTTATTATTAACATGAACCTTTTCATTAGTACCCATCTTTCTCTTGATAGATGAAACTGTATTAATATTAGTAATAACTTGACGTTTAGCAGTCTTACCTACTTGAATTTCGTCATCTTTAAATGCTACAACACTAGGTGTAGTTCTTTCACCATCAGCGTTTACTATAACTTTTGCTTCGCTACCTTCCATAACAGCTACACATGAATTAGTTGTACCTAAGTCAATACCTATAACTTTTGCCATAATTTTATCTCCTTTTATTAACTATTTATTTTCTTTTTTTTCTTTCTTTTCTTCAACCTTCTTGTTTACTTTAACAAGTGAAGGTCTTAAGACTCTATCTTTATACATATAACCAGTTTGCATTTCACTAAGAATCACATCTTCTTCAACATCACTATTCCATTCAGTCTCAACAGCATGATGATACTTAGGATCAAACTTCTCACCGACAGCTTTAATCTTCTTAACGCCTTCTTCTTCAAGAACTTGTTTAAGATTATTGTTAATCATCTCAAAACCAATCAAGAAATTCTTTAATTTCTCATCATCGGTTTTCATATTTACAGCTTTATCGAAAATATCAATTGAAGGAATAATCTTTTCTAATACTCTTTGTGAGCCATATTTTCTTTCACGAATTCTTTCTTCATCGATTCGCTTTTTGAAGTTTTCGCTATCAGCTAGAACTCTCAAATATTGCTCTTTGTATTTCTTTATTTCTTCTTTTAATGCTTCGATATCCTCTTCGCTAGTTTCCGCTTCCTTTGTTTCTACATCTTCCGCTTCAACTTCGCCATTCTTCTTTTTTTCTTCTTCTAATTCTTTTTCTTCTTCTCTATATCTATTGTGCATTGTTTCACATCACTTTCTTAATGTTTTTAGCAATGTACTCAAGAAGTGGAATTACTTTTTGATATTCCATTCTTGTAGGTCCTAAAATCGCAATAACACCGAAGTCATCATCGCTAATTTCATAAGGAACACTAATCATAGTACAGTTTTCCATTGCTTTGATTGTATTGTCACTACCAATTCTAATGGTAATACCAGTTTCATTGGCATTAACAGTCTTAAATATTTCACGACGTTCAATTGCTCTTAGCATTTCTTGAACTTTATTAACATCTTGGAACTCTGGTTGATTTAGAATGTTGCTTTGACCAGCTAAGAAATATTTATCTTTAGCCATCTCAGTAAATGTCTTAATCAAAGCACCAACTAATTCATCATAATAATTCATATATGAATAGATGTTACCAGACTCAAATTTCTCTTTAATAACACGCTCGATATCATTGATAGGACAGTTATGTAAAGTCTCATCAAGTAAGCTAACAACTTTTTCCATGTCTTTGATTTCGATGTTATCAGGAATTACAATCTTCTTACTTTCAACATAGCCATGGTCAGTAACCATCAAAATTACACCATGTGAGTCACTTAATTTAACAAATTGCAATTTCTTAATCTTAGATAAGTAACCACTTGTACCCATTACAATTGATGCATAGTTAGTTAATTTAGTAACTAGCGCCATACTCTCTTTAATCGCTTCTTCTCTACTAATTTCGGCACGATCAAAGATTTCATCAATCATTGGGAACTTAGCTTCTTTCTTATGATCTTTTTCACTTAGTATCTCTTTTACATAAACCCTGTAGCCTTCTTCACTAGGAACTCTACCACTAGAAAGATGAGTTTTAGTAATTAATCCTTCTTTCTCTAGTTCCATCATGTCGTTACGGATTGTAGCAGAAGATACATGACTCAAACCAAACTTTGGAGTTGTTACTAAGTCCTTAGAACCAACAGGTTCATTAGTTCTAACAAACTCTTCAACAATCGCTTTTAATATTAATTTCTTTCTATTCGAAATCATCACAAGCCTCCTTTAGCACTATGCTATCTTGAATGCTAATTATATTATAGCACTAATATTAGCACTGTCAAGTGTTTCGTGCTAATTTATTATTATAATTTAATGACATTATAGGATTATTAGTCATTAAAAAAATCATCTATTAAATAGATGATTTATATAATGTCCTTAATTTCCACTTTTTTGATTTCTCCTAGCTTTAATCCATCTAAATCCACTTTACCGATTCTAATTCTCTCTAAATCAGTAACATAGTTTTGGCATACGCTAGTCATCTTCCTTATTTGTCTATTTCTTCCTTCAGTTAGAATAATATCAAATGTGTAATTATCCAGTTTTTTTACCTTTGCTTTCTTAGTTAAAACTCCATCAATAACTACACCACTAGCCATTTTATCAATAAAGCTATCAGTAATTACATCTTTAGTTTTAACGATGTATTCTTTTTCAACATGACTTTTACTATTCATTAATTTATCAGATAGTTTACCATCGTTTGTTAGAATCAAGAGTCCATGAGAATCTTTATCAAGGCGTCCTAAAGAAAAGACACGCTGTGGAAGATTTAAATCTTTTAAATTACTTATCTTATTTCTACTATTTGTGCAAGTAACGCCAATAGGTTTATTGTATAGATAGTAAACCTTAGGTAGTTCTTTTATCTCTTTATCATCGATAGTTATTACTTCGTTTCCTCTCACTTCATATAAAAGAGTAGTAACCTCTCCATCAACTTTAATCTTACCTTCATTAAAAAGTTTCATCAATTCTGATTTAGTTAAATCAGCGTTGTTTTTTAGATAACTATGGAGTCGCATTTAGTTTCTCCTTCTTTTTCTCTCTTATTTCTTTAAAATCAATCTGTGCTAAGATGATTGAAGCAAAAATTAGAAAAGATCCTATGAATTCTTTTGTTGTGAGGAGTTCTTTTAAGATTATCATACTAAATATCAAAGAAAAGACACTCTCAAGGCTCATTATCATACTAGCAATCGTTGGGTTAGTGTATTTTTGCCCATAGATTTGTAAAGTGAAAGCAATGCAACCAGAGAATATAGCAGCAAACAATATCGATGGAAGTGCATCAACTATTTTACTAAAATCGATTGTCTCAAAGATAAGAGCAAATGCCAATGATAAGAGTCCACAAATTAAAAACTGAATAAAGGCTAAATAAACACCATTCACTTTACTTGCTACTCTACTAATAAATGTAATTTGTAAAGCATATCCTAAAGCAGAAAGAAGCGTAAATACATCACCAACTTCTAAACTAAATCCATCTTTCACACTTATCAAAAAGAAACCAACTAAAGATATAACTAAATATAACCATATCAGTTTTCCAACTCGTTCTTTAAAGATAATTAAACAAATGATAGGAACAATTACAATATATGTAGCACTGATGAAGCCAGTCTTACTAGCGTTTTTAGTCAGTGTAATTCCAAGTTGTTGGAAAGTTGCACCAAAAAACAAGAATACGCCAACGAGCAGACTAAAGATAATTACTTTTTTATCATATTTTGTCTTGTTTTCAACTGTTTCTTCTTCAACTTTTTTATTCCTAGTAAAAATCTTAGAAACAAAATAAAAGCACATCATCACGATGCCACACACTAAAAATCTTAAAGCATTATAAATACATGGACCAACATAGTCGCTTCCCATCTTCTGACTAACAAAAGTTAGTCCCCAAAGAATTGCGGTTATTAGAAGTAAAATTGGGCCAAGCATTTTTTTCTTGCTACTCATTTTATCACCATTTATTATTATACTACTTTTGTTCTTATTAGTCACTAAAAAAAGCCTTATTAAAAGGCTTTAAAATAATGATTATTCTTAATCTCTTCAAATACAGTTGTAGCATCACCATGACCAGGATAGATATTGTAATTAGGGAAGCTTTTTATTTTATTAATGGTTTTAATTGATTCATTAATATCGCTACTATATAAATCATATCTACCAATAGATCCTTTAAAAATAGCATCTCCTGAAAACAAATTATTATCAATTA